>JBOHFF010000024.1:0-4027 GCA_050699515.1 Pseudonocardiaceae bacterium
ACCGGGCTCAGGTACGCACTCGGCCCGTCCCGCCATCCTTCCAGGAGCTACAGAACCATCACCCATCTCCGAGACCAGCACCCTGGACGCAATGCCACTTAGCTATGGATGACAGAGTGGCTCATGAACACCGTTTTGGTGGCGAAAGTGCCAAAATGTGTCGAAGTCGGCACCAAAACGGTGATCATGAACGGTTCGGCGGCCCTAACTTAGTGACATTGACCCTGGACGGCACGGCCGTACCGGGCCGGATACTGTGCCTGGTACCGGTAGATGTCTGCTCACTGCTGCGGTCACTACCACCGAACCATTCAAAACCCTGACGAGACTCGTTGTCCCCATACTCCACGTCTGCTGTAGCCGCCTCTCGCCTGACATGTTGCACTCGGATGGCACCCAGAGCCGCAGAACACCAAACCGGCGGAAGCAGAGGAGGTAGCGTTCAACCCGGCTCTGGGGCCGTGATCGCTACTGTGCCCATGCCCCAAGCGTCGTTACCACCCGGAGTAGCCATGATCGACTCAGGGGATTTTCCCAACGGCTTTGGGAATTTTCCTACCGATTTGGTGGGGTTTACACTGATCCGGTAGCGTCCATCCGCCACCGGTAAAAGCCGCCCACAGAGTGAGGCTGCACGACATGCTAAGGGAAGCGCCATGGGTGAGTCACGCAGTCGAAAACAGCAACGTGAGCAGTTGGTGCGTTCACTGCGAGCCGAGGGCGATTATTAAGGCCTGTGAGGTCCTACAACCGCACGGTCTGATCGTCACTGGTGCTGGCCAGGGTGTGCCCGTGGGGGGCGAACGCCACCGAGTTGACCCCATCGGTGTGGCCGGTCAGGGGTGGGCCCAGCGAACTGGGGCGAGCAGGATCGGTCAGATCCCACAACCGCACACGCCCATCGACGCCGGCGCTGGCCAGGGTCCGCCCATCCGACGCGAACGCCACCGAGACCACCCAGCCGGCGTGGCCGGTGAGGGTGCCGGCGTAGCGGGTGGTGGTGAGGTTGTTGAGTAAGTTGGCGTGGGTTTCCCCGCTGGGGTTGAGGTGGTGCGCCGCGAGGCTGAGTTTCAGCGCGGTATCGGGATCGGACCCTATGAGGGTGTTTGCTTGGGTGATCAGCAGGCGGGCAGTGGCGAGGTGGAGCTGGTGCTGGGCGGTGCGTTGCTGACCGGCCGCGATGCTCGCTGCCAGGAGCGCGCCCGCGAGCAGCACGCAGAGCACGGTGAGGGTGCGCCCGCGGCGGAAGCGGTCACGGTGGATGCTGGCGCGCAGGAACTCGCGGGCTGTCGGGCTCATGTCGACCCGACTGGTGATCAGCGTTCGGCGTTGCCGGGGTAGCCATCGTGACGGGCGCTGCCGTCCCGGGGCTGATGCAGAGGCCGCTGATGCAGAGACTTCAGGTGCTCCGGGTGAGGCGCCGGACGGGGCGAGTCGGGCGCCGGTGTCGGTGAGGACAGCGGCGAGTTGGCCCCCGCTCCACAGCCGCTCCCGCGGGTTCCCGTTCTCGTGCCATTGCGTGGCGGCCTGCTCGACCGCACGTCGGGCGCGCAGGGCCGAGGCATTATCAGCGATCGCCTGGGCCAGCGGGGGCCAGGCGGACAGGAATGCCTCGTGAGCGACGCCGATCACGACGGTGTCGTTGATGGTGTCGGTGGTGAGCAGCCGCTGGGTGACGAAAACGTCCAGCTCGGTGACCATCTGCCTCGGAAGGTCGTGGCGGGGGATCCGCCACCGGCTGGGACGGCCCTGCTCGTCCACGGTGACCAGCCGCAGCAACCCGGCGATCACCTTCTCCCGGCTACGACTCCCCACCTGGACCGCCTCGGCCAAGGCTGCCTCGGCGTGGCGGATCAGCGCTCCCTGGACCCTGCCGAGCTGGTCGTAGCGGGCGCTGGACAGGCGTCCACCGCGGGTGACGTCCTGCGCGAGCTGGGCCAGGGTGAAGGCCAGCAGCGGCAGGGCTTCCCCGCTGTCGGTGTCATCCACCAGCCTCTCCACCAGGCCCTCGTCCACCTCGATCCCGGCCAGCTGGGCGGGTTTCTCGATCACCGCGCGCAGTGCCTCGCGGCGCAGCGGCCGCAGCGGGTAGAGGGAGGTGGGCAAGCTGGTCAATCCTGGGTCGCTGAGCAGCTGGTCGAGGAATTCTGGGGCGCAGGGTGCCCACCAGGCGCACTGGACCGCGTACCGCGGGACGCAGCAGTTCGGTAAACCGGTTGCGGTCAGCGGGCGCGCTCTGGGTGAGTAATTCCTCGGCTTGGTCCACCACCACCACCAGCAGGCGCCGTTGCGGGCCATCGGGGTCGGCCAGCAGCAGCTCGTCAGCCAGCCCGGTCAGCCCGCTGTCGGTGAACCGCTGGCAGACGTGTTCCACTGTCCAGTCCACGCCGATCCGCCGTGCCATGGCGGCTAGCTCCCGGGCCAGCGCCGTGACGGGATCGGCCCCCGGCAGTATCGGCGCCACGCACCGCCACCCCGGCTCCTCGGCGATCTCCGGCAGCAGCCCGGCCCGGACCAGCGAGGACTTGCCGGACCCTGAGGGGCCCACCACCAGCAGCGCCGTGCCTGGGGCAGCGGATCGTAGCCGTCCCCCAGCTGCTTGGCCTCCTCGGCGCGGCCGAAAAACACCCGATGCCAGCCGATGTCGAACGGGCGCAGCCCCGGGAACGGGGGACGGTCATCCGGCCAGCCCGCCCCCGGCAGCATCGATGCGCCGCAACGCCTCCGCCACGACCGCCCGCTCCCCCGGCGTATCGCCGCACTGCAGGACATCCATGGACAGCAGCGGATGAGCCAGATCAGGCTCCACTCGCAGCGGCAGCAGCCGGCTGCCCCGCGATTGGGCGATCGCCACCTCGGCTGTACACCAGGTGGAGGCCAGATACGCCGAGCTCACCACGCACACCATCGCGTCAGCCCAGCGCAACCGCTCCTGCAACCGCTCCCGCCACGGTTCACCCAGCACGATGCCATCACGCACATCCCGATCGAGGAACACCTCGTGACCGATCGTGATCAGCCAGTGGTGCAGCTCGCAGGCTAGCGCCACATCCTCGCTCGCGTGACTGACGAAGACCTTGGCCACCGACACCTCCCCCCACCGGCAACAGATCACCTGAGGACACCATCGCCACCACTCACAGCGCAACACCTGGGGTGGCGATTTCCAGCCGGAACCTACAGTGGGTCAACCCTGGGCCATGTCGTTGAAGCGGCTGTAGTGCAGCTGGTGCGCGACGGTCACGGTCGTGGTCGGTCCGTTGCGGTGCTTGGCCAGGATCAGGTCAGCCTCACCGGCGCGAGGATCGTCCCGCTCCCACCCGTCGGGCCGGTGAATCAGCATCACCATATCCGCATCTTGCTCGAGACTGCCCGACTCGCGAAGGTCGGCCAGCATGGGCTTCTTGTCGGTGCGCTGCTCGGGACCACGGTTGAGCTGAGAGATCGTGACCACGGGCAGAACTCGCTGACCTCCTGCTGGCGGGACTCCAGCTTCTTGCCCGAGGTCATCAGCTGCATGTAGTCCACGACTATCAGGCGCAGATCGTGACGCTGCTTGAGCCACCGGGCCTTGGCCCGGATCTCCATCATCGTCATGTTCGGCGAGTCGTCGATGAACAACGGAGCCTCACTGACCTCGCCTATCCGCCGGGCCAGCCGGGTCCAGTCATCGTCGCTCATCCGGCCGGATCGCATGTCCGCCAGCCGGATCCTGGCCTCTGCGGAGAGCAACCGCATCACGATCTCGGTGCGGCTCATCTCCAGCGGGAAAATTACGCTGGCCATACCGTGAGCGACCGAGCAGGAGCGGGCGAAATCCAATCCCAGGGTCGACTTGCCAATCCCAGGGCGCGCCGCGATGATCACCATCTGCCCGGGATGCAAGCCGAGGCGCCGCCCCTGATCAGCGTTGAGGGGTCGGTCTCCAGCGCGCTGGAGAGGGCAATAATCTCGGAGAGGGTCAGCTCGCGCTCTCCGCGCTCGATGCGGTGCAGGGTGGATTTGCCCATCCCCGCCAGTCCGGCGA
>JBOHFF010000025.1:0-15412 GCA_050699515.1 Pseudonocardiaceae bacterium
TGGCCAGGTATCCGGGACGGAAGAACAGCTCGCAGCCCAGAAATACGTCATCGTGGTGTTCGTGCCAGCCCATGCCGGCCCCGGTGCGGAACGATTCGGTGATCTGGGACTCGGCGCGCAGGGCGCCGAGCGCCAGCACGAAGGCACCCGGTGCGTACACCGCGCCGGTGGGGTCTGCTAGGGCGAATGCCTGCTCTTCGCTGAGCCCGTAGCTGCCGTTTTCGGGCTGGTAGTTGATGTAGCCGCCGGCGGCTTGGCCGCGCAGCCATTCGGTGATGTAGCGCGGGTCGGTCTTGGTACGCGCGGCCAGTTCCTCGGGCGTGGCCGGGCCGGTGGCTAGCGCCTGGTATAGGCCGAGACGGTGCCCGATGACGATATTCCCGGCGGCCATGGTGGCCCCGAGGTCGCCGACGAACCGACCGAGGAATTCGTTCAGCTTGCCCTGGTCAATAGCCATGGTGATCTCCTTGGGTGAGGTGCCGACTACCAACGCCAGCAGCCTCGTCGCGGCTCGTTGGGGGAACCGTCAACCCAGCGTCATGCCGGTGCTGCGTCCGGCGGACGTCCTCGACGTCGACATCCACGGAGCGGACGAGTACGCCGCCGAAGGGCCCCTACGTCGTAAAGAGATGTCAACGCAGCGTCAATCGCCGCTATCCTCGGTGGATGTTGCGGGTGCGGTTGCTGGGTGCCGTGACTGTTGAGCGGGACGGTGAGCCGGTGTCGGTGCCCGGGTCCACGCGGCGGCTGCTGGCGTTTCTTGCGCTGCGCCCGGGTCTGCACAATCGCGACGCGCTGGCCGCCCGGTTCTGGCCCGATGTGCCGCAGCCGACGGGGCGGGCAAGTCTGCGGACCGCGGTGTGGGGTCTGCGCCGCAGCCTGGGTGAGAAAGCGCTGGTGGCCTCGCGGAGCACCGTGGGACTGTGCTCTGAGGCGCTGCGGGTCGACGTCGCCGAAATCGCCACGCTAGCCGCCGCGGGCGAGGACCGGCTGGCGGTCGCGCAGTGCCGGGGTGAGTTGCTGGCTGATTTGGATGAGGACTGGGCGCGGAGCGCTCGGGCGGAGCACCAGGTCCGACACGTCGGCTTGCTGGACCGGCTCGCTGAGTGCGCTGAGACCGGTGGTGACGCTGCGACGGCCGTGCGCTGGTCGCGGCTGCGTTGCGCGCTGACCCCTCTGGACGAGCCGGCGCACTGTGTGCTGTTGCGTCGGCTGGCCGCTGCCGGTGACCGGGCTGGGGCGTTGGCCACCGGTCGGGCGTTCGCTCAGCGGCTGCGCGCCGAGTTGGGGGTGGCGCCGGGGCCGGTCATCCGGGCCGTGCTGGCCCAGCTGCGCGGACCGACGACCGTGGCTGGCGCAATCCCGGACGGCGCCACGCGGCCGCTGTTTGGCCGAACCTGTGAGCTGGCGGCGCTGACCACGGCGTGGTCGGCCGCGCGGGAGGGTCACGGTCAGGTCGTCGTGGTGACCGGTGAGGGTGGCATCGGCAAGACCCGGCTGGTCACCGAGCTGGCCCGGCGCGCGGATAACGCTGGCGGCCGGGTGGCGGTTGGGGCCGGGGTGGACGTCGGTGGCGAGGCGCCGTTCGCGGTGTGGCAGGAGCTGGCTCGCCAGCTGGTGCGCATCGTGCCGGCCCCCCCGCAGGACGCGGGCTGGCCGCAGGAGCTGGGCCGGTTGGCCCCTGACCTAGCCACCGGGCTCGGTCGAACGGGGGTGCCCCCGCCAGTCGCCGCGCCCGAGCTGGAGCGGTTGCGAATCTTCGACGCCGCGCTCCGGCTCGTGGAGTGGGCCGCGGCCGGGCGCCCGGTGTTGTTGGTGGCGGAAGACGTGCACCGCGCCGACCGGGTCAGCCTGCAGCTGACCACACACATCGGGCGGCGGCTGGCCGGGCTGCCGGTGATGCTCGTGCTGACCCGCCGCGACCGGCCGGTGCGCGCCGAGGCCGACGCGCTGGTCGCGGACCTCGCCGGCCGGGGGGTCAAGGTCAGCGAGGTGCAGCTCGGTCCGCTGGGCGATGGCGAGCTGGCCGCGGTGGTGTGCAGTGTCGCCCCACTGGCCGAGGACGACATAGAGCGGGCCGTGACCGCCGCGGAGGGCAACCCGCTGCTCGCCGTGGAAAGCGCCCGGGCGCTGGCCGCTGGCAGCAACGCCCCACCATCGAGCTTGCGAGCGGCGGTGCGCGCCGCGCTGGGAACGCTCCCGCCGGGCGCTCGCGAGCTCGCTGAGGCGATCGCCGCGGCCGGACGGGGTCTGACCGCGGGCGAGATCGCCGCCCTTGAGCTGGCCGACCGGACGGAGGCCGAGCATCAGGTGCTGGACTCCGGGCTGGTCCGCCGCGAGTGCGGCAGCCTGCGGTTCCGGCACGCATTGCTCGCCGAGGCGGCCCGCGCCGAGCTGCTCGACCCCGAACGCTGCCACGAGCGGCTGGCACTAGCGGTGGAGACGGCCGCCGGAGCGTCCGGCGACCACCTCGCCGCCGAAGTGGCGCGGCACCTGCAGCGGGCCGGGCGCGCCGACCTAGCCGGACCGCGCTGGCAACAAGCCGGCCGGCACGCCCGCACGGTCGGTGCGCTACCCGAGGCGGCGGCATTCTGGCCGAGGCCGTCAGATGCGCGCCGGCGGATCCCGGACCCCGGCTCGAGCTGGCCGAGGTATACGCCTGGCTCGGCCGCCGCGACGACTTCGAACGTGAGTGGCAGGCCGCTGTCGAGACCATGTCAGTCACCGAGAGCGCGGCGGCCTGGTGCCAGCGGGGCCGGCTGCTGCGCGGGGTGATCTGCCACCCGGCCGCGTCGCTGGCCGCCTACCAGCGTGCCCAGGAGCTGATGCCCCCCGACGCTCCCGCCCCGCTGCGCGCCGAGACGCTGCTCGGGCTGGCCTGGACCCAGGCAGTCGCCGGGGACGTCAGCGCGGTCAGCGGGCTGCTCGCTCAGGTCGAGGCGCTGGAACCCGAGACGGACGACCTCAGCTACGGCGACCGTGAGCACGTCCGGTTGTTCGCGCTAATCCGGCTCGGGCGTTTCGAGGAATGCGTGCCGGTCGCCGAGCGGGCCGGGACGGCGATCGAGCGGGCCGACCGGCCCGACCTCGCCTACAGCATCTGGGTCAACGCCGCCTGCGCACTGGCCTGCGCCGGCGACCTACCGACCGCGCTTCAGCTGGCCGACCGCGCCCTGGCGGCCGCCCGCGGCATCCCGGTCATCACCCTGACCGGCCTGGCCGCCCGCGCCCATCTGCTGTCCCGGCTCGATCGCCACGACGAGGCACTGGCCACTAGCGCCCGGCAACGCGAGATGGCTGAACGTCTCGACTCCGCCGCGCTCGCTGCGCTGGCCCGCTACGACGCTGGCCTGGTCGCGCTGGCGGCCGGGCGGCACGCCGAGGCCGCCGACCTGCTGGCCGCCGCGCTCAACGAGCACGCCCAGATCAGCCGCCCCGCCACCCGGCTGACCCGGGCCGAGGCGCTGGCCCGAAACGGCGACCCCGAGGCGGCCGCCGCGGAGATCCGGCTCGCCGCACTGGAACCCGTTGGATCCGGCGACCAGCCGTGGGCGCTCGTCCCCCGGATGGCACGAGTGCAAGGCCTAATCGCCCTGGCCCGCGGAGACCACGCTGAGGCCCACCGACGGCTGACCGAGGCCGCCACGGGGTGGCGACGCCTGCGCCGCCCACAGCTTGGGCAGGAATACACCACCAACCTCGTCGACCTCGGCCGGGCACCGGTCGTCGGCCTCGTCGAACCAGACCGAGAGCTCGCCCGGCTCACCGCCGAGCTGGCCGGGCTCGACGTCGAAATCAACACAAAGGAGACCGAATGCCCGAATTCACCCTGAGCGGACGCACCGATGCGCCCGTCGAGGAAGTCTGGAAGCTGCTATTCGACCCGACCCGGTTCCCCGAATGGTGGGCCGGTATGCAGACCGTGCGCAACGACGGCACGGACGGCTACACCGTCTGGCTACAGGCCGATCCGGACTTCCCGTGGCCCCAGCAGCTGCGCGCCGACCGCGCCGAGGGGCACGTCACCATCTCCTGCCAGATCACCGACATCGACTTCGTCTGGCAACTCACCGAAGACGGCCCCGGCACCCGAATCAACGTACACGTCATCCTGCCCGACTCCCAGGCCCACCGGCTCGACGGTTACCGCGAGATGATCACCACCTCGCTGGCCCAACTGGCGACCCTCGCTCAGGCCGCCGCAACCAGCTGAGTATCCAAGGAGTGGCGATCCGCAACGGCACGGCGCGCAGCGAGAACACTGATGCCTGAGCTGAGCCACCGAAGGAGGAAAACAGAGCCCGGACGGTGGCGCTCCCCACCCGTGGACCTGGTGACTCCCTAACCGCTGTGGGCGAAGCGCCGCAGGGCTGTCCTCCCGCACGTAGCGACTATTATGCATAATCGCATGCGTTAGACCGAAGTTTCTGGATCATGGCCGGCCGGAACTGCCGCTGACCAGGCCACTCTCTACGCCCGCTCCAATTCCTTGCACACCCGCCTTGGTGGCAGGCAGCGTAAACCCGTCGCAGAAGATGCCCAGCCTGCAACCACTTGAGTATTTCTTTCGCGAAAAGAGAATTGCATCAACTGTTTACGGGTGCCGCAGCGCCCAAACGCCCCATGAAATCCAAAAAACCAGCAACGCTACATAAATTCCCGAGCTAGTTCGTTTCGCTTTAATTTGACTCAACGAAAGTCCTATGAGAAAAATGTATGCGACAACGTCGAACCGAATTTTCCCCAATAATCGAGCATGAACTCCGTGTCGAATATCTTCGTCCAGTCGTTCAGTATCTTCTTCCCGAACGACTGGCAAAAGAAACAGGATTGCAGTTCGCCCTGCCGGAGGTCACCGGTGACGGAGCACTAATCGTAATAGCCTGATCGTGACACTTCCAATACCCGGCAGGCCACCGCGACATCAATATCGTCATCGGCGAGTTCACGGACCAGCGGGTAGATCAGTTTGGGAGAATATTCTCACGAGCGAAGTACGCCGCCGCCCGCTTCAGAACCTCCACCTCAGGCTCAAGCCTGCGCTTATCCCGGCGAAGCTCGACTAACTCTTTTTTCTCGGCGCTGGTTAAACGCGTCTGACTACCATTGTCGTCCACCTCGGCCTGCGCCAACCAATTCCGCAGACACGACTCACTAATACCAAGATCCTTCGCCAACTCAGCGATCGGTTTGGACCGCGTACGAGCCAACTCAACAGCGCGACGACGGAACTCAGCAGGGTGAGGTGGAGGCACGACGGCATCCTTCCTGATGGCCAAGGCCATCTCAGGTCAGGTGTCCGTGCTACGGGGGAAGCTCAGTACTGCCACCACTACTCTTGAGTGAGATGCCTATCTAAGCAGGTCAGAACCATGTAAAGGAATTATTAAGAGATTGATGGTTTATTTGACCAAGAGCATCGGGCAGGCGGCCGGTCTCGGCGAACACGCCACCGACGCCCAACGCGACCACGCCAATAGGCTCCACGCCGAACTCCGGATCACCCCCTGCTCGCCCCGGTGTGCGGTGTGGCTGCTCTACGGCATCCAACCCCACGGCGCCAGGCACTCCATGACTCCCGGACGGCGCAAGGGCAAGGCCCACAAACCAGAACACCTGGGCATCGCCGGACGCCGCGTCCTGGTCTCCCGCAAATGGTCGAACAAAACCCTTGATGACCACCGCGCGGAACGCGGCGCGTTTGTTCGGCAACTCCTGGAGCAGGTTGGAATCCAACCTTGGCACGGTCCAGAGGACGGGCCGTACCTGTGGGAACGCACCGCACCCACAGACTCCGACGTTCCACCCCGGCCCGTCCTGCTCCTGCACGCCATCGCCGAACGACAGCGATGGAAAGCCGAATACACCGCCGCGCAACTCATGGCGAGCGGTTCACCACCCGAGAACCGTTCGGCAATCGAGGAGGCAGCGTGATGGGCGAAGCAGTGAGTATCGATCCGTTGTGGACGGTCGATGATGCGGCGCTGTATCTCCGCGTGCCGGTGAAGACCCTCTATCAGTGGAAGTGGCGGGGCGAGGGTCCGCCGGTTCGCAAGGTCGGTAGGCACCTTCGGTACGACCCGGTTGAGGTTCGGAACTGGTTTGCTGGCCTCGGCTTTGAGGTGGCCTGACGTTATGGGCCACATCGAGGATCGCTGGTGGCAGATCGTTGCGGACCCGGTGACGAAGGAGCGAGCTCGGGTCAAGGCAGCGCGACACGGCACGGGCCAGCGATATCGGGTGCGGTATCTCGACCCCGAGGGCCACGAGCGCAGCGTGAGTTTCCCCGACCGGCAGAAGAAGGCAGCAGAGGACTTCTTAGTCAGAGTCGAGGGCGATAAGCGCCAGGGGGCCTACATCGATCCGAATGCGGGCAGGCTTACTTTCGGCGAGTTCGTGCGAACTTGGCTCGATAGTCAGACGTTCGATGCCGCCACGCGGAACAGCGTCACGTGGCGGCTCAACGCGCAGATCTTGCCTTTTTTCGAGAGGCGCGAGCTGGGGTCGATCCGGCCGACCGATGTCCGAGCGTGGATCCGGGGCATGCAGGAACGCAACGTGGCCGCGAGTTACCAAGCGGGTTGCTTCGCGCACCTGTCCTCAATCCTTAGCGCGGCCATGGATGACAAGTTGATCCGTGAGAACCCGTGCCGTGCCCGGACGGTGGTCCGACCCCGGCCCGTATCACAGAAAGTCGTGCCCTGGTCGCGTGCTCGGGTGAACGCGATGCGGCTGGCCCTGGCCGACCGGTACAAGATCGTGATTCCGCTCGGCGCTGGTTGCGGGCTACGGCAAGGGGAGTTTTTCGGGCTCGCTCCAGAGGATCTCGACCGCGGGGGCCTGGTCGTGCATGTCGTTCGGCAAGTGCGGATCATCGACGGGCAGCAGGCGTACGCCCTGCCCAAGCGCAACAAGACCCGCGATGTCCCGCTCCCGTCCAGCGTGCTGCGGCTGCTGGATGAGCACATGGAGCGCTTCCCACCCGTGCCAGTGACGCTGCCCTGGCGCATCCCAAGTGGAGATCCCGTCACGGTGCGCTTGATCCTGACCACTCCCGAGGGCGGAGCGTTCCTGCGACCCCGCTTCAATGACCGAATCTGGGCACCGGCCAGGAAGGCGGCCGGCATCACTCACCCGACCCGACTGGCGGCAGCCGCGATCAGACCGTTCGCCTGTGGGGGATGGACGTCGACCGGGCAATTCAGCGGATCTGCGCCACCACCGCGAACACCCTCACGCCCGCGAAGTGGGAGCAGTACGTCTCACCGGACCTGCCCTATCGCCTGCCCGTGATGTGCCACGATCAGCTTCGTCTCGCTGAGGCCGTACGGGAACGTTTTGGCAACGCCCGCCGCCTCGAATGGGTGTCGAACGGACTATCGCCTTCCGGCTGCCTCGCTGATGAGGGGAGTCGTTACCGTCATGTCGGGGACAACCTGCGCCAGGAAGGCGGATCGATGGCTGCGGTGGTCAGTTACGCGCTCGATGACGGGACGGTCGTGCGTTTCGAGATCGAGCCGAGCGCGGGTTTCCGGCCGGCGGGTCCGGATGAGATCGCGGGCCGGATCCTGGAGGCGGTGGCGCCGGCGGTGGAGGGCGCGCAGGCCGTGCTGGCGAGGGTGCAGGAAGCCGCGCCGGATAAAATCGCCGGATAAAATCGAGGTCAAGTTCGGGATCAAGGTGAGTGGCACCGCGAACTGGCTGATCGCCAAGGCCGCTACCGAAGGCAATTTCGATATCACGTTGACCTGGACGCCGAAACCCGCCGCCGCGACCTGAGCCGAGGCCCTCGATGCCCGATGCCGCGCCCCTGTGCGTGAGCTGGGTCGTGGCGATCCACACCTCGGCGGAGGACTTCGAGCCGCGCGGGACAGCGGTAGTGGTCGATGACCGGCGGGTGTTGACTTCCGCTCACGTCGTCAGCGCCTGTCGCGGTGAGCTGTGGGTGGCCTTCCCGATGTCTGAGGACTCCTGCGCTGCTCGGCGGCGCGCGGTCGGCGTCAGGCCCGCGAAGCATCCGATGGCGGATCTGGCCGTGGTGGAGCTGGACGAGCCGATCCCGGCCGGGGTGCAAGCGGCACGGTTGCGGTGCCCGAAACCGGCCGATGTGGTCAACCGAGCCTGGTGGGTTTTCGGATTCGCTGGTCACGACCCGCAGGGCAACGAGGCGGACGGGACGGTGGGCGCGTCGCGGGGGTATGGCTGGGTCCGGCTGGATACCAGCTCCCGGTATCCCGTCGAACCCGGCTTCAGTGGAGGCGGGCTGTGGTGCCCGGACTATGACGCCGTGGTCGGCATCGTCGGGCAGGCCAACGATCGCGGGGATGCCCGAGCGATCACCTTGCACCTGGCGGACGGCTACTTGCCTACGGAGAAGATCCGGGTGCTGACGCAGTGGAGCGTGGCGGCCACCGATGAGATCGCTCAGACGGCGTGGGGCTGGACCCTCGCGGCAGACAAGGAAGCTGACCGGCACTGGCGGCCCCGGGCCCGCTTCGGCTGGGGAAGAAGGCCGCTGCTGTGCGTGTGCCGCTCGTGCTGAGCGGTTCGCCCGATCTGGTGACGAACCGTAGAGCGCGCTCGGACGAATATAAAAAATGGGCCAATTGAGCCCGCGAATTATTGATCTCTCCGGCTCTTCGGTGAGCCGTGTTCCCGCTGTGGCGATGGGGTGAGGTGGGCTGGATTCCCCCGTGTAGGGGACAGAACAGCTCGTATCGCGGGTGTAATGGGCTCGTTATGGCGGCGAGGGTTCCGTTGACAGTGTGTGCGCCGTACCGGTGCGCGTCCCTCGGGTAGGGCTTTCCTCTTCTGTGCCGGTGAAAGGATGGCAGATGTTTAAGTCCCCGCTCGCGTTTTCGAGATCGCCTCGGGGGAGGCGTCGTGTCCCGATTGTGATGATTGTCGCCGGGACGGTATTGCTCACGATTACGCTCGCCATGGTCCCGGGTGCTGCTAGCGCTTCGAGTCACCGGGAAGCTCCGCTGATTGCGACTGATCCACAAGCGGACAACACCGACTTTTATGCCTTCGTGAGTCCTGAGAAGGCAGACACGGTGACGTTCGTCGCGAACTGGCTTCCCTTGCAGGAGCCTAATGGTGGTCCGACTTTTTACCCGTGGGCCACGGATACCCACCATGACATCAACATCGACAACGATGGCGACGGTAAGCCCGACGTCACCTACCGGTGGGATTTCCGTACCGATGATCGCCGCGGCGAGGCCAACACGTTTCTATACAACATCGGGCCGGTGACCAGCCTGAATGATGATGATTTGCTGTTCCGGCAGAGTTACAATCTGACCGAGATCAGGAACGGGAAGAGCAGGGTCCTGCTCCGGGATGCGCCGGTGGCGCCGTCGAATGTGGGCCCGGGGTCGATGCCGAACTACGGCAAGCTGCGGCGGGAAGCGGTGGTCCCGGTCGAGGGTGGCGGGAAGAACTTCGTCGGCCAGGCCGATGACCCGTTCTTCCTGGATTTGCGGGTCTTCGACCTGCTCTACGGCGGTAACCTGACCGAGATCGGCCAGGACACAGTGGCTGGGTACAACGTGAACACGATCGTCTTTCAGGTGCCTGTGACCGATGTCGTGCTTCGTGGCGACTCTGCCCGTAACCCGGTGATCGGCACGTGGAGCTCCACCTCACGGAGGTCGCTGAAGCTCTCACCGGGCAAGGTCACGCCGACTGGTGATTATGTCCAGGTATCGCGCCTGGGCAGCCCGTTGGTCAACGAGGTGATACTCCCGACCGATCTCAAGGACACGTTCAACGCGATCAGCCCTGAGGTGGATCTCACCATCCCCGGATTCCTCGACCGGGTGCTCGACCCCGAGGTGCCGCGTCTCGTCCAAAGGATCTATGGCATTATTCCGGCTCCGGCTACTCCGCGCCACGATCTGGCGGAGCTCTTCCTCACCGGGATCGCGAAGAATGCGCCGATGTCGGATGGGAGCCTCGCGCCGATTCAGACTGACCTGAACTCGCAGGTTCTCAACGTTGATGTCAACCCCGCGAAGTTCGTGCCGTCTGAGCAGCTGCGGCTGAACACCGCTGTTCCGCCGGCGGTATTGCCGAACCGTCTCGGCCTGCTCGCTGGTGACCGGCAGGGTTACCCGAACGGTCGGCGTCTGGCCGATGATGTCGTCGACATCGAGGTTCTATACCTGGAGGGCGCCGCCAAGACCGGTCTGGTCAATCCTCTTATTGCTGGTGACGTCGTTCCTTTCAACGATGTGCCTCTCAGTGCGACGTTCCCCTATGTCGCTCTGCCGCATCACCAGGGCGTCAACACCAAGCTGTCGGTTCCCGGTGGTGCGATTCCGCAATCGGCCAATCTCGGTGGTGCGGTTGGTCTGATACCTGGTGGGGGTTGGGGTGGGGGGAATGGCTCCCCGCCCATGTCGCTGGTGACCGGCCTGTCCGCGCTGGTGCTGCTCGGTTCTGGCGGGGTGTTGCTCGCACGTCGTCGCCGGACGGTGGTTCCTGTCTCTGCCTGATAGCCCGGTGACATGGTGAGGTCCCTGGGACACCGCCGTATTACGGCGGTGTCCCAGGGCCTGCCTGGTGAGCGTGAGGAGTGGTCGATGACCGTTCATCGCGGTCTATTCCGTCGTCTGGTTCCGATCGCTGTGCTGCTGGCCGGGGCGGTGCTGGCCGTGGTGACCCTCAGTGGGGTGCTCCCGGGTCGGGCTGATCCCGTTCCTGCCACCGCATCAGCGCTCCCGCAAGTCGGTAGCCGGGGTCTCAATGCGGTCATCTACGCCACGCAGGACAAGCTGCGCAGGCTGCCCGACGACTCGGTGACCTGGGCTCGACTCGGGGTCGCCTACGTCGAGCAGGCCCGGATCACGGCGGACCCCTCGTTCTACGCCAAGGCCCAGGGCGCGCTGGAGAAGTCCCTGCGGGTGGTGCCCCTCGATAACGCCCCCGCCATGATCGGCATGGGTCAGCTCGCCAACGCCCGGCACGACTTCGCGGCCGGTCAGCGCTGGGGTGAGCAGGCCAAGGCGCTCAGCCCGCGCACCGCTGAGGTCTACGGGGTCCTCGCTGATGCCCTCACCCAGCTCGGCGACGCTGACGGTGCGAGGGCGGCGGTCCAGTCCATGCTCGACATCCACCCAGGACTCGCCTCCTTCACCCGGGCTTCCTACGACCTCGAGCTGCACGGACGCCTCGAAGACGCTCGTTCGGCGCTGGAGCGGGGACTCGGCGTGTCAGCCAGCCCGGACGACGTCGCGTTCTGCCGTTACTACCTCGGTGAGCTTGCGTTCAACGCCGGTCAGCTCGAGGAGGCGTCCAGCCAGTACGAGCAGGGGCTGCTCGCCGTACCGGGCAACGTCGCCCTACTGCAAGGCAGTGCGAAGGTGGCCGCCGCCACGGGCAAGATCGCAGACGCGCTCGCCGGCTACGCGCAGATCACCTCCCGGGTGCCGTTGCCGCAGTACTTGCTGGAATACGGTGAGCTCCTGGAGTCGGTGGGACGGGGCTCGCAAGCCCGCGGACAGTACGACGTGCTCGCCGCCCAGCAGCAGCTCTACGCCGCGCAGGGGTCGGTGGACGACCTGTTGGCCGCGCAGGTGGCTGCCGACCACGGCGATCCCGCTGAAGCACTGCGCGCAGCACAGCAGGAGTGGACTCGGCGCCAGAGTGTGTTCAGCGCTGATGCGCTCGCCTGGGCGTTGCACGTCAACGGCCGGGATGGCGACGCTGTGGCCTACGCGGACAAGGCCGCGGCGCTGGGCTGGCGCAACGCCACCTTCGCCTATCACCGGGGGATGATCCTGACGTCGCTGGGCCGAGCCGCCGATGCTCGCGCGGCGCTGTCTCAGGCGCTGATGATCAACCCGCACTTCTCGCCGTTGGCCGCGCCTCGCGCGCGACAGACGCTGGCCGAGCTCGGGGGGCCGCTCTGAACGGCTTGTCCCCCTGGCGGAGGCTGGCGGTCCTGCTCACTGGCTGCGCGGCGATGCTGGTGCTGCAGGTGACGCTGTTCGGGGGGCCGGTGGCCGACGCGCACCCCTTGGGGAACTTCACTGTCAACCATTACGACGGGCTATCGTTGTTTCCCGACCGCATCGAGTTGCACGCGGTGGTCGACACCGCCGAGATCCCGACCCTGCAGGACAAGGCGGCAACCGACACCGACGGCGACGGCGCGATCTCGCCGGCGGAGGCCGACCGGCACGGTCGGGCCGAATGCGCCGCGCTGGCGGCAGCGGTGCGGGCCACGGTGAACGGCAGCCCCGTGCGATGGCGGGTTGCGCAGTCCACGGCGACGTACCCGCCTGGGCAGCCACCGTTGCTCACCACCCGGGTAACCTGCTCGCTCCTCGCGCCGGCCAGCCTGCACGCGAGGGCACTGGTGGAGTTCACCGACAGCTTCCGGGCCGACCGGATCGGCTGGCGGGAGATCACCGCCATCGGCGAGGGCCTGCGGGTGGTCTCCTCGACTGTCGCTGGCGCGAGCATCAGCGATGAGCTGCGCCGTTACCCCGATGACCTGCTCAGCAACCCCCGTGACGAACGATCAGCCACGATCCACGTCGTCCCCGGTGTCGGTGGGATTACCGGCGCCAGCGCACCGCTGGCCACCAGGCTCAGCTGGCTTGACCACGCCCTGGCCTCGACGACCCGCACGTTCAACGAGCTGGCCGGCGGCCCACAACTCACCCCCTTGGTCGGAACCGCCGCAGCGCTGCTGGCGCTGCTGCTCGGCGCCTCTCACGCCGCGCTGCCCGGTCACGGCAAGACTGTGATGGCGGCCTACCTCGCCGGCCGTCGGGGAACCCGACGAGACGCCGTGCTCGTCGGTGTCACCGTGACACTCACCCACACCGCCGGCGTGCTGATCCTCGGCCTGCTGGTCGCGGTGCTGAGCTCGTTCGCCCCAGAAGCGGCGCTGCGCTGGTTGGGCATCCTCAGCGGGCTGCTCGTGGCGATGGTCGGCGCCGGACTGCTGCGCTCGGCGCTACGGCACCGGTGGGCGACGCACACGCTGGCCACTATGGACCGTATCCCCGCCCTGGCCGGCGTTTCCCACGGTCACGGTCACGGCCACGGTCACGGCCACGGGCGGGATGGCGAGGAGCGGCCACTCGGGCGGGTCGGGTTGGTGGGCATGGGCATCGCAGGAGGCCTGGTGCCCAGCCCGACAGCACTGTTCGTGCTGCTCGGCGCGATCGGGCTCGGACGAAGCTGGTTCGGGATAGCCCTGGTGCTCTGTTACGGCCTCGGCATGGCGGCCACGCTCACTCTTGCCGGCTTGCTCCTGGTGACCCTCCGTGACCGGATGGCACGCAGCGCTGTATCCGAACGATGGCGCGACCGCGGTGCGCGGCTGAGCGCCGCGCTGCCTATCATGACCGCGGTCCTGGTGCTTGTCGTCGGTCTGGGGTTGGCCCTGCGGGGCTTGCTGGGATCGGGATAACGGGAGTTGATATGCGTTGTGCTGTAGTAGCCACCGGTTTGCTGCTCATCCTGGCCGGATGCGGTTCATCTCCTCCTGGGCCTGGGCCCCTGTTCGACAACGAGGGCGGTGCGGCGCTCACGTGCATGAAACATCAGCCGGCATCGCCAGGAGCGCGATACGTAGACCCAGCCCTCAGAAACACCGGCGAAATATTCACCATGCTGCGCTATTACACAGCCAACGGCAACAAACCCTACTGTGACAGAAACCCGGCGACAGGCATCGACAAGAAATGGGCACAACTCTATCTCGCCCAAGGCGCAACCCGGTCAAACGTAGCTCCCATCCTGGACCGCTAACAACACTCACCAGTCAGGACGAACTCACCCGCAAAAATCAACCGCACCCGTATCCACGCCAGATTTTCCGCCTCGATCACTGGCCAAAAATCCCGCCACCCGGACTATCAGAGAATTCATCTCTTGAGAATTACAATAGATTTCGCAGTTCGGTTCGGGCCGAGCTCGGTGATGAGTTCAACGTTCGCCGCGATCCACCGATTATCACTGATGATTGGCTCATGCCGGACGGCAAGCGTTGGATCAAACTTAGTCGCATAAAACGGTTTAAAGATCATCGTCGATGTATCCGCAGGCCTCAGCTCGTCGCCACTATTCTCGCTATCCATGACCTTAGGCTAGCGTAGCTGAACGTGTAGCGATTTACGCTCTAAGGATCGACAAGCAGGGCCATTGAGCTGCACCGATGCAGGTAAGCAACTCCAGGCGGCGCGGGAACGCACCGCCTCACTCACCAGTCCGGATGTGTGCCTGTCCCGGCAAGAACTCGCCGAACTGGTGAACGCGTGGGTGTGGGAGCACCATCATAAAGCGGTAGAGCTCACCGCAAATTATGTCGGCCAGCTGGAACGCGGAAAAATTCGCTGGCCTGGTAAGCTGTACCGGGAAGGTCTCCGGGCGATCCTGGGTGTCTCGACCGATACCGCGCTGGGATTCGTCAACTCCCACCACGCGGTGGTTAAGCTGGAGAACGTGGACCGCAAAAAGTTCCTCCACACCGGCGCTGCCCTCGGCGCGGGCGCCCTGGTCCTGGGGCCGGTGGCAGCGCTGCTGGAGAGCACCGAACCCACCCCGGTCCCCGCACGGGTCGGCGCGACCGAGATCGAGCAGACCCGCACCGCCGCACGAGTGTTCTCTAGCTGGGACTTCACCTACGGTGGCGGGCTGGTCCGGGAGGCCGTCATGGGCCAGCTACGCTGGTCAGTCGGGCTCCTCGACGCCACCTGCCCGGACCGGCTGCGCCCCGAACTGTTCTCCGCAGTCGGCAGTCTTGCCCGCCGCGCCGGATACGTGGCCTTCGACGCCGGGATCTACGACGATGCCCGCCACCTGCTCGAGTTTGCGCTGGGCTGTGCCGAGCGGGCCGACGACTGGCACCTTCGGGCCTATGTCCTGGACGGCATGGCGCTGCTGGCGATCTGGACCGGGCAGCCCGACGAAGGGCTCACCCTGGCCGAGCACGCCTTGGTCCGGGCTGATCGGCTCACCGAGACCGAGCAGGCGATCCTGCACCACGACCGGGGTCGCGCGCTGGCCAAGATGCGCAGGGTCAACGAGACTCTGACCGCGGTCGGCGTCGCCGAGGACCACTTCGCGCGCTCCACCCCGGCCAACGACCCCCCGTTCACGACCTACTACAACGCCGCCTTCCTCGCCGGGAACACCGGAGACGCCCTGTTCGACCTCGCGGTAGCCGGTCACAACATCACCCAAGCCACCGACCGCCTCACCGCAGCCGTCGCCGGGCACACCGCCAGCCACGCCCGCCCGCGGGCGATCTGCCAGACCAAGCTGGCCAGTCTCACGATGGCCACCGGCGACCCGCTCCAGGCCGCCACCATCGGACACGCAGCCCTGGACGTCGCCGGCACCATCCGCTCCCGCCGGGTCGCCGACAACCTGCGCGAACTGGCCCGCT
>JBOHFF010000026.1:0-5182 GCA_050699515.1 Pseudonocardiaceae bacterium
CCTCATCCCAGGTCTATCAGCTCAAGATCTCCCTCAAGCGGATGCGCGACCCGGTCTGGCGTCGCGTGCTGGTACCCGCCACCGCCCGCCTGGGCCTGCTGCACCAGGTGATCCAGATCGTGATGAAATGGTCCGGAGACCACCTCCACGCATTCCACGTGGGCAGCGAGCACTACGGTGATCCCTTCACCAGTCCCGACCTCCACGACGAGGAGAGCCTGCGGCTCAGCGGCGCGTTCACCCCGCCCATTACTAAGATCACCTACCTCTACGACTTCGGTGCCGGCTGGTCCCACGACATCGCTGTCGAGAAAGTGCTCGATCTCGACAGTGACGCGACTTACCCGGTCTGCATCACCGGCAGGGGCGATTTCCCCATCGAGTACTGGACCGATGAGGACGACGACCAGCAGCCCACCCCCTTCGACAAGGACAAAGTCAACAGCCGCCTGGCCGACATGAATTGACAGTCACCGGGTGGGGGCTCCGCTCCCCCGGTTTTGTCAGGGTGCCGTTCTAGAGTCGGGTCATGACGACGGCGCCGGCGTGGCAGGGCAGTGATGCCGAGCTGCTCGCTGAGCTGAGCGCGCTGGAAACCCAGATGCATGCGACGTGGACGCAGATGCTGTCGGTGGTTGCCGAAATCGATTCCCGGGGCACCGCTGCAACAGTGGGATACGGCACAACGATCGAGCTGGTACGGGCGCTCGCGCGGGTACCACGAGGTGAGGCACGGGCCCGGGTCGCCGCCGCAGCGGATGTGCTGCCAGGACGCGGGGTGTGCGGTGCACCGGTGGAACCTCGGCTGCCGGGCACTGCGGCGGCGGTGGCCGATCATGCGATCGGCGCCGCGGATGTCGCGGTGATCCGCTCGGTGCTGGCCCAGATCCCGCCGCACCTGGGCCATGAGCAATGCACCGAGGTGGAGGCCGAGCTGGCCCGCCAAGCTCGTATCCTGGACGCCGGGCAGTTGGCGGTGCTCGGTAAGCGGATCTTGGCATACCTCGACCAGGACGGCCGACCGCCGAAGGAGGACCCCGAGACCCGGCGGCGGTTGCGCTTCCACGACCGCGACGGCGGTTACGAGCTGAGCGGATGGCTGGATCGGGAAGCCGCCGAGATCGTCCGATCAGCGCTGAGCCCGCTGGCCGCGCCGCGCCCGACCACCGAGACCGAGGTCGACCTGCGCGACGCGGCACAGCGCGACGCCGACGCCCTGGTCGAACTCGCCCAGCGCGCGCTGAGCAGCGGTGAGCTGCCCACCGAGGGCGGTGAGCGCCCCCAGGTCGTGGTGACGGTGAGCCTGCCGGTATTGCAGGGCCGGATCGGATCGGCGTCGCTGGCCCTGGGCGGCCCGATCAACGCCGAGATCGCCCGTCGCATCGCGTGCGACGCCGAGGTCATCCCGGTGGTGCTGGGCTCCCGTGGCGAGCCACTGGACGTGGGGCGGGCCAGCCGCACCGTCCCGGCGGCGATCCGCCGCGCGGTCATTCTCCGGGACCGCGGATGTGCTTTCCCGGGCTGTTCTGCGCCAGCCCGCTGGTGCGACATTCACCACATCGTCCATTGGGCCGACAAAGGCCCGACCAGCGTAGGAAATTGCGTGGCACTCTGCGGCCGGCACCATCGACTCGTCCACCACTCCGACTGGCGGATCGAGATGACCAGCGGTATTCCGCAATTCCACCCACCACCCTGGCTCGGCGGGCCCCCACGCCGCAATCCCCTCCACACGATCCCCGGCCTGACCCGCGTCCGGGAGTAGCGGGGTGGGTCCGTCCAGAAGATCCCGCCCCGGAGCAGGAGCCAGCCGACATAGGCTGGCGGCGGGCCGTGGCGCCGCTGCCCCGGCACCGACCGGCTGGCCAGCAAGCTGAGCCAGGTCTACCTGGTGAAGGGAGCAGTGGCGACGACCGCGATCGAGGGGAACACCCTCGACGAGGAGGAGGTTGAGGAGCTTCTGGCGTCGAAGCGGAGGCTGCCCCCGTCTCAGGAGTACCTCCAGCGCGAGGTGGAGAACGTCATCGAGGCTCTGGACGGGATCGATAAGGAGGCCCGCGCTCGAGCGCGCACCGGGGAGCCCTTCACCATCACGGCGTGGGGCTTTATGGAGAGATAGGGGAATCTCAGGGATCCGACCCTGATCCGCCCCGGCTACCGTGATATCGCCGATATGGGATGCTGCGGGGCGTGCCAGCACGGTCACGGCGGGTGTTTGTGAGTCATACCTTGGAGTTGCGACAGCTGCCTGCCCCCCGGTCGTTCGTGGCTGCCGCGGAGAGTGCGGTGTCCCGGGCCGGGGATGTCATCGGGGATATGGCGTATTTCACTGCGCGCGACCAGAAACCCGAGCAGGTGTGCCGGGACTCGGTGCTCGCCGCCGATGTGTTCGTGGCTATCGTCGGGTTCCGGTATGGATCTCCGGTGCGAGACCGGCCAGAGCTGTCCTACGCCGAGCTAGAGTTCGAGACCGCGAGCCAGGCGGGCATGCCCAGGCTCGTCTTCCTGCTCGGCGACGACACCGAAGGTCCGGCTGACCTGTTCGTCGACCCGCTGCACGGCACCCGGCAGGCGAAGTTCCGGAAACAGCTGGCCGGCAGTGGGCTGACTATCGCCACGGTCACCGGTCCGGCGGAACTCAGCGAGAAGCTGTTCCAGGCGCTGCGGGATATGTCCGACGCAGAATCGGCGCGGGCCACAGCGAGACAGGTGTGGAACGTGCCCGCCCGCAGCCTGGCGTTCACCGGACGTGGCGAGTTACTCACCGCGTTACAGACTGCGCTGCGGGACAAGCGCTCGACGGCGGTGGTACAGGCCCTGCACGGGATGGGCGGGATCGGCAAGACCGCGCTGGCCATCGAGTACGCCCACCGCCACGGGACCGACTACGACGTGGTCTGGTGGATCCCTTCGGAGCAGCCGACACTGGTGGCCGACCGGCTGGCTGAGCTGGCCCACACTCTCGGCGTGGCGACCATCACCGACCCGGTGACGGTCGCGGTGGCCCGGCTGCTGGGGACGCTACGGGAACGGGACCGATGGTTGCTGATCTTCGATAACGCCGAGGACGCCGCGGCCCTGGCTGCTTACCTACCCGGGGGCCGCGGGCAGGTGGTGATCACCTCCCGTAACCCCGGCTGGCACGAGCTGGCCACCCCGGTAAGGGTGGATGTGTTCGACCGGGACGAGTCGATCACGTTGCTGCGCCGCCGGGCCTCGCAGCTGACCGAGAGCGCAGCCGGACGGATCGCGGAGGCCTTGGGAGACCTGCCGCTGGCGCTGGCCCAGGCCGCCGCGCACCTGGCCGACACCGCCACCTCCGTCGACGACTACCTCACCCTGCTGGCCGAGCGGAGCAGGGAGCTGCTGACCCACGGCATCCCGGTGACCTACCCAGTATCGCTGGCCGCCAGCGTCCAGGTCGCCCTCGACCGGCTCGCCGCCCAGTCCCCAGCCGCGCTGCAGCTGCTCACCCTGGCCGCCTACCTGGCACCGGAACCGATCCCACTGACCCTGTTCACTACCCACCCCACCCAGCTGCCCGATCCCCTCGCGACCGCAGCCACGGATCCACTGGCATTCGCCGAGCTGACCGGGCTGCTGCGTCAGCACGGACTGGCCCGCGTCGAGTCCGGCATCCTGCAACTGCACCGGCTACTCGCCGCTATCGTGCGCACCCAACCCCACCAGCAACCCCACCTTCCCACCCTCGCCGTCGGGCTGCTGCGTGTCGCGGTTCCGGACGACCCGTTGGACAACCCACAGGGCTGGCCAGCCTGGCGTCAGCTCCTCCCGCACGTCCTGGTTGCCACCGACGACCAGCGCAACGCTGCGGCGGAGCAAGACGTGGCCTGGCTGCTCGACCACGCCGCGCAATATGTGCAGAGCCGGGGCGAACCCGGCCCTGCCCGGTCCCTGTTCGAACGCGCCCTGGACCTCCGCCGCTCCCGGCTGGGCGACAACCACCCCGACACTCTGGAATCGGCCAGCAACCTCGCGGTCGATCTGTTTGACTTAGGGCAGTACGAACAGGCCCGCAAGCGTGGCGAGGACGCCCTGACCCGCCGCCGCAAGGTCCTGGGCGATCACCACCCTGATACTCTGGAATCGGCTAGCAACCTCGCCGCATACCTGTGGTCGCTGGGCCAGTACGAGCAGGCCCGCCAGCTCGACGAGGACAACCTGACTCGCCGCCGCCAGATTCTCGGCGACAACCACCCCGATACACTGTCCTCAGCCAACAACCTTGCTGCCTACCTGCGTCAGCTGGGGCACTACGAGCAGGCCCGCCAGCTTGGCGAGGACACCCTGGCCCGCCGCCGCCAGATTCTCGGCGACGACCACCCCCATACCCTGAACTCAGCCAACCACCTCGCCGCCGCCCTGCGGGAGCTGGGACAGCACGAGCAGGCTGGCCAGCTTGCCGAAGACGTCCTCACCCACTCCCGCCGGGTTCTGGGCGATGACCACCCCGACACCCTGCGCTCGGCGAACCATCTCGTCACCTGCCTGCGGGAGCTGGGGCAGCACGAGCAGGCCCGCCGGCTTGCCGAGAATGCCCTCACCCGCTGCCGCCGGGTCCTGGGCGATAACCACCCCGACACCCTGCGCTTTGCCACCAACCTCGCAGCCTGCCTACGGGAGCTGGGACAGCACGAGCAGGCTCGCCAGCTCGACGAGGACACCCTCGCCCGCCGCCGCCAGATTCTCGGCGACGACCACCCCCACACCATGGAATCGGCCACCAACCTCGCCCTCGACCTGGAGGCCCTCGGCCATGAAGAGCAGCCGAGCTGACCGGAGGAATAGGTCCATGGCTGAGCCACCGCAGCCCAGAAGGGCGCTGGCCCATGCGTAACACGATCCAGCCGCCTTTATGGCAGCGCGGGACATATCGTCGAGCGCGGCCCGCAGGTGGGATTGACGCCGACCGGGTATCGGTCGTGGAAATGGTAGTCGCCCAGGCGTTGCGCCAGATCCGGCGAGACGGGGTCAGGCAGCTCTCACCGAGCGTGCGACGTCGGTGTGTCTGTTGGCGGTGCCAGGATCGGCAATCTGATCAGCGTTGAGGGGTCGGTCTCCAGCGCGCTGGAGAGGGCAATAATCTCGGAGAGGGTCAGCTCGCGCTCTCCGCGCTCGATGCGGTGCAGGGTGGATTTGCCCATCCCCGCCAGTCCGGCGA
>JBOHFF010000027.1:0-3080 GCA_050699515.1 Pseudonocardiaceae bacterium
AGTTGGTCCTGCAGGCTGTACCACGCTGCAAGCGCGAACAGCCAGTAATGGTCCCCGCAGGCGGGGCCCACGCTCGCCTTGCGCCGGTAGACGAGCGCGTTGAGA
The DNA here is from genome assembly GCA_050699515.1 of Pseudonocardiaceae bacterium. Taxonomy (GTDB): domain Bacteria; phylum Actinomycetota; class Actinomycetes; order Mycobacteriales; family Pseudonocardiaceae. Next base: position 106 of record JBOHFF010000027.1, read on the forward strand.
CCGTCGACGTACTCCGAGAGGTTCGCGCTTATCGGGACCTCAGTCGTGTGCTTTCCCACGAGGATCGCCTTCTGGCCCGAATCCCTGAGCGTCGCGTGCAGGGACGCGGCCAGGGTCGACTTCCCGGCCCCGTCGATGCCGGCCACCGTGATAAGCCTGCCAGGTCTGACGGTTCCCGCTGTCTCAATGCTCACAGCCATTTCTCCGTTAAGTGGTTTCCGGGTCGGTTGTCTGCAACCGAAGACTGATGATCTCATGGATGCGGTAGAGCAGTCTCGTCCGGCGTTCTATGACAGTGCCCAGTCGTTCATTGGAAAGGTCGGCTGTATACTCGCGGGCCAGATTGTTGGAGACGACATGAAGGAAGCCGAATTCGATGCCGGCGGCGCGGGCGGCACTTCCCATGTGGCCGATCTCGGGGTCGACGAAGCGGTTCCCCTGTTGCCTGGTCAGCCATCTCTTCCCTTCGAGCAGGATCGACGGCGACGTCACATGAACTCCGGAACGGACATCTGGCTGGTCGGCCGCGATATCGCCGAAGAAATCCGGCCAAGAGACTCGACCATCGGCCATGATGCTACAGCTCCCGGTGGCGAGGGAGGTGTTGGGGGCGATGTGCGGGTCGAGAGATCCGACCTTGCCCACGTAGACGATACGGCGGGCACCCAACGCGGCCAGTCGGGACACCACACGGCTTGCGACCTCACCCCAGATGCTGTGCAAGAAGCCCACATAGAGCACACGCCGTCCCTCGACCTTGGTACGTTGCCAAGCGTATCCGCGGCAATGGACCCACGGCGCGCTGTTGACGAAGTTCCCGAGCCCCCATCCCAGGACGACGAGATGGTCTACGGAAGTGTCGATGTCCAGCCGGTCGATGGCCGCTGCACAAGTGGACTCGCTGGGGATCTCATAATCGACCTGGTCGCGGTACCGTCCCAGCATGTTGAGGTAGGTGGCGATGATGAGGGCGTAGTGGTGGACGTAGTCCATGCCCGGATAGCACTTGATGACCAGCTCATTTCCGTGCACTTCGGCGGTGGGGCGCTGCCAGTTGAAGAGTTTGTCGTTCTTCTCATTCGTTGAGATCACACATTCACGGTCGTATTCGCCCACGATATGGATGCACGCCCAGTCTCGCTCCTGGATCAGGTGATGGACTTTGATCTCAAGGTATCTGAACAAGCTCTTCGCGCTCATGGTGTGCCGGTTGGCGTCTATGGGCGAGACGCCATGCAGGTGCGTCCGCCGGATCGTGAGCGTGTCATCGAAGGGTGACCCGGTCATGCCGGTATCCGGATCTCAATGAGGCAGTTGGCGGCATACCTGACGGCGCTGATGTTGTCTCGGATCAGCGGGAAGCGTGCCGTTTCGATTTCTTCGACAGCGTCGACCCGTGGGGTGGCGATCTTCTCGTAGGGCCCGTCGGGGTGCATCCTGATTCCCATCGAGCCGAGGATCACCGGTGCCGCGCAGTCGACGGAGGCGATCCACTTGTGGTCGCGCTGCTCGAACAGCTCAAGATGTCCGGTCCGGCCGAGGCCGAGCATCCGGTAGATCAGCCGTAGGTCGACCAGCCCTCGATCCTCAAGGTACCGGGTCGCCGCGACGCGGTTCTTGGATAGCTCGTCGCTCGGGTCCTTCTGCCGAGAGGCCGGGAGCGCGATCGCGCCGACGTAGTCACTGGAGACGAAGTGGTCGTAACAGCGATGCCATTCGGTGTCATCGGCTGCGTGCACCACCACGCAGAGCCGGAACTCGTCACTCAACTCACGGAGTTCGCCCGCCGCACGGTCACTGGCCCGCATGGTGCCCGGCCCATCGTGCATCACATCAGGCAGGATGATCTCTTCGGCATTCACCGCACGCGCCGCACGCAGCAGATCCGCCGGGCACAGCGACTCGCCGAGGTCGAAGACACCGTTGTCGACAATGATCGTGGCACCCAGCTGCGCCTCGTCGAGGAAGAACGCGCGATACGCCGCATCCCGAAGGACACGCTGAGCGGCCACATGGTGCACCGTCGCGGGCGACTGGGCAACGAAATGGCGCAGATAGGCGGCTGGTGCGATCACCGACACATTGATGCTCTGGGACACCCGACCGTTGACGTCACTTGCCACGTTCGTCACCCCAGATCAGGACGTGCTCACGGGTGCTCAAGTTCCAGCCGTGCGCGAGGGCGACGTCCGCGGCCATCCGCATCCGCTGCATGACCACGGCCGGGGTGGTTCCCTCGGGGCTGAGCCAGATCTCGGTGAGACAGAACTCCCGCTGAAGCTCAGCGACCTCCGCCAGATCCTCGGGGCCGCAGACGACGAACTTCCATCGGGCCCGGCCGCTGGCCTGGATCTCCGCGATGGCGTCTTCCTTGATCCGCTTCTTCCTCGGCACCGCGGAGGTAGCGAGCTTCAACCCGGCGTTGAACGCCACACCGGTAGCGACCAGCTCCGAGCCGGGCTTGATGGTGGCGTTTGTTTCGATCTCCATCGTGCGGCCTGTTGCCGCGGCTTGGGTCGCGAGATGGATGAGGGCTTCCTTGCGCAGGAGGGGTTCCCCGCCGGATGCCACGATCAGGTCGACCGGGGCGATGGACGGGTAGGCGGTGGACGGGTCGAGCTTCATCAGCTCGTCCCAGATCTCCTGCGACGTCAGGTGCCACACCCCGGTGGCGAGGTCGTGCTTCGCGCTGTTCCACGTGTACTCGGTATCGCAGCGCATCGCGCTCTCGACCGGTGCGTCGGCGGCGTCGGGGCACTTGGCGTATCCGCAGGTCAGATTGCAGTCCATGAACCTGGCGAACAGAGCGCGGCGGCCGAGGTTCACGCCCTCACCCTGGAAGGAGTAAAACAGCTCGGAGACCGGGATGGGCTGCTGGTGGGTCTGGTCGACGAGCGGCAGCGTGTCGGTGGGCATGGGGTTCCTCTCACTCGGGTGGGACGACGCGGTTCTTGTGCCCGGGGGGAACCGGCCCT
>JBOHFF010000028.1:0-8292 GCA_050699515.1 Pseudonocardiaceae bacterium
TGGCGCATCGAGTAGACGTGGAAGGGCACGTACATGCCCTGCTCGCCGGTGTGCGGGTTGACCCGGTCCGGGTCGAACGTGCCGAACAGTTTCAGCGTCGGCGACTTCGGGGTGGCGGTGAACGCGAAGTACGACAGGTTCGGCTGCTTGCCGCGCACCCGCGTCAGGTACGTCGCCTCGTCCTCGTCGTCCTCCCGCGCCGCGTTCACCCCGAGCGCCTGCTTGAGCCGGATCGCGGAGTCGCCGCCCTGCGAGGTGTGCGCCTCGTCGATGATCACCGCGTACCGCCTGCCGGCCAGGCCCATGCCGGCGATCTTCGTCAAGACGAACGGGTACATCTGCAACGTCGAGATGACGATCTTCGAGGTGGCGTCATCGAGGGCAGCAGCGAGCTGAGTGGAGTCCTCGTCGATCCTCTTGACGACGCCCGGGGTGTGGTCGAACTGGAAGACGGTCTTCTGTAGCTGCTGATTGAGCACGCGCCGGTCGGAGATCACGATTGTCTTGTGGAAGACCGGCTGGTTGTCGGCGTCGAACAAGGTGGACAGGCGGTGCGACAGCCACGCGATCGTGTTCGACTTGCCCGACCCGGCGGAGTGCTGGATCAGGTAGCCGTGCCCGGCGCCGTGGATCCGTGCGTGCGCGACCATCTTCTGCACCGCATCCCACTGGTGGTAACGCGGGAAGATGCGCGGCGAGGCGTGCGGGCTGGTTTTCACGCCCTTGCGGTCCGGCGCCTGGATATGGATGAAGCGGTGCAGGATCTCCAGCCAGTTGTCACGCTGCCAGATCTGCTCCCACAGGTAGGCGACGCTGTAGGAGCCGGGCGCGGCGGGCGGGTTCCCGGCGCCTCCGCTCAAGCCGGGACCGTTGGAGCCGATGTTGAACGGCAGGAACTGGGTGTCGCCGCCGCGCAGCCGGGTGGCGACGAAGGCGCGGTCGGGATCGACGGCGAAGTGGACGACGGCCCGCTTGCCGAAGAAAACCTCGTTCGGATCGCGGAGCCGGTACTGGGTGATAGCGTGGTCGGCGTTCTGCTTGGTGTTCGGGTTCTTGAGTTCGACGGTGGCGACGGGCAGCCCGTTGACGAACAACGCGATGTCGACCGACTTGCGCGGCTCGCGCACGCTGTAGTGCAGCTGGTGCGCGACGGTCAGCACGTTCCGGTTGTAGTCGTGGAGCGCATCGGCGGCCAGGGTGTGGCCGGGCCGGAAATACGCCAGGTCGATCTGCACACCCCGGTCGCGCACGCCCTGGCGCAAGACGTCGAGCATGCCGCCACCAGCCCAGCCACGCAAAATCGTCGGGCTCGCCGCGACGCCACTTGGCCATGTGCGGCAGCTCGACGTCAGTGCCGTACGCGTCTCGGGTCTCCAGATGCACGAACGACTTCTTGATGCCCCTGCACAGGTCGTTGAGCTCGTCGTAGCTGGCTGGACGCATCACTGGTGCTGTTGGAAGAACTGGATCAGCCGATCGGGATCTCCACGCATGTCTCCCCTTCCGGGATGTCCATGGCCGCCAGCGCGTCCGGGTCAGTGACCACCCAGCCCTGCACCACCCACGACTGGCGGTCGGTGCGGTAGAGCGTCGGCGAGCCGCTGGGCTCCGAATCAGGGTCTTTGGCAACGAAGGTAAGTTCCACGCCCGCTTCCTTGGTAGGACTTTGCGCCAACTTGTCGTTCGAGGTTCCGCACAGTCGCCGCCTCACTCATCTTCACCGCTGCCAGCAAAGTGGTGATCAGGTCCTCGGGCATTACGCCACATCCGAGTCCCGACGACTGCACGGCCGCAGCGAGCGCACGCTCTTCAGCGTCGCCCAGCCACGTCCGGAACTCGCCGTGCGCGAGCACCTCACGTGCCGCATACCCATCCCCGGACATCACCACCTCACTCGCCAGGCGGGTGGCGGCCTGCGCGGCGGCGGGTCGCTCGACACCCCCGGCGAGGCGGATCATGGTCAAGCCCAGGCGGACACGAAACACCAGGAGCGGAGGCTCGGGTTCGAGTGCGAGGTAGTGCTCCACCATGGCGGTCACGGCAGAGTCGGCGAGCCGGAGACCGGATCCACCGTGACAGAGCACAGTCAGGCAGGCCGCGACGGCGTGCTCCCAAGGCTCTGATGCCGTGCCGTCGTCGAGAACTGACAGAGCGGAATCGGAGTCGCCCGCACTCCAGCGGGCCAGAATCGCGACCTGCCGCCCGTCCAGCAGCCGCTCGCCGACACCACCGTGCTTCTCGACGTGCGCCAACGCCAGGTCCCAGCGACCCAAGCCAGCCAGCGCCCGTGTGCCGTCGGCCAGCAGGACAGCCCACAGCCACTGGCAGAGCGTGCGATGATCTGCATCCGAGACGGTGAACTCGTTGAAAGGCACGCGCCGACCGTCGATCACGCTGGTCGTCCGAGACCGGACTGCCTGGTAAAGCGTGTCGAGCAACAGGTACGCGCCCTCGCCGTCTCCGCTGCGGATCATCAGCCGAGCAAGGTTGACGACCGGCTCCAGCGCATGTTTCGCCACCTGCCCGCCCAACGGGCCGGCACGCAGGTACACGCCGAACTGCTGCCGGCACAAGGACCGGGCAAGATCAGTCAGGCCGCAGTCACTGGCGATCAGCGCGGCCTTGTTGTGCGCCGTGGCGGCCAGGGGCAGACCCCTGGTGCCGCTCTGCTCGGCGGCCTTGGCGAGGTCGCCCACCTCCTTCACCCGCTCGGTGAGCGGCGGGCAGGCTGGTCGTGGGCGGGCGACCAGAGGGAACCGCCGCGCAATCGGATCGGCGTGCATCTCACTGCCAGTCGATGACGATCCGGTTGAGCGGGGTGTCGAAGGCGAACCGGCCGGGCCTCGGATCGACCGGCGTGGCGTCGGTGGCCTGGATCTCGAAGTCGGCGGTGCGCGAGCGGTAGTCCCGGTCCCAGGTGCGGATCGCGTCCACGACGCGGCCGACCAGGTCGTCACCACCGGGGTTGTGGCCGATGACCCCGATCTCGTACAGCTTGCCGCCATCCGCTGCGCGCTCGTTCTGGCGAATGGTCAGGTAGGCGAGGTCGCCCTTCTCGATCGTCGCCATGGAACCCCAACCGAACTGGGGCTTGACCGCGCCGTGTTCGACGGCCAATCGCTCGACGGACATGCGACTCAAGGTGTTGTCCATGGAGCAGGCCAACCACAGATCCATCCACTCCATCGACTCCGGCCCGCGGAACTTCACCCCCGTCCATGCCTCGGTGCGGGGCCGGTCGAGCACGCCGGCGAGGGCCGCCGCGTCCACCGCCTGCTCCTGATGGGTCTGGAGGGTGACGGCCCCGTCGCAGGTCAGAGGGACGGTGCGGCGCGCGTCGTCGGCAATCCCGCGCAGGGGCATGAACGCGCACATCTCGCTGGAGAGGCTGCGCCACCGCCCGTCAGTGTCGCGCTCGAACACGATCGAGCGCGACACGCTCCCGCGCAGCCGCAGCGGCACAACAAGCCGCCCATCCGGGGCCAGCTGCTCCAGCCACGCCGTCGGCACTCCGTAGGCGCCAACGGTGGCCACGATCCGGTCATAGGGTGCGCCGGCCGCGTAGCCCAGCGCGCCGTCACCGAGAATGACCCGCACGCCCTCGAAGCCCGCCGCCGCCAGGCCCGATCGGGCACCATCCACAATGTCCTCGTCCACGTCGATCGTGGTGACTTGGCCGACCTCACCGGCCAGGTACGCGAGCAGGCCCGCGTTGTAGCCGGTGCCGGCACCCAGCTCCAGGATTCGCTGACCGGGTTGAACCTGGAGCTGTTCAAGCATCATCGCGACGATCGTCGGCTGCGACGCGGCACTGATCGATGCGCCCGCGCCGTCGTGCTTGGTGTAGAGCGGCGTGTCCGCGTACGCCTCTTCCAATGGCACCGCGGGCACGAACCTATGGCGCAGCACGGCCCGCACCGCCTCTTCGACCCGCTCGGTGCGCGCTGTGCCCTTCTCGCGCAGGTGGTCGGCCAGCTCGTTACGCAGGCGCTCAGCGAGGGTGATGGACTCTTCGGTCACCTGGGTGTTCACCTCGGCGAGGCTAGTGGGGCCGATGCTCGTCACCGGGTCCGACGCAGTGCTGTGACTCGTTCCCATGACTACCTCCTTCGCTAGTTCGGCCAGGGTGTTTTGTTCTGCGGCGGGTAAGCCAAGCCGGTTCCAGTGGAAGATCACGTGATGGGCTAGCACAGCCCGCAGGCCCCGTTTCAGCGTTGCGCGGCACGCGAGCTCGGCGAGCTGCTGCCCCGCTCGCTGGAACGCCGCGACCCAGTCGGCGATGGGGGCTAGCGCGCCGCCATCGACCAGCGTGCTGGTGGGGCTCGCGTCGACGGTCATGAGCCGGTGTATGGCGGCTTGCAGGCGGCTGCGGCGCTCCGTGGAGAGGTCAGTGTTCCCGGCGGGACGGTGCTGGGCGACTATGGCCCATACATCGCCCTGCTCGTACCAGTCCTGCCCGGCGCTGCGGAACAGGGTGCTGCACAGCAGGATCGCCAGTTCGCGCCGTCCGAGATCCGCCGTGCTGGGCTCCGCTGTCCGCAGCCGGGCGAGGTGGTCCAGGAGGTTGCGGCTGTCGTGGCTGAACAGGTCGTGGGCGATCGCCATGCCGGCGCCACCGCCGAACGCGTGCGTCTCTGGCTCGTAGATCCCCGCCTTCCACCCGGCGATCCGGTCCTCGGCGGCCAGACGATCCAGCACGGCCACGAGACCGTCGCCGTCGGTGGACAGGTAGCGAAGTCGCCAGCACGGCGCCTTACGGATGAACCACCATCGGGAGATCACGCCATCCGCCTGCGCGGCGGCCAGTGCGGGACGCAGATGCTCCACGGCGACCTGCTCGGCGCCCGGCCAGTCGGTGAACTCAATGAGGGCTTGCGGCCACTCGCCTGGGTCCATGGCGTGTCTTCTTCTCGGGGTCGCGGTCAGCTGACCAGGAAACATGAGTCCCATCCGGAGACGGGGATCGTGCCGGTCTGGACGGTGTGCAGGGCCAGGGCGACGCCGGTAGCGCCTTCGAGCAGCCCGACGTCATCGAATAGCGAGGTGACCAGGTGGTCGGCATCGGTTCCGTCGGGAACGATCGCGCCGAGCAGCTCCGTCGCACAGCTGGCCAGATCCGGGACGATTGCATCCTCGGCGGCCCGGCGCGCGATGTGCACCAGTCCGCCGTAGCCGTGGCACAGCGACAGATCGGTGATGGCTGTGAGCTGCCCCGGATCGGTCAGTGCGTGGAACAGGGCACGTTCGGCCATCTGCTGCCGTGCGGTGTCGCCGATGGCCAGAGCGGCGAGCTGCTGGGCCCGCGCCAGTCCGACGGTGCCGTAGCACCACGACGGGCGCGACGGCCCCGAGGCACCGGGCCGCCCGATGCGAAACTGCTCGGAGGTGACCCAGTACGGCCACCACGGACCCGAGAAGCGGTCCTGGCGCCACTGGTCGAACCAGGCGCAGATCCGTCTGATCGCCTCGGCCTGGCCGTCCACGGTCACACCGCCTCGCATCGCCAGCGACAGCAGCGCCAACGGGCCGCCGATACCGTGGGCCATCCCGTTGTTGGCATGACCGTCAGGGAACGTCTCCGACGACCGGCCGGAGGGGGCCAGATCGCTCCACCAGCCGGGCAACAGTTCGCCACCATCGGTGACCGGCTCGGTCAGACGGACAAGGTAAACCAGGATGGCGCGGATCAGATCCCCGTGGGGTGCGCGACACAGCAGATAGGCGCCGACGCCGGTCAGGCCGCGGATAGCGTCGAACTCGGTCAAGGCGGGACGCTCGCCGCGATCTACCCGGGCGTGAGCGCGTTCCAGCCGGTGGCGCGTCGTGGTGGTGATGTGCCGGTCAAGGGTGTCCAGAGCGCGGGTGTATCGGCCGGGCCGGTCGGCTGCGGCGTGCAAGGCGAAGGCCAGGGAGGGCGCACCGTAGTAGAGGTGGCTATCCTCGCCGGAGATCACCGGGCCGTGTGCCGCGCAGGCGAGCCAGTCGTGGGCACGTTGCCAGGGCGCGAGTCCCGCACGCGCACGCTCGATGTGTAGCAGCGCGACACCTGCGGCGCCGTAGGCAAGGGACTGGGGCCACCAGCCGTGCGTGTGATCCAGGCCCTGTACATGGGCCGGTGACGCCAACCGGTCGGCGATCACGTCGACCACGGCCCGCACGTCGTTCACCTGATCTGTCGTCATGGTCGGCTCCGGTCGGTGCGGACGTGCCAGGCCAGCGCTGCGGCACGGGCCAGACGTATGCAGATGCGCTCGTCGTCCTGGTCGATACCGGCGGCTCGGATGTGGTGGGTGTGCAGCAGGGAGTCGAGCACCGTGTCCGGGTCGATGCCCTCGGCTTCCGCCAGGAGGGCGCGGTAGTGGGACAGGGCTTTGTGACGCGGCCTCCATGCCTCGGTGATCGCCCGGCCGCCGGGTGCTGCGCGCAACGCGGCCCAGTCACCGGCGGGATCGGCCAACCGCACCGCTTCGGCCAGCAGGGGCCGGTTCAATGCGGTGGACGACGCGATCCGCGCGTGCGTGATCAGCCATCCCATGCCGGCCTCAGTGGTGCCGGTGAACGCGATGGCGATCGCGACGAAGTTCGCTGCGGCCAGAGCCTGCGGGTGCGGCCGGGACGGCTGGGCGAACTGGGCAACCAAGGCGCGTGAGTCGGCGCCGAACACCTCCTCCGCGACGTCCATCATCGGACCCGTGCCCCAGCGGCCGGTCTCCGGGTAGGAGGTGGCGAACTGCACCTCCCGCAGCAGCCCCAGGCGCCGCAGCCGCGCCGCCCAGGCACCGACGCGCTGGGCGGCCGGGCCGAGCTCCGTAGCGTTGGGCAACGCGATCCGTAGACGGAGATGGCACTCGGGGTCGCGGTAGCGCATGTACCACCATGCGGGAGGTGTATCCCATTCGGACAGCAACTCGGGCAGGTGTTCGGCGAGGATCTCGGCCTGCCGTTCGCGGTGCCCGTACAGCTTGGCGTGCAGCCACGGGGAAGCTCCGGGCAGATGGCCGTGGTCGCGCCCGATCACCCGGCTCGCCGTGACTGGCAGCATCCGAGGCCACTGCGGGGGCTGCACGACCATCATCGGGACGACGATCTCGTGGGCGTGCCCGTCGAACCACCCGTGAGCGCCCCGATCGGGGGCTTCGGTCAGGATGGCGTGCCCGCACGAGTCCACCCGTGCGCGCAGAAGCACACGATGGGCGCTCTGTCCGAGGTCCAGCTTCAGGAGTTGGTCTCCTTCGGTGAGGAAGACCGCGGTCGGCAGGCGGCGCCGGGCACACCACGCTGTCATGGTCTCCTGCCACCCGCGCCAAGGGGCACCGCGACCAGGGAGGTCGGCCGCGTCGAGCCGCCAGCGGGCTGGGGACACAACCGTGCACCCGTAGCGCACTCGCGGCAGAAACGGCAGGCGGCCTGCGGCACCCCAGTCGAACGCCGTCACCACGGTGGCCTGGGACCTGCCCACCTCGGCGAGGAACCGGGCCAGTGGAGGGGTATGTGTACGCAGATCCAAGGCGTGCAGCATCGTCGGCTCCAGCCGTTGCCCGAGGGACAGCGACACCAGATACAGTCGTCGCCTGTCACAGGCCACCGCCAGATCGTCCAGCGGAATCACGGTGCCGGTCGGTCTGCGGTGTTCAGCCAGACTGATCACGGCGGGCAGCAGTTCGGGGGCGCGAGTCACGTGCGCATCGCTCGGGGCCAGCGGAGCGAAGGACAGTTGCACCGGCATCGTGTCGGGGTCGGTCGCCGGCAGTTGCGCGAGAACGGTGGCTGCGCGCTCGCGGTCGGGCGGTTCCAGCAAACCGAGAAACCGGCCGGTCGTGGTGCCGACACCGCGCGACGCGCTGACGATCTCCAAGGAGAACCCGCCGCGCCCGAGTGCGGCCTGGGACGGGGCGTGAAGCCGGAACCGCAGTTCCATGTGCGGCGGCACCTGCGTCCGGGTCTGGTCGCCGAGGGCAAGATCGGCGACCAGCCGCTCGTCCAGGGCAATTTCTCGGCGTCCGTCCAGCGCCGCCGCCTGGGCCAGCCCGAGTAATCGTTGGTCCCGGTCCGACACCGGTGCACGCGGTTCCGGCTCGGAGTCGAGGTATCCGGCGGGAAAACCGAGCCCGACGTCGGGGTCCACGACATCGCGCAGCGGGACGAGGGAGCCGATCCCGTAGCGCTCGAGGTGTGTTGACCGGACTAAGTGGCGACACGCCGACACGGTGGACCGGCTGGGACACGGGGGTTCGGTAGACCTCACGCACCTTGAGCAGGAAGGTGGCGATGAGGGGTGTTCGACGATGTGGA
>JBOHFF010000029.1:0-23269 GCA_050699515.1 Pseudonocardiaceae bacterium
GGCGCGGCGCGCGGAGCGCGCCGCCTTGATGATGAAACAGAGCTATCCGGCAACGCGACCGCGTGACTTACGTATCGAGCCACGCCGCGTCCATGACGGCTGCCCCTTGGGGGTGAAGCTCTCCCCTTGCAACATAGACGTCAGTCAACGTGCTGATCTTTGCGTGCCCAGTTAGGTCTGCCTTCTGCCGATCCGTGAGCAAGCCGGAGTCATGCCAGATCGTCGCCACGGTTTTTCGGAACGTGTGGCTCGTGACGGGCCAGTCCATGCCCGCCGCCTGACGGGCTTCTCGAATATAGGTCGACATGTTGTTCGGGTCCTTCCAGTTCAGCCCGGGCCGCTTGCGCCCGGCGGCCGGAAACACCGGCACCTCCGGTCCGTGCTGCTGGCGCTTGGTGAGCATGTGCACCACAAACCGCGGCAGCGGCACGATGCGCAGCGACGTCTCCGTCTTCCCGGAGTGCCTATGCAGACCCTTGCCTCGGTGTCGAACAACGTTGCCGGTGATGGCGACGATCGGCACGGCGCGCAGCTCGTCGCCCTCGACCACCAGCACACCTTCGAGGTCGACGTCGCACCAACGGACGCCGAGGGCCTCACCTATGCGAACACCGGTCCCGAGCATGAACGTGACGACGTCAGGAAGATCGCGCCGGCGCGCGCTCGCTTGAGCCCGCGCCTCCTCCTTGTCGTCGGACGTGCCCTGCATCCACGTGAGGAACCGCCGGCGCTCCTCGGCCGTGAGGGCGCGTGGCCGGCGGGAACCAGCCTCGATCGGATCCAGGTGCCGGACCGGGTTGTCGGGGATCGCCTGGTGCTGCACCGCGAGCCGCAGGATGAGCGACACGACCGTCCGGATCGTCTTCCGCGACTGAGGGCCTTGGGCCGTTGCGAGGCCTCGGAAGAAGCCATCCAGCTGTGGGACGGTGCATTCCCGCAGCCGCCAATTCCCCATCGCCGGCAGGACCACCGAGTGCAATCGCTGCCGGTATGTGTCAGCCGTCGTCGCCGCTCGGGCGCCCTCGGCCACCTGCGCGTCGAGCTTGTCCAGCCATAGAACCGCGGCCCGCTCGAATGTGTGGTGCGGACGGAGGGGCGCCGCCGGCGTGCCGACGCTGAGTGGGGTGTGGATCGGTGTTGCTCCACTCGGCACTGCCGGTCCAGCAAGCGGGTGATCAGGGAATGGTGCCGTCCTGGGTGTCTCCCTGGATGGGGTTGAAGTCGGTGGCGGTGTCGGTGCCGGGACCGCCGCTGAAGCTGTCGGGGCTGATGCCACCGGTGAGGATGTCGTTACCGAGGCCGCCGATCAGGGTGTCGAGTCCCCGGCTGCCGATCAAGGTGTCGTCGCCGTCGCCACCGTTGAGGGTGTCGCCGCTGGACTGACCGGCGCAGAGCAGGTCATTGCCGGCCAACCCGGACAGGGTGTCCAGACCGCTCTGGCCCAGCAGCAGGTCCGCTGTCGGGGTTCCGGTCAGGTTGTCGTTGAGGAAGGTGCCGGCTTTGACGGTGAGGGGTGTGGTCGTGGCAGCCTGGCCGTCGGAGACGGTCAGGGTCAGCACGGCGGTACCGGTTTGCGACGAGGCAGTGGTGGCGGTCACCGTGCGGGTGGCGCCGGTGCCGGCGAAGGTGACGTTGCCGTTGGGCAACAGCGTGGTGTTGGACGAGGTCGCGCTCGAGGTCAGCGCCGTGGCAGCGTTGTCGACGTCGGCCAGGGCCAGGTTCAGCGTCCCGGAGCGGTCGTTGGTGTCGCAGGATCCACCCGCGGCAACGATCACCGTGGGAGCGTCGTTGACCGGGGTCACCGTGATCGTCACGGTGGCCGGGGCCGAGGTCAGGCTGTCATCGGCGGCGGTATAGGTGAAGGAGTCCGGGCCGTTGTAGTTGATTTCGGGGGTGTAGGTGAACGAGCCGTTGGGGTTGAGCGTCAGGACCCCGTGGGCGGGGTCGGAGACCTTGGTGGCGGTCAGCGGATCGCTGGTGGGATCGGTGTCGTTGCCCAGCACCCCGGGTGCGACCACGGTCAGCGGGGTGTCCTCGGCGGTGCTGTAGGCGTCGTTGACCGCGGTAGGAGGACTGTTGGCAGGAGTGATCGCGATCCCGACGGGGAGGGAGCCGACGGGGATGGAGGTGCCGGGGGTGTTGGTGGCCACCGTGATCGGCGTGACCGAGTTGCTGTCCACGTTGGTGACGTAGGCGGTGGTGCCGTCCGGTGTGATCGCGATCGCGAACGGGAGGGAGCCGACGGGGATGGGGGTGCCGGGGGTGTTGGTGGCCACCGTGATCGGCGTGACCGAGTTGTTGCCCGAGTTGGTGACGTAGGCGGTGGTGCCGTTGGGGGTGATCGCGATCCCGATCGGGTTGACGCCGACGGGGATGGGGGTGCCCGCGGTGTTGGTGGCCACCGTGATCGGCGTGACCGTCTCGGGTCCTGTGTTGGTGACGTAGGCGGTGGCGCCGTCGGGGGTGATCGCGACCCTTTCCGGGTCGTCGCCGACGGGGATGGGGGTGCCGGGGGTGTTGGTGGCCAGTGTGATCGGTGTGACGGTGTCGCTGCCGGCGTTGGTGACGTAGGCGGTGGTGCCGTTGGGGGTGATCGCGATCGCGGCCGGGCTGTCGCCGACGGGGATGGGGGTGCCGGCGGTGTTGGTGGCCAGCATGATCGGGGTCACCGAGCCCGTGGCCGAGGTGACGACGTAGGCGGTGGTGCGGTTGGGGGTGATGGTGATTCCGAGGGGGCCTCCGGCGACGCCTATCGGGGTGTCCGGGGTGTTGCTGGGCAGCGTGATCGGCGTCACCGAGTTGCTACCGATGTTGGTGACGTAGGCGGCGAATGGGAGTGGGGCCGCGCCGGCGGCGGCCGGCACGAGCACCAGCGTCGTCACTGCCGTGACCAGCGCTGCCAGGAACATCAGCGCAGCGATGATCAGGGATGTCAGCCGATGAGCCGGCGAACCTACCGGTGATCGCCTCGAGATGGGGACGTCCGCGGTGTTCTGTGTCGACGGGGTGGACCGAGTTCTCATCTGATGTTCAGGAGATCTGGTGAGCGGGTGTCGGTGGCGCATAGGTATTCCTTGTCCCTCACGGGGCTGCCCGAACTGCTGTCCGGGCAGATCTGTCCGCGCGGCGGCCTCCATGGGATGGCACCCACGCCGTCACTGACGTCGTTACCTAGATCCGCGACCGGCGAGCACAAGCCGACGCCGGCTTCGCACTCCCGCCACTCGTGACGCTTGGTGCTAAGAGTGGCGCCCCGAACCGGACAAATGTCATGGCGGGCACGCTGCGCCTGGAAGGTGAACAGCATCCGTCCAGCAGTCGAACAGGGGACGGTCACTAACCCCACGAGGGACAACCACCCCGCGCATCAGAGCGCTGCTACCCGGGTTCACCAGCTCGGGGCACGCTGTGCTGGCGCCACGCGACACACCGCGCACGACACACCGGGGGTGGCGCGGGGTGCGACGGCGCGGGGCCGCGAGATTGTCAGGGTTGCGCTCCATACTGCTGCCGATCGATGTGACCTGGCGAGGAGAGGGGCTGCGGTGGCACAGCGGAATCGTGAGCGACGGGTTGCTGCGGCGGCACGTCGCCGGGCGCGCCGCCGCGCCTACGCCGGAACGGACAGCGGGGAATCCGGGACCGCTGGATGGAGCGCGAGCAAGAACTCTTCGGACTGCGGCGCTTCGAGTGTCGGGGCTTCGAGTGCCTGGGCTGCGGGTGCCTGGGCTGCGGGTGCCAGGGCTGCTGGGGCGCCGGGTGCCGGGTCTGGGCGGGTCAGGCCATCGGCGGAAACGATATCGACGGTGCTGCTCAGCGCCGCGCGCGAGAACTGGGCGGGCGATCCGGAGGCCGGGGCCAGGATCGGCGTTATCGTGGCCGATCGGTGCGCCGGCCAGCCGACCATCCTGGCGGCTGCGGTGCAGTGCGCGGTGCTGCCGCTCATCACGGCAGCGTGGGAGCACGGCTGGTCACCGGAGGACCTGCACCAGATGGCCCGGCGACGGCTGGACGTCGCCGGGGTCGGCTACCTCCTCGACGCCATCGCCGAGGAGTCCCGGCGTTACGCCAAGGCCACCGTGCCACAGCGGTGGCGCGAGGACCTGCAACAGATCGGGGCGCAGCTGTGGTGGGAGCCAGGCCAGCCCGGAGGTCATCTCCCGCAGTGGGCCAAGCGCCACGGTGCGAGCCTGGCCGTCGCGCTCTCGACGGTGATCGAAGTGCTGGCGATGCTGCTGGCGTTGCCGGCATTGCCCAGGATCGGGTCGCCGCCGGGGTCCGCCACCGTTACTACCGCCATGCCGCGCCGCGGTGTCGATCAGAAGATGCTGGCGCGGGTGCGGGCGCTGCTGGCCAAGGCCGAGTCCACCACCTTCCCCGAAGAAGCCGAGGCGCTCTCGGCCAAGGCGCAGGAGCTGATGAGCCGGTACTCGCTGGAGCGGATCGTCGTGGAGAGCGCTGCGAGCGCAGGCAGTGTCCCGGATCCGCATCCCGCCGCCGCCCGCCGAATGTGGCTGGACAACCCCTACGTGGCGGCGAAGGCGCTGCTGGTGGGCGCGGTGGCCGAGGCGAACCGGTGCCGGACCGTGCTGTCGGAGAAGCTCGGGTTCACCACCGTGCTTGGTGACGAGGTCGATCTGGAGATCGTGGAGCTGCTCAGCACGTCACTACTGGTGCAGGCGACCCGGGCGATGGTGTCGGCGGGCAGCCAGACCACCCGCAGCGGGCGCTCCCGCACCCGGTCCTACCGCCAGTCGTTCCTGCTCGCCTACGCGACCCGCATCGGTGAACGGCTCAGTACTGCCAGGGACGTGGGTGCCGCCGCGGTGGTGGATCCGGCCCGGCTGCTGCCGGTCTTGGCGGCCCGGGAACGGCTGGTGGACGAACTGTTCGAGGAGATGTTCCCGCAGTCGGTGTCCCGCTCGTTCAGCGTCGGCAACGCCGCCGGCTGGCACGCCGGGCGCGCCGCAGCGGATCTCGCCGTACTCGATACCCGACGGGCGGTGGCCTCTGGAGGAAGTTGAGCGCGTCCGTAAGCTCACCGCCTGTGCTGGTTCTGCTACCGCCTTCGGAGACCAAGGCCTCGGGTGGTGACGGTCCGCCGCTGCGGCTCGACGCGCTGTCGCATCCCGATCTCATCCCGACCCGGCGAAAACTGATCGACGAGCTGGTCGGGCTGGCTGGGGATGTGCCTGCGGGGTTGGCTGCACTGGGTTTGTCGCAGCGCCAAGGTGATGAGCTGGCCCGCAACGCAGCGTTGTGGACCGCGCCGACGTGTCCTGCGTTGCACCGCTACACCGGTGTGCTCTACGCAGCGCTGGATGCCGGCTCGTTGCGGCCGGTCCAGCGAGCTCGGCTGGCGGTGGCCTCCGCGCTGTTCGGGTTGCTCAGCGCGAACGACCTGATACCGGCCTACCGGCTCTCCGCCGCCTCGGTGCTTCCCGGGGTGGGCTCGCTGCGCACGGTCTGGTCTCCGGTGCTCGCTCCGCTGCTGGCCGGGGTCGAGGGCCTGGTGGTCGACCTGCGTTCCGGCGGCTACGTCGCGCTGGCGCCGGTACCGGGCGCGGTCACCGTGCAGGTACTCAGCGACGACGGTCATGGCGGGCTTCGCACGGTCAGTCACCACAACAAGTCGCACAAAGGCAGGCTGGCTCGGCTGCTCGCCACGGCACCCCGGGCGGTGTCCGATGCCGAGGGCGTAGCGCGGATCGCCCGCCGCGGTGGGCTGCAGGTGCACCGCGCCGGCGAGCATGTACTGGATTTCGTCATCCCCGCGTGATCCCGCGCTCGTCTGCTACAGCTGCTACAGCGGAGCCGGGTTCGGGTGGTCAGGGTGTCCAGTCTCGCTGGTGGGCTTCGTCGAGGAGGGTCTGGACGATCTGGTGTTCGGGGACGGTTTTGATGATTTTGCCGCGGACGAAGATTTGGCCTTTGCCGTTGCCTGAGGAGACGCCGAGGTCGGCTTCGCGGGCTTCGCCGGGACCGTTGACGATGCAGCCCATGACGGCGATCCGTAACGGTACCGGGAAGCCCTCGAAGGCGGCGGTGACTTGTTCGGCGAGGGTGTAGACGTCGACTTGGGCACGCCCGCAGGAGGGGCAGGACACGATCTCCAGGTGGCGGGGTCGCAGGCTGAGGGATTCGAGGATGCTGATGCCGACCTTGACTTCTTCGACGGGCGGGGCGGACAGCGACACCCGGAGGGTGTCGCCGATGCCTTCGGCTAGCAGGACACCGAAGGCGACGGCGGATTTGATGGTGCCTTGGAACAGTGGTCCGGCCTCGGTGACGCCGAGATGTAGCGGGTAGTCGCAGCGGGCGGCCAGTTGCCGGTAGGCGGCGATCATGATGAGGGGGTCGTGGTGTTTGACGGAGATCTTGATGTCGTGGAATCCGTGTTCTTCGAACAGGGAGCATTCCCAGAGGGCGGATTCGACCAGCGCATCGGGGGTGGGGCGGCCGTGTTTGGCCAGCAGCCGGGGATCCAGCGAGCCGGCGTTGACTCCGATGCGGATCGGCACGCCGGCCTCGCGAGCGGCCCGCGCGATCTGCCCGACCTTGTCGTCGAATTTCTTGATGTTGCCGGGATTGACGCGGACCGCGGCGCAGCCGGCGTCGATGGCGGCGAAGACGTAGCGAGGCTGGAAGTGGATGTCGGCGATGACCGGGATCTGGGACTTCGCCGCGATGGCCGGTAGCGCGTCGGCGTCGTCCTGGCTGGGGACCGCGACCCGCACGATCTGGCACCCCGTCGCGGTGAGCTCAGCGATCTGCTGCAGCGTGGCATCGATGTCGCAGGTGCGGGTGGTGGTCATGGACTGGACCGAGACCGGCGCGCCACCGCCGACCGGCACGCTGCCGACCATGACCTGACGCGATACCCGGCGGCGCGGGGTCGGCAGGGTCGCGGGAACCGGTGATGCGGGCATACCCAGGTCTATCGGTGTCATAACGTCTCCTTCAGTGGTCGTAAACATCACGGGTGACGGCAGAAGGAAGCGACATCGTCGAACCTGGAGGCCAGATCGGATGGCTCTGTTTTGCCTTCGATCTTGGTGAGATCCCAACCGCCCCGGAAAGGCTCCAAGGAACCATATCGCTACCTCCCATCGATTATCAGCGGTTTCTCCCGCTGAACTTTCGTCAGGCGCCACTCGACCTCACCCGCGTCTTTGAGTGGTTTTCGGGAACGAGGAATCCGAGTTCCACACCCCGATGAGATCTTTCGTCGAGAGCTGCTCGAACATCCCGGGGTCCAGCGGGCGGGGAGCCGAGTCGATGACCCAGTACAGGGCCAGGGAGTCCGTCTTGTAGGGCGTGGTATCGACCGGGGTGTCGCCGGCGAAGGGATGGTCCATCACCATGGTCAGCAGGTAGGCGAAGGACACGAAGGCGGATGCTCCACCGATGATCAGTATTCGCGCGCCCACTCTCCTGACGCTGGCGGGTACGCCAAGGCGATGAACACGACCGCGCCGACTATCAGCAGCATCCGCAACAACGACGCAGCGGGGCTCGTGCTCAGTGGTCACGGTCGGTGGCCAGTCGAGCGAGCGCGCCCAGCTCTCCGATGGCCCGCGCCGTCCCAGAGCTGGCCGCAGGCAGCTGGCTCAGCGCCTGTGCGAGCAGGTCATCGACCTGAGACTGGCTCCAGGCTCGTCCACCGGCGATCTCGATCAGTTGCGCGGCGTGGGTCAACTCGGTCGTCGACAGCGGCGTCTCGCGGTGAAAGAGCTCGGAGAGCTCGCGTCCGGCCGAGGTGTCCGAAGCCAGCGCAGCCACCACCGGGAGGGACTTTTTCCGGCTGCGCAGGTCGGAGTGGACCGGCTTGCCGGTCGTCGCCGGATCTCCCCAGATCCCCAGCAGATCGTCCACGTGTTGAAAGGCCAAACCCAGGTGCGCGCCGAAACGGCGCAGCTGCCCGACCCGCTCCGGGTCGCCACCACCGAAACAGGCGCCCACCGCGCAGGCGCACGCCATCAGGGTCGCGGTCTTCAGCTCGGCCATCCGGACACACTCGGACGGCTCGACCTGGACTCGTTGCTCGAACGCCAGGTCCGCGCACTGGCCCTCCACCAGATCCTGTACCGCGGCGCTGAGCATCCGGGTTCCCTCCATGGCGGCCGGGTGCCCGCTGCCGGCGAGGACCTCCAGCGCCAGCGCCAGCAGCGCATCTCCCAGCAGGATCGCCTTGTTGACCCCGAACACGCTCCACGCCGTGCGGCGGTGGCGGCGGGTCAGGTCACCGTCCATGACGTCGTCGTGCACCAGTGAGAAGTTGTGCACCAGCTCCACGGCGGTCGCGGCCGGCAATGCCGCAGCCGCGGTACCGCCGACAGCCTGGGCGCTGAGCAGGACCAGCGTGGGCCGGATCGCCTTGCCCCCGTTGACCTGCTCGGGGTAGCCGTGCTCGTTCCACCAGCCGAAGTGGTAACCGGCGATGCGCAGCATCGAGGAGGGCAGCGTGTGGACCGCGGTGCGCACGGCAGGCTCGACGAGGCTGCGGCTCCACTCGAGCACCTCGTGTGCCGATCGATCGTCGGTCATCACGTCAGTGGTGGTCACAATCTCGGCGCCTCCTCTGTCGACTGATTTCGACGTTCTCCAGAATTCCTAGTGCATCCGCAACGAGCACTGCCACCGAGTAATAGGTGCTGACCAGATAGGAGATGATCGCTTTGTCGTCGATACCCATCAATCGGACGTTGCAGCCAGGTTCGATTTCGTCGGGAATCCCCGTCTGGTGCAGGCCGATCACACCTTCGTCTTCCATTCCGGTGCGCATCACGAGGATCGAGCTGGTGTGGTGCTCGGTGATGGGGATCTTGTTGCAGGGGAGGATCGGTACGCCGCGCCATGCCGTCATGGCCTGGCCGTCGATGTCGATATTCTGCGGGTGGACGCCCCGGCGGTGACATTCCCGACCGAATGCGGCGATCGTGCGGGGATGGGCCAGGAAGAAGCGCGATTTTCTCCGGCGGCTGAGCAGTTCGTCGAGGTCGTCAGGGGTGGGCGGACCGGTTCGGGTGTGGATGCGCTGGGCGAGGTCGGCGTTGTGCAGCAATCCGAAGTCCCGGTTGTTGATCAGTTCGTTCTCCTGTCGTTCGCGCAGGGCTTCGACGGTCAGCCGGAGTTGTTCCTCGACCTGGCTCATCGGATTGTTGTAGAGATCCGCCACCCGGGTGTGCACCCGGAGGACGGTCTGAGCGACACTGAGCTCGTATTCCCGGGGCGTGGTCTCGTAGTCGACGAACGTGCTGGCCAGCTCCGGTTCCCCGGCATGCCCTGAAGTCAGGGTGATAACAGCCTCGCCGCGTTTGTTCTGCGGTCGTCTGCCCAGATCCCGGAATCGCTCGACGTGCGTGTGCAAGGCCTCGGAGCGGCTCAGCAACTCCTCGAATGCTGGCCGGGGCAGGGTCAGCACGGTGCACGCGGTCGCGGCCGTGATCGTGAAAGTCCACCCCTGCGGCGGCTCGATCAACTCCCGATCACCGAAATAGTCGCCATCGGCGAGGACATCGACGACCGTCGAGTTGCCGTAGCGCCCCGGACCGATCTTGTTGACTTTGCCGTGCGCGATGAGAAATACCTGATCGGCCGGCTGGCCCGTCTCCACCAGCGTGTTACCGGCCTCGAACTCCCGCTGCACACACCGGTCGGCCAACGCTTGCAATAACTCGGCATCGGCGAAACCTCGCAACACTGGCAACTCGCACAGTTCCTCGGGAACAACCCGCACCTCGACGCCCGTCATGGTGAACGTCACCCGACCGTCCCCGACCGTATGAGTCAACCGGCGGTTCACCCGGAACGTCCCGCCGGTGGCCTCCACCCACGGCAATACCCGCAGCAGCCAGCGTGACGTGATCTCCTGCATCTGCGGCACGGACTTCGTCGTCGTCGCCAGATTGCGGGCTCCCGCCGTCGCCAGACTCAGCTGCGGCTGCTCGCCATCCCCGCGCGACTCCACCTGCACCGACTCGGTCACGACACACACCCCCCATCACTCAAGCGCCACATCGACCGGCGACCTAGGCCGGCGTCCTCAGGTTGCCCAGTGATCCGATGACAGCAGCGGATGTGCCCAGCCCGGTAGGTCCACCGAAGCGTCGCGGTGCTCTCCGGTACCGTCGGCGCAACGCCGATTCCTCATACCGGCCGCACGATCTATGCCAGTCGAGAATGCCGGACATCCAGTCCTGAAGGCCCACGACATAGCTGTTCAGCGTGTCGCGCGCCTCCGTGTCCAGGTCGAATTCTTCGACGAGGACGGGCAGTTCGGTGGCGCTGATGTGCTCGAACTGCTGCACGCGCGCGGTCATCAGGTCGTTGACGGCTCCGACGGCTTGCCGGCGATCGATGTCGAGGAATTTCTCAACGACCAGCACGGCGTTGTGCAGCTCGCCCTCGAACTCGATCTCCTTCTGGTAGGAGAAGATATCGTTCGTGAAGCAGGCGTAGTCCATGGCCGAGTTCTCCAGGCCGCGCACGGCCCGGGTGCCCAGTAGCTCGAGCGGGATCGTCCCGGTCTTCGTGATACGGGCCAACGATAGTGTCATGTCGGAGCCGAACGTCCGGCGCCGCATCTCGATGTAGTCGACCGGATCGGGGATCCGTTGCTGGATGTGGTTCGCCAGCTCCCATAACCAGCTTTCCGTCATGCTCTCCACACCGTGGCGGAACTGGCGCCGCTGATCGATGGTCATCGGGCTCGCCGTGCGGATCCACAGGTCGGCCAGGCCGGTTTCCACCGGGTTGACCGGCGCTGGCGTGGCGCCGCAGTCTAGCGGCATGAACTCCGGGAGCCGGGCGTTCAACAGCTTCGCACCCGCCATGTCCCGGGGTATCCCGAAGACCACCGGGTAGTAGTCATCGCCGTAGGTCCCCCAGGTCAGCCACGCTGAGGACAGATCAAGCTCAGGACCCGCCGCATCCGGATGGATGCGCGCCGCGCAGACGGCGAAATCGAACAACGCGAGGTTCTCCTCGTCCCAGATCCCGATACCGTCCGGGAGGGAGTCGAGCATGCCCATCTGGCGGGCCCAGTCGATGCAGTGCCGGCGAGACCGTTCCTGGTTGGTATTGACCCGCGCGGTGTAAGGCATGGAGAAATCGGGCAAGGTGGTCGGCCCCACGGCGACGTAGGGCACGTGCGTGTGGCTTCTGAATCGTTGGAGACCCAGGGTTGCGGGTGACAACTTCAGTTGCGCTGCGGAGGTACCCAGGCCCAGGGGCCCGTCGAGCAGGCGCTGCGCCACCGACGGTTGCGGATTCGACCCCTCGTTCATGTAGCGGCTCGACCGCAGGTGCCATTCGTGGCCACCCGACTGCCAATCTTGCAGGCCCTTGACATATAGCAGCACGCTCTCGCGTTCCAGCAGGCTCAGGCCGTTCTCCTCGAACAGCGAGGACAGCTCGGTGTGGGTGGTGTTCTCGAACTGCTGCAGGCGGGAGGTCAGGATGTCGTTGGTCAGGTCCGCGGCCCGCTGCGGGCTGACGTCCAGGAATCGCTCCAGCACCAGAACGCAGTTGTTGATCTCTCCTTCGTGCTCGGTTTCCCGCTGGTAGGAGAAGATGTCGTTGCGCAGGTGCACTCCGTCGGCGAACGTGTCCTTCAGGACACGCATCGGCCGGGAGGCCGCGATCCTGGCCGGGATCTCGATGAACGTGGCGTGCTCGACGAGGTCCGCCGACCACGGTGCGCCGCCGACCTTGCGGCGTACCTCGATGTACTCGATCGGGTTCGGTACCCGGTTTCCGCTGATGTTGGCGAGTTCCCAGGTCGACTCGTAGAGCAGGTTCCTGGTGCTCTCGAAGAACCGCCGCCGCCACTCCAACGACCTGTTCGGGGCGGTCCGTGCCCACAGATCGATCAGCCCACGCTCGACCGGATTCGCCGGTTCCGGGATTGCGCCGGCGAGATCCACCGGCATGAATGCCGGCAGCCCGTCGAGGTACTCCTTCGCGCCGGCCTGATCCTGACTTCGCTTGTAGACCTCCAGGAAATGGTCATCGAAGTAGAACACCCAGACGTACCAGTCGGTCACCAGATCGAGCTCGCGGCTCGGTGTATCGGGATGGGTGTACGCGCACAATAGCGCGAAGTCCATGGAGTCGAACTTGTTCTCATCCCAGATACACCGGCCGGTCCCGTCGGGTGGTGCATCCAGCATACCCATCTCCCGGGCCCACGCCTTCGTGTGTGTGCGTGCCACCTCGAGGTGGGGGTTGCATCGCGCCGGGTACGGCATGTAGAAATCTGGTAGTTCGTAGGGTTGCATGGCCCGCCCTCCGCGCTATTTCGACTTCTTCGCGGACTGGGCCTTCGAGGATGTCTCGGGCGAGGACGGCTCGGGCGAGGACGGCTGCGGCGTGGCCTGCGCCGACAAGTCGTCGAAACGTGCGGTCTCGACGTTCTCCAGGATGCCGATGGCATCGGGAACCATAACAGCGGCCGAGTAGTATGCGCTGACCAGGTACGAGATGATGGCCTTCTCGTCGATACCCATGAAGCGCACGTTCAATCCGGGCTGGATCTCATCGGGGAGACCGGTCTGGTGCAGACCGATCACCCCTTGCTTCTCCAAACCGGTCCGGAGCAACAGGATCGAACTGGTCTGGTGGCGCTTGTCCACGGGGATCTTGTTACAGGGAAGCAGAGGCACCCCACGCCAGGCCGGCATCTTGTGACCGCTGATGTCGATGCTCTGCGGGTAGATCCCCCGGCGGTTACATTCCCGGCCGAATGCGGCGATGGTTCGGGGATGAGCCAGCAGCACATCCGGGTCCTTCCACACGGTGGCCAGCAACTCGTCGAGGTCATCAGGTGTGGGTGCCCCGGCGCGGGTACTGATCCGCTGTGTGAAGTCGGCGTTGTGGAGTAACCCGAAATCACGGTTGTTGATCAGTTCGTTCTCTTGGCGTTCGCGCAGGGCCTCGACGGTCAGCCGGAGCTGTTCCTCGACCTGGTTCATCGGATTGTTGTACAGATCGGCCACCCGGGTGTGCACCCGAAGGACTGTCTGGGCCACGCTGAGCTGGTACTCCCTGGGCTTGAGCTCGTAGTCGGCGAACGTGCCTTCCAGCAGGTGTTCCTGCTGGTGGCCAGCAGTGAGCTTGATGGCAGCCTCACCGTGTTCGTTCTGGTCGTGGTCGGCGGTGGCCCGGTACCGGGCAATACTCTCGCGCAGCGGATCGGACCGATCGGCTATCTGCTGGAATTCCTGTTCGGACAGTGCCAGTACCTTGCACGGGGTCACTGCGGTGACCGTGTAGGACCAGGTGTCCTGGGACTCGACCAGCTCGCGATCACCAAAATAGTCCCCGTCGGCCAAGACGGCCAGCACTGTCGGTTCGCTGTATTTTCCCGGGCCGATTTTGTTGACCTTGCCGTGAGCTATGATGAACAGCTGATCTGCCGGATCACCCGCCTGCACGATCGCGCTCCCCGCGTCGATGTCGCGCTGCTCGAACCGGCTCGCCAGTTCACTCAGCACGTCCGGGTGATCGGTGAAGCTCCGCAACATCGGCAGCTCGCGCAGCTCATCGGGAATGACCCGTATGTCAGCGTCTCCATTCATCGTGAACGACACTCGACCGTCGCCCACCGTGTAAGTCGCCCGGCGGTTCACCCGGAACGTCCCACCGGTGGCCTCCACCCACGGCAACACCCGCAGCAGCCAACGCGACGTGATCTCCTGCATCTGCGGTACGGACTTGGTCGTCGTCGCCAGATTACGGGCGGCCTCCGTGGCCAAAGTCAACTGTGGAGCCTACCCATTCTGGGGTTGGCCATTGACACCAGGCTCCAACTGCACCGACTCAGTCACGCCGCACCACCGATCTCTGTCCGTACCCGTAGTGATAAATGCCCTTTCAATCGCATCCAGTGTAGGGACGACGACCTCAGGCGTGACCCGTAGAAACTACGGATTCGCTACTGTCCGGGTATCAGCCCGAGCTCGGTACCGTGCAGCACGAGTTGTTGTTTGGAGGTGACTCCGAGTTTAGGATAGATATGACAGAGATGGGTCTCGACGGTGCGTGCGCCGATGTGGAGCCGTTTGGCGATCTGCGGGGCGGACAGACCGCGGGCGGCCAGCTCGGCGACCTGGCGTTCCCGCCGGGTCAGCGGGTTCGGGCCGCTGTCGTTGTCCAGAGTGCACTCTCCGCCTGATCGCAGCTGTGTCAACAGCGCGTTGGCCTGCTCGTGGCGCAGCACAGCTCCGCAGGCGGCGAAAGACGAGGCGGCCTCGCGCAACGCCGCCTCGGCGGCGCTGTGATCAGATCGCCGGACGGCGATGGCGTAGACGACGCGGGCACGAGCGGCCAGCAGCGCGTACCCCCTGGAGCCGAACGTGTCGATGGCCTGCAACGCTGCACTCACCGCCTGATCACAGCGACTGTTTCCGGTCAGTGCACACGCCGTGGCCAGCAGGTGGAGAGCCTGCTGGATGGGCTCTCCGGTGCGGCGTGCGTTGTCTTCGGCGCAGCTCGCGGCCCTGGTGGCGGCGTCGCAATCGCCAGCCGACACCGTGACCTCGGCCAGATCCGCCAGCACGAACCCGGCCAGTGCCCAGCCGTTCATTGCCGAGTAGCCCTCGGCCGCCCGTTGCAGGACGGCGACCGCGGTGGTCAACTGGCCCTCGGCTCTGGCCACGACTCCCTTGGCCCACCAGTGCCACGATTGCACGATGCCGAGGGTCAGATTGTCAGTACCAGCCGCCTCGAGGTGTCGACGAGCCTCGTTGACCTCGCCGCGCTCCGCCGCCGCCATCGCTGCGCAGGCCGACAGCCGGTCCGGCAAGCACGATCGGGCTGTCCCGTCGTGACTCTTCGCCTGTTTCACCTGCTCGGTGACTGTTGTCAGGTCGCCGGCGAGTAACTTGATGAACGCACCGTATCCGTCTATCACCGGATCGTGATCGGGGCCGGATGAGGCGGCCTGGGCCCACCGCGTACGAGCAGAGCCCAACTGGCCCCGGCAGGCGTCGAACGTGGCAAGCAGTGCCAGGTTGTGCGCCAGCCACGCGCCACGCGCTGCCGGCGCAGGCAGCGTGATGCTGCGCAGGAGCACCTCCTCGGCCGCGTCGAAGCGACCTTGCCAGCCGAGCGTGGGCCCTAACACCCCGAGCGCCTCGGCGATCGCCTGCTGATCCCCCGCCCGCTCTGCCTCGCTGAGCAGTTGCCGCGCCGCCAGATCTTCCCCCGTCTGGGCCGCCCGCACGAAATGCGACGTCGCGGCCTGCCTCCGTCCGGATTCGAGCAGCCTCTCAGCAATCCTCCGGTGCATGACGCACCGTCTGGTACCACTGATATCGCTGTACAGCATCTCCCGGATCAGCGGATCGGCGATGTGGTAACTCGTGTGCCGGCCGTGCTGCTGCTCGACAACCGTCCCTGTGCTCACCAGCCGCTCCAGGTTGCGCTCGACGTCGGCGACCGGATCCCCGACCATCTGGGCGAGATCGTCGATGCCGACCACGCTGTCGTGCACAGCCGAGTCCACAACCAGGAGCTCGATGAGGATGCGGGAGCAGGAGTCGAGCCGGCCTAGCAGGTTCGCGCTGCGCTCGACCATGACAACTCAATCCACATCACATCTACTGTGAGTACAGATTGGTCAGCGATTCTCGGAACCCGCCGGCGCGAACGTGAGAAACGTGTTCCCGATACCCGACACGATCACCCCTCGCTTCCGCGCGACAGAGAGTGACCGGCGGTTGTCCCGGTCGTGCTGTGTGCGCTTTCCGACCAGAGGTATCGTCACCGGCTTGAGCATTACTGGAGGCGCTCTGAACGTGGTCAGGGTGCGCCAAGCGTGTCCAGCGCCTGCTTGGCGCCGGGGTGCAGGGGGACCGGGTCGGTTTCGCGGGCCCTTTGCAAGATGATGCCCGCGGCCGCCGGGTTGATGGCCATCAGATCAGCCCGGTGCTCGAAGAGGGTCCTGGTCAGCACGCAGGCGGTGGCCGCGTCCAGGCTCTGCGGCGCGACCAGCAGGTTGGGCACCACGATGGTCGGGGTGTCGGTGGCGTTCGGGTAGGTCGACGCCGGGATGGTGGCGAGATCGTAGCCGGGGCTGATCCCCTTCAACGTGCTCAGCACGCCAGAGGTGTCCAGCAGCCGCACCTTGGTGCCGAGACTGGTGAACAGGTCGGTGAGGTTGGGAGTCGGCAGCCCACCGGAGAAGAACATGGCATCGATCGTGCCGTCTTTCATCCCGTCCACGCTGGTCCCGATGTCGAGCCGTTGGGCAGCCAGATCCGTCCCTGGGTCCAGCCCGGCGGCCTGCAGGATCCGATTGGCGATCACTTCGGTGCCGGACTTCGGTGACCCGGTGGAGACCCGCTTGCCGCGCAGATCGGCCAGGCTGGTGATGCCGGCGTCGGTACGGACCACGAGTTGGGTGAAGTTGGAGTAGAGCCGGGCCAGCGCGGTGATCGGCTGCTTGCTGGTGAACGTCCCGGTGCCGTTGACCGCGTCGGCGGCGGTGTCGGCCAGCGAGAACGCCACCTGGTACTTACCCGCGACGAGTTGCTGGATGTTCTGCACCGAGGCGCCGGTCTCGGCGGCGGTGGCCTTGAGCTTGCCGCCGGTGGCAGTGCTCACCGATTCGGCGAAGCCACCGCCGAGCACGTAGTAGACGCCGCCGGTGTTGCCGGTGGCGATGCCGATCCGGCGCTCCGTGGTGATCTCACAGCTGCCGGCGCCCTGATCGGTGGCGGTGTTCTGCTGGCGGCCACCGCAGGCCACCAGGCTGGTCACCGCCACCCAGGCGGCCAGCAGCGCCAGGCCAGATCGCACAGCGGCCATCAGGTCTCCTCGATTGTGACAGGTACTCGGCTGGTAACCAGGTGGATCACGGTGGCAGCGGTCAGCAGTACAGCACCGGCGGCGATCGGCACCGGCTCCAAGTACAGCAGCAACAACGCAGCCAGCAAGCACAGGGCACGCTCCGCCCAGCCTGCCCGGCGGATCAGCCAGCCGCCGGTGGCCACCGCCAGCGCCGCCACCGCCAGCGCCGAGGTCGCGGTCGTCCAGATGATGGTCCAGGGCGAGCCGAGCGTCAGCAGGGCGGCGCCGTTGCCGGTGAGCACGAAGGCGAAGGGCACCAGGAACGCCGGCAGCGCGTATCTGGTGGCCTGTCCCATGGTGGCCATCACCCGGCCACCGGTGATCGCGCAGGCCGCGACCGCAGCCAGCGCGGTGGGCGGGGTGACTTCGGAGAGCACCGCGAAGTAGAACAGGAACATCGCCGCCTCGGGTGGCGCAACTCCCAGGTTCTGCAGCGCCGGACCGATGATCACCCAGGCGATGATGAACGACGCGGTCACCGGCACCGCGAGCCCGAGCAGGGCGACGGCCACCGCGGCGAGGATCGCGGTCGCGATCAGCGTGCCGGTCGAGTTGTCGGTGATGGCGCGCGCAACACCGACCAGGATCGAGGACAGCTGCAGCCCGAGGCCGGTCTTGGCGATGGTGGAGGTGATGATCCCGGCGGCGGCGCACACCGCGATCACCGGCAACACGCTGCGCACCCCGGTGGCCAGCGCGGCGTAGAGCCGCGGGGGCGTGAGCGCGTGGCGGCGGTCCAGGAAGGACAGCACCAGCTGCACCCCGCAGGCGTAGACCACAGCCTTGAACGGCGGGATGCCCAGCGCGAGGAACAGCACGATCACGCCCAGCGAGATGAAGTGGTAACCGAAGCGGGCCAGCAGCCACCACGGCGACGAAGCCGCCACGTCGACCGGCTTGGCCCCCAGGCGGCGGGCGTCGATCTCGACGGCGAGCAGGATGCCGAGGTAGTACAGCAGCGTCGGGATGATCGCCCATAGCAGTACTTGCAGGTAGGACACCTGAAGGTATTCGGCAATGATGAAGGCTGCGGCGCCGAGCGTGGGTGGCGAGAGGATCGCGCCGATGCCCGCTGCGGCCAGCATCCCGCCCGCCGGCTCGGCCGGGTAACCGGCGCGGCGCAGGATCGGCCAGGTCACCGAGCCGAGACTGACCGTGGTCGCGGTGCCCGAGCCGGACACCGTGCCCAGCAGGAACCCGGACAGCGCGACGGTCCGGCCCGGTGCGCAGCGGGAGCGGCCGAACGCCGCCATCGACAGGTCGATGAAGAACCTGCCCGCGCCGGAGAGATCCAGCACCGCGGCGTAGATCGCGAACAAGACGATGTAGCTCGCCGCCACGTCCAGCGGGATCCCGTAGAAGCCGGACGCGTCGTTGTACAACGCGTTGACGATCTCGTCGACGTTCAGGCCCTGGTGCGCGATCGAGGCGCTCTGCGGCAGCAGGCCCCCGTAGTAGGAGTAGGCCAGGAACAGCAGGCAGACCGCGGGCAGCACCCAGCCGGTGGTCCGCCGGCAGGCCTCCAGCACCAGCACCAGCAACACCCCGCCGGCCAGCACGTCGGGCAGCGTCAGGATGCCCTGACGGTCCAGGAACGCGTCGAAGCCACCACCGCCGGTGCCGAGCTCCACCGGGAGTACCGGGTAGAGGCACACCGCGAGGGCCAGCGCCGCGAGCGCGTAGTCGATGACGGTCGGGTTGTCCCGGTGCTCGCTGGCGGGGAGCCGTCGAGGGCGCACGCCCGAGCGGTAACACAGGAACACCAGCGGCAGCGTCGTGGCCAGGAACAGGATGAGCGCGAACTGGTTACCCTGGCGCAGCGGCCAGAACACCTGGTAGAGCACGAACACCGAGATCAGCGCACCCGCTGCGGTGATCCCAGTGGCGACCGGCCCGGTGAGCCGGCGACCGGGTCGGTCCTCGTCCTGGCCGATGATCGTCTCGTCGCGAGGGCTCACGCTCAGCGGGGAGGACAGCATGTCAGTCGAGATCGAACGCGGCGCGGATCGCGGTGGCCAGTTGAGCCTCCTGAGCGGGTAGGAGGTAGCCGATCTGCCGTCCCAGCGCGCTGGTGGGCACCGTGACGATGCTGTCGCAGCTGACCACGCTGTCGTCATCGAGTCCGTTCGCCGACCCGACTGGCACCTCGGTCGACAGGCCCAGGATGGTACTGGTGATGGGTGCGACGGTCACCCGGCTCAGGTGCGGGCGCACCAGCTCCCGAGTCAAGATCAGAACGGGTTGCACCTTGTCGAGGTGAGCTGTGTGGATCGGCCGGATCAATCGAGGTCATCCAGTGGCGTACGAGCGATGTGCTCCGCTAGAGCGTCGAGATCGGAATCGGCGCCGGCGGTGGCCAGGATGGCCGCGTCGCGTGCCGCGATCTCCCGCCGCCGTTCCCGCTCGAGCGCTCGTGTGACGACAGCCGCTCGGCTACCTGCCTGCCCGGTGGTGACCAGCCGATCGACGAACTCCACGATGTCATCCGGTAGCCGGACAGCGATCTGCTTGGTCATACCAGAATGGTACCGCAGCGGGATTCGCAGTGAGTTTGGTGACGGCGCCGCGAAACGCCTGATCCGGCGGCAGGTCCCGATGTGCTGCGGTTGTGATGTGACAGTGATACTGTTACGACAGTTCTGCTGTCACGTGGGAGGGGTGATTGGTGGCAGACGAGCTCACGATTGCGGAGCTGGCGGCGCACACCGGGATCAGCGTGCGCACCATCCGCTTCTACACCGGGATGGGACTGATCCCGCCGCCGGCGGTGCGCGGCCGGTTGGGCTTGTACGACGAGCGGCACACGGCCCGCCTGGAGCTGGTCCGGGACCTGCAGGGGCTGGGCTTCACGCTGGCGGCGATCGAGGGCTACCTCGCGAGGATCCCGCTGGATCGCTCACCAGAGGACCTCGCGCTACACCGCGCATTGCTCGCCCCATGGCTGCCTGAGGAACCCGAGACGGTGGATCGCGCCGAGCTCGAAGTCCGGGCCGGGCACACGCTGGACGACGAGGCGCTGGCTCAGCTGGCGTGGCTCGGCGTGATCCGGCGTGACGACGCTGTGTCCGATGACACCGTGCCCGATGACACCGTGCCCGATGACACCGTGCACCATGATCAGACCCAGCGCTGGTTGCTGACCAGCCCGGACATGCTCGGTTACGGGCTGAGCCTGCTCGGCACCACGCTCGATTTCGAAGTCCAGCTGGCCGCCAAGCAGATCATCGAGCGGCACACCAGCGCGCTGGCTACCGAGCTGGTGGCGCTATTTCACGATTCTGTATTGGGCGAGTACCGCGAGCGCGGGCGCCCGCCCGAGTTGCGCGAGGCGCTGATTACATTGCTGGCACAGCTCAAACCGATCACCATCAATGGTGTCGTCACCAACTTCCAGCTCGCTATCAACCACGCGATCCGTGAATCCGCAGTGCCGTCCGAAACAGTGCCGTCCGAAACAGTGTCGCCACAGATAGGGAGCCGATGATGACCGAGGCGTTCGTCTACGAGGCCATCCGCACCCCGCGGGGTAAGGGTAAACCAACCGGTGCGCTGTACGGCGTCAAGCCGATCTCCCTGGTCACCGGGCTGATCGACGAGCTACGCCGCCGGTACCCGAACCTGGATCCGGCGCGAATCGACGACATCGTGCTCGGGGTGGTCACCCCGGTGGGCGACCAGGGCGCGGATATCGCGCGCGCCGCGGCGCTGGCCGCCGGCCTGCCCGACGTCGTCGCCGGGCTGCAGATCAACCGGTTCTGCGCCTCAGGCCTGGAAGCGGTCAATCTCGGCGCCATGAAGGTCCGCTCGGGCTGGGAGGATCTGGTGCTCACCGGCGGTGTCGAGTCGATGTCCCGGGTACCGATGGGCTCCGACGGCGGTGCGCTGGCGATGGACCCGGAGACCGCCTACGCCGCCCGGTTCGTCCCGCAAGGCATCAGCGCCGACCTGATCGCCACCGTCGAGGGCCTCACCCGCGAGGACGTCGACTCCTACGCCCTGGAATCCCAGCACCGCGCCGCCAAGGCCTGGAGCAACGGCTACTTCCAGCGCTCGGTGGTGCCGGTGCGCGACCTCACCGGCGCCCTCATCCTGGACCGCGACGAGCACCTGCGCCCGGACACCACCATGGCGGGTCTGGCCGCGCTGCCACCGGCCTTCGAAGACCTCGGTGAACAGGCCGGCTTCGACGCCGTCGCGCTGCAGCGCTACCACTGGGTGGAGCGCATCGAGCACGTGCACCACGCCGGCAACTCCTCGGGGATCGTCGACGGCGCCGCACTGGTGCTGGTCGGCTCCGAGCAGGCCGGGCGGGATCTCGGGCTCACGCCACGGGCCCGGATCGTGGCCGGCGCGATCACCGGCGAGGAGCCGACGATCATGCTGACCGGCCCGGCGCCGGCCACCCGCAAGGCGTTGGCCAAGGCCGGCATGACCATGGACCAGATCGACCTGGTCGAGGTCAACGAGGCCTTCGCCGCGGTGGTGCTGCGCTTCATGCGGGAGCTGGACGTGCCGCACGACAAACTCAACGTCAACGGCGGGGCCATCGCGCTGGGCCACCCGCTGGGCGCGACCGGCGCGATGATCCTGGGCACCCTGGTCGACGAGCTGGACCGCCGCGAGGCGCGCTACGGCCTGGCCACCCTGTGCGTCGGCGGCGGCATGGGCATCGCCACCATCATCGAGAGGGTGTAGCTGACATGACCGAGAGCATTCATTGGGACGCCGACGCCGCCGGCATCGTCACCCTGACCCTCGATGATCCGGAGCGGTCCGCGAACGTGATCAACGACAGTTACGTCGCGTCGATGGGGCAGACGCTGGACCGGCTCGAGGCCGAGCGGGACTCGATCACCGGGGTCATCCTGACCTCGGCGAAGAAGACCTTCTTCGCCGGCGCGGACCTCAGTACGCTGCGCAACGTCACCCCGGAGACCGCCCGCGAGTTCGGCGCCTACATCGCGCTGGTCAAAGGCCAGCTGCGGCGGCTGGAGAAGCTGGGCCGCCCGGTGGTCGCCGCGATCAACGGGGCGGCGCTGGGCGGCGGCCTGGAGCTGGCGCTGGCCTGCCACCACCGGATCGCGCTGGACAACCCGGCATCGAAGATCGGGTTCCCCGAGGTGACCCTGGGAATCCTGCCGGGACTCGGCGGGGTGGTCCGCACGGTGCGGATGCTGGGTCTGATGGTCGCGCTGACCGAGCTGCTGACCAAGGGTCAGCAGCTGCGCCCGGCGCAGGCCGAGGCGATCGGTCTCGTCGACGAGGTCGTCGCCACCCGGGAGGAGATGCTGGAGGCGGCCCGGGAGTGGATCGCGGCGCATCCGCGAGCGCAGCAGCCCTGGGAGGCCAGAGGCTACAAGATCCCCGGTGGCACGCCCGCCACCCCGGCGCTGGCGCAGTTACTGCCGGCGTTCCCGGCCACGTTGCGCAAGCAACTCAAGGGCGCGCCGATGCCGGCCCCGCACCACATCCTGTGCGCGGCGGTCGAAGGCGCCCAGGTCGACGTCGACACCGCGCTGGCCATCGAAGGCCGCTACTTCATGGATCTGGTCACCGGCCAGGTCGCCAAGAACATGATCAAGGCGTTCTTCTTCGACCTGCAGCACATCAACAAGGGCGGCAGCCGGCCCGACGGTCACCCCAAGCGCACCTTCCGCAAGGTCGGCGTGCTCGGCGCCGGGATGATGGGTGCCGGCATCGCCTACTCCTGCGCCCGCGCCGGCATGGACGTGGTGCTCAAGGACGTCGACCTCGCGGCGGCCGAGAAGGGCAAAGGCTACTCGGAGAAGCTGCTGGACAAAGCCGTCTCCCGCGGTCGATCGAGCATCGCGCAGCGCGACGAGCTGCTGGCCCGGATCACCCCGACCTCCGATACCGGCGATCTCAAGGGCTGCGACCTGGTGATCGAGGCGGTGTTCGAGGACCCGGCGCTGAAGAAGAAGGTCTTCGGCGAGGTCCTCGACGTCGTTGATCCCGGGGCGCTGCTGTGCTCGAACACCTCGACGTTGCCGATCACCGACCTCGCCGGCGGGGTGGACCGCCCGGCCGACTTCCTCGGCCTGCACTTCTTCTCTCCGGTCGACAAGATGCCCCTGGTGGAGATCGTCCGTGGTGCGGCGACGTCGGACGCCGCGCTGGCCGCCGCGATCGATGTCGTGCAGCAGATCCGCAAGACCCCGATCGTCGTCAACGACAGCCGCGGCTTTTTCACCAGCCGGGTGATCGGCACGTTCCTCAACGAGGGCGTTGCCATGCTCGCCGAGGGCGCGCCCCCGGCATCCATCGAGCAGGCCACCTTGCAGGCCGGCTACCCGGCGCCGGTGCTGCAGTTGGTGGACGAGCTGACCCTGACCCTGACCCGCATGATCCGTGAGCAGACCCGGCACGGTGTCGAGGCCGCCGGGGGCACCTGGAC
>JBOHFF010000030.1:0-105318 GCA_050699515.1 Pseudonocardiaceae bacterium
GGGGGTCGTCGGCGGCGTCGAGGACTGCTTCGGCGAGCAGGGCCATCGCGCCGACGGGGGTTTTGAGTTCGTGGCTGACGTTGGCCACGAAATCCCGCCGGGTCGCCTCCAACCGCACCGCATCCGAGTCTTCAGCACCATCAGGAGACACTGGTGGCGCCACGATCCGGATGCGGAGGCCGAGGAAGATCCCGACCATCAGCGTACCGATCGCGGTGAGCGCGGCTGTGAGTATCACTCTGCGATCGTAAACACTCGAATGGGTGGAATTTCTAGTCTTGATCTACGTTAGGTTAGCATATCCACACCTAATAGGTTGAATATTCATCCCTGGTTCACTCTTGGTTCATCCCTTATGAAAGCTCAACGTAGCGACGAGGTGGGTCGACCAGGTAGGGGCGAGTGGTCATGACGGGTATTGGGAATTGATCCACTCTGCTAGCCGGCGGATCCGCTGATGCTCAGCGGAGGTACTCAGGCGACCGGCGGGACCGTTGGGCGATTCCGGAGTCTCCGGCTGAGTGTGGCTCAGCGCCCGCTGGCAGCGGGTCAGGGTGTCCGCGCTGAGTTGGCGGGCCTGCTGGTACTCGCCCAGCGCGCTCAGGTCGCGGACAAGGTTGTACGCCGCCGTCAGGGTGTTGGGGTGGTCCTGGCCCAACACCTGGCGACAGCGGGTCAGGGTGTCCTCGTCGAGCGCGCGGGCCAGCAGGTACTCGCCCAAGGCGCGTAGGTCGAGGGCGAGGTTGTTGGCTGAGATCAGTGTGTCCGGGTGGTCCTGGCCCAGCACCCGGCGGCGGCGGGTCAGGATGTCCGCGCTGAGTTGGCGGGCCTGCTCGTGCTCGCCGAGCGCACGCAGGTCGTTGGCGAGGCTGTGACCCGCGCTCAGTGTATGGGGATGGTCCTCGCCGAGCACCTGGCGGCAGCGAGCCAGGGTGTCCTCGTCGAGCGCGCGGGCCTGCTGGTACTCGCCTACGGCGCGCAGATCCCCGGCGAAGTCGTGGGCCGAGGTCAGGGTGCGGGGATGGTCCTCTCCCAATACCTGGCGGCAGCGGGTCACGGTGTCCGCGCTGAGCTGGCGGGCCTGCTCGTGCTCGCCCAGCGTACGAAGGTCGTTGGCGAGGTTGTGCGCGCAGGTCAGGGTATGCGGATGGTCCTCGCCGAGCACCTGGCGGCAGCGAGTCACGGTATCCTCGCCCAGTACCCGGGCCCACTGGTGCTCACCCAACGCCCGCAGATCGACCGCGAGATTGATCGCCGAGCGCAACGTGGCCGGGTGGTCCTGGCCCAGTGACCGGCGGCGGCGCTTGAGGGTGTCCTCGCTGAGCCGGCGGGCTCCTTCGTGCTCACGCAGGGCCCGCAGGTCGCTGGCGAGTTGGTGAGCCGAACGCAATGTCAGCGAGTCCTCCTCGCCCAACACTCTGCGGTAGCGGGCCAGGGTGTCCTCGCCGAGTTGGCGGGCCTGCTGGTGCTCGCCCAGCGCGCTCAGGTCGACGGCGAGGTAATGAGCTGAGGTCAGCGTGTCGGGGTGGTCCTCACCCAACACCCGGCGGCGCCTGCCCAGGGTGTCCTCGTCGATGACCCGGGCCAGCTCGTGATCACCTGAGGACCGCAGGCCGGCAGCGAGGTCATGAGCCCACGCCAGTGCACCAGGATGATCGTCACCCAGGCCGGCGCGGTCGAAGAGGGCATCGTCAGACCGTGCTTGATCAGACCGTGCGCCAGAGGACATCCCCGGTGGCGGATCAGGCATGACCGACAGCATCCCATCAACTCACGGTGCGCCGCAGCCGTCGGCCCTGCAGCCGGGGACGGGTCCGCGGACGGCCCGGTTGTGGCGACGGGCCTCTCACTGATCGGTGAGCTTCGGCGCGGCGAGCACGATCACGTCGCTGGTGTGACAAGTCTGCCAGATGCCGTCGTCCAGCCGCACCGGGAACAGGCCGAGCAGTCCCGGTGAGAACTCCCGCTGATAAGCCATGATCGTCCCAGCCATCCTCGCCCCAGTCTTGAGCTGCACCCGGGTACCCGCGGGCAGCCCCGGTCCGGCGGCCGTGTCCGGCAAGTGGATGGTCCTCATCGGTCTGACGGTGTCGAAGCGGTCATGTGCGAGTCGTTGGCGGCCTTCCTGACCCCAATGCATCCGGGTGTTCTCAATGTATCGATCCTTCCAAGTCCGAGGTTGGCCTGGCGCCAGGCAGGACAACGTCACTAGACGTAGCACCGTAGCACCATGGCGCTATGAGATCTCGGGGCACGTCGAGTGACGGCAGCGCGAAGGCTGCGGAGAGACGACGGCGCGGTGGCTCAGTGGGCGAGAATCTCGTACTCCAAGCGGTTCCGATCGCCGCTGAGGACCATCACGCTCACCTCGATCGGACGGTCATCGTCGGAGAGCACCGTGCGCATGACCTGGAAGACGGGTGTACCCATGGACAGGCGTAACGCTCGTGACTCGTCAGGAGTGGGCATCCGCGTGTGCACCACCTCGTGTGCCCGCCGGGTGGGATAGCCGAGGTCGGCCAGCACGGCCCGAGCGCCACGAGGGATCTTGCCCACATCCATGATTCGGCTACCCCTGGCGAGATCAATAGGGTAGTACGTATCCGTCAGCTCGACGGGCTCGTCATCCAGGAACATCACCCGTCGTCGGACCACGGCTGTTCCCGCATCAGGCAGCCCCAGGTGATCAGCCACCTCATCCGGCGGTTCCACCTCCCCGACGAACGCGATCTGCTGATCAGCCCGTCGGCCATTCTTCGCGCCCTCGGTCGTCCACCGATCCCGCTCGTCCTCCGGTGGGACGGACAGGTACTGCGACGACACCACCCGCCACGGCCGCTTCTTGCGGACGAAGACCCCTCGGCCGGGAACGCTCTTGACCAGGCCTTCCGACGTCAAGGTCCGGATGGCGCGCTGCGCTGTGGAGCTGGCCACCTTGAATCGATCCATGATCGAGGTGTTCGATGGGAGTGGATCACCCGCACGCAATGCACCCGACTCGATCTCGGCTCGCAGCGTATCCGCCACCTGGCGGTACGGTGAGCGCGCATCGCCGGGGTTAACCATCGTGTCTCATGAGTCGCTCCCGTCACTCTCCTCCCATCCTACGAGCCATGGCAGCCGGGCGCCATGGCTCGCCGTCGAAGGAGTTGTGACCCAGAATTTGACGTTGTGTCACCAGAAAAATCACGCTGCGTTAGTACGGATGTGGCCTGGAGCATGGCTATCCGCGTTTGATTGCAATTATCTGCAGTGTGCCCAGGTGGGGCTGCGCGACCAAATACGGCTGCTGACCAACGACGACTATCTCCGCTGGCCAGCGCCGCCCTGTCGGGGGACCTCAGCTTTGCTTGGTCTCCCAGAAGATCTTGTCGATCTCACTGATGTGGTCCAGCAGCGCCTGCCCGGTTGCGGGGTCGTTCGAGCCCTTGGTGCCAGTGGCGCCGGCGGCCTTGGTGGCCTTGTTGAACAGCTCGTGCAGCTGCGGGTACTTCTCGAAGTGCGGCGGTTTGAAGTAGTCGGTCCACAGTACCCAGAGGTGGTGCTTCACCAGGTCGCTGCGCTGTTCCTTGATGTCGATCGCGCGGGTGCGGAACTCCGGGTCATCGTTTGACTGGTACTTCTCCTGGATCGCCTTGACCGACTCGGCCTCGATCCGGGCCTGGGCGGGGTCGTAGACGCCGCATGGGAGGTCGCAGTGCGCGGTAACCTCCAGGCGGGGGCGGGGCAGAATGCGCGACAGCAGTCCCATCGTTCCTCCTTGACAAGTGTGCTCCGTCGTCACGCGACCCTACTCGTGTGCGGCGCGCTCAGCATCATGGACGGTGATCATCTGATGGGGTACGACCGTGTCGGGTGGCGGTGCGCGGTGGTGCGGGGCCCTTCGATGTCTCCGACGCTGGCGGATGGCGACGTGGTGCTGATCAGCCTGCGAGCCCGGCCACGGCCCGGAGCTGTGGTCCTCGTCCGCTGGCCGCAACGACCCGGCCAGTTGTCCGTCAAACGAGCGGTAGGTCGCCACGGTGCAGGTTGGTGGGTCGAAGGCGACAACCCCCCCGCGTCCACCGACTCCCGCCAGCTGGGCCCCGCGACCCCTATCGCCGTGGTACTCGCCCGCCTGTGGCCCGCGCCCCGCATTCAGCGGGCTCAGCGGGGTCGTTGAGGCCCGGATAACCCCGCTGAATGCGGGCCGGTGGCGCGGAGTTGGGTGTAGAGGGCTTGGCAGGTGGTCCAGTGGGGGAGGATCGCGGTGGCTTCGGCGAGGGTGGGCGCGGCGCGATCCTTGTCGGACAGGACCGGATCGAGGTCGGTGGGCCAGGGCAGCTTCAGTGCCGGGTCCAGCGCGTTCACGGTGTGCTCCGCCGAGGGGTCGTATCCGGTGGAACACAGGTAGGCCATCACGGTGTCATCGGCCAGCGCGATGAACGCATGCCCGATTCCCTCGGCGAGATAGACGCAGCGGTGGCTCTCGGTGTCCAGCAGCACCGAGCACCAGCGGCCGAAGGTGGGTGAGCCGATCCGGACGTCGATCGCGACGTCCAGCAGCGCGCCCTGCGCACAGTACACGTATTTGGCCTGGCCAGGGGGCACGTCGGAGAAGTGCACGCCACGGATCACGCCACGGCGCGAGACGCTGTGGTTGGACTGTGCCAGCCGCAGCCGGTGACCGGTGGCGGCGCTGAACGCGGATTGCTGAAACGGCGCCACGAACTGGCCGCGTGCGTCGGGAAAGACCTGGGGAGTGAACTCGATCACACCCGGCACGGACAGTTCACGGAACTGCACGGGTTCACCCTAGCGACCGGTCTGGCTGCGCAACGCGCATCCAACCACCTGATCCGGTGACAGCCTAGATCCACTTTGGCGGATGTTCACTGCGGAGAGTCACGCGTGGTTGCTGTCAGTAGCATAACTAATCGCCAGTTCGCGCGTTGGTCCACCCGACAGGGTTGTGACACGTCGTTGCCAGAGCCGAGGCGCTTATGGTGATTGGTGCGGCGGGAGGGTGGTGCCGTGGCCGAGCGGGCTGAGCGAGTCGATTTCGTGCCTGTATCACTGAACCCCGGAGAGGTGGCGTGGACTGCCCCGGGTCGTCCCTTGGCGGCGTTCCGGCCGGGCCGGTCGAGCTTGGCTGCATCGATTGCGGCGGCACCGGTCCCGTTGCCGCAGGTCTCCTCCCCACCCATCCCGCTCCCCGAGTCGCCCGCGCTGGTCTGCGAGCGTGGCGTGGTGGTCCAGGCCAACTCGGCCCTGGCGCAGCTCTCCGGCCGGTGGTTTGCTGACGCACTGATCGGTCTGCCGCTGCACAGCCTGCTGGTGGGCCCCGGAATGGACACCGATACAGGCTCTGGGACCGACGCCGAGCTGATCGGGCCGGGCGGGCACGCCGTACCGGTGCGGGTGACGCACTGGTACGTGCCGGGCACGGATCTGCTCATGGTGTTCCTGGTCGATATCTCCGATCTGCGCTCGACCGGGCAGCCGGTGGAGCGCAGCAAGCTCGCGCAGGAACACGCCCGCCTGCTCCAGGCCCAGCGGATCGCCCGCACCGGCAGTTTCACCTGGGAATGGCCTACCAACAAGGTTGACTACAGTCCGGCTCTGGCGGAGCTGTTCGGCGGTCGCTGCGCGGACGCCGACCCGTTCCACCACATCCACCCCGAGGACCTGCCTCAGCTGTTCCGGCAGGTGCACGAGATGGTCTCCGACCCTGACCTGGACACGCTGGAGGCGTATTTTCGCGGGCTGCCCGAGCGTGGTGAGACGCACTACCTGTGCCGCCTGCAGGCTGAGCGATCA
This sequence comes from Pseudonocardiaceae bacterium, assembly GCA_050699515.1. Lineage (GTDB taxonomy): Bacteria > Actinomycetota > Actinomycetes > Mycobacteriales > Pseudonocardiaceae. The sequence goes on from JBOHFF010000030.1 coordinate 5,800, forward strand.
GACCTCGGGGAGCCGCTGCGGCTGGTGGGAACCGTGCAGGAGGTCAGCCAGGAGCGCGCACTGGAGCGTGCACTGCGGGCAGAGCAGCATCGTCTGATGCAGGCGCAGCGGGTGGCCCGCATCGGTACCTGGGAGTGGGATCCGAGCTGTGACCGGCTGGTCTGGTCGCAGGAGATGCAGGAGCTGTACGGGATCTCCGCCCGGCAGACCACCTACCAGACCTTCCTGTCGCTGGTGCATCCTGATGACCGGGAGTGGGTGGACGAGCTGTGGCGCCGCCTGGTCGTCGATCAGGCGCCGGTGATCTGCGAGCACCGGGTGCTGCGACCCGATGGGGTGGAGCGGACTGTCCGCTGCCACGGGGCGGCCATCGCTGATGTCTCCAGCGGCTCCCGGCTGGTCGGCACCGTCCAGGACGTCACCGAGCAGCGCGCGGCCGAGACCCGGATGATGCGCTCCAGCCAGCGTTTTGCAGACCTGGTGGCGATCACCCCGGTCGGTATCGGGATCTTCGACGACAACGATCGGCTGGTCGACGCCAACGAGGCGCTGTGCAAGCTGCTGGGCTACGACCTGGAGACGCTGCGCGGGATGAGTTCCGGGTCGCTGACCCACCCCGGGGAGCGGGCCACTCGGCTGCGTCCGCTGCGCACCCACCATGCGGCCAGGTCCGAGAGCTATACCGTGCCGCAGCGGATGCTGCTGCGGGCCGACGGTGACCCGGTGTACTGCGAGCTGCACGTCTCGGCGTCGGTGCAGGACGACGGCCAGCGCTTCCTGCTGGTGATCTTCACTGACATCACCGAGCGCCGCCGGGTGGCCGAGGCGCTCACCTACCGGGCGACTCACGACGAGCTCACCGGTCTGCCCAATCGGGCCGCGATCAAGGACACCTTGACCGAGTCTCTCGTCTCGGGTGCGGCGGACGTCGCGGTATTGGCCTGCGGTATCAACAACTTCAAACGGGTCAACGATGCGCTCGGCCATGACGCCGGCGATGAGCTGCTGGTCGCATTGGCGCGGTGGCTGCAGGACGGGTTGCCGCAGGGCTGCACCGCAGGCCGGCTCTCCGGTGATGTCTTCGTGGTGATCTGCGCCGACGTCGCCGCCCAGGGTGGCATCGGCGCCCTCGTCGCCAAGGTCTCCGGGCTGCTGCGGACCGCGATCCCGCTGCGCGGTGAGGTGATTCGAGTGTCGGCGGCGGTCGGCGTGGCGATACCCGACGCCTCGACCAGCGGTGCTCACGATTTGATGCGCTTCGCCGACGCGGCCATGTTCGAGGCCAAGCGGACCGGCACCGGGCCTTTCGCGATGGCCGGCCCGGCGCTGATCGAGTCGACCGACCGGCAGGTGGAGCTGGAGGGCGAGCTTCGCCAGGCGCTCGTGCGTGACGAGTTGCAGCTGCATTACCAGCCGGTGGTCAACTCTGATGGGGTGATCCTCTCGGCGGAGGCGTTGATCCGCTGGCCCCACCCGGAGCGCGGGATGCTCAGCCCCGCCGTGTTCCTGCCGGTGGCCGAGCAGGGCGGCCTGATGCATGAGCTGGACCGGTGGGTGCTGCGCACCGCGTTGCGGGAGGCTCGTGACTGGGTGTCCTGGGATGGGCGCCCGGTCTCCGTCGCGGTCAACCTCGCTGATCCTGGCGAGTCCGACTTCATCGCCACGGTCGCGACCGCGGTGGCCGACACCGGGTTGCCCTGGGAGCGCCTGGTGCTGGAACTGGTGGAGACCACGCTGATCGACCTGTCCAGCACGACCCGGCAGGCGATGGCGGAGCTGGTCGAGCGTGGGGTGCGCTTCGCGGTGGACGACTTCGGCACGGGGTACTCCTCACTGGCCCGGCTCAAGGAGCTGCCCGCGCAGATCGTCAAGCTGGATCGTGGGTTCGTCTCGGAGGTGGAGTCCGATCCCGCGGACTCCGCGATCGTGCGTGCCGTGGTCGAGATGGCCCACGCGATGGGCCGGATCTGCGTCGCCGAGGGCGTGGAGACACCAGCCCAGCTCCAGGTGCTCCGCAGCCTGGGCGTAGACGCCTACCAAGGCTGGCTGTTCTCTCGCGCCCTCCCCGCTCCCGAGTTCCGCGCGCTGCTTCCCCGCGGCCCCCTATTGTGGTGATCCTGCTGGCCCCACGTCACAGTGGCGGCACTTGCCCAGCAATGCGACGGCCAGCAGCACAGATATCAAGTCTGTGAAGCCGGACGTGGAGCCAGTCACGACCACAATGACCCCGGCGGTGATCAACGCGGCAGTGCCCAGAAGGAACTGGGGCGTCGACCCCCCTGGTGGACGGTTCGGTGCGTTCGGCACGGGTAATCTCATCGGTGGCCTCCAAGACCGTGGCTCTGATCGGGGTCGGTGTCTTTCTGGCCGTTCGCCGCAGGTCCCTCCCGGCACGGAGGGGCCTGCGGTACCTAGCGCTGCGATATCGTGACGTACAGTTAGCAACGTCACGTCAAGTAATATCCTTCGGGAACACTCGGTCAGGTTAGAGTTGCTCAACTCTCGAGGCAAGGTGGCATCCGTGTAGTAACCTGACGGATTGTGAACGCTCATGTCCACGGGTGAGAGGTCGGATGACGCGGTCAAGTCCAGCGCAGCGACTCGGCCAGATGATCAAGATCGCGCGCCAGGCCGCTCGTCCCGGCGACGGCAGTACCCCAACCCAGGCGTGGCTAGCCGCACAGTGTGTCCCCACACGTACCCCTCAGCAGATCAGCAAATTTGAGAGTGGCCAAGCTGTCCCGGTCGATATCGCAGCCCTAGCTGAACTATACTATATACTGCATCGCAATGAGGATGGACCTTCCGGGCTCTCTTCAGGATTCATTCCCTGGATAGTCGCGTGGTTGTCCACCGAGAAGGCCGCGAATGAGGACGTCGCAGCTGTCCTACGGGGAGCTCTGGCGATACTTTCCGAAGGTGGCAGCGATTGGCGGGAGAGCTCACGTCCAAGAGCGCTGACATCTCTTGCCGAGTTTCCAGGACAGGACCCTTTGACGATCATCATGGGTGATCGGCGAGAGTCGAGGGTAACGAGTGCCGCCGAATGTCTTATCTACTCCGGATCGATCACCGATGCCATGTTCCTGCCACGTATGTGGCGAGGACTGAAGGATGCGTCGATAAAATCGGACAAGCTGTTGGTACGAATGCCTCGGGAGTATCTTGAGGAGCAGGTCCCGGAGATATCAGAGAGAAACCTCCTCATAATCGGCGGTCCGGCGACGAACTGGGGCGCTCGGATCTTGAACAAGGGAGCCGTGTTTCCGTTTCGTATCGATCGGGACGTTGTTCGTCAGTCTGAAACCCTGTTACGCGATGACCGCATGCAGGACGAGGACTTCGCCTCTGAGTTTTGGAGTCTGGCCGGTGCGGCAGGTGAGAAGGGCGTGCGCCTCGATGAAAACGTGATGGAACAGCTCAGTGACGATGACCAGCAGCGGCGTGAAGGGGCGGCCGAGCTCGCCCGCCAAGTTCTGGGTGGTTCGACCGCTAAGGCTGTGATGAATAAGTTTCGCACCCTTGGCGTACTCGACCCCGCCGACCAAGAAAACCATGGGACTTTCTTTCACAGTGCCAACGACTTCGCTGTCGTGACGCTTGCTCGTAATCCATATTCTCGAAGTGGTCGACACCGTGCGGTAATCTGTGCCGGAATTCACGGCCCGGGGACCGCCGTGGCTCTTCGGGAACTGGTCACAAGACCGGAAACGTTCAGATCGCGGTCGTTAGGTGCTGTTCTGGAGGTGAAACTCCGGACGGATTTGGCCTGGCCGGAACGGTTTGATCGAGCAAAGGTTGCGCCTCAGACGAGGGAATACTCACCGTTAACCGTTCTCAACAACATCGAGCGGGCGCTCAAGAATTTGTCTGCGGAACCGCGCGTCTCCGCAACGCGGAAAAATGTGTACCAGTGGTGGGATCAATCGGCTCTGGAGGATGTCGCGGCGTTGATACGAGAGATTCTTCGGGACGCGGGTGAGCCGTAGATATTCTCTAGGGAGAGATGTTGTCAGACCACTTCGAAGACGTACCGAAGCGCCGACTGCCGCGAATCTCACTCTTTCTCCTTGGAGTTGCTCAGAATCAGGTACCAGATAACTCCGGCGAGTGCGGAAAATAAGCCGAGCGTCGCCAGTGGTCCCGATTCTGTCAAGCCAATAAAGAAGAGCAAGGCGCCAATCAGGACCGGTATGAGTGCAATCTCAGGCGCCGCAGGCCGTACCGCTGGATGATTCCGTGAACCTGTAGTCGCGGGTGGCCGGGGTGCATGGACATGCGAAGCGGTGATCGGGAAGGCCGACGAACAATCCGGATGCGGAGCCGACCCAGCCTGTCCGTCTAGCGCCGCCGCGGCCGCCCTATCTTTCTGTGCACCGTCGCCTCTGCCCAGCTTTTCGTATGCATCGGCTCGCATTGCAAGAAGGTCGGACGAGCTCGGACAAAGTTGAATGGCTCGGCTAAAATCTGCGACGCATTTTTCGAATTCTTCCATGAGGAAATAGATAACGCCACGCGTCGTGTAGGAGTTCTCATCGGGAAGTGTGGAGACGGCATCGTCGGCTTCTTGCAGTGCCTGGTCAAAGTCGCCAAGATCCGTGAGGCACGATGCACGCCCCCGTAGTCCAAGGCCTCGGTATGAAGGGTTCTGAAGAAGATATGTGTATTCTTGGATAGCCGTGCTGGTCTTGCCGCTCTCGTCATAGATTTCGGCGCGCATCCTGTGTCCTTCCCACTTGTCGAGCCCTAGCTCGACGGCGCGGTCGACCTCTGTCAGCGCCTCGTCGTATCGTTCCTTCCTGAATAGTGCATGGGCGAGATTGGCGTGTCCAAACTCTTCACGTGGGTAGCGACGAGTAAAGTCAGTGGCGACGGTGAGGAAGTGATCTGAGTCCTCTGCCTCTGACGCTACCATCATAGCTTGCGCAGCCTTGATCATCCTCTTGTCGCGGGAGTTCCGGACTGCGGCGCCCGCGAGATCGATGCCGGATCCGACGACCCATCCCGCAGCAGTACCTACCGCTTCGCCGACTTTTTCATCCCATTTTCGATTCATTTTGATCCCTTTTCGCTACTTTTAAAAAATTGCGAACATCGCCGTTGGGGAGCGTAGGCTGATTATCTGCTTCCTTGAGCGAAAGCTTGGATTATTCTAGCCGTCAGGTATGTGCCTCCAATGAAAACTATGAATGTCAAGAATCCAATGATTGCACCAGTCCCAACTATGTACCGCTGTGGTGTGGGGATGTCGTACCAGTACTTGGCCCCAAACGCACTGAGGATGATGGTCGCCAGTCCTAGTGTGATAAGCAAAATGCCTAACACGATTGCTGCTGGCTCACCCGTGAACGGTATTCCGATCCCGAGCGCCAGGGTGCTGAGGCCTCCCCAGCGCAGGCGAATACTGTCGAATGGTGAACGACCGACTATCGTGAGCGGTAGGGTGGGTGGCAGTGTGGTCATCGTGATCTCCGATCAGCCTTCTTGTTATCGGCTTCCGCGATGCCGGCCGTCGCGGCTAGCCCCCTTCGATCTTTGTCCGGCGGAGGTCTCATCGCTCCATGCGCGCCCAGAGTTTCCGCACAGTGCACCTTGGCCGAGCTTGTCGCCCGTGTGGGTGAACAACGTTCGCTTGTCACTACTGGACTCGCTCAAATCAAACGTGGTGCTAACTCAGGTTGAAGATCGCGCGATGATGCCAGCGAGGAGTCTCCGCGCTCGGTCTTGGATCGGAAGGTGAGTCGCGATGGAAGGCGACATGTGCCAGGATGCAATGGACGTGCTACAAGACGCACTGAGCTGGCGGCTTGCCGAGGGTCGTTGGCCGATCGTGAGCCAGGTGGTGGACTCGCTGGCGGTCACGCTGGCGGCTGGCGACATCGAGGCATTCGGCGAGGCAGTGTGCGACCTCGAGCAAGCCAGCTCGGTCCGGGCTGTCAGTGCGCAGACCCCACCGGAGGACCCGATTCCGGGTACCGTGCGGGATCGCATCAACGAGCTGCTCCACACGTTGGAGAAACAGGACGCCGATGACGAGCCTGCCAGCACTCCAAGCTGAGGCGTTGGTCGTCCATCTCTTCATCGCCGCGAACGGGGCCCGGCTGGAAGACGACCGCGCATACTTGCGCGAGCTGTGGGCCGAGCGCGTAGGCGTCCATTTGGGGATGACCGAGCGGTTGCCCATCGAAGGGCTCACCATCACGCCCGACCTCTCCGCTTATCCGGTGTCGGAAGGCTCTGGGCTGCTGGCCGCCAGGATGCGACCGAGGCCGGGCGGGCAGATGACGCCCTACGTCGAGGAGGCGTTGCTGCGCCGCAGACACGACACCTTCTGCCTCACCGTGATGCGGGAGCCATCACCCGAGCAGGGGAAAAGCTGGGCAGACCTCGATCGGGAGTGGTCGAGGGCCATCGAGAAGCTCACGCCGTCGGGGATGATCGGTGAGGCCCGGCTGTACCTTGCCCGTCTCGTCGAGCCAGGAACGCCGGAACCAGATTCCGCTTTGGCCTCGGCAGTCCGTGCCCGCTACCAGCTTCCCCAGGCGGTCAGTGGGTGGGAGAACGGAGTCGCAGTCCCACCCGGATTCGCGGTGTGGGAAACCTCGGCACAAGATGACGCCCGCTGCCTGCGGCAAATCATCGTCGTGGCCGCGGCCGGCCAGGATGCCGCGCTCAGCGGCTGGACCTGGGTGGCCGGCGACCACCGGGAGTTACCCCGCTTTGGCCGTTACCTCTTGCACGCGGCAAAGCTGCGTTACCAGCTGAGGATATGGCGCGACGCCGGGCAGCGATCCCACCAGGCACGCCAGGACATCGACACGAAGATCGACGAGCTGCTCGCGGTCGTCGCGCCGCACCCACCGTCTGGACTGGGTCAGCAAGCTCAGGAGCCGAGTCAACGTGAGCTGATCCGGGTCTCCCGTGAGCTGGCCGCGCTCCAGGCGCGCCACCTCGGCCTGGTCCGGGACTCGACGCTGCGGCATGAGATGCGGCGCACGGTCGAGATTGCCGCGGCCAACATGACGGCGCTGAGCGGGGACGACACCCGGCGCCTACACGACAAGCTGGGCGGGATGTTCGCCGAGGACCGCGATTTGGGTGTCTGGTTCGCCCAACAGCTCGCGGACGACACCACATACCTGGATGCGGCCAGAGAACGGGCTGCGCGGACGGCAGCCCTGACCGACCAGCTCGTGCAGCGTGGCCTGCAAGATCGCAAAGAACGGTTGCAGCAGCGACAGGAACGCTTCAATCTCGCATTGACCGGGCTGATCGGCGCCATCCTCATGGTCCTGGCCGCCATCCAATCGTTGCAGTACTCCGTGCCGCTGCCGCCACTGGTCAAACCCGCGGTGATCACAGCCCTGGGGGCCGTCGCGCTGCTGGCCTCGCTCATGGTGTTGCGGGTCGCGGTTCCAGACCCGAGCTGGTCGCTCCGGCTGGTGTGGGCGGGCGTGGGCGCAACCGCCGCTGCAGCGACCTGGGTGGTGGTCTCCGCGATCGCGGGGAACGCAGCGGGCATCGGGTGGTGGGCCGGTGGTGGGTTCGTGGTCGGGGTGGTGCTCGCCGCGCTGGTGACACGGCTGCTGCGCTGGCAGTCGCACACATCAGGCGGCCCGGGTCAGGCTCCCGTGTAGGTCATGGCGACCCATGCGCTGGGTCGGGGGATGCGGCTGCGGTCTCGCGCCTGCCGCTGCGCCTGCCGCAACGCCTCGGCTGGCTCGAGCCCCTTGGTGCGCCATAACCGGTAGAAACGCTTGGTGATCGCCGCAGCGGCGGAGCTCTGCACGGCCCACAACGACCCGACGACACCCGCGACCCCGGCTTCGACCAGCCCTGTCGGCAGACCGACGACCTCGTCGGGCAGCGCAGCGCCCGGCATGGCCGTCTCGCACGCGGAGAGCACTGCGAGACGCGCCGGTGTCTGCCGTCGCCGCATGATGTCTTGCACCGTCAGAACTTCATCTCCGGCCATCAGCAGCCCACCCCGAAGGGGATCCGACGGGTTCGCGAAACCGTGACAGCACAGATGCAGAACGTTGTACCGGCCCAGCGCGGTCTTGACCGCCTCACGAGTCGCCGCACCGTGCCGGAGCAGCTCGGTCGGGTCACTGTCGCGAAGTGGCCCCGATCCGGTAAACAGACGAGCGACCTCGCGGGCTTCGCCGATGGCCCCGGCCAACGGGGTGGCATGCACCGGCTGGGGGTCCTCGACGATCAGTACCGAGTCCGGGATGGCGTCGGCAGCCATCTGACGGGCGGCTTGGCGTGCGCGGGTGTTGGCGCTGTAGGAGATGCGGACCTCGTCAAGTGCATACCACCGACCAGTTCGTGCCGCTGAGTTCCCGGTCCAGGCGGCGTGCAGCGGCAGCAGGCCGAGGTACCCGCAGGCGATGAGCACGAGCTCCGGTGTTCCAGCTGGCAGGTTCGCGAGGACATTCCCCATGACCGTCATCCACAGCCACTGACCCAGATCGTCCAGCTCGGCGTCCCATTGTGCTAGCTCTCCACCGGATAGCCACTCGACGTACGCCTGAGCATGCCGCAGGGTGCGCGCGCGGAGCGCACCATAATTGAGCTCGGGCAGCGGCACCTGTGACACGGTCTTATCCGGCCGCACGATCAGGGCGACACCACCCGGAGCCGCAGCGGCAATGTAGACAATCGGTGCCGCCTGTGCTTCCTCGACGATCGCCGCGAGCGATTGCTCACTCGTCGGACGCTGCAGTGTCTCCGCGAGCAGCGTCGCCCGTCCCCGCTCCAGCGCCACGACTGCGTCCTCTGGGCTACCGATCATCGTCCGGGCATACGCCAGCCCGGCCGCGAACTTCTGCGTCCCCGTGAGCCAGGCCTCTTTGTCGGACCGTGACATCTGCTGGCCGACCATCCCTGCCAACGCCGTCATGCCGTACTCGTAGGCCCGTGCGGCCTCGTCCCATTGACTGCGCTCGGTGGCCCAACCTCCCCACAGGGTCGCCGCGGCCAGGACATTCCTCGGGGAGACCCGGAGCCCGAGTTGACAGCATTGCTCGTACCGAGTACTGGCCGCCGTCTCGTCACCCTCATTTCCGCGGCGACGCAGGGCATTGGCCAATGTGCCTAAGAATGCGGGAAGCGCTGGCGCGTCTTTGGCTGTGTTACTGATTGCTTCCTCACATCGGGCGACGCATTCGGCGATGTCCTTTTCGTCGAGATCGGCACGTTTCAGCAGGCTGTTTACCAGGTTGACTGAGATTCCCCATCGGCCGCGAGATCCCGTCAAACTCAGCGCTTCGCGGTATAGCCTGATAGCCCGGTTGAGAACTGCGTTGTCCTTGTCTAGGTCGTACAAGTCGTCGAGGCCGTTCGCCAGGTTCATAAGCCACCCGGCGCGATCCGGCGACTCTGTTGAAGTACCCGCTAGTACTTGCTCATACAGGCTGATTGCCTGCTCCAGATTGGTCCGTTCCCGGGTGATGCCGTACCGGGCACGCAGACTGCTTCCCCAACCCACTACGGCGACCGTGTGGTTGTGCGAGCCGACCTCCCCTGCCTCGGCTGCCTGTTGGAACGCGTCGATGGCCTCCTTCAGGTCCCCGAGGTCACCCGTCTGCTCATACCGGATCTCCAGCACGGTGGCCCAGCCCGCCAGGTGATCTGCGAAATGCTCCGAGTCGGCCCCGGCCTCCGACACCGCGCGAGCGTGTGCCCTGACGGCGCGATCGAGATCGGCAGCGTCGCCAGTCCGCTGGTAGCGATTACAGAGGCTGACACCCCAGTTGGCCAGGTGTTGCGGCAGCTCGCTGGAACCAGCTGGGGTGGCCTGCACTGCCCGCTCATGCCAGTCGATCGCGGTGTTCAGATCCTCGGCGAGACCATTCGTCCTGAACCGATCGCGGTATCGGGTTCCCAGCACGGTCAGTTGCCCAGGCCAGTCCGGCGACTCGCGTGGTGTGGCGGCCACCGCGCGTTCCTGGGCGTTCAGCGCTGCCTCGACATCGGCAACGGCGTTGGTGAGATCATGTCGATCGGACAGCGCAGCACTGAGGGCCGAGGACAGGTTCGCCAGCTCGGCGTAGTGCTCCGGAGCGGCCGCAACAGCTTCCTCGTAGGTCCCCACCGCTGCGTTCAGGTCAGTCAGATCTCCGGAAAGCGCGAACCGGTCCCGCAACGCCCTACCGAGCATCATCAGGCTGTCCGCAAGCTGGTGGGTGTTCGTCGTTGCCGCGGCCGCGCCACGATACGCCGTGATGGCCTGGTCCAGGCTCAGTGGATCACCCGCGTGCCGGTATCGGCGGCGCCAGCAGTTTCCGTAGCCACTCAGGTGAGCCCACAGGTCTTCCGGTGTCGTGACTTTCGGGCGGGTGCGCTCGTAGATGGCGATCCCCCCGTCGACATCGGCGATGTCACCATGCCGATCGAATCTGTCGCCGAGTGACACGGCGAGGTTGTGGTTGAGGTGCACCAGCAGCGGTTCGTCGACGGTGGCTGCGGCGATCGCGCGCCGTAATGCGTCAATGGATTCGTTCAGGTCACCGTCGCCGCCATCGCGATCGAACCGTTTCCTCAGACCTTCGGACAGGTTCGCGAGCAGGCCCGGGAGATTGTCAGCTCGTTCATCAGCCATCTCCACGGTGCTTCTGTATACGACAATCGCCTCATCGAGATACGCGCGTTCTTCGGTGTGCGCATAGAGGTCGGTCAGCACGTTGCCCACGTTCGTCAACAGACCGGGCCGGTTCGCGAGTCCGGGTGAATCGGCAGCCACGGCTCGCCGGCTGACATCCAGAGCCTCCTGCAAATCAGCCAACTGCTTGGTGGCAGCGTAGCGAGTCGTCAGGGAGTTGCTGAGGTTGTTGAGGTGCAGCGGGTAGTAAGCGGCCTCCGGGTCAGCGGCCTGGACCGCGCCACGCCAGCATTCGACGGCTGCGTCGATGGCGTCGGTGGCACCGGATCGCTGATACCGCTCCATGAACATCATGGCAGCCTGTCCGAGAATGGAGACGCGAACCTCCGGGGGCGCGCCGAGCTCCTCCATCTCGGCTTGTGACTCGCGCAGCATCTCCATCATCGTCGTGACCGTCGGGCTGTCGTCGCCGCTGCCTAGCTCGTTGAACGCCTGTGGTATCCCCTCGTTCCGAGCTCGCAGCAGGAGCCGCCGATGCTGCGTGAACGATCGAGTGGCGGCCTGATCATTCTGCAGCTCAGCGGCTTGGATGAGTCGCAAGCAAAGTTGGTCGGCGGCATCGCTCAACAATTCGGGATGTTCTTCGATGACCTGCCGGGACGCGGCCCACGAGTTCGCTCGGACGAACTCGAACATGATCGGTAGAATGGCGAGCTGTTCAGGATCCATTCTACTGGATCCCGAACCCGTGCCCGGGGCGTTTCGCAGGGCACGACATTGGGCAACGAAGGATTTCACGTGTTCGAGTGTGGTGGCCATGTCGACGTTGCGGTGGCTGCGCGCTGCGGCGATGAGGCTGTTGACGGTGTTGTCGTTCTCGGCGGACAGCAGTTCCGGGTGTTCGCGCAGGATCTCCGCTGACTCCGCCTGTTGCCCCGATCCCATCGCCCGGGAGAGGAGCTCCAGCAGATACCGCTCGTCCGGGGTGTTCCCGCGTTGCTCACGGATCGCTTCGGTGATCCCGACATCGACGCATCGACGCAAGAGCGTCAATCTGTCCCGTACCCCGCTGGCTAGATCGGCGCGATCCTGCCGGTGGAGAGTATCAATGAAACGCTCCAGGAACTCGACGGCAGTCGGGCTCACGAGCGCGGGATGCTGTTCCAACTTGTGGGTGGCCCCGGCCAGTGTACGGGCCGTGACGAACTCGCGGATCAGCTCGGGCAGCGATGGTTCGCGCGATCCGTTCGATTCCTCGAGTTCCTGGAATGCCGGGTCGATACCGATCTCACGGCACCGGCGCAGCAGCCTTTGATGAAGGCGCAGCAGGTCGGCGGCCCCATCCTGCGCGGTCTCCGCTCCAGCGATTATCACATCGAAGGCGCTGTCCGCGGTGTCGCTCATCAGCTCGCCGTGCGTCACGAGCACCCGCTTCGACGCCTCCCATGTCGGCGCGGTGACAAACTGCATGATTGTCGTGAGCAGCTGTGACTTGTCTTCCGGTAAATCATACTCATCGTCGTCACTGTCCGCGGTCGACCGCGCTTCCTCGAAGGTTCCCGTGATACCGATCGCGCGGCAGCGGCGGAGAAGGTGCCGACGGCGTCGCAGTTCCGCAACGATCTCGTCCTGTCCCTCTCGCCGTGCTGACTGGAGGAACGTTTCCATCGCCGCGTCAGCCGATTGTGAGAGCAGCAACTCGTGATGCTGCTCCACCAGCCGCTGGGCGCCTCGCAAGCTAGGAATGGTGCTAAACTGCAGGAGCACAGCCATTAGCTGGTTCTGCTCGGTCTGTTCTTCTTGGTCCGATGAGTCCTGTGTGGTCACTTGGCTTTGCGCCAAGAGATCCTCGAGCTCAGGCAGGCCAACGCCCAAGATGTCGGACTCCACGAGGTCCAAGAGTTCCTCGTGGCTGAGCTCACCCTGGGCGAGTAGGCCCAGGGTTGCGCCTGCGCCTGGGTCGGCCACAAGCACCAGGGCTAGGGCCCCCGGCGGGACCGGCACCATTTTGTAGGCAGCGGTGATCATCTCTAATCGGCGAAACGCCAGTTCTGTTGCCGGTGACAGCAGCGTCCCGTGATAGGTGCACGCAGGATGTCCTGGCGCTGGGAGCGGATCCAAGTAGGCTCTGGGACGATTGAGTACATCGTGCGCGCCTGTCTGCAGCCATACGTGCTCCCAATCGCCGCGAACGTCGATTCCTGCCAGTGCGCACAGTATCGCCGCGGTGTGAAGAATTTTCTCGTTGCCACAGGCCGCAACGGCGGTGGCGAGAGCCGTGCGGACGGTATCGCTCAGCTCTAGATGCCGGAGTATCTCGGTACCGTGGGGAATAGGGACGCTCACCGACGTACCTCCTGTCTGGGTCGCCCAGTTGCGACTTGCACGACTTCTCGGGGACCGCGTTCATGCATCATTTCGGCTTCCCCGCGATTGTTCCGTCCGGATTGAAGCCGAACCGTCGGATATTTGCTCCCAGCGACCCGAGGCTCGCGGCCAGCTGTTCAGCGGCGCTTGTGAACCCCGCCCCGACGACCAAGAGACTAAATTCGCGTAAGCGCTCCTTTTCCGGGAGCTCCGACGTTCCGAAGAACTGACCGGCTAACCAGCTGAGGTCGTCAGTGTCAGCAGCTGTCCATCGTTCGCTGCAGCCAGGGCCAGAGCTAAATTCAAGCCTTTCGGCCAGCTCCACCGCGTCGGGGTCGTGCCCAGCGGCCAGCGTGCGCACAAGCGCCAATCCCTCGGTTGAGTCGCCCTGTTCGAATAATGACTTGGCCAGCAGTCGTGTGGCCAGACGAAAGCCAGTCTGATGCCAGATACGCAGCTCCTCCACCGACACTGACGATCCGGCATATACGGCACGTATACCTCGCCACCCGACGCTAGGAGGAGGTGCCACGGTCGGACTCAGCGTAACGACAGTTTCCGGCGACTCTCCCAGCGCTTCGAGCACCGCGATGACGGACTGGGGTGCGAACAGTACCCGCATCTGATCGACAATTTCCCAGTCATGAGAGCTTGCGCGGGAGCGTAGTTTGTAGACTAGACCCTTATCCCCGAGCTTCGTCGCTATACGAGCGGCAGCCCCCTCGTCGACCTCCTCGATAAATGGCTTAAGGATCGATGCGGCAGCGTCGATCTCCCCCTCTTCTGCCAAACAGGCCGCCAGCCATTGCGCGGCGCATCGATCACCCGCCACCGCTCTAGAATGGAGTACGTCTTTTTGATCTCGTCGTATAAGAATCTGCGCAACCCATTCGCGAGCATATGGATCACCTTTTCTTGCAATGTGGTCATATAGCTCAAATGCATAGCGGTACAGGAGCCGGTCAAACGCTGCCGCGGCAACCCATGGAAGATCATCTAAGTCGATTTGCTCTGTATAACGAATCATTGCTTCCCAGATTTCACGAACGACACGGCATCCCATCCGATTATGAGCGCGCATGATGTGCCGGTACAGGTGATCGGGAATAGAGTAGCCTTCAACGCGACCGCTCGATCCATGGAAAGCCATAAGAGGTGCCACGGCTACCTCCTCGCGCAGGAGATCGCGCAGAACATCATCCCATGTGGGGTCGGTATGGCCGGCCCGATCATCTTTGAGTATAGCTGTCGCTGTCTCGCATAGCAGCTCCTGGGGAACCGGTCCGCGAATTCCGATGCGACGCAGGTCGACGGCAGCGTTGAGGATCGCCCGATGGGCTGCCGACTGCGTTCGGCGGTAGCGTTGTTCTAACGCGGGGATCCCGGCCAGCGCCTGAGTGAGGTGGAATTGGTCAGCGTGCGCGAGCGCTTGTTCCAACCGTGGATCCCGACGGGCCAGCTCGCTTGCACGTAGGCGCTCGCGGGGCGTGAAACAGTCAACAAAATATTCACCGTGGCAATAATTGAGAATCTTAACAGCGTCCGGAAACTGTTCCATAGGCTCTGAGTCCGGATCGTGGCACGAACGGAGACGCTCGGCGTGGACCAGCTGGATAGTGGCGAGAACTACCACCTTCGTTTTCTTGGTGAGTCTTTTCAGTGCAGAAAGCGTTATCGCCGTCTCTTTTTTCGGGAGATATGGTCCGGGCAAGAAACGCTGCAGCTGGTCGAGCCATATCACAAGCTTTGGAAGCACAAACGGCGCTGAAATTACGCGGTTCATGATATCGGTGGCGTTCTCGGGCTCAGGCACTAGTACAACGAAGCCAGCTAGCCCGCGCGCGAGCTCGTATAGCAGGCGCGTTTTGCCGACCGAAGGTGGCCCGGTGATCAGCAGAAAGCCACCTTGGCTGCAAGCGTTATGTATCCATTCCCGTAGTTTGTCGCCACAGTCTCGATCAATGAACTGCGGCAAGTAGGGGTCAAGGGTAGCGTCATACCATGCCGGAATGTCGGGTGCGCGGTGGACTCCCAGTCTTTCGGCATGGTTAGCTCCGTCATCAAGTCGAATGAGATCAACATCATCGCCAAGATAATCCCTCAGTCTGGAAATCGCGGCTGGACTGTTTTCTGACCGGTCGGTCGATCTATTATCAATCCGGCATCCTGTGGCGATTCCTGGCCGATTGTCTCTCGCCTGCTTGGCGGCCCTATATCGGGTGCGCCATTGACTCAGATCGACCTCGTCCCCGGGAACCTTGGGTGCGCTCTCCGCGATCGCTTTGATGACATCCACGAGCAACGATTCGTGTTTCGGGAGCACCCCACCTTTCCAGGCGTTGATAGTTTTCCGCGACAGGCCAGCGCGGCGCGCGATGGAGGCTTCCGTCAGACGCGATGCCTCAAAGGCATGTTCAAATAATTCGGTCAGCACTGCGCCGAAGTGCTCAGGCGACCACTCGTCGTTGTCGTTCACCTCATGTGCCCCTGGCTTCGGGGCTGGACGGCCACAGTAAGGAGCAACAACCTCGCGGCGTCCTGGTGTCCGTCCTGTCTGTGCAGTCTGTGCCTGGCCGGTCCGCCCAATCTGGGTTGTCCGGGTTGCCCAGGATCACTCGACAGACAAGGGGTTGTGCCGTGCAATCGGAACAGGACACCACCACGGAGGCCAGCATGTCCGGCACGTACACACTCATTTCCGCTGTTCCCCCGCTTATGCTTCTCGTCTGTGGCTTATCCGTGGTCCGACATCTGCTGCTGCTCGTGGGCCTGCTTGCCGCGTTGCGTACGACTCGCGGCGCCACCCGAGCGATGATTTTTGCCGCCTACGTGCGCGTGTCCGCCCCGCGCCGGTGTCAGGTACAGCCGCCGGACTCGTGTTATCCTGACGCTGGCATTATCTTTTCGAAAATGCGCAACCGTCGCTATGGGGCATTCCAGCGCGGCAGTTCCGCCACCGGTCGCTCCGATTATCGCTAACGCATCATTCACGCCTCCGACTCCTCGCCCGTGTCTTGCATTGGTGTGAGATAGATCGCGGTTGGTGTTACAGCCGTTACGGGCTCGGACTCTCATACCTCGAATGACGCAGTCACGAGCCGACGTCAGGGGTCGTGCGTCGGGATAACGTGCCGCGTAGCCGATCGTTGGCCGCACGCACGCTGGCTGGGCTGCTCCGCTACGGACTGACCTGGTGCGATTTCAGTCCTCGCGCCGATGATGCGAGCGTCACGGCCGTGCCGGCTGCTCGGTGATGCCGCGACGGATCGCTTTGGCCAGCATGCAGAAGCCCTCGGTTGGCCTTTCGTCCGCGAAGCCCGTGCGTGGTGGGCGTGGGTAGCCGGCTTACTACATCCGGCCATCATGGCCGCGCTGACTAGCCACGGCAGGCCGCTGAGCGCCTCAGGCGCGGGTGCACAGGACGCGCTGACAGCGGATCGCCGGATGTGGTCATCGAACTCAGCGTGCGATGTTCCTCCAGCAGCCGCGCCCTCGCGGTGTCGAACCTCTTCAGGGCTTACCCTCACCGGCGACCCGCAGTTCGGCCAGCCGCCGCAACCGGTCCCACTTCGCCGTTCGTGGCAGAACACCGCCACCAGGTCATCGTGCTGTGGCAGGCCAGGCTGCACCATCTACCGGTCGTCTTGCTGGCCGATAAGCTTGTTTAGCAGGCTGGTGATTTGATCGAAACCAGCGGCGGTGGTATCCAGTCGGCCGCGCATCTCCGCGAACCCACCATCAACCTGGGCAAAGCCGTCGTTAACGCGTGTGCGCAGGTCGGTCGAGTCTTCGCGCATAGCGTTGAAGCTGGAGGCGGTGGCGGCCACCGACGCGCTGTCGTCGGCTGTGCGCGGAGGCGCGGCAACTGCGCGATCGCTGTTCGCCGAACCAGTCGCCTTCGACGTGTGGGCGGACCGTTGGCGGGCGCAGCTGTTGTCCCAAGCGGCTGCCCCACAGGCGATCGCGGACGCGATGGACCGGGTCAATCCTGTTTACATCCCGCGGAACCACCAGATGGAGGAGGCGCTGGCCGCGGCGAGTGCCGAGGATCTAGGACCGTTTGAACGATTACTCGACGTGCTGGCGAAGCCGTTCGATGACCGACCCGGCCTGAAGCCATACGCTGCATCGGCCCCGCCAAGCTTCGGCCCGTATCGAACGTTCTGCGGCACCTGACTACCCAGCACGCGGCCTGAGGCGCACGATCCGGCAAGCGCTCGACTCGGGTCGGTGAGCACGACAACGACGGCTGGGCCGAGATGAGCCGGGGTTGCCCGTCCTTTCGGGCACCAACCGCTGCCCGAAAGTCTGTCGCACATGCTCCTTGTGCATCTTGCACCGCTTCGCCATAGTGGCGTGACCACGCGGCGGCATCTTACAGTACCAAACGCGGCGCCGGAATGGCTGGAGCCGAGGAGGCTACCGTTGAGACTCCAAACGGATGCTTCCGAGCCGGCCAATCTGCAGCAGTTATCTGATAGGGCTGCAGGCACGCGGGCCGGCCCGACATCAGGCTCTCCCACGAGCCCGGCGGTGCCCCGTTCCCAGGTGCTCACCCCACACGCGGTCATTGCGCTCCAGAAAATAGCCGGGAACACGACGGTGACGAAGCTTTTCACGGCGATCAGGGCCACTGAATGCCTGCCGCGCGAAACCGCAGTTCAACGCTGTGATTGCGCGGAAGGTCAAGGCAATGACGAGTTGGAGACGAAGCCTCGCCACGATGATTCTGACACAGTTCACGTTCAGCGACAGGATCCCAAGGCGGAGTCGCCAGCCGACGCTGGAGGCGCACCTACGGCAGCAGAGTCCAGCGAGGCCGGAGAAGCGGCTCCCGCGGCACCTGCCACGACCGGATCGACGACACTGCCCTCCGGACACACTCCAGCACCTGCTGCAATGGCTGCCTGTCCCGACGCCCCTGACCGAAACCTCGTGGTGCGCGTCTGTGCAGCCCCGCCGGCCACGGCCCCACCGGCCAAAGAGAAAGCGCATCTCCCAACCGTCGAAACAGCCAATTTTGGTGACGATTCGGACCGGATCAAGTTCGCCACTGCGTTGGCGGAATGCGGGGCGAAACGTATGGCTGAGCAGGAGATCGAAAAGCGTTTCCAGTCCGACGTCGCGGCTGCTAGAAAAAAGGCTACGGACGAGGCTGCCGCCGACACCCAGGCGGCCGTGGATGCGGCCGTAGCAGGGATCGACCCCAAGGACCAGCGGGGCATCCGGAGGGCGAAAGCAGACGCCATCAAGACGGCCAAAGCCGCCGCTGCCAGGAAGATCGCCGACTCGCAGCGCGCGGTCAAGCGCCAGCAGGTCACTACAGTTACAGCGGAGCTCGCCAAGACTCGCCTGGATTCGCTGCAGTCAGACTACGCAGCCACCATGAACGGCGCCCTGAACCAACGGCACGGGCCAGGATGGCTGAAACGGATCCAGGCGACGCTGGATCGAGAGCGCTCCCGCATCACCAAGGCCAAGACCGCCAAGCCGAAGGTCAAAAGGGGTGAGGAGCCGCCACCGACGAAATCACGGGAGGAGATCGATGCAGAGGTTGAGGTTGAGATGGCGAAGGTACGCTGCGACCAGGAGGAATGGGTCTTCAATCAAGTGGAGGGTATTGCTCGCGCCTGGGCCGTGGGTCGGCGAGAGCAGATTGATTTCCTCACGATCCCGCAGACGGCGAAATTCCTGAAGAACTTCGCACCCGCGTACATCCCCGCCGAGGCCGACAAGGTCCCGATCCCCGCCAGTGTGAAGAACGATGCAAAGGCCGCTTATGCGCCAGTTGCCCCGGAGGTTGCTGTCTTCCTGACCGAGCTTGAACGTGCCCTCGCGGCCGAAACGCCGCCCCAGACTTACTCGGTCGAGAACCGTTCGGGTCACGGGGCCGGCCCGTGGGCGGGAAGAGGTTTCTCTCTCGATATGTATATTCCCGCGCGGAAGGACAATCGAGGCTTCTGGGACCGCTCGTCGGCCACCAAATTCTTGCTGAAGCTCGACAAGGCCGCGACATCATTGGGGGCGCGTTGGCGCGTCCTCTACAATGACTTCAGTGTTGCCCAGGAAGTCAATAAATCCACGGGCTCGCGCAATGTTGAGTTCATGGGAGCCAGCAGCGGCAACCTCAACTGGCACGGTCCAGATCCGCTGATCCTGCATTTTCACCTGGATCTCGAGATTCCCAAAGGGGCGAAGGCGCCTCCCCCAGTTGCACCCTGACTGATATTTGCGCCGAAGTATCCGGGACGCAACCCCTCGGGCCCTGGCGCAAGTCCAGCTTCAGCGGCGACCAAGAGGCTTCTGCGTGGCGGCCCGCACCCCGAGGCGAGGGCCGGCATCGTCCTCCGCAACAGCAACCACCCACAGGCCGGCGTCGTGGTCCTTCTCTCGTGCCGGTCTTCACTTCTTGAAGCTAAGCTGTCAGCTGGCAGGCGAGGCAGCAGGCCGTGAGTAGCCCGGCGTAGGGAGCATCTGTTGGTTACAGACACGCCAGGGTCGCAAAGCGCGTTGCGGGAGGCGAACTTGCGGCGGGTGCTGCGCGCAGTCCAGGCCGCTAGCTCACTGACCCAGGCTGAGATCGTCCGCTGCACTGGTCTGTCCGCAGGCACCGTCTCCACCATCGTGCGGGAGTTGCAGGCCAACGAGCTGGTGGTGGTGACGCAGACAGCGACCGGGCGCAGAGCGCAGAGCGTGTCCCTGTCTCAGCTCAGCGGTCTGGCGATCGGCATCGAGTTGGGCCCGGCGCACCTGCGTGGGGCGATCTGCGACATGGGCTACCGGGTGCTCATCGAGGAGAACATCGACTACGACATGGCGCAGTCGCCGGAGCGGGGATTGCGCAGAGTGGACTGGCTGGTGGGCACGTTGCTGCGGCAGGCACGGGTGGACCGCAGCCAGGTGCGCGGGATCGGGGTGAGCGTGCCTGGTCCGCTTGAGCTCAGCACGGGCGGGAACCCCTCGGTGAGCAACGTTGCGTGCTGGCAGGGGGTGGACATCGCCGAGGAGCTCTCGGGCAGGGTGGAACTGCCGGTACAGCTCCTCACCGAGGTCAATGCGGCGGCCCTCGGTGAGCTGGCCTGTGGTGCGTCTCGCTCCACCGCTGACATGGCATATATCCGGTTGTCCACCAGCGTCGAGGCGGCCCTGGTGATCAAGGGGGAGGTCTATCCCGGCAGCAGTGGGCTGGCCGGCCAGTTCGGTCATATCACGATTGACGAGTACGGCCCGGTCTGCCGGTGTGGGAACCGCGGTTGCCTGGAGACTCTGGTCGGTGGGCCGCATCTGCTTGATCTGCTGCCCAGGTGGCCAGGGCAGGATCGGCCGACGCTTCGCGGGCTGGTCCAGGCCGCCATCGAGGGGGATCTCGGCTCCCGCCGGGTGATCGGAGACGGCGGTCGTGCCGTGGGCGTTGCCGCCGCGATGCTGTGTAACGTGCTCAACCCGAGCCAGATCGTGCTAGGCGGCGAGCTGGCCCAGGCTGGTGAGTTGCTGCTGGACCCAATCCGGCAGGCGCTGGAACGGCGCACCCTGCCCGCTGCCGCGCAACGCGTCGAGGTGCGCTGCGGTGAGCTGGGCGATCGGGCTGCTGTGACGGGTGCACTCGCCACGGTGGTGCGCAGTACCGACGTCTTCGACCGTGCCGATTCCCTGCTCGACTGAGTCGCCAGTCTGGTAAGAGACCCAGTCTGGCAAGAGACCCAGTCTTCATAAGTTGAACGAATTGGACAGCGTAACGTTCAAGTATTGACGGCATGTATGACGTACGCCATGCTGGGTCGCGCCGATGGGCGCTGTCGGTCCGGTCCCTCGGGGAGGGGAACAGGCGATGAAGACCTGGGTTACGGCGGCGATCGCGGCGCTGATGTTCGTCGTGGCGGCATGCGGTGACCCAGCCGGCCTGAGCGAGGGAGTCCCGTCGGTGGCGGCGTCGGTGGAGAGGGGCTTCCCGATCGGGATCCTGATGCCTGAGTCGAAGACGTCGCGGTACGAGATGTTCGACCGTCCACTGCTCACGCAGCGACTCCAGCAGCTGTGCCCGAAATGTGAGATCCTCTATCAGAACGCCGGTCAGGACAGCACCGCGCAGCAGAACCAGGCCGAGGCGCTGGTCACCGGCGGCGGCGTACGCGTGCTCATCCTCGACGCGGTGAATTCCACCTCAGCCAGCGCCATCGTCCGCAACGCCAAGAGCCAGGGTGCCGCGGTGGTGGCCTATGACCGGCTCCCCTCGGGACCGGTCGACTACTACGTCTCCCACGATGGCGAGCGAATCGGACAGGTGCAGGGTCAGGCGCTGCTCAACGCGTTGCGGGCAGGCGGTGACCCGAAACGGGGCCAGATCGTGATGATCAACGGTTCGGCCACTGACCCCAATGCGGCTCTGCTCAAGCGGGGCGCGCACTCGGTGCTCGATGGCCACGTGACGATCGGTCGGGAGTACGACACCCCCGATTGGTCCCCGGATCGCGCTCAGCAGGAGATGGAGCAGGCCATTACCGCGCTGGGCCGGGACTCGATCATCGGGGTGTACGCCGCCAATGACGGCACCGCAGCAGGCGCGATCGCGGCTCTGAAGGGTGCCGGGTTCGCCACGCTGCCCCCGGTGACTGGGCAGGATGCCGAACTTTCCGGTATACAGCGCATCCTCGCCGGCGAGCAGTACATGACTGTGTACAAGAGCCTCAAGCGTGAGGCGGACATCGCCGCGAAAATGGCGATCGCCGCCGCCACCGGCGCGCAGTATCGGGACACGCCGACCCAGATGGTGTCCAATGGCTCGGTTGAGGTACCGAGCGTGCTGCTCGAGCCGTACACGGTGACCAAAAACAACGTGGCCAGCGTCATCATCGCGAACGGCATTTACACGGCCGACGAGATCTGTACCGCCGAGTACCGCCAGGCATGCCGGCAGGCCGGCATTACCTGAACCCGAGGGGACTGCCGTGACTATTCCCATCCTGGCGCTGACTGGGATATCCAAGCGGTTCGGGCCGGTGCAGGCACTCAGTGACGTTGATCTGCGGGTCTTTTCCGGCGAGGTGGTCGCGCTGGTCGGCGACAACGGTGCCGGCAAGTCAACATTGGCGAAGGTGGTCGCTGGTGTTGGTCCCGCGGACAGCGGCGAGATCCGCTGGCTGGGTAACCGCGTCAGCATCGCTCGGCCCCACGATGCCACCGCGCTGGGTATCGCCACCGTCTACCAGGACCTGTCGCTGTGCGACAACCTCGATGTGGTCGCCAACCTGTTCCTCGGCCACGAAGCGGTCAGGTTTGGCGTGCTCGACGAAATCGGTATGGAGCGCCGGACCCGGGAGTTGCTCGCCACGCTCAAAGTCACGATACCCAACCCGAGGGTGCCGGTCTCGGCGCTGTCCGGCGGGCAGCGGCAGTCGGTCGCCGTCGCCCGTGCGATGCTCGGCTCACCCAAGCTCGTGATCCTGGACGAACCCACCGCGGCATTGGACGTCAAGCAGTCCAGGCAGGTCCTCGACCTCATCGAGCGGCTGCGTGACCAAGGTCCTGGCGTGATCCTGATCAGTCACAACCTGACCGACGTCAAGGCGGTGGCTGACCGGGTCGTGGTACTGCGGCTGGGTCACAACGCAGGCGAATTCGCCACGGGCAGTGCAACCGTGCAGGACATCGTGGCTGCCATCACCGGCGCATCCAGGCCGGCGCCGTCGCGTAGCCGGTCCACGGGCAGGGCCACTCTCTCGATTAAGGAGCGGGGACGGTGAGCGTCGCCCCACAAAAGCGGGAATCCCGACTGCTGGATCCTCCCAGCGGCGCATCTCCCGCCACCGGCAGGCAAGACAGCATGCCCCCGCGGCGCGGCATCGTCGCCGCGCGGCTGCACACAGGCCGGCTGGAGATACTCCCGGTGATCATCAGTTTGATGTCCACCTGGGTCGTCTTCGAGTTGCTCGACCACAACCATCGCTTCCTTACCGCGGCGAACCTGTCCAACATGGTGGTTCAGATTGCCGGAACCGGGATCATGGCGATCGGTATCACGCTGGTCCTGCTGCTCGGCGAAATCGACCTCTCGATCGGGTCGATGTCCGGTCTGGCTGCCGCGATCTTGGCCATCCTGTACGTCCGGCACGGTGTCCCCGAGCTGCTGGCCATCGGGATGGTGGTGCTGGTCGGGCTCGGTGTGGGCACGTTGCAGGGCATGATCCACGCGGCGATCGGTGCCCCGTCATTCGTGGTGACCCTGGCTGGGTTGATCGGGTGGCAGGGGCTGCAGCTCTACCTGCTCAGCCCGCAGGGCGCCATCAACATCCCTGACCACGGGGTCATCGCGGCACTGACCCACAACTACCTTCCGGACATCGTGGGCTGGTCACTCGCTGCCTTACTGATCGGCTGCTACCTGGCCGCAATCGTCGTGGATGCCAGGCGTCGACGCGCAGCGGGCTTGCCCGGTGCGGCGCGATGGCGCCACGTGGTCCGGCTGGTCTTGCTGAGCGCCGTCGTCGGGATGACGGTGTTGCTGCTCAACTCGTGGCGTGGTGTGCCGGTCGCCGTGGTCTTGGCGGTCGCCTTCACAGCGGGTTTCGACTTGATCCTGCGCAAGACCCGCTTCGGGCGCAGCATCATCGCCATTGGCGGCAATGTGGAAGCAGCTCGCCGCGCCGGGATACCGGTGACCCGGATCAGGGTCACGGTGTTCGCGCTGGGCTCCGCGATGGCATCACTCGGCGGGATCCTGGCCGTCTCGCGGGAGTTTGCGGCGAATCAGAGCACCGGGGGGAGCAACGTGCTGCTCTTCGCAATCGCCGCCGCAGTAATCGGCGGCGTCAGCCTGTTCGGCGGTAGGGGAAGCACCTACGGAGCATTGCTGGGCATAGCTGTGATCGGATCGATCACTAATGGAATGTATCTCCTGGAGCTCGACACGTCGGTCCAATTGATGATCACGGCAGTGGTCCTGCTGATAGCAGTGATCATCGACTCGGCATCCCGGCGCGGCCGCTTGCTCCCCGCTGGTACGAAGCCCCCTTCATCGGGGTTGGGGTGAAACAGGTGAAGTTGTGAACATGTCTTACTGTGCGATGCCTGTGAGTGTGGGACCACGTACGCACTGGATCGATGCTGCTGCGGCTCGGGTCGATGAGTTGAGCGTGCGTCAGTGGGACGTCTTCGTGGCGCTCGCAGAGGGGCTTTCGACGCGTGAGATCGCCGATCGGCTGACCATCTCTGAACACACCGTCAAGCTGCATACCACTCATATTTTGCGGATACTCAAGCTGAACTCGCGCCTGCAGGCAGGGCTGGTCGCCTACGCTTGCTTGGCTGGATGTCTTTGTGGCCGCTGCCTGTGCGGCTGCGCGTCGTGTCCGCCAATCAGAAAATCTACTAGTCAAAGGTCTAGTTGCGGCAGTCCTGACGTCTAGCAGATAATTGATGCGGAAGGGAAGACTTCTTCCGTCTTTGTCGCCTGGGTACGACGACGTACTCGTAGTTCATCTCCATCTACTGCCGCTGTCGTTGCCACTAACGAGGTCCGGCGGTGGCTCTCTATCTGGCGTTAGATGAAAGATGATGTCCATCGCGGCGGAAAATCGGGAACCTTGCCTTTATCGGGCAGAACTCCACGATTCGAGCTGAAGGGAGAGGCCGTTGCCAGATGAGCTTCGCGATAGTGGCGATACCGCCGTCACCGGACGGCGCATCGCGGGCACGGTCATCGAGGACCTGATCGCGGGCGCCAGTAACGGAGAATTGGCCTCGTGGCAGAAAATCATCACCCACTACGGGCGGTTGGTGATCCACGCCGCCATGAGCACGGGCCTGTCTCGCAGCGACGCCGCGGATGCGGCGCAGCTGACATGGGTGCGTCTCTGGGAGCACGGTCACCAGATCCGGGAGCCTGACCATCTCGCCGCCTGGCTCGTGTCAACCGCCCGCCGCGAGGCCATCAGGCTGGCCACCGCGGCCAGCCGCTACGTACTCTGCGACCCATTGACCGAGTACGACCGGGGCTGCGCGAGGACCGCGGGTGACGTCTACCCGGTCGAGCAGGAGTATGACGAGATAGTGGAGCAGGCTCTCGGCCGGCTGCCGACCCGTTACCAGACCCTGCTCCGGCTGCTGTCGTCAGACTTCGAGCTGAGCTACTCAGAGGTAGCCAACCTGATGGGCCTGCCGGTCGGCAGTATCGGCCCGATGCGCATCCGGGCGATCCGGATGCTGGAGAAGACACCGGAATTCACCAGCGGCTGTTTCCCGAGGCCCGCACTGGCGGAGATCGCGTCATGAGCCACCCAGATTGAGATTGTTTAACTGGGATGAGCGCAGATGGAGGGCGGGACTTTGACTCAGGTTGTCGACCAGCTCCAGGCCCAGGTAACGAGGGTACCACTTTCCTCGTTGCTCCCCGGCGACTCGCCACGGCTGGTCGGGCAGAGCGAAGAGCACATCGAAACTATCGCGCAGAGCGAGTGCAAGTTGCCGCCGATTCTAGTGCACCGACAGACCATGCGGGTGATCGATGGAATGCACCGGCTGAGCGCTGCGAAGCTGCGCGGCGAAGACGAGATCGAGGTCAAGTTTTTCGACGGTAACCTCGATGCCGCATTCGTACTGGCCGTGGAATCCAACATGGCGCACGGCTTGCCGCTTTCACTTGCGGATCGTACCGCGGCGGCGGCCAGGATCATCGCCTCCTACCCCGAATGGTCAGACCGTGCGATTGCCAAGTCAACCGGCCTTGCTGCGGGGACTATCAAGGGAATCAGGCAGCGTTCGACCGCCGACCTTGATCAGCTGAAGTCGCGGATCGGCAGGGACGGCAGGCACCGACCGCTCGATTCGGCCGACCGTCGAAAGCGTGCGAGTGAGCTGATCGCGGAGAAGCCGCATGCGTCGCTGCGGGAGATCGCGAGGGAAGTGTCGATATCGCCGTCGACGGTCCGGGATGTCCGCGACCGTATTTATCGCGGCGAAGACCCGATTCCGCCGCAGCAACGGCGCAGCGAAGTGGACCTCGGGCGCCCGAGGTCCATTCGGTCACACCGGCCAGAGCGAGGAAAATACGTCCACTTCGACAACCCTGCGTCCACTCTGGAGAAGCTCCGCAAAGACCCTTCGTTGCGCTTCAACGAGGTGGGACGGTCGCTGCTGAGGTGGGTAAGCGCGCAGATTTTTAGCGTGGAGAAACTGCCGGATTTCGTCACTCGGTTGCCGCCGCACTCCTACGGAGCGTTCGCCGAGCTCGCCCGGACATGCGCCAATCGTTGGAACTTGTTCGCCGATGAACTGGATCAGCGATCCCGTTGAAGACCTGTCCGCGTAGTGATCCAGGATCCCTAGGACTCGACCCGCTCCATCGAGCGGCGCGCGAAGGCCGGCGCGTGCTCGGGTCGCAAGCCCAGGCCCAGCAGTCGGGCCGGCACGTATGACAGCCATGGGACCGTCTGGTAGCAGATCCCGGTGACCCGGCCGCCCTCGCGGATCAGCCCGGTCATCTCGGTCTCCATCCGCAACGTGAACGTCTTTTCTTCGGCGGCGGCCTCGGCGAGCAGGTCGAGGAAGTCCCACTGCGGCACCATTGCGATGTAGGGGTGTGGCACCTTCAGCCGGGTCATATCGGCCAGCTTCATCATGCTGCCGTCGTCGGTGGGGAACCCGGCCGAGGTGAGTTCGCTATGCGGCAGGGCGTCGAACTTCTCGCCTAGTCCCAGTTCGTCGAGCAGGGTCAGCGTCGAGGGGTGCACCGTGTCACCACGGAAGTCCCGCAGGAAGTCGGGATGCTTCTCCAGCACCGTCACTTCGATCCCGGCCCTGGCCAGCAGCAGCCCCGCCACCATGCCGGCCGGGCCGCCACCGACCACCCACCACGATCACATCAGCATCAGCCACCGCGTTCCAACCCGATCAGGCGGATACCACCCAAGCGGGCACCCACCCCGGCCTCGGGGTTGGACTGTATCTCGCCTCGGCACTGGGCGGGCGTCGCCGCAATACGGCTGCGATCGCCTGGGGGCGCTGATACTGTGCGGCGTGCAACGCATGGTGCCTGCCGATGCTCATTGTCAGCTCTGGGTTGAGGATCGGGGGGATCCCAAGGCAACGCCATTGCTTCTGATCATGGGCGCGAACGCCAGTGGGGTCGCCTGGCCGGAATCCCTGGTCGCTCGGCTTGCTCGGCAGCACTGGGTCGTGCGCTATGACCACCGCGACACCGGCCGCTCTACCCGGGCGTTCGACTCGCGCCCCTATGCGGTGCGCGACCTGGCCGAAGACGCGGTGCGCGTGCTGGATGCCATGGGTATCGACCAGGCGCATGTGGTGGGCATGTCGCTGGGTGGGACGCTGGTGCAGCTGCTGCTGCTCGATTACCCGCATCGGCTGCGCAGCGCCACCATGTTCGCTACCTGCGCCTTGGGCGTGGGCTTGTCCGACCCCACCGGCCAGGGCAGCAACGCATTGCCGGGGCCTGATCCTCGGCTGCTGGCGATGTGGCAGCACCTTGCCGATGAGCGCGACCGAGACGCGGAGATCGCCTGGGGAATCGAGCACTGGCGGCTGCTCAACGGTGCGGTTCTGCCCTTCGATACCGAGGAGTTCCGCGAGCTCGAAGAGCGGGTCATCGCCCACAGCGGAACGTGGCAGAACCCGGCTGCGCATGCCAGGGCCGACCCCTGGGGCCTGGACCGTGCCGCTGAACTTGCCCACGTCCAGGTGCCAGCCCAGGTGATCGAGGCGCCGGAAGACCCGATCAACCCACCGCCGCACGCGGCGCACCTGGCGGCGATGCTCGGCGCGGCCCGACTGACCACGATCGCGGGGATGGGCCACGCGCTCAACAGTGCGATCATCGAGCACCTAGCCGAGGCGATCCTGGGCTTCACCGGTGAGGTGGACAAGCCCGAACCTACCTGAGTTGCACCGGCCTGTGTGCACCTGCGGTGCACTACAGTTGGGTTCATCTGAGGGGGGCGATGCCCAGCCGCCAGGCCAGGTTGCGTAGCTCGCGCCCACAGGCGTCGTGTCGGGCGTGGCGCAGTAGGCCGGTGACGGCTTCGCGGACGAGCGCGTCGGTGCGCAGCATTTCCGGGGCGAGGTGCTCGGCGTTCAGCAGGACCAGCACCCCCTTGTACCGGGTCTTCTTCCTGACGACCAGGGCACGACTGACCGAAGACCAGAACCGCACCTGGCACGTGGGCGCCCTGCAACTTCCCGCACCGGAATTTTCCGGATCGACACCCAGCTCATAGCGGGCCAGCGCGGTCTGGATACCCGTCAGCCTCGCGTGCGCCTCGGCGCTGGTGAGGTCGTGGCGGGTCCAGGGCTGCCCGGTCAGCTCACTGGGATGCACCCGCAGCGAACTGGTCATCGCCTCCAGCGTCGTAGGGCTGGTCACCGGCTTCTCCCCGCGTTCCACCTGGCCCCAGAACGAGAACGACAAGCCGGCCAGGCCCGCGGCCTCCCGCAGCGTCAGGTCACGCCAGCAGCGCACCTCACGCAGCCGCTGGCCCAGCGTCGTCAGCTCCTCCAGAACCATCCTCACCTCTCCTCCTCGCCGATCCCCACGCTACCCACGGCCAGTCCCCAGACCCAGCTCACAGCAGCTCGTTCCCGCCCTGGCGGCAACGACGCAGGGCATCGTCCGGCCGCCCAGCAGGGTCACACCGAGTAACAGCCGCGCAGCGACAACCCCGCCCCCGGGCGATGGCTGGACAACCCGGTCAGCGAACCACGCTGCGCGCTGCCCACCCATCCGACCTGATCCCCAGGCTCCGAGCATGATCCTTCCGGTATGCACGGCATGCTCTGACCTGACCGAGGGCCGGTGTGCACCACTGGTGCACACCGGCCACGTTCACCTGACCGGCGCGACAGTCAACCGGGAGCGACGGGCCTGCTGCTCCGGGCGCGCTCGCACAGCATCGATCAGGCGCTGGGGATCGTCCGGTGCGGGAGGTAGCATCGATGCTGGTGGCTCAGTACGTGCCTGGTTTCTGAGGTCGCGGTCTCGACCACAGCGGGAGGTCAGATGCGGGAGCACGATGAGAGCATCGCGAAGGAGCGGCGACCGTTGAGGCATGGGGCCATCCAGGTTGCTCCGTCCGGGCTGACCGTGGTCGCCCGCCTGTCGCACCTCACGCCGGCCACCGTCCTGCACCTCCAGCGGGCGGTAGGAAACGCCTCAGTCGTACAGTTGCTGGACGAGGCCAACTTGATGGCCAACAGGGTCATCGCCGGTAGAAGCGCCGTCGGTGCGCTGGCGGAGCCGGTCCATGCGTCAACAGATCTGAACGTCCAGCGAGGCATAGTGGCATCGAGCCAGGGCGGTCGCTCCGTGGCGGTAGCAACGTTGCGGGGGGGAAGCCGCGGAAGCGCGGCTGAGGTGATGCTGGGGCCCGTGGAATGGCTCTTCAGCACGATTGGAAATACCGGAGCCGGACAGATAGGTCAGCACTACATCAACGTGTTCCCCATGCTGAACCAACCGGCGACTCGCAGGCTCCTAATGCGGATCGCGCTCCAGGAGACGCGGTGGTGGGCGACGCAGCCAGGCTTCCCGGGCTTCTTCGGATCGATGCTCACGGCGCGCGCTCGCGCAGGAATCCTGATAGCGCGGGCCGAGCGCATGGGGTTACTCGATAAGGGACCTCGTCGTTGAGGAACATCGGAACGAACAGCACTAAAACTTGATCATAACCGGGCTGCGTGTCGAGGACTTTGCCGTCGATCAC
Source organism: Pseudonocardiaceae bacterium (assembly GCA_050699515.1). GTDB lineage: Bacteria > Actinomycetota > Actinomycetes > Mycobacteriales > Pseudonocardiaceae. Next base: position 35,482 of record JBOHFF010000030.1, read on the forward strand.
GCCGCAGCGTCAGGCGCGACAATATGGCGTGCTCTGCTGACGTTTCAGTGGGTAGATTCTCATGATCGTCCGGGGGGCAGGGGCCGCCGCGGGTGAGGTCGGCCATGGCGATCAGCGAGTCGGGGCTGTGGTAGCCGTAGGCTCGGCGGGTCAGCAGTCGGAGGTGGGTGTTGGTGGCCTCGGTGCGGGCGTTGGACAGGCTGTGCTCGACGGCGTTGAGGATCAGGGTGCGGTAGCGGGTGATCGTGGTAGCGAGCGTGACGAAGAACGGGAGCCGATTTTTCAGCAGCGCCCACACGCTGCGCCACGCCACCCGCAACAAGATCGCGACCACGGACAACGCGGCGTGGCAAACCAACCAGGCGGCGGTGTCCTCCAACGCCGTAGTGAACCGCGATCCCGCCCTGGCCCAGGGCACCGCCGCGACCACCACCCCATGCTCAGGACACGACACCCGCGAGCTGCTGGCCTGCGAGGAACACCCGCGTCGTGCCCGGATCCAGACCCCGCCAACGCCGAGGCTTCGCGCTGGCGGCATAGCCTGGACAGCGGCGCTGGCACCGTGAACAGCCTCGCGCCGCCCCGGCTTTCACCCGGACCCGCGCGACCAACGCCCCCCCGCCCGTCGGGCTCCAGCTCCACCGACTCGATCACCGTGTGCTCGACCCCCAGCACCCGCCCGGGTGGTCACCGACGAGCGGATCGCGTCCTGCTTCCGGCATCACGGCCACCGCACTGCGATCTCCCAGCGCGCGCTGCAGGCACATGCCGACCGGCTGCTGGGGTGCACCGAGCTGGACAACGTGGGACCGAGCTGACCGAGCCGGCGGAGATCGCACCGGTGCTGGATTACCTGGGCCGGGCCACCGCGAAGATGCACTGCGTCGCCGACTCCGACTCCGACCACACCCTGGTCCAGTACCAGACCGAGGACGCGATCGCCGCGGTGATCGGCGACCGTGCGGCCGAGTTCGTCGACTGGTTGACCACGTTCGCCCGGGACTACGCGGCCGTGGTGCGCGACGACCACCGCCTGTTCGTCGACGCCTTCCGCAACGACGAGATCCCCGGCGTCCAGTCCACCCAGCAAGACCGGGATGGCGATGCCGTCAGTCGAACCCGATGAACAGCGCGAAGATGTAGCTGGCGGTGTAGAGAGCGGCCACGATGGCGGCGCCGATCGCGTACATCCCGCGGCGGGTGCGGTCGTGGCCGCCGGCGCCGCCGAGCTGGTACTGCCACGCCCCCATGGCAGCCGAGGCAGTCGCTGCCGGCGTGAACGCCAAGATAGCCAGTAAGTCGTAGACGTGCCAGGACGTGGCCACGAGGACACCGGCGACGAGCAGCACCAGCCCGAGAAGGCCGGTGCCAGCCGCTACGCGGGTCCGCCAGGTGGCCTCTTGCGGGCGGGCACGTTTGTTCACCAGGTATGTCGTCACAGCTGCGGCTGCGGCGGTGAGCCCGCAGAGCAGTGCCACCTCGGCGATCGACGGTGCGCCTCCCATCCGCCACCACGGCACGGCATCACGCAGCCGCGTCAGCTCTGGTTCGGTCACACCAAGCTGGTCAGAGATCCCCACCGAGAGGGCGTCCTGCCCGTAGATCGGCCGGGTTGCGCAGGACACCGGGCGGTGGCCGTGCCGCGCCGTGCAGGTGCCGCCTGACATCGAGTCATCGGCGAGGAACCTGATGTCGATCGTGAGCTGCTGCCCGGCGACCGGTGCCGTGCAGGCGGCGGCGTCGCCGATCCTGGTACAGGCCAGGGACTCGGCGGCGATTATGAACTCTCCTGAGCCCTCCCCGGCAATCACCTGGTGAACCCCGCTGCTCACCCGGCTGGACGCGACCAGGCCGATGAGAACCGATACCCCAAACATGGTGATGATCAAGGCGAGAGGCAGGAAGCGGAGCAGATCGGACGCGGTCCTGGCCTGGCGGTCATTCGTCGTTGTCATCAGGTCTCCCTGCTGTTGCTTGCCCACGACATCGCGTCAAACGCCGATCCAGTTACCAGAGCCCGAGTCGCACCCCGACATGGAGACGTATCGGGGTGGGGGTGGCGGGTCAGGGTCGGGGATGATCGAGTTTCGCGGTGTGGGGAAGCGGTTCGGTGATGGGACCGTGGCCGTCGAGGGGCTGGATCTGGTCGCGGCCGAGGGACGGATCACCGTGCTGGTCGGGCCATCCGGCTGCGGCAAGACCACCTCCCTGCACATGGTCAACCGGATGGTGGGGCCCACGTCCGGAACACTGCTGCTCGACGGGCGCGACATCCGGTCTCAACGGCCAGCCCAGCGACGCCGAGGCATCGGCTACGTCATCCAGCAGGCCGGGCTGTTCCCGCAAGGGCCGGCCCCGTGGCTGGCTTCCGCCGGATGATCACAGCGGTGCACTGCGTGCGGGCGGATCGCTGCACCGCCAAGGCGGGCCGATGCGAACCGCGTTGGACGCGGCGTTGCACAAGGCCGGTATCGAGGGTGCAGACCCGCCCCCGCCTGGGCGGCCGGGAGATCACCAGTCGGGCCCTGGCGGACGGGTCGATCACCGTGATACCGGAGTATTCCGGCAACCTGTTGCACTCTCTCGACCCGGCCTCGCCCGCGACGACCGCGGATGGGGTGTACGCCGCGCTGCAGCCGTCCCCGCCGCAGGGGCTGCAGGTGCTCACGCCTTCCGGGGCGACGCTGGAGGCGCTGGGCAGCGGGCAGGCGGATCACTCAGGACCGGGCGGTTGCGGTCGACCTGGCTAAGGAGTTCGTCAACGGCGTGCCGTGACACCTGCGGCGGCGGCACGGCCCGCCAGCACCGCACCGAACACGCCGAGACCCACCAGCACTGCCAGCAGCACCGGCAGCGCGATCGCCGGCGAGCCCAGCACCGCCAGCAGGGCTCCGCCGATGCCGATCAGGATCGCGGTGCTGAGCTGGTCGGACATCTGCAACGCCGATGTGTTGAACCCCACCTCCTGGGTTCCGGACTGCTGCAACAGCAGGAACGATGCCGCCGAGTAGCCCAGCCCCATGCCGATCCCGGCGATACCCCACAACGGCGGAGCCAACCACGGCGTACCCCAGGCAGGCGCGACCAGCAGCAGTCCGGCGACACCCGCCGTGAGCAGGCTGAACCCGATTCGCAACAGCCGGTGCCGGGGCAGGTCCGGGTGGCGGCCCTGCCATCCCGAGGCCGCCGACCAGCCCAGCGAGGCGACCAGCAGCGGGATCCCGGCGGCGGTCAGCGTCCAGCGGTGGGTGTTGGTCAAGATCAGCGGCAGATAGGAGTTGGCGGCGAAGAACACCCCGGAGAGCAGTCCCCGGGCCGCCACCACGGTCGGCACTCCCCGGCGCCCCCGGAACACCCCGGGCGGCAGCAACCGGCGCACCGAGCCCACCAGCAAGACCAGCGCCGCGCCGGCCACCACGGCGGCGCTGGTACTGAGGCGCTGGGAGGCCCAGCTCAGCGCGCAGACCCCCACCGCGGCACACAGCGCGGCGAGTACCAGCCCGCGGCGCCGGAGAGTCGGGCTCCGGCCGGGATCCGGCGCGTCGAGCCTGCGTGCCGCCGGCACCACGAGCCCGATCGCGAGCGCCACCACGGGTATCAGGCCGAGGAACACCCAGTGCCACGACAGCCGTTCGCTCACCACCCCGGCGAGCGGCGGCCCGATCAGCGAGGGCAGCACCCATGCCGAGGACATCAGCCCGAAGAGGGCGGGGCGGGTCCGCTCGGGGTAGACCACCGCGATCAGCACGTAGACCGCGACCGTCAGGACACCGGCGCCCCATCCCTGCAGCACCCGCCCCACCAGCAGCTGCGGCATGCCGGTTGCGGTGCCTGCCACCAGTAGGCCCACCCCGAACAGTGCCGGGGCCGCCACCAGCGGGATCCTGGGCCCGGCCAGGTCGCACCATCGCCCGCCGAGCACGGTGCCGAACACGCCGGCCGCCATGAAGGCCACGAACGGCCACGCATACAGCGACACCGCGCCGAGGTCGGCCACCAGGGCCGGCATCGCCGTGCCCACCCCCATCGCCTCGAACGCCACCATGCTGATCAGCAGTAGTACGCCGATCGTGGTCGTGCGGCGGCTCGGACCGAACAGATCCGAGCGACCCGTGGCGACCGGTTCGGCATCAGGCACCGCGCTCATCGCGACCAGCTCATGCCACCAGCCTGCAACCTTGACCCGGGTGCAGGTCAAGGCACTTGGAGGAGCAAACCGGGTGCCCTGGTCGGCGTCTCGCTGCGATGCTGGGAGCATGGCGGACCCCCATCCACCGCATCCCACACCGGCTTCCTGGCGACTGAGGCCAGGTCAGCTCAGCCAATCGACTGGGCTGGCGTGTCCTGCGGGCTGCTGGAGCCAGCGGCGCAGGGCCTCGAGCAACGGGCTCGGGTTTCGGCGCGTTCGCGGAAAGCGGCGGCTGCTGGTGTACAGCATGTGAGCGACGGGCTGGCCGCGCTCGGTCGCCAGCTGGACCAGGGGCTGGAAGTCTTCGACATTCTCGGTGCCGAGCCGACGGCCATGCGCGCTTGCCCAGCTGAACACCTCGCCATCCGATGCTGCTGCCAGTATCGGATGTCCGGCGACCGCCACCACGTCGAATCCTTCCGCGCGCAGCTGTTCGGCCAGCATCGGCGCGAACATCTCATCGAGCAGGAGGGGTTCTCCGCCGCTCACCCCAGAAGTTCCCGCTGTCGTCGCCACGCATGCTCGGCCCGTTCGGAGATGGCATCTGCGTCCGTGATCCAGGCGTCGATCTCGTCTGGATCACTCGTGTAGTAGGCCAGGCCGACGCGTACTGCGCTCTCCGGAATCGCGAATACCTCACTTGCGGCAGTGATCGCCGACTCGCCGCGGTCGTCGATCTCGCGGATAAACTTGATCAGCTCCCAGATGTCCGGCCCGACTTTCAGTGCTGGCCGTCGACCGCCAGGCCCGTCCTTGAACACCACGCCCGGGTGCTCGGACATCCGCAATCCCTCGTCAACCAACTGCTGGACCAGACCTGAGGGCGTTGCGCCAGGGATGCGGGCGACCCGGTGGCGCAACCGATCGAGCACGTCTCGATCGAAGCGGATGGATAACGGGTTGGTCACGTAGTTATTGTAGCGCATTCGCTACAATATGGGGTGGCATCCAATGATGGATACCGCGCGCTCTGGAAGGCTGCGCAGCAGGAAATGGCCGGGCGGCGGCGGGTTCGGGTGTTCGAGCCGGTCACGATCCCGCAGCGCAGACTGTGTGCGCAGTCACCCGGGCTGGCGGCCGTGGTGGCGCCGCCGGGCAGGCCCTCGCATGAACAGGACGAGGCGCTGTCCGCAGTAGGCTGGGTGGCGATGCGCCGGCAGCCAGCGCTTCCCCTCAACGGTGAGCATTGCCTTGTTCAGGTCAACGACATGCCCGGCGGACACCGGCGCACCCTGACAGTGATGACACGACAGCCTCCCCATGCGGCGACCGTGAGCATCCCCAGTAGGTCTCGTAACAAAAGCCTGACCGAAAATTGGGCAAGCCAACAGGAAAACCATGGATTCAAGGGATTGGGAGGGAAGCTGTGAGCGAGGCATCTCACCGTTAGTGTGTCAGCCGGACCAGATCGTGTCCTTGGCGCACCTCGCCTTTAAGGTTTCCAGCTCGTCACGCACGTCGCCTCGAGGTAGCTCATCAGGGTCTCGGTAGCCCTGTCGACTCTGTGCGTGTCTTTCAGGTGCTCTGCTACCTGGCGCATCAGGTAATACCTGTCGGATGCGGCGAACTCACTGCCACACTCCTGGTGGGCGCAGTGGAATTCGTGCATCAGCCCGTCGCTGATCTTGAGCTCTCGGCTGGCGGCGGCGGTCATCCAGCTCGACACGCTGACGCCCTCGGCGGCTGCGGCCTCGACAACCTGGCGGTGAACGTCGGGATCGACTGTGATGGCAAGCTTCGGCGGCGGTTCCTCGCTGGACACAGCCACCAGCATACGACCGCATTTGCTGAGAATCAACGCCAAAATTACCGCAATTGCGAATTCTACAGATCAGAAATTTTTGTTGATGGGCTTCAGCGCGGTGCTCGCGGCCGGTGTCCCCGTTCGAAACGTGTCCGCGACAGGGCATTCCCGGGCTGATGCTGTGCTCGAGGTTCTGGCCAGATCGCTCTTCAGGTGCCACGGGGCAGCCCCTGCCGCCGTCCGGCGTGCCTGGCGCTGCGCATTGACAGTCGCCGCACCGCCGGTCTCTTCCTCTCGCTCGGCGTGCGCCGGACCCGGGATCGGGCACCACCGAGCGGGCGTAACGGCTCGGCGAGGTAGCCAGGCGCAAGACCTCGCCGGCCGGGTGCCCGACTGGGCCAGCAAGTACGTCAGCCTGGAAGCCAGTGCGACCGCGGACAGCTCATCCGACTGCGGGAGCTGGCCGAGTTGCCCAACGTCACCGTGCAGGTCATGCCGCTCTCCGGCGGCGCGCACCCCGCGCTCGGCATGTCGTTTCACCTGTTCGACCTCGGCCATTCCCGAACCGACTACATCGAGGGACTCACCAGCTCCGACTATTTCGTGCGCCCGCAGCACATCTAGGCCTACAACCTCGCCTTCGATCGACTCCGGGTCGCCTCGCTGGGAGATCGGGAGTCACTGGCCATCATCAACACGATCATCGATGAGTTGGAGGAGTGAGGCACATGCTTACCATCCCTGACCACGCCTGGTACACGTCGAGTCGCACCAGCGGGGCCAACAACTGTGTTGAGGTGGCCCACACGCACGGGTGGACAGCGGTGCGCGACAGCAAGAACAGAACCGGTCCCGTCCTCATCTTCGCTGACGATAAATAGGACGCGTTCCTCGCCGCTGTCGCCGGACGGTTCACCCGCTAACCGTTGATACCCACGAAGCTAGCGCCGTCGGGCGCTGTGAACGCGACGTCACCGACCTCCGGCAGCCTGAAAATGTCGGCCGCGTCGCGTTCACTGCACGCACCGTCACTGTGCCCATCGCTACTGCATGTGGGTGCTACGCACGGTTGTTATAGCGGTTTATGCAACTGTCGACCATATCCACGGATGATCACTGCCACGTCGTGGTCGGCAATTGCCCGCAGTGCTTGGTCGTAGACGCCGATCCCGGCCCGCGACATGAACTTGATCGGCTCACAGTTGCCCCTGCCTTGGAACAGGTATCAATGACTGATCTGGGCTCCGATAGGCGGGCACTATTATGCGGCACCAACCTCGCTGGCCTGAGCTGGGGTGATGCAGCGGCGAGGGCCGTCGGGTGGTCCGGCGGCGGTTGCGGTGCGAGGCTGGGGGTATGGACTACACGCAGCTGGGCCGCAGCGGCCTGTCGGTGTCCCGACTGTGCCTGGGGACGATGAACTTCGGTCCCGAGACCACGGAGGCCGACAGCCACGCGATCATGGACCGGGCTCACGAGCAGGGCATCAACTTCTTCGACACCGCCAACGTCTACGGCGGGCAGATGGGCAAGGGGGTCACCGAGCAGATCATCGGCCGGTGGTTCGTCTCGGGCGGCGGGCGCCGGGAGCGCACCGTGCTGGCGACCAAGCTCTACGGCTCGATGGGGGAGTGGCCCAACCAGACCAAGCTCTCCGCGCTGAACATCCGGCGGGCTTGTGACGACTCGCTACAGCGGCTGCAGACCGACTACATCGATCTCTACCAGATGCACCACGTGGACCGGGCCACCCCGTGGGAGGAGATCTGGGAGGCCATGTCGGTGCTCCGGCAGCACGGAAAGATCATCTATGTGGGGTCGTCGAACTTCGCCGGGTGGCATCTGGTGGCGGCGCAGGAGGCCGCCCGCCGGCGACACATCACCGGGCTGACCAGCGAGCAGTCCATCTACAACCTGCTCAACCGGTGGGTCGAGCTGGAGGTGTTGCCCGCCGCGCGGGAGTACGGCATCGGGCTGATCCCGTGGTCGCCGTTGCAGGGTGGCCTGCTCGCCGGGGTGCTGCGCAAGCAACGCGAGGGCAGTGGTTCGCGCAGTACCGCCGAGCGCGCCGCTGGCGGGGTCGAGGAGAACCGGCAGCGCCTGGAGGCCTACGAGAAGCTGTGTGCCGACCTCGGCGAGGACCCCGCCAACGTCGGGCTCGCCTGGCTGCTCCATCAGGACGGAGTGACCGCGCCGATCGTCGGCCCGCGGACCGTCGCGCAACTGGACAGCTCGCTGCGGGCCGCCGCGGTCAGTCTGGACGCCGAGGTCCTCGCCCGGCTCGATGAGCTGTTCCCCTCGCCCGCCCCCAACGGCCCCAAACCCGCCCCCGAGGCCTACGCCTGGTGACCCCGCTCCCTTCCCGGCGTGTCGCGCCCCCAGCCGCGCTACCCCGTCAGGCCGGGAGGTCGTCCGGCTCGCCGGTATCGTCGCGGGCCAGGAACGTGGCCAGCCGTTCGACGGCGTCCTCGAACTCCGGGTAGGCATCGACGAACGCGCGCATCCGGGCGGCCAGCCATTCCACGCTGAGCTGCTCGGCGGCGCGCCGGTCTTCGAGTTCTTCGATGCCGCGGTCGGTGAAGTACACGGGGTCAGGGGTGGAGGGCGGCGGCGATGAGTTCGCGTTGCTCGACTTCGTGCACCCTGGCTGAGCCGGCGGAGGGGGCCGCCATGGCACGGCGGGAGAAGCGCCCCAGTGTGCCGAGTCGCTCGGGCAGCAGCTCGGGCAGGGCCAGTCCGTAGAACGGCCAGGCGCCTTGATTGGCGGGTTCCTCCTGCACCCAGAACACCTCGGCGGTCCTCGGATAGCGCTCCAGCGTCGCGGCCAGCCGCTGATGGGGCACCGGGTAGAGCTGCTCGACACGCACGATCGCGGTGTTGTGCAGGCCCTGCTGCTGGCGTGCGGCGTGCAGCTCGTAGCTGATCTTACCGCTGCACAACAGCACCCGGCGTACCACCGAGGGATCGATGACCGTCGGATCATCGAGCACCGAGGCGAACCGCCCCGAGGTGAACTCCTCGACCGGGCTCACCGCCGCTTTGAGCCGCAGCATCGACTTGGGCGTGAACACCACCATCGGCCGGTGCACCCCGTCCAGGGCGTGCCGGCGCAGCAGGTGAAAATAGTTCGCCGGGGTGGAGGGCTGTGCCACGGTCATGGAGCCCTCCGCGCACAGTTGCAGGAACCGCTCGATGCGCCCAGAGGTGTGGTCGGGTCCCTGCCCTTCGTGACCGTGCGGCAACAACAAGACGACATCGGAGCGTTGTCCCCATTTGGCTTCACCGGAGGAGATGAACTCATCGATCACCGCCTGCGCGCCGTTGGTGAAGTCACCGAACTGCGCTTCCCAGAGGACCAGCGCGTCCGGGTTCGCCACCGAATAGCCGTACTCGAATCCCACCGCGGCGAACTCTGACAGCGCCGAGTCGTAGACCAGGAATCTTGCCTGGTCGGGGGCGAGGTTCCGCAGCGGTGTGTACTCGGCTCCGGTCTTGCGGTCGATCAACACCGAGTGTCGTTGCACGAATGTGCCGCGCCGCGTGTCCTGACCGGACAGTCTGACCATACGGCCGTCCAGACACACCGAGCCGAGCGCCAGCAACTCGGCGAAAGCCCAGTCGATGCCGCCGTCGCGGGCCATTTTCGCCCGCTTCTCCAACACCGGTCTGACCCTGGGATGTGGTGTGAAACCTTCGGGCAGGTTGATGTGTGCGTCGGCGATCCGCTCGATGACGCCGCGGTCCACCCCGGTGTCCAGGCCGGTGGGCACCACCTGCTCGGCCTCCACCGACTCGCTCGGCGCCGCGGCGCGCTTCTCCAGCTCCCGCACCTCGTTGAAGACGTGCTCGAGTTGTTGAGCATAGTCTTTCAATGCGCGCTCGGCCTCGTCCACGGAAATGTCTCCGCGTCCGATGAGGGACTCGGTGTAGCCTTTGCGAACCGACCGTTTGCTGTCGATGATATCGTACATCTTCGGCTGCGTCATCGACGGGTCGTCGCCCTCGTTGTGGCCGCGTCGACGGTAACAGATCATGTCGATCACGACGTCTTTCCGGAAGGCTTGCCGGTAATCCACCGCCAGCTTGGCCACCCAGACGCAGGATTCGGGATCATCGCCGTTCACATGGAATACCGGTGCACCGATCGTCTTCGCCACGTCGGTGGGGTACTCGCTCGATCGTGAATATTGCGGCGCCGTGGTGAATCCCACTTGATTGTCCACGATCACGTGGACGGTGCCGCCGGTGCGGTAGCCACGGAGTTGCGACAGGTTGAGGGTCTCGGCCACCACGCCCTGCCCGGCGAAAGCGGCGTCGCCGTGCAGGGCGACCGGTAGCACGGTGAAGCCGTCCATGCCCTTGTGCAGCAGGTCCTGCTTGGCTCGCGCGATGCCCTCGAGTACCGGGTCCACCGCTTCCAGATGCGACGGATTCGAGATCAGCGACACCGTCGTCTCACCGTCTCCGAACATCCGGAAGTACTTGCCCTCGGCGCCCAGGTGGTACTTGACATCACCTGAGCCGTGGGCCTGACCGGGGTCCAGGTTGCCCTCGAACTCGAGGAAGATCTGCGAATACGGTTTGCCCACCAGGTTGGCCAGCACGTTGAGCCGGCCGCGGTGCGGCATGCCGAGTACCACCTCGTCGAGCCCGTACTCGGCGGCCTTGTCCAGCACGGCGTCCAGCAGCGGGATCATCGTCTCGGCGCCTTCCAGCGAGAACCGCTTCTGCCCGACGTACTTGGTCTGCAGGAAGGTCTCGAACGACTCCGCGGCGTTGAGCTTGGTCAGGATGTATATCTGCTCTTCTCGGCTGGGTTTGGCGTGCACCCGCTCCACGCGCTCCTGCAGCCACTTCCGCTCATCCGGTGCGGAGATGTGCATGTACTCCACGCCGATGTTGCGGCAGTAGGCGTCGCGCAGCACGCCCAGGACGTCACGCAGCTTCATGTACGAGTTCCCGGCGAACCCACCGACGGCGAACCCCCGGTCCAGGTCCCACAATGTGAGACCATGCTGCAGCACGTCGAGGTCGGGGTGCGTGCGCTGCCGGTAGTTCAGCGGGTCGGTATCGGCCATCAGATGCCCACGGGTGCGGAACGCGTCGATCAGCTCCAGCACTCGGGCGGTCTTGTCGACCGCACCCTCGGGGATGTCCTGCACCCAGCGCACCGGCTCGTAGGGGATGCGCAGCGAGGTGAACAGGTCGTCGTAGAAGCCGTCCTCTCCGAGTATCAGCTGGTGTATCCGGCGCAGGAACTCACCGGATTCCGCACCCTGGATGATGCGGTGGTCGTAGGTGGACGTCAGCGTGATGATCTTGCTGATCGCCATCTCGGTGAGGGTGCCCTCGCTGGCGCCCTGGAACGCCGCCGGGTACTCCATCGTGCCGACACCGATGATGGTGCCCTGGCCCGACATCAACCGGGGCACCGAGTGGTTGGTGCCGATGGTGCCCGGGTTGGTCAACGAGATCGTGGTCGCCGCGAGATCCTCGGCGGTGAGCTTGCCCTCCCGGGCTTTGCGGATGACGTCCTCGTAGGCCTGCCAGAACTGGGTGAAGGTCATCACCTCGCATCCCTTGATCGAGGCGACGACGAGGCTGCGGCCCTTGCTCGTCTTGAGATCGATCGCCAGGCCCAGGTTGACGTGCTCGGGTGCCACGACAGCAGGTTTGCCCTGCTCGTCGGTGATGTAGTGGCGGTTCATCTGCGGGTGCTCGGCCAACGCTCGCACCACCGCGTACCCGATGAGGTGGGTGAAACTGATCTTTCCGCCGTGGGTTCGCTTGAGGTGGTTGTTGATCACGATGCGATTGTCGACGAGCAGCTTCGCCGGTACCGCACGCACACTGGTGGCCGTGGGCAACTCCAGCGACGTCTCCATGTTCGCCACCACCCGGGCCGCTGCGCCGCGCAGCGGGGTGGTGGTGTCCTGCCGGAGTTCGGTCTGTGTGGTGGCGGGTGCGGTGGTCTGCGTCCGCGCGATGGCGCTGCTCGCCGGCGGCTGCACCGCGGCGGTAGCCGAGCTGGTGTGCGGCGCAACACCGTTGGTGCCGGGTGCCCCGGGCCGGTAGTCGGCGAAGAACTCGTGCCAGGAGGAGTCCACAGCCGAGGGGTCGGCCAGGAACTGTTCGTACATCTCTTCGACGAGCCACTCGTTGGGGCCGAACTGCGCTGGGGGATCGCTACGGGACACTGCTGGATGTCGCCTCTATCCATTCTGCGCGGGTTTGCTCAGGGGCCTCTGGCGCCGCTTCTAGGCTAGCCCTCATCGGTTGCACACGGGCGTCCGGCGACCCCCGGCGCGTCGGTGGTCGATGATGACCCCGATCAGGCGGCAATGGTCCCGTCCGGGGTGCCTGCGGCCCATAACCGAGCATAGTGGCCGTCGGCGGCCAGCAGTTCCAGGTGGCGGCCCTGTTCTACGATCCGGCCACCGTCGAGTACCACGATCCGGTCGGCTCTGGCCGCGGTGGCCAGCCGGTGGGCGATGACGACGGTGGTGCGCGGCGCGGCGAGCCGGTCAGTCGCGGCCAGCACCACTGACTCGGTGGCCGGATCGAGGGCCGCGGTGGCCTCGTCGAGCAACAGCAGGTCGGGCTCGACCAGTTCAGCGCGGGCCAGCGCGATCAGCTGCCGTTGCCCGGCGGAGAGGCCCTGCCCGCGCTCACCGACCGGCTGGCGGAACCCGTGTGGTAGCGCGGCGATGGTCTCCAGCGCACCTACCCGCTGCGCCGCCGCTTCCACCTGGGCGGGGGAGGACTGCGGGGCGCCGTAACTGATGTTGCCCGCGACATCGCCGCGGAACAGGTGTGCCTCCTGCGGCACCACGCCCAGATGGTGATGGAACGCCGCAGGGTCGAACCGGCGCACGTCCACCCCGTCGACCAGCACCGTCCCGGCGGTCGGGTCGTAGAACCTGGCCAGCAGCTTGACCACGGTGGACTTACCGGCTCCGGTCGCCCCCACCAGGGCGACGGTCTCGCCGGGCGCGATCCGCAGCGACACCCCGACCAGGGCGGGTGGCGCGGAGCCGGGGTAGCAGAAGGTGACATCGCGCAGTTCCGCCTCCCCGCGCAACCGCGCGGGCACCGGCGTGGCGTCCGACCCGGGCGGCGGCACCGAGCTCGGCGTATCCAGCAGCTCCCGGATCCGCCGCAGCCCGACCGCTGCCTGCTGGTAGCCGTCGAAGACCTGGGACAGCTGCTGCACGGGCGCGAAGAGCAGGCCCAGGTAGAGCAGGAAGGCGGTGAACACCCCGGCGGTGACGGTGCCCGCGGCCAACCGGGAGGCCCCGACGCCCAGCACCGCGGCCTGCGCGAGGTCGGATAGCAGCGCGACGAAGGGAAAGTAGGTGGCGATGTAGCGCTGGGCTCGCAGCCGAGCCCGCCGGTAGGCATCGCTGCGCGCGGCGAAGTCCCGTGCCGAGCGCCGTTCCCGGGTGAACGCCTGCGCCACCCGCGCGCCGGTCACGTTCTCCTGCAGGTCGGCGTTGACCTCGCTGACCCGCTCCCGGGCTTCGGTGTACGCCACCGACGACAACCGCTGGAACACCACGGTGGCGGCGATCAACGCCGGCAGCCCGAGCAGCGCCACCAGGGCGAGGCCGGTGTCGGTGAGCAGCAGCGCGACCGCGACCCCGACCACGGTGAGAACGCTGATCAGCGCGGTGGCCAGCCCGGTCTGCAGGAAGGTGGACAGCGCGTCCACGTCGGTGGTCATCCGGGTCATGATCCGGCCCGCCATCTCGCGCTCGAAGTAGTCGAGCCCGAGGCGCTGCAGGTGCGCGAAGCTGCGCACTCGAAGCAGGTACAGCAGCGTTTCCCCGGCCCGCGCGGCGACCACCGTCTGAGCCGCGATGATCAGCCAGTCGACGATGACCACCCCGAGCCCGATGGCGACCGCGGTGACGAGCAGGCTCGGCGCGTTCCGGGTGATCGCGTCGACGACGAGGCCGCCCAGCGCCGGGAACGCCACGGTCGCCAGCGCGTCGAGCCCGACCAGTACGGCGGTGAGCCACAGCCACCCCCGCACCGGTCTCACCAGCCGGCCCAGCCGGATATCCGCGTCGGGGACCCTCGGATCGATCCCGCGCAGGCCGGGCTGGGCCCGCGCCTCGGGCAGGGCGGCCACCGCCGCGAGCAGCTCCGGGGTCGGCCCGATGCTGCCGACCATGCTGCCCGCCATCACCCGCCCGCCCCCGAGCCCTCGTCCGGTACCTCCCACGCTCGGTGCGGCCTTGATGATCACACCACCGCCGGCAAAGGCATCCGGTGGATCAGCCGGTGCCGTCCGGGGCCAGAGTTGCTCAGTGATGCCTTCCGGACCCGGATGCAGCACGGCCGGCGCGGTGGCGGCGTACTCGATCACCTCGTCAGGGCCGGCGAGCAGGGCGCGGAACAGTTCGCACCGACTGGTCAGCTCGGCCTGGGTGCCCACGTCGATCACCCGCCCGCCGTCGAGCACCGCGATCCGGGTGGCCAACGCCAGGGACGAGCGGCGGTGCGCGATGAGCAGCGTGGTGCGCTGCGCGGTGACCCTGCGCAGGGTGGTGTGGATCGCGGCCTCGGTGGCCGCGTCCACGGCGGAGGTGGCGTCGTCGAGCACCAGCACCTGCGGGTCCGACAGCAGCGCCCTGGCCAGCGCGATCCGCTGGCGCTGCCCGCCGGACAGGGTGAGGCCTCGCTCGCCGACCCGGGTGTCGTATCCCTGGGGTAGCGCGCAGATGAACTCGTGGGCCGCGGCCGCCTGTGCGGCTCGGCGCACCTCGTCATCAGTGGCGTCCGGGCGCCCGTAGGCGATGTTGGCCCGGACCGTGTCGGAGAACAAGAACGCCTCCTCGAACACCATCCCCACGGCTTGACGCAGCGACCCCAGCCGCAGTCGCCGGATGCCAACGGTGCGACCCGGCGGCCCGATCCGGATCGCACCCTCCTGCACGTCGTAGAACCGGGCCAACAGCAGCGAGACGGTGGACTTGCCCGACCCGGGCGTGCCCACCAGCGCCAGCGTCTCGCCCGGCTCGATGTGCAGGGACAACCCGTCGAGCACCGGCTCGCTGCGGGCATAGCCGAATCGCACCCCGTCCAGGCGCACCTCCAGCGGCCCGTCCGGGACATCGATCGCGTCCGGCGCGTCGGTCACCTCGGGCTGGGAGTCGATCAGCTCGTAGACCCGCTCCACGCCGGCCCGGGCCAGCTGCGCGAGGATCACCAGGTTGGCGATCAGCCGGGCCGGGCCGACCAGCATCGCCAGGTAGGCGGCGAAGGCGACGAACGTTCCCAGGCTGATCGTCCCGTTCAGCGCCAGCGTGCCACCGATGGCGAACACCGCTGTCTGGCCCAGAGCCGGGAATGTCGTCAGGGTCGGAGCGAACGTCGCGGTCAGCCGGGCCGCACGCATCCGTTCGGCGAACAGCCGCCGGGCCCGGTCCTCGAGCCGGGCCACCGCGCGGGCCTCCTGGCCGAAGCCCTTGACCACCCGAACCCCGGTGACGATCTCCTCGACGTGCTCGGCGATGTCAGCGGCGCGCTGCTGTGCTGACCAGGTCGCCGGAAACAGCGTGCGCCGCGTCCGGGTGGTGACCAGCCCGGTGGCCGGCACCACGACCAGGACAATGAGAGTGAGCAGAGGGGACAGCCACAACATCGCCGCCAGCGCCACGCCGAGCAGGACCACCACTCCTGCCGTCAGCGGCACTATCGACAGCAACCCCTGTACCAGTTGGAGGTCGGAGATGGCCCGGGACACGACCTGACCGGTGCGCAGGCTGTCCTGCTTGGCGCCATCCAGCTTCTGCACCGCCCGGAACACGGCGTTGCGCAGGTCGTGCTGCACGTCCAGGGACAGCCGTCCACCGAGGTAACGGCGCACGAATGCGGTCCCGAAATGCAGCAGCGCTATCCCGACGAGCGCAGCGATCAGCCAGCCCAGCCGTCCAGTGGAACCCGCCACGGCGTCGTCCACCGCGAGCCGGGTGAGCAATGGGGTGAGGGCCTGCGTGCCGACCCCGATCCCGGAAGCCAGTAGTGCTGTCACGGCGAGCCGGGGATGGTGCCAGCAGGCTGTCCAGAGCCGGCGGATCCAGCCGCTGCGAGTGGGAGGGATCTGTTCGGGCACGGCTGCCAGGTTAGGCGGTTACTCCGACAGTCTCGGGGATCGCTGCCCGTGACCAGAACCCCGGCGGACTACCTCCGTTGACTCGGCGCCTTATCACCGCGCGGGGTGGTGTTGCGCACCGCGGGCTGTCTGGTGGCCGGCTGACGAGGGACTACCAGCACCTCGCGCGGTCGGCAGAAGGGGTTGGAGTTCCGGCTGGGCCGGTCGAGCTGCTCGGTGCCATCACCGATGAGGTAACGGTGCGCGGTGACCCACACCTCACAAGGCCAGCGGCGGCGGCGCAGCCACCCCGAGCAGACAGGACAGCGACCCGTCGCGTCCGGCTGATGTTGGACGAGCAGCTCCCGCCATCCCTCGGTGATGGTCCGAAGGTGCCTGCGCGCTAACGGCGACGATAACGTCGCACCCGCCCGCAGGGCCATCTCCTCAACCGCCGCCAATCGTTCCAGTACCGCCCGCCGCACCCGACGATCCACTCACTTACCTCCTTGTCGCTCCCCCGACAACCCCGAGAGCGCGCCTGCCACGCTTAACGACCCGACCGAACTGCCGTGACGCCGCAGTGCACTGTCTACCGGACTCCACTCGCGGACTTAAACCCCCCTCACCCTGGTGACGTGCTGGTCTGCCGGGAGCCGATGGACGCCAACCGGATCTGCCAGACGTCAGGTGAATCGTGTGGTGGACAGCCGATTCGCGAGGTCAGGCCGCATAAATTGGCGAGTGCGGAGACCGGTCCTTGCGCTCTGTCCGGCCCACCTGACGGCGACTGCCAGCCGCCGGTGGGCGTGCCGTCTCCTGAAAGTACACCCGGATTGCCTAAGTATTTCTGGGTGTGGCGCGCCGCGGCGCGCGGGCGATCCCCGTGTGCGCAGTGCTGACCACCGAGGCCAAAATGGTCACGCTTCCCACCACACGAGACTCCAAGCCGAGGAGGGCGCCGTGCGCGTCGAGGTCGATCCCAACATCTGTGAGGGCCATGGTCAGTGCAACGCGGTCGCGCCCGAGGTCTACGACCTCGACGACGACGGGTACTGCCTGATCCGCAATCCGGAGGTCCCACCCACCCTGCACTCCCAGGCCCAGGAAGGCGCCCTGGCCTGCCCCGTGCACGCCATCACCGTCACCCCCTGAACCTCGAGCCACCCGGCATGACGGGTCTTGGACTCCACTGCCCGACTTCTTCTCCGAAGACACCGAGGAGTCCCCTCCTGGCGAGCCCTACCTCGCCAGGAGGGGACTAGGGAGTGGGGTGCAGCTGGGGTGCGGTGATGGCGCAGTGGGAGCAGCGCTCGACGGGGAGGCGCTCGAGGTCGGGGACCGGGGGTGGGCGCCTCTCGGGCAGTAGGACCGCGGACAGCAGGGAGCCCACCGCCAGCAGCCCCGCGCTGATCAACATCGCGCTGCGGAAGCCGGTCTCGAAGGACATCGGGTCGGTGTAGTCCGCGCTCCCCAGGCCCGCCGCCACCGGAATCACCGCGACGGCCAGCAGGCCACCGGCGCGAGCGATCGCGTTGTTCACCCCCGAGGCGGTCCCGGCGTAGCGCGGGTCGGCCGAGCCCAGCACCGTCGCGGTGAGCGGTGCGACGGTGAGCGAGAGCCCCAGCCCCAGCATCACCACCGCCGGGAGCACCTCACCCAGATACGACGCCTCACGCCCGATCCGCAGAGTCAGCAGGAAACCGGTGGCGGCCAGTAGTGGTCCCACCGACATCGGCAACCGGGGGCCGATCCGCTCGGCGAGTGCCCCGGACCGCGCGGAGAGCAGCAGCATCAGCACGGTGACGGGGAGCATCGCAGCGCCGGCGAGCAACGGGGAGAACCCGGCCACGATCTGCAGGTGCAGCACGAGCAGGAAGAAGAACACCCCGAGCCCGGCGTACACCAGCAGCGTCACCGCGTTGGCCACGCTGAACTGGCGGTCGGCGAAGAGCCCCAGCGGCATCAGCGGGTGCGGCGAGCGCCGTTCGAGGCGCACGAATGCCACCAACGCGGCGAGCCCACCCACGCCGGCGACGGCGGCCGCAGTACCGCCGGCGCTGCCGAGACTGGTCAGTGCATAGGTCACCCCCGCCAGCCCGACCGCGGTGAGCGCCGCACCGGCCACGTCCAGCCCCGGCGGGCTCTGCGCATCCGAGGTCTCCGGAACGTGCCGCAACGAGACCACCACGATGAAGGCGGCGACCGGCAGGTTGATCAGGAACACCGCGCGCCAGTCCACAGCCACCAGGTAGCCGCCGAGGAAAGGGCCGATCGCGGCGGCGACCCCGCTCAGACCGGACCAGGCGCCCACCGCGGCCGCCCGGTCGGTGGCCACGAACGACGCGGAGATGATCGCCAGGCTGCCCGGGGTCAGCAGCGCCCCGCCGATACCCTGCAAGGCCCGGGCGGCGATGAGGACCTGCGCGTTGGGAGCCAGCCCGCACAGCAGCGAGGCGAGAGCGAACCACACCACCCCGATCAGGAACACCCGGCGCCGCCCGAAGTGGTCCCCGAGCGCCCCGGCCAGCAGGATCAGCGCGGCCAGGGTGAGGGTGTAGGCGTTGACGATCCATTGCAGGGTCTGGAAATCCGCGGTGAGCTCACGGGCGATCGACGGCAGCGCGATGTTCACCACCGTGGCGTCGAGCATCGCCATACCCGACCCGGAGATCGTCGCCAGCAACACCCACCGTCCGGCAGGCGTGCTCATCCTCGCCCCCTCCGAGGGAGGATTCGTCAGCATCGCCGCCCAGTGTCGCGTACCCACGCCGTCTCGGGTAGGCAGGAACCGTGATTGCGCACCCGGAACACGCCGACGCCCGCCTGCTGCTCGGCCCAGTGCTGCGCCACGTCGGGCGCACCACCGCGGCGGTGTGGGTGCAGACCTCCCGCCCGACCGAGGTCGAGGTGCTGGGCCACCGGACCTCGACGTTCACCGTGTGTGATGAGCATTACGCGCTGGTGGACATCAGTGGGTTGGAACCGGGCTCGGTGACGACGTATCAGGTGCATCTGGACGGCAATCTGGTCTGGCCCCGCCCTGGGTCACCGTGGCCCGAGAGCCGGATCTGTACCCGCGGCGGGGGTACGGGAGTGCGGGTGGTCTTCGGTTCCTGCCGGCGCGCCATGGGTGATGCCCCCCCGTCCATAGCCGCCGACGGTGTTGACGCCCTGGATGCCTACGCTGCCCGGGTCGCCGATATGGCGCCCGAGGACCTGCCGGAGGCGCTGTTGCTGCTCGGTGATCAGGTGTATGCCGACGACCCGACCCCGCAGACCCGGCGCTGGCTGAACTGGCATCGGGACACCACCACTGCACCGGGGCACGAAGTGGCTGACTTCGCCGAGTATTCCCGGCTCTACCGCGACAGCTGGTCGGATCCGCCGTTCCGGTGGCTGATGTCCACCGTGCCCACCGCGATGATCTTCGATGATCATGACGTGCGGGACGACTGGAACACCTCGGCGGCGTGGCGGGACTGGATCACCGCGCAGCCCTGGTGGCCGGCGCGGATCCGGGGTGCGCTGGCCTCCTACTGGGTCTACCAGCACATCGGCAACCTGTGCCCGCAGCAGCGCCGGACCGACCCGACCTGGTGCGCGGTCCAGGGCGCCGCCGGGGATGCCTGGCCGGTGCTGCGGAAGATGGCCGAGGCCGCTGATGCCGATCCGGCGGCGATCCGGTGGAGCTTCCGGTGGGACATCGACGGGATCCGGCTGGTCGTCATGGACACCCGATGCGGGCGCATGCTGACCGAGGGCCGGCGCGCGATGCTCGACGACGTGGAGTTCTCCTGGGTGGAGCAGGCCGTCAGCGAGGACGCCCATCACGCGGAGCATGTGCTGGTCGGAAGCTCGCTGCCGTGGCTGCTGGCGCCGGCGCTGCACGATGTTCAGGCGGCCAACGAGGCCGCCTGCGCGCGTGGCAGTGCGCTGGGCGAGCGTATCCGTCAGGCCGTCGATCTGGAGCACTGGGCGGCGTTCCGGGCCTCCTTCGACCGGCTCGCCGCGCTGTTGCGGAGGGTCGCAGTGGGCCCGCACGCACCCGCGACGATCAGCGTGCTCTCCGGTGATGTGCACCACAGTTACGTGGCCCGAGCCGATGTCGAGGGCACCCCCATCTATCAACTGGTGTGCTCACCGGTGCACCACAGCATCCCGTGGTATGCCACTGTGGCGTTGCGGGCGGTGTGGTTGCGCCCGCTGGCCGCCGCGGTCCGCAGGATGGTGCGCCGCATGGGGGTGCCCGATCCGGCACTGTCCTGGCGCGGGATCAGCGGTCCCGCGTTCGGCAATATGGTGGCCACTCTGAGGTTCTCAGATCTCCGCGCCGAGCTCATCGTCGAGCACAGCGGGAGTGGCGGCCGGCTCGAACCGGTGTTTCGCACCGGGCTGGGCGCAGCGCGAGACGAGTAGCCCGCAACCGAGGATCTCAGGAGGATGACCGACGATGAGGGTGTTCACCGGAGCTGACGAGTTGCTGGCAGCGGCCGGCGAGCAGCTGGGGACCAGTGCCTGGATGACCGTCGACCAGCAGCGGGTCGACGCCTTTGCTGATGCGACCGAGGACCACCAGTGGATCCACGTCGACCCGCAGCGAGCCGCGGCCGGTCCGTTCGGCACGACCATCGCGCACGGGTTCCTGACGCTGTCGCTGCTGCCGTACCTGATCTTCCAGACCTACCGGGTCGAGGATGCGACGATGACGGTCAACTACGGGCTCAACAAGGTGCGGTTCCCCGCTCCGGTGCCGGTCGGGTCCACGGTGCGAGCCGAGGTCGTGCTGGCCGAGGCGACCGGGGTGAGCGGGGGTGTGCAGCTCGTGCTGCGCGCCACGATGCAGATCGAGGGCGCCGCGAAACCGGGTTGCGCGGCGGACTGGGTCACCCGGGTCTATTTCTGATCCTTCTGATCCGCACTGGCCTTCTGATCCGCACTGGCCTTCTGACACGCACTGGCCAGGTCGTCGGGCCGCAGCCGGAACACCTGCAACAGCCTCCCGTGGTACTTGTCACTCTCGCCGACCCACTCCATCCCGATCCGTCGTGCGGTGGCAGCCGCGCGCTCGTTGTCCGGGGCTACCAGAGCGAACAACTCGACCAGCGAATGCTCGAAGGCCCAGCGGGCCAGCGCCCGGGTCGCCTCGGTGATGTAGCCGCGGCCCCAGTACTCGGGTGCCAGGTGGTATTCGATCTCGACGTCCGCTTCGGGTACCGGCATCGGTAGCAGGCTGATCCCACCGACCAGGGTGTCCCCGTCGTGAAGGACCAGTGCCCACCGTCCGGTTCCTGGCGCCATCTCCTGCTGTTGGGCGGCCCAACCTCGCAGCACCCTGCGCATGGGATCCGCGTCGGGGAGGTGATCGAGCTCGCGGCGCCACCGGATGACCGTGTCGTGACCGTAGAGCTTCAGCGCTGCCTCGGCGTCTGCGACCAGCCAATCCCGCACCAGGAGACGCTCGGTCCGCAGCAGCTCCGCCATGAGCTGAATTTACTCCGACACGGTGCGTCCCGGGGGATCCCACGGTCCGAGCGTGTGCTCGGATACCTGGTTGATGTTCGAAGGCACCAGCTTGATGTTCGCAGTCGCCGGTTTGATGTTCGCATTCATCCGGAACACGTTGTCCGGGTCGTAGCGCCCCTTGATCCGGGCCAACCGCTGGTACTTCGCCGGCCCGTAGGCCGTCTGCACGCGGTCGGTGTCGTAGTCGGCCAGGAAGTTGACGTAGCCGCCGGCGTCGATGGCGCACGGGAGCAGCGCCTGCCACACCGATCGGGCCCACGACCGGTCGATCGCGAGCAACTCCGCCTCTGGGGCGAGCGCAGTCACGTTGACCACGAACCGGGTCGCCCGGCTGCCCCCGAAGGCGGTCTCCTGCTCCCCGACATCGGCGAACGCCCCACCCACCGGGAAGATCGGGATGAACGACATCGGTGAGCTCTTGCGCGGGACGTGCTCGGTGAGAACCGAGATCGCCTCGTCGCTGAGCCGGCGGAGGTACAGGCTCTTCTCGTAGGCGTGGGTGCCCCACGGCCCGGCCCCGTCCAGGAACCGCTGCAGCTCCTGATACGGCAGCGGACTCACGAACTCGAACAGCGGCGGCAACGCCTGCCGGATCGGGGTGATCAGCTTGTGGTGCTCCTCCGCCGACCCGAAACCGACGATCAGCAGCGCGTATCCCGGTGTTCCCTGGTATTGCAGCGGAACGAAGGGTGCCGGTGGTGCGCTCAGGCCGGCGGCCAGCAGCAGCCCGGCGTCGCGAGGGAGCGAGGCCGCCACGTCCCGGGCGAGGCGTAGCGCCTCGGTGCCCTGCTCGAGATCCCAGAAGAACAGGCCGAGCTGCACGAGGGGGCCGAGCTCGTGTAGCCGGAACTCGAATCCGGTGACGACGCCGAAATTGCCGCCACCGCCCCGCAGGGCCCAGAACAGCTCGGGCTGCTCGTCGGCCGAGACTCCCACCGTGCGGCCGTCGGCGGTGACCACCTCTGCGGAGAGCAGGTTGTCGACTGTCAACCCGGCCTTATGGGCCAGCCAGCCGAAGCCGCCCCCCAATGTCAGGCCGCCCACTCCGGTGTGGCTGATCGTTCCCCCGGTCACGGCCAGACCGTGCCGCTGGGTGGCGGCGTCCAGGTCGGCGATGGTGGCGCCGCCGCTGCACCAGGCCCGGCGGCTGCCGGGATCCACCGACACGCCCCGCAGCTCGCTGAGGTCGATGACCAGACCACCCTGCGGTACGGCGGCTCCCCAGAACCCGTGCCCGCCGCCCCGTACCGCGAGCGCAAGTTCGTGCTCGCGCCCGAAGGCAATAGCCGTTGCGACGTCGGATGGCCCGCTACACCGGGCTATCACCGCGGGCCGACGGTCGATGTCGCCGTTCCAGACCGAGCGGGCCGCGTCGTAGTCCGGGTCGGATTCGTCGATCACCCGGCCGGTGAGTCTCGCGCGTAGTGCGTCGATCCTCAAGATCGATGTCATCGCCTGACCTCCACGACACGTGAAGTGGCGAGCTCACAGCGGAGGTGTTGTACTCGACGGACCACTTCGAAGGGACATCACGCTAGGCCACCAGGGCGGGCATCGCGTCAGTCTTTTGGGTGAAAATCACTTACTAGATCAAATGAGAAGGGTCAAACGGGACGAAAATGGTGACGGAAAGCAGTCGATCGTTGCCCGTAGTGCCAGGTAGCCGCCGGTAGTGGCCGTTAACGCAGCGTCGTGCTTTCGATGCGACCTCAGGGTCACCGCCTGATAGAATTCGTGATATGAACCAGGAGCGCGCGAACGAGGTCCGGAAGAAGAACGAGGCCCAGCAGAAGGAGTCCTGGAAAATGGCTCAGAAAGCGCCTCGATCTGATGGAATTGCAGTCGAGGACGAGTCGATGTTCGCCGCGGTACGCGGCGGTTTCGGCGGCTGGACCCGGTGGAGTGAAGAAGAGCATACCAAAACGGACATCAGAGAGTGTACCGATCAGCACTGCATGAACGTTGAGGTGAATTGCGGTTATCAGGGGTTGGATCCCGACTCGCCACTGTCGCAGTCCGCGGGTGTGAGTGACGAGCTTCGCGGCGCATGGCGGGCGAAGCTGGCGAGTGAGGGCAAGTCGAGCACCGGGACGCAGAGCCTGCGAGACATCGTCTTCCGCGCCGCACCCGGCGATCCCGTGCCCTGACGGTCCACCACCGGACGCTGGATGTTCCCCGCTGGGTATCAACCGGTCACTGAGTGTTGATTTTATCGGTATCAACACTGGGCCGAATGGGTGGGTTGACCGCTCCCGTGGTGGAAGTTCATCCTTTGTTCACTTCTTGACTAGGTGACGTCTGCCTGTGCCCTATCGAATCTGCATAGGTTCCGCCAGCGGCCGTTCGGCTGTGGTAGTGCCAGGATTGGATCTGCTATGGCCAAGAATGTTCGAATGAAGGACGTCGATATCTACTACGGTAAGTTTCACGCCGTGCAGGGCGTGAGCCTGTCCGTACCGCCGCAGGCGGTCACCGCGTTCATCGGCCCCTCGGGTTGCGGCAAGTCGACCGTGCTGCGCACGATCAATCGGATGCATGAGGTGATCCCAGGGGCGCGGGTGGAAGGCCGGGTCGAGCTCGACGGGGAGGACATCTACCGGCCAGGCGTCGATCCGGTTGATGTGCGTCGCGCGGTCGGCATGGTGTTCCAGCGCCCCAACCCGTTTCCGACGATGTCGATCCGGGACAACGTGGTCGCCGGCCTCAAACTGCAGGGAGAACGGGACAAAGCCCGGTTGAACGAGGTGGCCGAGCGGTCGTTACGCGGCGCGAACCTGTGGAATGAGGTCAAAGACCGGCTCGGCAGGCCTGGCGGCAGCCTGTCGGGTGGCCAGCAGCAGCGGTTGTGTATCGCGCGCGCCATCGCGGTGCAACCCGACGTTCTGCTCATGGATGAGCCTTGCTCGGCACTGGACCCGATCTCCACGCTGGCGATCGAGGATCTGATCGGGACGTTGAAGAAGGACTACACGATCGTCATCGTGACCCACAACATGCAGCAGGCCGCTCGGGTGTCCGATCGAACCGGGTTCTTCAACCTACCTGCCGCCGGCCAGGCCGGCCGCCTCATCGAGCTCGATTACACGGAGAAGATCTTCTCGAACCCGCGGGAGAAAGCTACAGAGGACTACATCTCGGGGAGGTTCGGCTGATGTCATCCGTTGAGAGCCGGGGGCAGACGAGCATGCCGGAGTCGGGGCGTTACCTCTCGGTCGATCCCCGGACTCTCGGCCGGCTGCGGATCCTGCGTGTCGGTGATGTGGAGCTGCAGCTCGACGGGCACCGGCTCCTCGTCCGGGGCACACCGGTTCATCTACCGCACAAGGAGTTCGTCATCCTGCGGCAGCTGATGGACAACGCCGGTCGGGTTGTCACCCGGCGTGAGCTGCTCGACAATGCCTGGGGCCCGGATCGGGCGGACGTCCGCAACTACCTGGAGGTCCACATTCGCCGGATCCGCACGAAGGTCGAGAGCGACGCGGACCGGCCGAGTCATATTCGAACGGTCCGGGGCGTCGGCTACATCTTCGATCTCCCACAGAACGATTGATTCCTATTTCGTCTTCACGGCGAACACCCGTGAGAGGATCGTCGCCAGCACGCCGAGCAGTGCGATGATGATAATCAGGGTGAGTGCCGAGCCCCAGATCCGATCGGCTCCGGCGTCGGTCGGGTTGTTCCGCTCCACCGTCATCAGCAGTGGCAACGTCGCCATGTTCCCGCCGAGGAGGTTGTAATTGATGAACGGTGCGTAGGCGACCAGGACCAGCACTGGGGCAGTCTCTCCCATCACTCTGGCCAGCGCCAGCATGGTGCCGCTGAGAATTCCGGAGAGCGCCGTCGGAATAACCACCCGCATGATGGTCTTCCATTTCGGGACACCGAGGGCGTAGGAGGCCTCTCGCAACTCGTCAGGGACGATCTTGAGCATTTCCTCGGTTGCGCGCACGACCACCGGAACCATGAGCAGGACCAACGCGAACGACACGGCCAGCGCGCTACGGGGAAAGCCCAGGATCGCGATCCAGAGTGCGTAGATGAACAGCGCCGCCACGATCGAGGGCACCCCGGTCAGGATGTCCACCATGAACGTGGTGGTCCGGGCCAGCCGCGAGCGCCCGCCGTACTCGACGAGGTAGACGGCGACCATCATCCCGATCGGAACCGACAACATGGCACAGACCAGTCCGGTGAGCAGCGTGCCGTAGACGGCGTGGTAGGCGCCGCCACCCTGCTGGCGTCCGAGCAGACCGGACAGGGATTGGTTCCACCAGCCGGCGCTCACGATGACGGTGAAGCCGCGGGCGAACACCGTGTACAAGACCCAGATCAGCGGTACCAGCGCGAGCAGGAATGCGGCGGTGACCGCCACCGTGGCCAGCGAGTTACGGATCTTGCGCGAGTTGCTGATCCCGGCGAATGCCGGTGCCGGGGCGGCGGAGTCGGCCGTGGCGGGGGCGCTCACGAGTAGTACTCCTTTTTGGCGACCAGTAATCGGGCCAGTGAGTTCACCGCGAAGGTGAGTACGAACAGCACCAGACCGGCGGCGATATAGGCACCGGCCTGCACCGGGTTGTTGAACTCCTGGGCGGCCAGTGCGATACGGGAGGCGAAGGTGGCGCCACCGTCGAACAGGCTGCCGCTGAACAACTGCGGGGTCGCGGCGAGGATGATGGTCAGCGCGATGGTCTCGCCCACCGCGCGTCCCAGCCCGAGCATGGAGGCGCTGATGTAGCCGGCCCGGCCGAATGGGAACACGACCGTCGTGATGACCTCCCACCGGGTGGCACCGAGTGCCAGCGCGCCCTCGATCTGCGGTCGCGGGGTCTGCGCGAGGACATCCCGGGTGATCGCGGTGATGATCGGCAGGATCATCACCGCCAGTACCAGGCCAGCGGTGAACAGGTTGGCGCCGCGGGAGATCGGAATGTTGCCGTCGCTGAACAGGAAGATGAGGCCGAGGTGGTCGTTGAGCCAGCGGGCGAACGGCTCGATCGCGGGAGCGAGCACGAAGATGCCCCACAGGCCGAAGATGATCGACGGGACGGCGGCCAGCAGATCGACCGCGTAAGCGAATGGCCTGCTCAGCCGGTCCGGCGCGTACTGCGTGAGGAACAGGGCGATGGCCAGCGCGATCGGCATCGCGAGGATCAGGGCCACCACCGACACCTCGATGGTGACGAGCAGCAGATCCAGAACGCCGAATCGCAGGTTGTCGACGTCGCCGGTCAGGAACTCCCGGAACGTCAGGAAGTTCTCCTGGTTGCGCAGCAGCGGCGGGATCGCCTGGATGAGCAGGAACAGGCCGATCCCGCCGACGAGCACGACGATGAAGGTGCCAGACCCGGTTGCCAGCGACCGGAAGATCCGGTCGCCGGGCCGGATGACCGCAATCTTGCGGCCGGGATCGACTGGCTCGGAGCCGTTGCGGTGAATCGTTGCCTCCCGACCTCGTGCTGGATCGGTTAGACCGGTGGAGCGATGGCCTCGACGGCGGCCAGTATCTTCTTCTGGAAGGCTTCCGGCAGTGGCGCATAACCGGCCTCGGAGAGATTGGCCTGCCCGTCGGTCGCCGCCACCGTCAGGAACGCCTTGATGGCTTGGGCGACCTCAGGTGCGTAACCCTGCGAGCAGACCAATTCGTAGGTGGCCAGGATCAGCGGGTAGGCGTCCGGTTGGGTGGTGCCGTAGATCGAGTCGAGGTCCAGCACGAGGTCGTTCCCCTCCCCCTTGATCTTCACGGCATCGATCGCGGTGCCGACGCTGCGGTCGCTCAACTCGACCGGGCCCGAACCGTTGTCGATCTTGGCGATACCCAGCTTGTTGTCCTGCGCGAAGGACAGCTCGACATAGGTGATGGCACCGTCGGTGCCGGCCGCTGCCTGCGCGACACCCGCCGACTTCTCCGCACCGCTGCCGACCCCGCCCTTGAACGACTTGCCCGCACCCTGAGACCAGGCACCCTTCGAGGCGGTTTGCAGGTAGAGCTGGAAATTGTCCGTGGTGCCGGACTCGTCCGAACGGAAGATCACTCGGATCGGGGTGGCCGGCAGGCTGACGCCGGGATTGAGAGTGGTGAGTGCCGGGTCGTTCCAGCTGGTGATCCGGCCGTTGAAGATCTTGGCCGCGGTCTCCCCATCGAGGACGAGGTTGTTCACTCCGTTCAGCTTGTAGCCCAACGCCACCGGGCCGAAGACCAGCGGGATATTCCAGGCCGGGTGGTCCTGGCAGCGCTTCGTGGCGGCGGCGACCTGATCCGGGGCCACCAGCGGTGAGTCGCTGCCACCGAAGTCGACCAGCCCGGCGGTGAACTGCTTGACCCCGGCGCCCGAGCCGGTCGGGTTGTAGGCCACGTTCTGGCCCGAGCAGCGTTGCTGGTAGGCTTGGATGAAGACGTCCATCGCGTTCTTCTGCGCGGAGGAGCCCTCGCCGGTGAGGCTGTTCTTGCCCCCGCAGCTGACGAGCACTCCACTGGCCGACCCTCCGGCGCTCCCGCCGCCGACATCGGGGTTGCTGCCACAAGCCGTCAGCATCAGCGCGGTGGTCGCCACCAGCGCGAGCGCGGCAACGAGTGGCTTGAGTTTCACCAGGGTCCTCCGGTCTCGATCGCGAGCGCGGCCCGGGAATGGCCGCTCCCCGGACGGTAAGGAAAACCTGGTGGACGTCGGGTCCCCTTCAAGGTGAACGAAAAATGAACAGAGCATTCACAGAGGACCGGGCTGCGACCGTGTCTCAGTCGTAACCTGCTTGTTGTCCCGTCAACATCCGACGGTGGAGGTACGCGTCACCGACGTCTGCCTGCTCGCCGACGATGGCACGACAGCTCAACGCCGGATCTACTGCGCGAGCGGGCGACTGGCCGATGTCGTCGCGCACGCCGTGATGGTCACCGCCTCGTGACGGCGTGTTGCACCGTTGCCGATGCTCGTGCCAAACCCGTTGCAGGTAGGGCGTGGCAAGCTAGTGGCGCGTTAGGCCTGCTGCGTGCCGACGGGATGGGAGCTGAGTTGGAACCGCGATGCAAGGTCCTCGTGACCAACGATGACGGCATCGACTCGCGAGGCCTGGCCGCGCTGGCGGCCGCAGCCGTGCGGGCCGGTTGCGAGGTGGTGGTGGCCGCTCCGGCCTGGCAGTCCAGCGGGGCAGGTGCCGGGGTCACCGCGACGACCCGGGAGGGCTGGACGGTGATCGAGCGACGGCAGCTGCCCGATCTTCCCGGCGTCGAGGCGTACGCGGTGGAGGCCCAGCCGGGCTATATCGTGCGCGCGGCGCTGCGCGGTTGGTTGGACCCGGTGCCGGATCTGGTGCTGTCCGGGATCAATCACGGCGCGAATGTGGGCCGCTCGATCCTGCATTCCGGAACCGTGGGCGCGGCGCTGACTGCCGGGGTGAACGGAGTGCGCGGGCTGGCGGTGTCCCTGGACATCGGCCCGCGGCCGTCCCTGCCTCCGTACTGGGACACCGCCGCGCACCTGCTGCCGAATGTCCTGGAACTGCTGGCCGCTGCGCCACGCGGCACGGTGCTTACGCTCAACGTGCCGGATCGGCCGGTCGAGGAGCTGGGCGAGCTGCGCCGCGCCTCGCTCGCGACGTTCGGCACCGTGCAGGCCAGGGTCGACCGGGTGCAGGACGGTCAGTTGAGTCTCACTCAGGTCGAGCTGGCCACCCCACCGGAGGCCGGCAGCGACAGTGCCCTGCTCGCCGCCGGACACCCCACCCTGACCGCGCTGGAGTCGGTGAGCGAGGCATCCAAGCTGGCGCTCTCGCCGTGGTTCGCATGAGTGACTACCCGAAGGGGATCGTCCCGGTGAACCACGTCGAGCCGGTACCTCGCCGCATCCGCGGGACCGTGGGCGCTGAGACGGTCTTCGACACCACCCGGGCGTTGTACGTGTGGGAGTGGACGCACTACCCGCAGTACTACATTCCGATCGCGGACATCCGGCGGGACCTGCTCGTCCGGGAAGGTGCCCACGGCAGCACCCGTGGTCCGGTCGAGGTGTACGGGCTGCGGGTCGAGGACGTGCACCGGCCGCGCGCCGCGAGGCTGCTCACCGACTCGTCGGTGGAGGGCCTGAGTGGCATGGTGCGTTTCGAGTGGGCCGCGCTCGATGCCTGGTTCGAGGAGGACGAGCGGGTCTTCGTCCATCCGCGGGACCCGTATGCCCGGGTGGACGCCGTGCGCTCGACGCGCACCGTGCGGGTGGAGCTCGAGGGGGTGGTGCTGGCTGAGTCGTCCTCGCCGGTCATGGTGTTCGAGACCGGGTTGCCGACCCGCTATTACCTGAACCGCAGCGAGCTGAACCTGGTCCATCTGGTCCCCAGCGACACCGTCACCGAGTGTCCCTACAAGGGCACCACCAGCGCTTACTGGTCGGTCCGGATCGGCGAGACGGTACATCCGGACCTCGCCTGGTGCTACGACTTCCCCACCCGGGCGTTGCTGCCCATCGCCGGTCTGGTGGCCTTCTACAACGAGAAGGTCGACATCGTCCTCGACGGCCGGCTGTTGACCCGCCCGAGTACACCATTCTCCTGACCGCTGAGAAAAATCTTGTCTCAGGTTGTCGATCCGGCCGTTTCGCCGTTCGATGCGTAGGTAGGGCCGGCTCGCTCGGCGAGCTCGGTTGACGTGGCATCAGTGTTGGGCCGGCCGCCGCAGCTGTGCTTCTCGTTGTCGAGCGAATTCCTGCCGGGCGGCCTCGAGCTCCCGCCATTGACGCGCCAGCTCGTGCCGTTGACTGTTGAGGGAGCGCTGCGCGGTTGCCTGGCGCCTCGTTCGGGCCTCGAGCAGCCGTTCGCAGAACGTGCACCCTATGAGCACGCCGATCAACAGGGTTGCCGCTAGGACGGTCACACTAACGGCCATTTCGCCAATTCCTCTCTTTGTAGACGCGGTTCAGCTAACTCATTCGTCGCCGATTCAGTAAAATGTCTCGCGGCTATCCGTGGCTAGAGGGCAGCCCTCACCGCGTGCCGTCGTGGCAGCCTCCGGCACGTCCCTAGCAGACACGATCGCCGGGACCGGCAGCAGGACCGACCTCCCGCGGGAGCGCAGCTTGACGCGACCAGGTCGTTACCTCGATTTATCATGCTGGCGGTTGCGCGCCGAGCTGAAGGTGGCCACCGTGGTAGGTGGACGGCAAATCCGGCACCCCCGAGAACCCGGGAGCATCAGCATGTCCACTCAGATCACAGGCAATCGATGGGGCACCGACGCCCGCGACGACATCATCACCGGGCAGACCCGCATCGCTGCGGATCCGATCACTCAACGTGCACAGGACTCGATGGCTCAACTGGTTCGTCAAGGGCAGGACACCTCGCTCAGATCGCTGCAGGTGTGGGCCGACCTGGCCCGCAAATTCGGCTCCACCGCGTCGAGCTCGGCTGCGAGTGCGACGATGTTCTCCCTCGCCGGCCACCCACTCGAGAAGTTACTCGTCGCTCAGCGTCAGGTCGTCGACGAGCTCGTCGCGGCTCAACGCGAGCTCGCGCAACAAATCATCGACGCCACTGCCTCCGCTGGCGACGACCCCGTCCGCCGGTAGACGATCCCCGACGGCGGAGACCCACACATCGGCCGTTACGGCCGGCGGGCAACGGCGCTCACCTATCTAGCCGAACCCCTACGACGCATGCCTGCTGCGGGGTGAGCCGGCGACTTTC
Organism: Pseudonocardiaceae bacterium; assembly: GCA_050699515.1. GTDB lineage: Bacteria > Actinomycetota > Actinomycetes > Mycobacteriales > Pseudonocardiaceae. The sequence continues at coordinate 66,709 of JBOHFF010000030.1, forward strand.
CGCTTCGACAGCCGTTCTCGAGCGGCTACGGCGCTGGAGTGATACCCGCGGAGCGCGAGCGTTCACCTCAACGACGACTACCCAGAAGGTGGTTCCGCGATGAGTAATCCCCTGCAACTTGCCCATCAGTGGTGGGCGACCCTCGACCACACCGACCGTCAACGGGTCTGGCAAGCGCGCCACAGCTACCTCGCCGGCGACCTCGTCGAGAGCATGGCCAAAGCCGGCGTGCCTGTGATCAGCGATGGCCGCTGGTCCTGCGTCAGCATCGGACCGACCGGCTTCACCGTGCCCGTTGCCGTCGAGCAACTCCTCGAGGGCTTCTCCCGGACATCTGACTGATTCAGCGGAATCGGAGCTTTCCGGTGACTACCGGTAGTGATAGTGAGCCGGGCAGTCCGTCGCCAGTGGTGATGGTGATCCTGGGTTTGACCGGGTTGGGCAGCAGCTCCGCTGCGGTGGCGCCGATGGTCAGGACGAGGCGGTGACCGGCGGGGATGGTGCTGGCCAGCGGCAAACTCGTGGCCTGAACCCTGGTGGGCGTGCCGGTCGGGAAGGGCCGGCTGGCTCCGGGTTGCTGCCAGTGTCTGAGGTCGAGCTGGATGCGCCCGGAATCCGGTGCGGTGCTCGCCAGCTCGGCGCAGGATCCCGTGCCCGCGGTGTGGAAGATCGTGGCGACCAGGTTCCCACCGGGAAGGGTGCTGGACACGGTCAGATCTGCGGTGAAGTTCCCCGCCACCCGGATATCCTGCGCCAACGGAGGGGAGATGTAGGCGACCTGGTACGGCCCGCAGGTGGGCTTGAGCGCGGGCAGGCTCAGTTCCATGGGGCTGCTGGGCGCGACTCCGCCGGGGGCTTCGACGTCGAGTGACTGGAAACTGCGCTGCGAGGGTGCCACCGTGCTGCGGGAGGCGATCAGCCCTTGTCCGGACAGGAACAGGGGCACCGACTCGGCCGGCGGCGGCCAGCTCGGGGCGGTGTGCCAGGCGCCGGTGTCGTCCTGGTACTCGACGACTCCGGGCGCGGTGACCTGAGGGCCGCCCCGCAGGTAGTGATCGAACCAGCCGATGGCCAGGCGGGTGAAGTCCGGGCGCAACCCGCCGTGTCCCCATTGCCCGAGCATGAACCGCGTGCGGTCACTGCGCAGCAACGACCACAGGTCCTCGAACTGCAGCGTGTGCCCCTCGGTGAGGTAGCGCAGGCCGTTGGCCATCAGGACGGGCACCGGCGAGTTCGCGAGCAGCGGGCGCAGGTCCCGCTCCTGGTAGTAGGGCGTGCGGTCGCCGGTGGTGCGCAGCCCCTCGCCCTCACGCAGGTGTGCGAGGTACTCCGAGCAGCCGGCATGGCCAAGTACTGCCGGGTCGAGGTCGGCGAAGCTGGTGGCGCCACCGAAGACCGTCGAGGCCGCCGGCCCGATCGAGATCGGCGCTCCTTGCCGGGTCAACAGGCTCCAGACATCGATCACGCCGCTGATCGGCACCGCGGCTTTGAGCGCGCGCGGTGGGTGCGCCATCGCCATGTACTGCGACCACCCCTCGTAGCTGGTCCCGTACATGCCGACGTTGCCGTTGCTCCACGGCTGTGCTGCGAGTGCTTCCACGATGGTCGAGGCGTCGTTCCAGTCCAGCTGTGAACCCCACTGGAAGCAGCCGCTGCTGGCGCCGGTTCCGCGTAGGTTCACCAGCGCTACGGCGAAACCCGCCTCGGCGAAGGGCTTCACCGTCTTCATCCCGCCCTGCAACTTGCTGGGACCCTTGACGGTGTTCCAGTAAGGGCTCAACTGGAGCACCGTCGCCACCGGAGCACCGGTCTGGGGGAGGTAGACATCACCCCGTAACACCGTCCCGTCGGCGGCCCGGGTCTCGAAGGGCACGATCCGTACCCCGGCTGCGACCGCATTCGCGCTCGTCACCACGGTGAGCACGGTGAGCACCGCGCCCGCCACGGCGAGAACGCGCATGATGAGCGGATACCTGATTCGCCGCCAGCGGTTACCGGCCGATCGATCGTGGTCACGCACTGGGCGTACCTCCACCTCAGCAGACTGGGGGTGGGACGACGACCTCAGCATCGAGGACGAGAGCGAGCGCTGTCGCGCAGCGGCACCCTACAGGCCGACCTCCGGGCTCCCCGGGGGCGACCGGCGGCGTATGGAGTAGCCGGCCCATCCGAGCGTCACCAGTGCGATGAGCATCCACACCGCCAGGTACCCGAACGCGATCGCGGGGGAGGCCACCGTGTACAGCAGCCCAGCGACTGTGCTGGCCGCTACGTTCCCGGCGGCCTGCACGGTGGCCAGCAGCCCGAACGCCGAGCCACGCAGCTCGTCGGGGGCGAACGCGGCCACTGCGGTGTGCTCGGCGGTCTCCGCGCAGCCGATGCCAACACCGGCCAGCGCGAAAGCTACCCCGAGCACCACGATCACCGGCCCGGAGATCGCGAACAGGCCGTACGCCAGCAGAAACGCCGCGACACCCGCCGCGGTCACCAACAACGGGCCGGGCCGGCCGAGCTTGTCGGAGAACCTGCCCGCCGGGAACGAGGTGATCGTCGCTGAGATGTTGTAGAGGACGTAGAGCGCGATGCCTATCTGCGTGGCCTCCTGCACTCCATGTCCTGGGGTGAGGACGTCAGTGGCCCGCAGGATGAGCAGGGTGGCGGCGACGTTGCCCACCTCGAAGGCGATGAACCCGGTCATCACCCGGCCCAATTGGTCGCTCAGCACCGCCCGGAACTGGAAGCGCAGCTTCTTGCGCTCGATGGCCTTGGGGAGCTTGGCCTGGCGGATCGCGTAGACGATCGCCACTGCAGCCAGCAACCCTGGGATCACCGATGCGAGGATCGCGGTCCGGACGCTGAATAACGACACCAACCCGAGCGCGAGCAACGGCCCGACGATCGCGCCCAGATTGTCCATCGTGCGCTCGAAGCCGTAGGCGCGTCCGTAGGCGCTCTCGGTGACCACATCGGCCAGTAGTGCGTTGCGGGAGGGAACCCGCAGTCCCCGCGCAGCACGCCGACCTGCGCAACCGTGGTCGTCGTCCCGATCAGAGCTGACAGGATCGCGGTCGCCGAGTAGCCTCCGACCGCCACCGTGCGCCGCCGCTGGGGATCGTCGGCCAGGGCTCCGCCGACGAACCGGCCCGCACCCGCCAGCCCATCCGAGATGCCCTCGATCAATCCCAGCGCGGCCGCGGGTGCGCCCAGCGTGGTGGTCACGAAGCTCGCCATCAGTGCCGTCGGCACCTCATGTCCGACATCAGCCAAGAAGCTCGCTGAGCCGATCCCGCCGACACCGGGGGTGAGCCAGGGCCGCCGAACAGCGCTCGATTCCCCCATCTTCGGGAGTAAACCACAATGCGCACCGCAATCAAAGATTTTTGGCGCGGCGTCTGGTGGCTGGCGATGATGAGATGTCCCAGTAGCTCTCCTCGGATCGATAGCCTAATCCAGCACCGGCCGTGGCATATTCCATCCGGTAATAGTCCGGAAGCGATGGACTGCTGGAAGAGTTCGCGCCGTGCGCTTGGGGCAGGCGGTCGGACGTGATATCTCGATCGCCATCTAAGCTGCTCCGCCCTTGAATCCAGGCGTGCATCTCCTGTGTTGTTCCGGCGTTTATCCTCCTTCGTTCCAGGTGGGCCTTATAAGGTCCGCTGTCCGGAATACGTGAGGCGCGCCATCCCGCTTGCCGGCTTCCGCCTGGTGTGCGCCCTGGCAGAGCGATCGCTGCCGTGCGCTGCGGGCAACCAAGAAAAACACTTGCGCGGGTGCGATAGCCTCGCAGCAGGCTCGGTGCTCGGTATTGAACTGGCCCATGGAAGACTAGGGCAGGGAAGTTAGGGACAGGGGAGTTAGGGACAGGGGAGTTAGAACAATGGTATCCAAGCCAAGTCAAAGCGGTTCTGTGGAAAGCGTTATCTCGCTCTCCTCCGGAGGGGAGCGAGCAGAGGATCCCGCATCGGCTCGGCTGGGACGGTGGGATCCGGTTTTCGAGTTGCCGAACGTGGCGATCCATACGAGCGTGCTGCCGAACGGGAAGGTGCTGTTCTGGGGACGTCGGGACCGGCCTGACGGCTCGATGAATGAACACGAGTGCACGCCATACATCTGGGATCCCAGAACCGGAGAATTGACTCCGACACCCCAACCCGCGGGTGCGGACGGCACGAAGGTCAACCTGTTCTGCGCTGGCCATGCCTTCCTGCCCGACGGTCGGCTGCTGGTCGCGGGCGGGCACCTCATCGACAGCGACGGGCTCGATCAGGCGTTCAGCTACGACTACCGCAGTAACACCTGGACGGCCCTTCCCGAGATGAACGGGCGCCGATGGTATCCGACCGCCACCACATTGTCGGATGGAACGGTGCTGGTGTCGTCAGGCAGCTACATCGAGAACGGCATCGTATTCATCAACGATGTCCCGCAAATCTGGGATGGGCAGCAGTGGAGGGCGACCGTCGACTTCATCGGCCTCCCGCTGTATCCGCGTATGCACGTCGCTCCGGACGGCCGGGTATTCATGGCCGGAAGCAATGCGAGGACCTACTTGCTCGATACCGATGGCTCGGGCACCTGGACCCCACTGCCCGAGCCGGGTGGAGTGCGACGGAACGGGGAGCGGCAGTACGGTCCTTCGGTGATGTATGACGTCGGAAAGGTCATCTATATCGGCGGCGGCAACGATGTGACCACCGACGTTCCTACCGCCGCGGCAGAGATCATCGATCTCAGTGCCGATCCGCCGGCGTGGCGTCAGACCACGAGTATGCACTTCCGGCGCCGTCAGCATAACGCGACGATTCTCGCGGACGGGAGTGTCCTGGTGACCGGAGGGACCAGGGGCACTGGCTTCAACGATCTATCCCCGGGCATGCCCGTCCATGTCGCCGAACTATGGGATCCGGTGACGGAAAAATGGACGGAGCTGGCCGCCGAGGATATCGATCGCTGTTACCACGGCACGGCCGTTTTACTGCCGGACGCGACGGTGCTCAGCGCGGGCAGCGGCGAATTCGCGGTCGGTGCCAGCGAGCCGAACCCGCCTAGAGAAAGCCACCGCGATGCGCAGATCTTCCATCCACCATATCTGTTCCAGGGGCCACGCCCGGAGATCATCTCTGCCCCTGAGGAGATCTCTTATGGCGAAGAATTCTCGCTCGAAATCTCCGGACCGGACATCGGAAAAATCACCTGGATACGGTTGTCCTCGGTGACTCACGCCTTCGACCAGAACCAGCGTATCAACATTCTCGAGTTCAGTGTCGATAACGCTTGCTTAACCGTTTCCGCGCCCGAACGGCCGGAGATCTGCCCTCCGGGGCATTACATGCTCTTCGTGCTCAGCGCAGCTGGGGTTCCCTCTCTCGCCCGGATCGTGCGGATCGGTTCGGCTGCGGCACAGCCTCGTGCTGCGGTCTCGCCGGCTCTCGCCGAGGCGAGACTGGATTCCGGCCCCAGAGGGATGACACGCACCCAGGAACGGGACGAGACCGTCAGGACCCGATCGACCGGTACCCGCGTGACGGTCGGCCTGACCGCGAAGTGCCCCTACGGGCTGGGGGCGTGTTGGGGTGGGGCGTACGAGGCGCTGACGAAGCTGGAAGGGGTTGCGGCGGTGCGGCCGATCGCGAATGCCGAGCATTCGACGGCCGAGGTCTATCTTCATGATCAAGGTTTGCCCGCCCTGGACAGCTGGCCCGAACAGATCGCCCGATGGGCAAACGGTAGTTACGATTTCCGCGGTGTAGAGGTGACCGTCGCGGGCACCGTTGGAGAGCAAGACGGCCGCTTGCGGCTGACCGGTCCCTCTTTCGACACACCAGTGAGTCTGATGCCACTGAGCGAAGGTATGAAGTTGCAATGGGACCACCAGACGAGGCGCGTCAGAGACACCACGAGTAGCGAACGAGATGCCTACCAGAACCTGGAGAGAAGCTCTCGAGACCTCCGAGGCGGGTACGAGCCGATGCGTGTCACCGGCCCATTGGAAAAAACGGCTTCCGGATGGGTGCTCTACGTTCGAGAATTCGAGATTCAACCACTTGTCAGGAGCTAAGAGGCAAGGCATATACGACTTCCACGTCACCACCGAACTGGTCCGTAGCAGCCCACGGTAAGTGAGCGAGGCCGGAGTCGGGTAAATCAGTCCGACGTTTCAAGTGGCCATGCCAAAGCGTTGCCCTGCCATTATCGAGCGGTTGATGGCGGCGTGCTGGCAGGGGCGGGGAGGGCGGCGACGAGGCGGTCCAGCTCATCGTCGGTGTTGTAGTAGTGCACCGACGCGCGGACGAGTTTGGTCAGGCCTCGGTGAGGCAGATCCAGGTGGGCGGAGCCGGCGGGAGTGACGCTGGTGTTCACTCCCGATTCGGCCAAGCAGCGCTGCACCTCGCCGGCGGGAATACCGTCGATGGTGAAGGTGACGATGCCGCAGCGGTGGAGGCCCTGGTCATGGACCTGTACGTCGTTGAGGGCTCGGAGGCGTTCGCGCAGGCCCTCGGCGAGGGTGGTGACGCGGGTGGCGATGGCGTCGAGCCCCCAGGACAGGGCGTAGTCGATGGCGACCCCGAGGCCGATCTTGGCGGCGACGTTGGCCTCCCAGCTCTCGAACCGGCGGGCGTCGGGCCGGATCTCGTAGCGGTCCGGGGCGGTCCAGGTCGCCGCGTGCAGGTCGAGAAACGGTGGCTCGAGGTACTCGAGAAGTGAGCGACGCACATAGAGGAAGCCGGTGCCGCGCGGGCCGCGCAGGTATTTGCGCCCGGTCGCGGAGAGCATGTCGGCACCGATGCGGTGGACGTCGATGGGCAGTTGGCCCACCGACTGGCAGGCGTCGAGCAGGAAGGGTACCCCGGCCTCGCGGGCCAGGGCCCCGACCTCCTCAGCCGGGTTGATCAGCCCGCCCTGGGTCGGCACGTGGGTGATGGCGATGAGTTTCACCGTGCCGCGCTGGCTTTCGAGGCGGTGGCGCAGGTCGGTGAGGCAGAGCTGGCCGTGCTCGTCGTCGTCGATGATCTCGATGACCGCGCCGGTGCGGCTCGCGACCTGGAGGAACGCGATGACGTTGCTGGCATACTCGGCGCGGGCGGTGAGGATGCGGTCACCCGGTTTGAATGCGAGCGAGTAGAAAGCCATGTCCCAGGCTCGGGTGGCGTTCTCCACAACCGCGATCTCCTCGACCTGGCATCCGATCAAACGGGCGATCGCGCGGTATGTGCCGTCGATCCGTTCGGCGGCGGCCGCGGCCGCCTCGTACCCGCCTATGTCGGCTTCGAGGCGCAGATGGTCGACGACGGCCTCGGTGACCGGGGAAGGCGGCAACGCCGCCCCGGCGTTGTTCAGGTGCGCGACCCGGGACGCGCCCGGGGTGTCGCGCCGGGCACGTTCGACATCGAAGACCACGAACCCACGCTAAGCCACCTGTCCACGACGTGCTCACGCAGCAGCTCCTGCCCGGCGATGGACAAGCGTCACGGGTGGCATGGCTACGTCATCGGGCTTCCGGCGCACGCTGCCGAGTCTTCTCGGGAGCCGTGCGGCGCCCGATAATGTCAGTGGCCGGCGAGAGACTGCCGTCGTGTCACACTGGAGGTCGAAGCGGAGGTGGCAACTGTGGCCGCGCCCCAACCGGAACCTGCGGTGCATCCCGGTCCGTGGACGCTGGAGGAGTGGTTGGCGCTGCCTGAAGGTCCTCCTTACACCGAGCTCGTCGACGGGTTGCTGGTCATGAGCCCGGTCTCGGCGTACCGGCACCAGCGGTTGATGGTGCGGCTGTGGCAACAGCTCGACGCGGCTGCACCGGCGCAGTACGAGGTCATGCCGGAGTCGAACGTGGCGTTGGGGGGAGACCGGGCGTTGATCCCGGACTTCTGCGTCATCGACCGGCCGGGGTTCGACGGCGTCATTCTCTCGGCCCGGCATGTGGTGCTCGTCGGTGAGATCGCCTCGCCGTCCACCCGCCTCTACGACCGGACGACCAAGCGCGCGCTGTATGCAGAGGCCGGGATCCTCTATCTGCTCATGGTTGATCCGAGCTGCCAGCCACCGTCGGCGGTGTGCTGCGAGCTGGTAGAGGGCAGCTACGTTGAGCGGGTCCGCAGCGAGGCCGGAGTCCTACGGCTCGACCGGCCGTTCCGGGTCGAGCTCGCCCTGAGTTGTCCCACACCCCCGGCGGTCGCCGATACTCAGGGGCCGGCTCCGGCGTAGGCGGCCGGCATCTCCCAGCTCAGATCGCAGTTGTCCTACGTCGAAACAGGTGTCTTCCGAGCGCTCGGACAGGGAAGATCCAGGTATGGGGGAATTCCTGTGATCACGGACTCGCGAGGTGGCCAGCAGCGTGCCGTCGGGCCTGAACGCCACGCCACTGACCGTGTTGGTGTGGCCGGTGAGCTGGCTTCGTGACGTCGCCAGCTGGGCCCTGCTGCTGCGCACGGCTGGTTTGGACTGCCGAGTAAACGCCGAGGCCGACGGCGATGATGAGCAGGACGGCCAGCAGGCGGACGCGGCGGCGGTCACGGGTCAGGCGTTGGTGGTGGGTGCGGTCGCTGAGCCTGACGAACTCCGCAAGCTCGGTACGTAGCTCGCCGGGGCGCTTATCGAGCCAGGGTGCGGGCCTGTTCCAGGGCGCTGCCGCGCCCCCACTCGCGGATGAGCGCTTCGTGGACCAGCTCCACGACAGGCTCAGCGCTGGTCGGGTCGCGGCTGGTGATCAGTAGCCGCCGGTCAGCCAACGCGGCGACCACGGTCTCGACGTCGTTGTGTCCCTCCTGAGATGTTTCGGCGCGGAGTTGGTCGAGGGTGCGCCGTTGGCGGGTCGGGGGGATGTTGGCCGCCTCGTCACCTGGTCTGACCAGTGACGTGACGATCTGGCGTACGAGGAGCTGCCGGACGGCCGTCAGGGTCGAGGACCTGCACGACGCTGCGGGTCAGGTCGATCGGCCAGCCGGTCGTCGCCCCCGTCACGGCCGGCGGCTCACCCTGTCGGGTCATCGTCTCCGTCCCAGCGCAGCGTGACCAGCTCCTCCATCGCCCCTCCGCAACCGCTGCAGCTCTACGACCACGACGTGTCGTGCCCTATCAGAGTCAGGGGCCGCGCGAGACCAACCCAACCATGAACTACATCCGAGGGTTGCGGGGGTCACTGGGCCGATCTTCATGCTATGGGGTGGGGCGCTACTGTGCGTCCGGAACCACCGAAAGGGGAGCGATGAGCGACGATCGACCCGGCCCGATCGACTCCGTGCCCTACGGGCGCGACGACATGCGGAAGATCCTGGCCGGGTGGGACATCCCAGCCCTGTACCGGTTCCTCAACGACCACGCCGGGCTCAGCCAGCGGCAGATCGCGGCCCGCGCCGGGCAGAACCAGTCCGAGGTGGCCGAGATCGTCTCCGGTCGCCGCGGCCTGGTCGAGAACCACCGGGTGCTCCGGCGCATCGCCGAGGGCCTGGGTATCCCGCCGGAGATGATGGGCCTGTCCTGGTGGGGCCCGGACGGCAGTTACCACGGGCCGGATGGTGTCTACCCTGAGGGGGTCACCGTCGCCGGCACCCCGGAGGGAGTGAGCGCGGAAATGCTCCGTCGGCACCTGATCGCGCTGGGCGGCGTGGCCATGGCGGGCCAGCCGGTCAAGAATCTGGGCGAGCTGATGGAGCTGCCCGGTACCGCGCCGGGACCGGCGCCGCTGCCGTCCCGGATCTCTCCGGTCCACGTCGTGAAGGTGCGCAGCCTCCGCCAGCGGCTCACGGACCTCAGCCGCGCCTACGGGTCTGACCCGGAGGTGAGCAGCGCGGCGGTGAGGTGGGCGCAGCGGCTGCTGGGCGTGCCTGGCGACGAGCCGGTCATCCGGGCACTCCGGGTGGCGATGGCGGAGCTGCAGGTTCACGCCGGCTGGTCCGGGTTCGACGCCGGTCTCTACGACCGGGCCGTGTACCACTGGGCGCGTGCGCTGGAGCTGGCGACGCAGGCAGGTGACACCTACCTGCAGGCCCTCACCTTGAGCTTCGCCGGGCTGGCCACCGTGGAACACGGCCACCCCCGGGATGGACTGAAGATACTCCAGGCCGCGCAGGTCAAGTCATGGGACATCCCGCCGGACGACGAGCGCGTGGTGCCGGTCGGGCTGAGCACGCGGGCAGCCGTGGAAGCGTGCGCGCTCGCGGACTCGGCGACCGCGCTGGATCATCTCGGCGACCGGGCGGCCGCCGATCGGGCGCTGGGGAAATCGCGGCAGCTGTGGACACCTGCCCGCACGGACGCCAGCGGTGACCTGGACAAGGTGGCCGCGCGCCTCGAGCTCGCCCGCGGGCGGCTGGACGTGGCGGAGCGGTTCGCTGCGGCGTCGGTGCAGCGGTGGGAGGGTGCCAGCAACCAGCGCGCCCGTACCACTGCCGGCATCCTCCTGGCCACCGTCCACGTCCGGGCCGGGGAGCGCGACGGCCTGCAGCTGGCCCACGGCGCCATCGCTGGCGTGACCAAGCTCAGCTCGGCGCGGGCCCGCCAGCAGTACCTCACCCCGTTGGCTGTCGCGCTGGAGGCCCGGCCGGGTGGCGACGCCAAGCAGGTGGCCCGGATGGCTCGCCAGGTCATCACCACCCGGGCGTGACCGGACCATTCGGCCGGTCAGGTCAATTCGGCGTCGAGGGTGATGGTGCGGACACCGGTCAGGGCCTGACTGACGGGACAGTTCACCTTGGCGTCCTGCGCTGCGGCCTGGAACTCCTCCTCGGACAACCCCGGCACCCTAGCCCGGACCGTCAGGGCGATCTCGGTGATGCCCTCGCCGGGCTGGAACGTGACCTCGGCCCGGGTGTCCACCGTCTCGACCGTGTAGCCCTTGCCGGCGAGACCGTGTGAGAAGGCCATCGAGTAACAGGATGATTGGGCTGCCGCGATGAGCTCCTCCGGGCTGGTGGTGCCGTGCGGCTCCGCCGCGCGAGCGGGCCAGCTCACGTCGTAGGTCCCGATGTTGGACGAGGACAGGGTGACCGTGCCCTTGCCTTCCAGCAGGTTGCCCTCCCAGTGAGTGTCGGCGGTGCGTCTGGTTGCCACGATGCGGCCTCTCTGATCGCGAACGGATTTCCGATCTTCCTGGCGCCATCTTAGGGAGTGGGCTGCGGGTGCACCCGGAGGTCGGTGGTGCGTTGACAGTGGCACCATGTGGCGTCGTGGCGGCGATCGTGGTGAGTGAGCAGTCGGTTCGCGAGTTGGCGGATGCCCGGTCGTTCGCGCGGGGCCGCGCCTACCTCGACGAGGGTCGCGTGCGGAAGCTGGCTGTCGACGGGACTACGGTGACGGCGGTCGTCGAGGGCACGAGCGCCTACCGGGTACGGCTCACGGTGACTCGGACCGGGCTCGACGGAGCATGCACCTGTCCCTACGGGAGTGAGGGCGTGTTCTGCAAGCACTGCGTCGCCACGGCACTGGCCTGGCTGGACGGCGGCGGCGAGCTGGGCGAGCCTGCGCAGCCGCCGGTGCCCGAGCACGCACTGCGTGAGTTCCTGCTCGCCCAGGACACGGCCTGGCTCGCCGATGAGCTGCTGCGCACCGCGCAGGCCGACCCGTTGCTGTGTGCCCGGCTCGCCGTCGCGGCGGGTGCGCGGGCCCACGACGCCTACGAGGACCGGGCGCTGCGCACGCGTCTGGAGCGGGCGATCCAGATCCGCGACTTCGTCGACTACGGAGCGGCGTACTCCTACTTCCGAGATGTCGAGGAGGCGCTCACCGAGGTGGCCGAGCTGATCGACCAGGGCTTCGCGGACACCGCGATGACCCTGGCTGAGTACGCGTTGGAGTTGCTGGAGGAGGCGGCGCAGCGGGTCGATGACTCCGACGGAGGGTTGCGAGTGGCCATCGACCGGGCCGAGGGGATCCATCTCGATGCCTGCTCGGCGGGCAAGCCGGATCCGGTGCGGCTGGCGCAGTACCTGGTCGAACGGGCGCTGGCCAGCGGTTACGAGGTCTTCCTGAGCGCGCTGCCGGCCTACGCACCCGTCCTGGACTCGGCCGGGATGGCGAGGTACCGGGAGCTGGTCGAGGCGGCGTGGCGAGCCCTACCGCCGAAGCGGCCGCACCACTACGACAGCGGACGATTCACCGCCACCTTCCTGATGGAACAGCTCGCGGAGTGCGAGGGCGGTGCCGATGCCCTGATCGAGGTGCTGGCCACAGACGTCTCCAGCAGCTACGACGTGCTGCGGATCGCGGGGCGGTTGTGCCAGGACGGTCGGGACGACGAGGCACTCGACTGGCTCGCGCGTGGACTGGTGGATTTCCCACCGGACTCGCGGCTGCGAACGCTGGCCGCCGAGTGCCATCTGCGCGCGGGCCGCCGGGCGCAAGCGTGCGACCTGCTGTGGGCGAACTTCACCGACCGGCCGTCCTTGGACACCTACGTCGCCCTACATGCCGGCGCCGATGACCAGTTCTCCGCCTGGCGGGATCGAGCGCTCGCGGTGCTGAGGCGCGATCCCACGGCGCAGTCCACCCCGCTTCTGCAGCTGCGTCCCACCGGGCACTCGACTCTGGTCGAGGTCCTGCTCTGGGAGGGTGACGCCGAAGCCGCGTGGCAGGCCGCGACCGCCGGCGGCTGCCGGGACGAGCTGTGGCTTCGCCTGGCCCGGGAACGCGCCGCCACCCATCCCGCTGACGCGATCCCGATCCTGCTGGTTGCGGCGGACAAGGCGATCGGCCACAAGAACCGGGGCTCGTACCAGGTCGCCGCGAAGCTACTAGTGGAAGCGAGTTCGCTGTTCAGGCGCTGCGACCGACAGGAGGACTTCGACTCCCATCTGCGCACGCTGCGCGCGGCGCACAAACCCAAGCGTGCCCTTCGCGAGGAACTAGACCGCGCCTGCCTGCCCTGACAGCGGTTCGCCACCGATCAGCATCGCCCCTGTTATCGCGTCCAGCCGGCGTCGCCGTAGGACTCCTCGAACCGGCGCGGCGTAGTTCCTGGGCGATCCAGCTGTCGATGCCGTTGGCGAAGCTCCCGCTTTCCGACACCGCACCGGCAGCGATCGGCACGCTGAGCAGCTGGCCGAGTAGGTCGTGGTCGGGGTTGTAGCGGGGCGGTTGGCCGCTGTGGTGGGTCCACGGGTCGGTGAGCGCTCCGGTGAGCAGTGGGTCGTAGGGGCTGAACGAGTCGCTGGTGGCCATCAGTTCTCGTCCGGCAGCCGGGTGGTGCCGCGCGCTACCCGGCGCGCGGTCAGCACCGCGTGCGCGGCGACCAGCTCGGCATGCTGATCGGCGTCGAGACCGAGCTGCCCGCCCAGCAGCACCTGATCGACCAGACCGACCGCCCCGAGCAGATCTCCCCGGCGCAACGCTTCCCGCACCGCTCGCCGCCGGGCGATCAGCGCGGGGCGGCAGGCCGCCACGACCGCGGGAGTGGGCACGGGAAGCTGGTCGGCCTCGCGGGGCTCGAGCTTGAGTATCCCGCCGCCGTAAGCGCGGCCGACCAGCTCGGCACCGAGCAGGGTGAGGCTGTTGAGACTGGCCAGGGGCAGCAGCTCCCGGCCCAAGGTTCGGCTCTGGTGCCCCAGGTACACCCCGTGCACGGAATTCAGGTGCCGAACCGCAGCGAGGTTGGTGGTCAGCCTGGGGGTGTCGGCGTTCATGTAGGTCAACAGCAGGTCCGCCGCAGCGACCAGCGGTACCTGCCACCACGGCGAGCGCACCCGGCACTTGTAGGCCTCCGGCACACCCGCGTCGACCCCGACGGAAAGGTAGCGGCGCGCCCCGGCGGACATCGCCCCTCGGTCCGGCCCGGGCCGGAACAGCAGCGTCGACGAGCCGGCCGTACCCAGATCCCGCCACGCCGCGGTGGTCAGTGACAACCCACGCAGGTGCCGGCTGCCCGGAGGGGACAGCGGCACCGTCTCGTCATCTCGCAGCCGCAGCTGGCGGGCCTGCGCGGGTGATAACGCAAAGTAGCTGTTCCGTCCGGTCACCGCGCCCAGGGTGGTCTCACCCCAGGCCTGCAGGCCGGTGAAACCGTCCCCGGCCAGCAATGTGGCGTAGACCCGCAGGGCCGATGCCGGCAGCAGCGCCGGTGTCCACTTCCCCGAGGTGTCCACCGGCCACCAGCGGTGCACCGACGCCGTCCCGTCCGGTAGTTCCCGGGCCAGCTCGGCGGCGCTGCCGACCTGGCGTAGCTCACAGTGGTCGGTCCCGCCGGGAGCGAGGGCGTCCTCGGCGAGCAGGAGGACCACCTCCTCCAGCACACCGGGGAACACCCGCTCGGTGAAGACCACCAGCCGCACCCGACCGAAGCGCTCCATGAGGTAGCGGCGCACCTCGGCGGCGTAGTTCACGGTCAGCAGCTCAGCGGGCAGGACCAGCCCCAGCCGGCCCCCGCGATGCAGGAACTCCGCGGCGTGCACGGTGAACGCCGCCCACGACGACGCCAACGCAGTCAGCCCGACGCCACCATTGAGCGCCGCCCGCCGACCTGCCGCGCGCACGGCGCCGGTGAAACCCTGGTAGCGCACATAGGGCGGGTTGCCGATCACCGCGTCGAACTTGCGCTCACCCGCCATGCCGAAGAAGTCCCCCACCCGGAGCTGCGCCGGGCGACCCGTCGCGGCCACCAGTCCCTGGGCCCTCGCCACGCTGTCCGCGTGCACGTCGACCCCGACCAGCTGCTGCGGGTCCACACCGGCACCGAACGCATCGAGCCTCCGCGCTGCCGCGACCAGGAAGGCGGCCTGCCCGCAGGACGGTTCCAGCACCCGGTCATCAGGGCCGCGCACCGCCCAGTCGCAGATGTAGCTGCACAGCTGCGGCGGGGTGAAGAACGCGCCCCGCGCCTTGCGGTGCGCCGAGCTGTCCTCGGTACCGGTGGCCGCGACCACGCCGCGGGGACCATCACCTCGACCGTCGGATCCCGTCACAGCTGAATCTTGTATCAGGAGCTCATGACGATCGTGCAGGCGCACCGGCCGCGGCGAGGCCGGTCAGTTGCTCGGACAAGGTGCGCAGCCGGGCGCGGGCGGCGCGATCGTAGGCCTGGGGGTGGGCGCGGACCTGCCGCTGGCCGTTGTAGTAGCGGCCACTCACCCCGTCCAGGGCGCGGCTGAGCACGAGGCGCACGGTGGCGTCGACCCCGGACTGCAACGTGCTGACCGGCGTGGCGACGATCTTGGTGGGCATGTAGGTGGCGGGGTGCAGCGCGGTGGCGGTGACGCCGGTCCCCACCAGCTCCTCCGCGAGATCGAAGGTGAACATGATCTGCGCGAGCTTGCTCTGGCAGTAGGCCTGCCCACTGTTGTAAGCGCGGGTGAGCATGACGTCGTCGAAGTCGATCGTGGACTGGGCTGTGGAGCTGACCTGCACGATCCGGGCCGGTGCGGACGCCCGCAGGGTGGGCAGCAGCAGTCGGATGAGCAGGAAGCCGGCCAGATAATTGACGGCGAAGCGCAGCTCGATCCCCTCGGCGCTCTCCAGCCGGCCGCCGGCCGGGGACAGGATGCCGATCCCGGCGTTGCTGATCAGCGCGTCGATCCGCGGGATGTCGGCGGTGACGGCGGCGGCGAGCGCGCGGACCTGGTCGAGGTGCGCCAGGTCGGCCCGGTACCAGCGCAACCGGTCGTTGCCGGTGACCGCGGTGATCTCGGCGAGGGTGGCCTTGCCCCGGTCGTCGTCGCGTCCGTGGACGAGCACGGTGGCGCCGGCGCCGGCGAGCTCGGTGGCCACGGCCTTGCCGAGCCCGTCGGTGGCGCCGGTGACGAGCACGGTCTGCTCAGCGATGGGACGCATCGACGGGACCTCCAGACGGGCGGGTGCGAGGCGGTGGTACCAGGATGCCTGTGCGCTGTTCTATGGGCTGTATGCCTTCGATGTGGAGAACCCTGGACCGTGGCGTGCTGCGGGACATCGCTCTGGTGTGGGTGGCCGTCGGGGTGATCGGGTTGTCCTACGGCGCGACCGCTGCCGCGTTGGGGTTCCCCCTGTGGCTGCCCGTCGTGCTGGGCACCCTCGTCCTCGCTGCGAGCTCGGAGTTCCTGTTCATCGGCATCATCGCTGCCGGCGGCAGTCCCATCGCGGCGGTCCTGGCCGGGCTGCTGGTCAATGCCCGTCACCTGCCCTACGGCCTGTCCGTGCCCGAAGTGATCGGCACCGGCTGGCAGCGGGTCCTCAGTACCCACTTGATGAGCGACGCGACCGTTGTCCTGGCCCTCGCTCAGCCCGACCTGGCCCGCAAGCGGGCCGCCTACTGGGCGTGTGGCCTGGGGATTGCGATCTGCTGGCCGCTCGGTGCCTGCGTCGGTGGCCTGGTCGGCAGCGTCGTGCCCGACACCGACGCGTTCGGCCTGGACGCCGCGTTCCCGGCCGTGCTACTCGCCCTGATCCTGCCGGCGCTACGTCAGCCGGGACCGTTGCGCGCCGCCTTGGCCGGGGTCGCCCTCGCCCTGGGCACCACCCCGTTCCTGCCGGCCGGGCTCCCGGTGTTGGTGGCCTTGGCCGGACTGATCCTCACCGGGCGAGACGGGGCGAGCCGATGAACAACCCCGTGCTGCTGATCGCTTCGATGCTCGCGCTCGCCGCTGGAACCTTTGCGTTCCGGTTCGCCGGCCCGGTGCTGCGCAACCGGATCAGCTTTCCGCCGTGCGTGACGAGGCTGCTGGAGACCTCCTCGGTCGTGCTGCTCGCCGCGCTGGTAGCCACCGCTGCGCTCTCCCAGGGACACGGCTTTGCGGGATTCGCCCGCCCGGTCGGTGTGCTGGTCGGCGGCGTGCTCGCCTGGAGTAAGGCGCCGTTTCTGCTGGTCGTCCTCGCTGCCGCCGGCGCTGCGGCCGGGTTGCGCCTGCTCGGCGTCCCGTGAGCACGTCGGCCCCACGGCTGCGATGACGATTCAGGTCCGGACGTTCATGTGAGGCATAGCGGAGACGTTATGGTATCGGTCCATTTCGAAGCTGAAGCGATACCGTGCTCCCGATCGCAACTCTGGTGCCCCCTCTCGGTGACTGTCGGAAAACAAACGAATTCGGTCCCTGCGTCCCGTTGAATTTCGGCACGAGACCCGCCGCTCGGACCGCAGCCGCGGCGGAGGGCGGCCGCCGCTCTTCAACGGAAGGCACAGTGGCCGGGGTGCCGTAGATGGATC
The DNA here is from genome assembly GCA_050699515.1 of Pseudonocardiaceae bacterium. GTDB lineage: Bacteria > Actinomycetota > Actinomycetes > Mycobacteriales > Pseudonocardiaceae. The sequence continues at coordinate 83,810 of JBOHFF010000030.1, forward strand.
GAATGCCGTCGATGTCGTCCTGGTGGAGGAACCGCTGCGATGTGCCGGCCTGGAAGAACGGGCGCATTATCGCGCCGGCGACGGTTGAATGGTCCAAGCCGAGCGAGTGTCCGAACTCGTGCGTAGCCAGCATCTGCAAATCGAAACGGTTCGCCGGGATGGGTATTCTGACGCTCCAGGTCTCCGCCTCGTCGAAGTGTGCATCTCCCGCGATTTCTCCACCGTTCGGCGGCGGAAAGAATGCGTGCGCCAGAGTGCCTCCGACTCCATCGAAATTATTTCCGTCCCCGTGGTCGCCTGCCGCGAAAACAATCCTGATCTCTGGATTCTGGTTGATCGGGACCTCGGCGAAGGTCAATGGGGTGACCCCGCTCCATAGGGCGAGAGCTGCAGTCACCGCGCCGCGGATATCCGCCTGTGGAACGTCCGGCGTGAAGTTCTGAAACCCGTATCGGAGATCGTTTCTGTTCCAACGGTTTCCCTGTGCTACGAAGCGAGATATAGTGAAGGTCAGGTCGTCTACCTTCCACAGGTCAGGGAAGCCGCATCGAGGGATTGCCATTTGGGCCACGGATGAATCATCGAGTTCCGCAGTGGGGGGAAGTCCGTGAAAACCTTGATACGCGCGAAGGGCCTCCGCTGTGGCGTCGTCGAAGGTGTCGGTGATAGAATCGTCGGAGGTCGACAGGTAGCCGAATCGGCGAAGGTACTGTTGGAGATCCTCGACTCCAGGGCCCTGCGCCCCCGTTTTGAGTCCCACTTCGGTCGGTGAATGTACTGAACGCACGTGAATCTCGCTCATGTGCCAACTCCTTGAAATAGTATTGCCATATACCTGGGCCAGTGGCTCTGACCGCGGTTAACCTGCTGGTAACCTGGAGTCCGCAACACCACTCCGTGAGACACGACGAACAGCTGAATCACCCGATCGGCCGCAGTGGAATGGTCATAAGGCGACTCGATCAGCGTCAGCGTCAGCGGCCTTGTCATCACCGAGGACGCCGCGCGCGGCACTCTGGTGATCAGCGTCAACGGGTCAGGTCACGGTCACTGGCTTCCCTCCGAGCAGCGACGAGGGGTTTGTGCGGTGGTGGTTGGCTTAGTGCCCGGTCGCCCGGTCGGGCAGGACGGGCCACGGCGCGAAGGCGTTCTGCACCGTGCGCAGCGCCGGCCCAAGATCGGGATAGTGGCGGACGAGCACTGAGGACATGTCGTTCTCGGCGATCCAGCGGATGCCCTCTGGCGTGTAGGTCTCCGGGGTGAAGTCGCTGGTGAAAAAGCGGTCACTCTTCAGCCGGCGGGATGCCATCAGGATGAAGATCCGGAAGGCGGTATCGCCGAAGCCGAACCTGGGTGGTGGGGGTTCCGCGTGTAGCCCGACGGTCAGATCAACGTCCTCGATGGAGTCGTACACCGCGGCGAGCTCAGCGGCCGCCTGCGAGTTCCGGGTGAGGTCCTCGAAGGAACGGGCCTCGGGAAGTTGCAGCAGCCGGCGGAACTCGTTGTAGCGGGGCACCCCCCGCTCCCGGGATCGCAGGATGTCGATGGCGGCGAGGTCCACCACCATGCCATCGTCGCGGCGAAGCTGTTGCATGAACCGTGGGTGGTTGTGCAGTGTGACGGCCCCGGGGTGGGCCGTGCCGAAGGAGTAGAACAAGTCGGTGGCTCCGTAGCGCTTGAGTACGTCGCGCGACCGCAGGCCGGCGAGGTCGAGGAATGTCAGTTCGTCGCGGCGCTGCGGATCGTCGATCGCGCGGATGAGGAAGTCGTCGGGCACCAGCGGGTGCATGCGGTATACCGCGACGAACTCCTCGGTGATGGAGTACGGCGCGCCGTGATGGTCCGTTGGCGACCCAGGAATGCCGCTGATGATCTCGCTGTCACCGAGCCGCCCGACGAGGTTCCGGACGCGTTCCTCGGCGATCCCGAACCAGTTCGCCCGCATTCCGATCCGGAGCGCGGGATGAGCGAGGATCGCCGTCGTCCATTCCACAGTGTGGATCTTGGCGATCAGCGCGGCGACGATCAGCCGGGCCTTGTCGAAGACCTGATCGTCCGACCACGCGGGGTACACCGCGCTGAGCATGGCGCATACGGCGTTGTGCTCGTGCATGAGCAGGGTGTGCAACAGCTCCAGGCCGACCCACCAGCCGTCCACTCCGCCCGAGCTGCCGAGCAGAGCCGGGTCGAGGTCCACCAGGCCGTCGGGGTCGATAGCCACCCGCCCGGGACCCAGCTGCGGTCGGCGGATGGCGTGGTGGAACTCCATGGTGCTGCCGTAGATCTGGGACGCATCCCACCAATGGGTCTCGGTGTTCACGAACGTCGCAGGCGGATCGCCGTCGGCGTGCGGGTCACGGGGAGTGCGCGGCAGCAGGATGGGGTCCTCGGGCCATGGGTCGCCCTCGGGTCGGGGAACCTGGAAGGGGTGCTCGGGATCCGTGCCGTGGCTGAACCAGTCCCGGGTCTCGAACTGCAACCACGCTCCCGCGAGCACGTTCAGCGTCGTGGCGGGGATCATCTGCGGGCCGCGGGCGAGCAGCGCTGTGCTCACGACGCGCGGGTTCGGTGTCATCAACCGCTCGCCGCGCTCCGGGCGGGCGCGGCGCGGCGGGACGTTGCGCCCGAACCGCGTTTCCGCGGCCCCCATCGCCGGGTCGGACAGGTCATTGTAGGTGCCGTCGACGGTGCGCGCGGTGAGCCACCGGGGCGTTGGCTGCGGGTCGGGCTGCGGCCGGGACGCTGCGTCGTTGGTGTCGTACAGGTTGTGCTCGCGCAGCGAGTCCCGGATACCCATCAGCAGGGCCAGGGACACCGGTGTCGGGAACTGGTCCCAGCGGCGGCGCCGATCGATCGCGACAGCCAGCTTGGCGAACGCTCGGCGGAGGGCTGATTTGCTCATGAACTTTCTCCCATGGTCGCGTGTTCTGGAAACAGGTCACGCATTGATGTTCGCCTCGAGCATGGTCGGGTATACCTTCCAATGAGCGAAGGGCTCCCCGGACAGTCGAGTCTGCAAATTGGCGAGTTCTTGCTGAAAAATACGGAACTCGGCGGCGGCCCGGGCATCCAGCGCCAGATATCCGAAGTCCTGCATGAGCGCGGCGCGTTTGACGTTCAGATTGAAATTCGCGTTCACCAGCCGCTGGTACACGTCGACGGGCGTGCGCCGGCCGTTCTCGTAGACTCTGACCGGCTGCACGTGACTCCACATCTGGTAATTCCACAGGCCGGTGCCCAGAATGTCGTGCTGCACCGTGGTGAGATAGCTGAGAGCAGCGATCAGCCGGGTCGTGCCGGCGATGGTGATCTCGTCGCCGCGAAGAACACTTATTCCGTTCGGAATCAACCGGTCGAGCGTGGTCAGCCAGTTGACGACGGCCGCGTCGGCGCGCAGATCCTGATCGCAGGAGTAGTACAGAGCCAGATAACGGGCGGCGTGCGCATGCAGCACATCAAAGATCGCCCGCAGGTTGCTGAGGCTGGGGGTGTCAAAGCCGGCGCAGCCGAGCCCGCGGCGCTCGGCGTCCCGCTCGGGGTCCAGCACAGTGATGTCGTAGGCCTCGTAGCTGTCCTCGAACAGCTCACACATGCCGGTGTGCGTGAAGCTGAAGATGGTCTCGAAGTCCCCACCCTTGGCCATCTGGCCTTTCGTGACAATCTGGTTGCTGTACTGCGTCCCGAACACGTGCGGCCACAGCAGGCGGCGCAGCGGGTGCCGGGTGCCGAGGCAGTTCCGGGTGGCGATGGCGAAGGGGCCGCCGACCGCGAGATGCACCCAGTTGAAGTGGCGCACCAGGGACAGGTGGTTGGTGACCGCGCAGAGCGCCAGTTGCTTCGCGAGGGCCCAGGTGGGATCGATCGGCCGGCACGACCCCAGCTCGCAGTCGATCCGGACCGCCTCCAGCGTCGATGTCGACCGGTTGACCTGAAAGAGCACGCGCACGCCGAGCGAGCGCAACCCGTCATGGTGTTCGTAGCGTGCCAGCTGCCGCAGATCCCACTGGTAGTCCCCCTCGGGCGTCCGTTCGAGGTAGCCGGCGTACGGACCGGCGACGGCGAGGAAACCGAGATCCACCTCGCCCCGGTACTCCAGCGGCAGCACGGGAGCCGGGAAGCAGCGCCGATGAGCCGGCGTGTACGCCTCCAACAGTGCTTGGCCCGGATTCTCGGCCATGTCCGGCAAACCCGGTTGCATCGGCGGAAGCAGGCGGTACATCGCTACCTGGAACTCGTAGAAGTAGTACTTGAGCCGCGACGCCTCATCGGCCGGGACGTGATCCGCCACCCGGACATTGTGTATGGGGATACCTGGGAACTGGCTCACGAAACTGACATCGGTGACCGGTCGATCGTTACCGACCGGCACCGGGATGACCACCGGTCGGTTGGCCCGGTACTTCAAGATCGCAATAAGGTTCCACAGCCTCCGGCGCAGGCCCCACGGTATCATCGCCAGCTCCCGCTCCCGCGTCGCTCGCGCTTCTCCGGTCATGGCTGTTCTCCTCGGCTTTGATGAACGATCGGACCCCGAATCCCGGACCCCAGCCGGTGGTCCGGGAGTGCCCCTAGGCTGGTGCTCCGTAATGAATGAGCGGGGCGTGTGGAGGCTAGATACACCGATTGCGCGACCTTTGCAGACGCGAAGAAGTCCACAATCTGGATAAAGCAGACAAATACGCAAGGTGTGTCGGTGCGAACCTGACCGCTGTTCCGTTTACCAGATGGTGTCCACGGCGGCGAGCTGACGGATCCTGCGGTCGTATGTCACCAGGCCTGCCAGATCCTTCATGGACTCTGACAGCTGTGCGCCACAGGCGACGGATGTATCAGCGGCTGCGTCAGTGTGCTCTTCCGAAGGTAAGACCTCCAAAGGAATTTCTCAGATTCTAAACTGGAGATACGGCCGTGCACACCGTGACAGTCCCGCCGTGGACTCCGCCAGCGGCTGATCATATGAACGCCAGGGTCAATTGGCAGCGGAAACGCAGTCAGAAGCCGGTAGCGGAGAGTGACATGAGCACCTCAGGGCAGCTGTACCTGTCGATGAATCTCGTGGTGGACGAAGAACATGTCATCGAGTTGCTCGACGCGGGGCGGGTAGGCCAGCCAGGACGAGCGATTCCGCTTGCGGTGCGTTGGTCGTCCTCTGCCCCCATGCCCATGCCCGTGGTCGTCTTGTCCCACGGTGGCGCGGAGGGAAAGACGAATCCGCTTCCCGCTCTGGAGCAATGGGCGGAGGTGCTGGCCGGACATGGCTACATGTCAGTGTCGATCGCACACACGCCGAGAAGCGACATCGAGCGCATCGTCCTCACAATGAACCTGCATGGCACACTTCCGCAGTGCGCTGAGTTCAAGCACCTCGGCTACGACCGCCCGCTTGACTTCGCTCGGGTGATTGATGAGCTGGTGACCCACTCTGCCGACCCCCCATGGTTGGGCCAAGCCGATACCACGCGACTGGGATATATGGGGGATTCCGCCGGCGCAGGTTCGGTGATGGTGGTGGCCGGTGCCGGGCGCGAGTACATGCCCGGCCTCGGCCTGTCCTTCGCCGCGCACCCGGTGCCGCGGGCGTTTATCGCGATGTCACCGCAGGGTGCTGGGGAGGACGGGTTCCGGTCGGACTCCTGGGACAGGGTGGCCCGCCCCGTGTTGATCTGCACCGGAGCCAGCGACGGCGACTTCCCACACGAACGTCGTGACCCCTATGAGTACATGCACCCAGGGGACAAGCACCTGCTGTGGATCGACCACCCGGGCGCCGAGCACACTGTCTTCGCGGGCGAGACCGACGCCTGCGTCCAAACCACAGGAGATCCAACCCTCTGTGACAGCATGCAAGACTGGCTCACCTCAGCAGTGTTAGCCTTTTTCGACGCGCATCTACGCGAGAACCAGGCGGGCGTCGACTACCTCGCCGGCGACGATTTGGTTCAAGTCTCATCGGGGCTCATCGAGTTCACCACGAAATGACATCCGAGTCCGACGCCACCATCTGCTCGGGTAACTGGTCAGGTCGCCGGCGGCGTGTCTTGTTGATCTCGGCTGCAAGATGGACCATGCTGGCTGGCCCTCTTGCCCGCAGAACTCTTGCTATATAAAGTTGTGTCATGACGCGGACCCGGCGACCGTCCCCGCAGACCCTCGCTGTGTTGGGGGTGCTGGCCCAGGATCCTGATCGATGGCGGTATGGCTATGAGATGTGCAGCGAACTGGGCATGTCGGCGGGATCGATGTATCAGATCTTGATCCGGCTTGCCGACCGGCGGCTGCTGGACACGAGCTGGGAGTCCGAGCGGGTCGCCGGGCGGCCGCCGCGACACCTCTACCGCCTGACCGAGGCCGGCCGCGCCTACGCCGCCGCACACACCCCCACCGCCCAGAAGGCCCTGCGGGCGGCCACGACGACGCGCCCGCGCGCGCGGGCGAGGCTGGCACACCCGTGAAGCTCATCGTGGACGTGCTTGTCGTCCTCATTGCTGCCGGGCTGGCGGCGGGGGCCATCCGAGGTAACCGGCACGCTGACGCGCCAGCGCGGATCGCTGAGGTGGCGGCGCGGCGAGCTCCCGCGCGACTGGGCGAGTGGGCTCAGGCGATGCTGGCCGAGCTGGCCACCGTGCAGGGCCGGGCGCGACGATGGCGCTTCGCCGCGGGCGTTGTCCGCGTCGTGATGGTCCCACCGCTGCAACACCGCGGCCGGGTGCTCGTCGTCGCGTGCCTGGCGGCGCTGGGCGCGGCCGGGTCCACCCTCATCGCGGTGCGCGCCGTCCCGAGCCTGTCGGTGTTTCTCGCTGTCCTCGGCGGGCTGCTGGCCCTGCTCGCGATCCTGCTCGCGTGGCGAACCCCGCGACTGCCTCGACACCCCGCGCAGCTCGGCGTGGGTGTGCTGGCCCTCGTCGGACTTGCCAGCGCCGTCGGTGTGGTCGTGCGGATCGCGGTGGTCCACCCAGCGGCGACCGAGGACCCCGCCCACCTCTTCTCGGTGCTCCTCGCGCTGATGCTCACCGGCTTTGTCGCTTTCGCCGCCGCGTCGGCGTCGATCATGCATCACCGCCGTGCGGTGCTGTGGTCCTCGCTCGGCGGTGCCGTGCTCAGCGCTACCGTCTGGATCATCACCGCCCTCTCCGCCCCATTCCCCACCGAATCAGCCATCGGCATGGTCTCATTCTTCGGTCCGCTTTCACCCGCCGCGCTGGTGGCCACGCTGGGCATTGCGACGACCCTGTCCGCCGCCACCGGCAGCGCTCGAGCCGGTGCCCGGGCCGGCATGCTGACCGCGGTCCTGGGCGCCCCGCTGCACTTTGCCATCAACATGACCGCCTCGACCCAGCGCAATCAGCACCGCTACACGCTGACCCACCCTTACGACATAGCGGCCTACCCCCACAGCGGCTTCCCCGACGTCGCCAGCTACCTCATCAGTGACGACCTCGGCGGTTCCATCATCGCCGGCCTGGTGATCGCCACGCCGATTCTGGCGGGCCTGGCCATGCTCGCCGCCGCGCTTGGCAAATCCCTCCATCTCGCTTTTCCACCCGGCCGTGCGCCCTGGTGACGGCCAGACCTAGATCCGTCCTCGGGCAGCGAACTCTGCCCCGGTCGCTGCAGGACCTCGAATCAAGCTTGAACCGCTATTTAATCATGGATGTGTATCTTCGTTGGTGGGCAATGACCGCAACGGTGCTACTCGTTCAATGACTGGCCGTGCCGGTGTTGGCGTATTGCAATAGGTGATGCTGGCGTGCGGCCAGAAAGCCGTTGATTCTGTGGGCTGGTTTGTTGCCGAGCCGCAGTTGGTTAGCGCCTCAAGAACTGCCCGACGTAGGCAAACAACCGTCTTGACCGGCAAGCGGGAGCCAGTCAGAATGTACGATGCACGCGTGCCTCTGTGTCGCCGTCGGGTCTACAACGGTCCCGATCTATGACATCAGAACGAGCCCGTCGTACTCGACGAAGTCGAGGATGTCCTTTGAGGCTTATGTGAAACCCTATTTATTACTAGTCCGTAGATCAGTCGGAGATCATTGTTCAGAGAGTTGGCGACACGCCGTATGAAATAGTGGGCAACGGCTTCTCTGGCCGATAGAAAGGAGGTGACGAAACCGCATCTCTCACGACGGAGAAGCCGTTGCGGTTCGATCGTATGTCAGGACTGGACGCTGAGCAACTCGACGCGCTGGAGCAGAGGGTCAGCGAGCTGCTCGAGAAACCATGGGATCAGAGTAATGGCCGTCCCAAAGAGCTCACCTTGCGGGAGGCACTCGTCGTCACCAGTGGATATATGCGCCAGAACATGATCGAGGAGGTGTGGGCGGAGATCTTCGATGTGGACCAGTCCACGATCTCCCGCTACATCACGTTCCTGACGCCGCTGATCGATCGGGCTACCGCGGAGTTCAGACCCTCCGCGCAGGAGGCCGCGGAGGCCACCAGGGACGCGATCGCCCTGGTCGACGGCACCTTATGGCCGTGCTGGTCCTGGTCCGGCGAGCGCGAGCTGTGGGCCGGGAAGTACAAGACAACCGGTCACGGCTCCCTGATCGTCACGAACCGCACCGGCCGTGTCACCTTCGTCTCCGAGCCGGTGACGGGCAACCAGCACGACATGGCCAAACTGACAGGATCGGAGTGCGAGATGATCCTCAAGCTGGCCGGCAGTGCGATCGGTGACAAAGGATTCATTGGAACTGATTACATCATCACCCCGGTGCGCAAACCGAAAAACCGTGAGCTTCACACGAGCGAACACGACTACAATAACCAGATCAGCTCGCTGCGTGCGCCCGTCGAGCGAGCCGTCGCCAACCTGAAGACATGGCGGATTCTCTTCACGGATTACAGAAGGCCACTGAAGACCTTCTTGTCCTCGTTTCGGGCCGCCATCGGCCTATACTTCTTCAAGGAGGGTTTCGCATAACCCTCTTTGTGTTGAAGGCCGCGAGTGGCAGCTATTCCTTGAGGAACGCCTCCGTCAGTGTCGTTAGCGGTCGTCCGCGCGCGAAGCCGCGCTCGACGATCAGCTGCGCGGCCATGCGCGCCGCCGCGCGATCGGCCGCGTCGAGCACGGCGTGTAGGGCGCGGAGGTCCGCGGCGTCCTGCGGCCGCGTCTCATCATCGCGAGCGAGCAACTTTAACGCCACCAAGTGGCCAGCGGTGGCGATCGGCATGAGGATGCCCGGCAGCACCTCGAGGACCTCTGCGGCTGCCACGATCTCGGACTCGATGCCGGCCGTGGCGAACAAGACGTCTACTACGACGCCCAACCGGTCAGCCCCCGGGCTGATCATCCGTGCGGTGGCGAGCCGGCCAACGGAGTCCTGCTCGACGATGGCGTCGAGACGATATCCCCCATCGATGAGTGATCTGACCAGCTGCTCGGCAGCGGGATCACCGTCAACGAGAACAGCCACGTCGACATCTCGTGTGAAGCGGGGTTCGGTCCGCGCCGACACCGCGAACCCGCCCACGAGCGCCCAGCGGATATGCCGGCCATCCAGGTCGGAGGCGATGCCTCGTAGCGCGGCCTCGACGCGATTCACGGGGTTCGGGCAGACCGCGGCCCAGGATAGTCACCGTGCTCGGCGCCGGGGCGCCGTCGCAGCCACCTGCCGAGCTCTGCGTCGATCTCGTCCGGTGTCGCGTGCGGTCGCTCTCGCCGAAGTCGCTGCCGCAGCATCCGTTCGCCCACCTCGTAGAGCTCTAGGGCGAGCCGCAGCCGCTCAGCAGCGGCATTCGACGATGACACCGCGTCAGCTTACAACGTGTGGCGCTAGATGCCGATCATCCACGGTCGGTCACGCCGCACGCGAAGATCCGGCGAGGGGTGATCCATTGAGCGTGGTCGTGCCCGGGCCTCAATACGAGCAGGCCGATCGTGTCTGGGCACACCGACGATCTGACCCAGCTCAGAAGAGGATTGGCGGGCCATGCTCAAAGTCCACGTGCCGCCAGCACAGTGCCGAGATTTCGCCGCGGCACGGCCGGTGAGCATGGTCAGTCAGAGCAGCAGACCCCACTCCGGGTCAGGTTCGGTGCGTTCGGGAGACGCCGCGACGGCCATCGCGGCCTCGTTCACAAAGAGGTGGCGCCAGCGCACGGCGCGCTCGAAGACGCTGCGGATGATCTAGCCTAGAACGCGCTCCGCGCCGAGCTCGACCGGGTCGCCCACACCGCTGGCCTCGACCACGTCACTCCGCACCAGCTGCGCCACCGCTCTGGTCAACGCCGGAGTCTCGCTCCAGGCACTGATCGGGAGCCTGGGACTCCCGTTGTGGCGTCTGGAGGTGTCACCGAGGTAGCGGGGATCTGGATAGGACACGGTGGCTCCTTGGGCCGGCTCAGGAATTCTCGGGTCCTTCCAGGCTGGCGCGGATGACGGCGGCGAGGGGATCGTTGAGCTCGGTGAGGATCGCGAGTGCGGAACGCCATGAATCGCGGGCCCGGTCTGGGTGGCCGGCGTCATGCAGGGTGGTACCGAGTGCCTTCAGGGTCACAGCTTCGCCCTGCCGGTCGCCGGCTTCCCGGCGAGCGCTCAGCGCCTGGTGGAAGTGGTCGATGGCGTCGTCGCAGCGGCGCAGGCACCGGTAGTTCTGACCGAGGTCGTGCAGGCTCCAGCCCAAGCCCCATCGGTCGTCGATCTGGCTGAAGGAATCCAGCGCGGTTCGGGCATGGTCGATGGCGTCCTCGTAGCGGCGAAGGCCGCGATAGGTTTCGCTGAGGAGGTGGTGGGCCCAGCCGCCGCCCCACAGATCGCCAACCCGCCGCAGGATTGCCGAGGCGTCCTGCAGGCTGGCGGCCGCGTCGTCCAACTGGCGCAGATCGATGTAGGCCATGCCCTGAAGGGTCAGGGTTGCGGCTTTCTCCTTCCCGCAGTTACCGATCTCGTCCCAGATAGCGAGAGCCTGGTCGAAGGCGCCGATGGCTTCGGTGAATCGCCGGAGGTCCCGGTAGGCGTGGGCGAGCGTCGTCAGAACATATGCTTCACCGAACCGGTCGTGGATGTCCTGGGCTGCGGCCAGGCCGGTGCTGCTGGTCGTGATCCACTCTGGCCAGTGTTTGCGCAGGCTGAGAAAGCCCCAGAGCACGACGGCGAGTTGCCATGCGGTGCTCTGATGGCTGCTGGCGCGGGCTTGGCGGGTGGCGGCCACCAGGTTGGCGCGTTCGCTCTCGCACCATGTCAACGCTCGGCCGCGGGTGCTCAATGGCAGGTGGCGGGTGCCTGCCTCGGGAGGGTCGAGGGGGACGCGTGGGCGATGTGGCATGAGCTGGCGGTCGGCGGCATCGGCGGTGTGCAGGTACCAGGACAGCAATCGCCGCACGGCGGCATCGCGTTCCGGTTCGGGCTCATCGGTGTGCGCGCGCTCGGATGCGTAGAGGCGAAGCAGGTCATGGAAGCGGTACCGGTCGTGAGCGGCGGGTTCGATGAGATTGGCGTCGCTCAGGGCGGCGAGGAGTTGCCGGGCGTGGGCGAGGGGTTTGCTGAGCAGGGCGGCGGCGGCTGGTGTGCTGATGTCTGGCCCGGTGTGCAAGCTGAGCAACCGGAAAGCGCGGGCGCAGTCCGGGTCGAGTGTGCGGTAGGACCAGGAGAACACGGCACGCATCGTCGTGGTCTCGTCATCGGTCCCGAGCGCCGTCAGGCGATCGCCTCCATCGGCCAGCTCGCACACCAGGTCGGTCAGCGCGGTATGGGGGTGAGACGCGGCGCGCTCACCGGCGATCCGCAATGCCAGCGGGAGGAACGCGCAGAGCCGGGCCAGTTCGGTTGCCGCGTGCGGCTCTGCGTCGGTGCGGTGTGCTCCGATGATCTCTCGTAGCAACGTGCGGGCTTCCTCAGGGGCCAGCGCGTCCAGGGTGATGCGATGTGCTCCTTCGCGGATGACCAGCCCGGCGAGGTTGCTGCGGCTGGTGACCACCACCTGGCAGCCAGGTGAACCCGGCAGCAACGGCCGGATCTGATCGGGTGTGGCAGCGTTGTCCAACACGATGAGCATGCGCCGACCGACCAGCAGCGACCGGTACAGCGCTGCTTGCGCCTCCAGTTCGGCGGGTATCTGCGCGGGTGTGACGTTCAGGGCCCGCAGGAATCTGTTCAGGGCTTCCTCAGGGCGGACCGCTGGCCCGGGGTCGTAACCGCGCAGGTTGATGTGCAGCTGCCCGTCGGGGAAGCGCTCCCGCACGCGATGCGCCCAGTGCACTGCCAGCGCGGTCTTGCCCACCCCTGCGGTGCCACCAATCGCCGAGATCACCACAGTGCTCGGCATCCCGTTCCCGGCCTGCGTCAGGAAAGCATCAAGCGTGCCGAGCTCATCTCCCCGGGCAATGAAATGCGGCACGTCCATGGGGAGCTGCCGCGGGACCGGCAACTCGACCGGATCGGGTTGCTGACCCGCCACCGGCCGGCTCGCCGGCTCGCCGACGGATCTGAGCTGGATCTGCGTACGCTTCGCAGCGGCCCAGCGCCCGCGGGCAGCATCGACGTCCCCGCCGAGGAAATGGACGAGCTTTGCGGTGAGTTCCCACGCCGGCAGCTTCTTCCCGGCGAAGGCCGCGGACAGTGCAGAACGCCCGTAACTCGTGGCCTTGCGCATCTGCGCGTAGTCCGGCTTGCCAGCCTGGATCGCTAGGTCCCGCAGGTACTGCGCGAAGTCGCCGACCAGGCCTGGTGGTGTCGGACCAGGTGTCTTCGCCATCGCCCTCCCTCTTGACGGACCACAGCATGTCCGCGTAATGACCAAAAAGCCAGTTCAGAAGGCTATACTAGAGGCCCGGCTGAGCCAAGGCAGCAGTATCCGCCCAGCTGATGACCATCTCAGGCCTACCGGCCTGACTGTGGTCAAACAGCGCACAAACCATGTTCATTCCGATTCCGGCTGACAAATGGAAGCGGTACTTTTACTGTTATTATTCGCAGGCGCGCAAAGGAGAAGAGGGGAGGCTCGCCTGTAGCTGTGGGCTGTGGGCCGATGGTGCCAGGGCTAGCTGTGGCATGCTCCGGGTAATTCGGCGCGCATGTGCCGCCAGCGCGTGTTGGCCTCCCGGCAGCATATCGAGGAATTTTCAACGAATACAGACGTTTATGCAGGTCACAGCCTTGGGTTCGGTCTCCCCACCCTGCCGCTTCAAGATCCCGGTCAAACCTTCTGAGCAGCGTAAACGGGCGTATTCGATGATTTTTCGCCGGATACTCCCGGGAGGTCCTGATCCCGTGGCGGCCGTGCTCGGGTTGATCGCTTGAGCTGGAGGATGCGTTGGAGTTTGCGATTCTCGGTCCGCTGGAGCTGCATGACCAGAACCGCCGAATCGAGGTGTCCAGCGCCAAGGAGCGGCTGCTGCTCGCGATGCTGGTGATCCATGCCAATGAGGTGGTCTCCGTCGGCCGGCTGGTCGGGGTGCTGTGGGGCAACGAACCACCCGCCACCGCCGTGAACACGTTGCAGACCTACGTTTCACACCTGCGCAAGGTCCTTGAGCCGGATCGTGTGCCACGAGCCCAGTACGGCCTGCTGCGCACCCGTTCCAACGGGTATGAGCTGGCTGTGCCGCCCGAGGCGATCGATGCGGTGCGGTTCGAGCGCCTGGTCCACGCTGGTCGTGGCGCGTTGCCCAGCGCACCCGAGCGGGCAGCCGAGATCCTGCGGGCCGCGAGCGCGTTGTGGCGCGGTGAGCCACTGGTTGACTTCGGTTTCGAGCTTTTCGCCCAGTCAGAGATCGCTCGCCTGACCGAGCTGCGCGCTGTGGCGCTGGAGGATCGGGTGGAGGCCGATCTGGCTCTGGGTCGGCACACAAGCTTGTGCGGGGAGTTGAGCCAGGCGGTGGTCGAGCAACCGCTGCGCGAACGGTTGTGGGCACAGCTCATTCGGGCGTTGTACCGCTGCGGGCGACAGGCTGATGCGCTGCACGCGTACGCGCGGCTGCGCACACAGCTCGCCGAGCTGCTCGGCATCGATCCCAGCCCGGAGCTGATCAGGTTGCACGAGGCCGTGCTCCACCAGCGTCCCGATCTCGATTGGTCACCGCCGCAACCGCAGCTGACACCCGGGTCATTCCTACCGGCCGAGGTGCCTGCATCCGAGAAACGGCTGCCGGCGGCCCGCGCCGCACTGGCCGCGCACGACTGGCAGCGGGCCTTCGAGCTGTTCTCCGCGCAGGACCAGATAGCGCCGCTGGTCGCGGAGGATCTTGAGGGCCTGGCCGAGGCGGCTTGGTGGTCGAAGCGTTACCGGGACGGTCTGGCCGCGCGGCAGCGTGCCCATCACGCCTACCTTCAGACCGGTGACCACCGCCGAGCCGGTGTGGCCGCAGTTATGCTCATGATGCAGCACAGCAGTTACCGGCAGTTCGCGGTGGCCGAGGACTGGTTCCATCGGGCTCAGCGCCTGCTCTTGGCCGAGCCTGAGTGCGCCGAGCACGGTTACCTGCACTGGGGAACCATGATCGTCAGTCTGATGCAGGACGACGTTGAGAAATGCCTGGCTGCGGCCCGGTCGACCTACGAGACTGGCGTCCGATACGGCATCTATGACTTGCAGGCCCTCGGGATAGTGTTCCAGGGCGGGGTGCTCATCCACCGCGGGCAGGTCGAAGAGGGGTTGGCCTTGCACGACGAGGGGATGGTGATGGCCGTTGGCGGGGGCCTTTCGCAGCTGGCCACCGTCCAGATCTTCTGCCACGTTGTGCGGAGCTGCTGCGACCTGGGGGACTACCGTCGCGTCGAGGAGTGGAACAGGGCTATCGAGGACTACTTCGCGCCTACCGGGTTGTCCAGCTTTCCCGGCGACTGCGAGACCACCGCGTCACGATCATGATCCATCGCGGCGCCTGGGTGTTCGCCGAGCAGGAGGCCCACCAGGCCTGCGCCAAGGCCGAGGAACTGGACGCCAGCGCGATGCTGGCCTTTGATGTTTCGTGATCGACTCGGTGGCTTTGGCGGACACCTGGCGCATCTCTGCGATGAGCGCGCGTAGCTCGCGGTCGTTGCGGATCCACTCCTGGGATTCCCGCCGGCCTGTAGGGGTGCACCTTATCCCTGCTTGGCCAGCCGTGGTAACCGGCCCTCGCCCATGCCTTGGATGTCGCCGTGTTTCCGCTGCTCGGTTTATACAAGTCTATCAGGTCAATCATTGCGCTGTCTGTGAAGTCCATAGAACCGGTGTGGCCGGGCATCGATCCAGCTCTTCCTATGCTGATGAAGTGATCGCAGCATTCCTTGCACATGACGCCGAAGATCACATAATTTGCTGATCCCGCATAGTAGCATTCGTCAGACACTTGTACCGTGCTCCCGCACGGCGGTGACGCTCCCTTCGTTGGGCAAAGGGGTCGGTAGCTGAGGATCCAGGAGTTGTTATGCAGGGCGGCACCCAGTCAGCGCAAGCCCCATAACGGCGAGGATGGTCGGTACGGCTGCCCATCGCATGAGGTTTAGGCCCCGGGTTGGGTTGGGTGGCGCTCCGATCGGCAGTTTTGGCCTTGCTATAAAATCGGGGGCACCTACTGTCTCGACGAATGGCGCGCCTTTCAAATTTGACGAATGGCGCGCCTTTCAAATTTATGTTGTAGAGCGTTAGTGGGAACTTTATATCTCTGGCAGCCTCGCCCCTCCCGTGGCGCGCCGCTGCTCGCGGGGCCGCTCCTGTACGCGATCGGGGCGGCGTCGCTTGGCGCGGGCTCAAGGTTTACCGGGATTTGGAGGTGGACTTGGTTCAACTAGATCGCCGGTTGGTGATGCGGCAGGGGATGTCGGTGTTTTCGTCGAGGTGGTAGCTGGCGCAGACGCGGTGGTAGCCATCGGCGATCTGCAGGGGCCCTCATAGCTCAGGGATAACGCACCGGCTTCCTGAAGGTGGCGGTCAACAACCGATCAGCGCGACCGTGTCCCGACGCCGTGATCCCCTAATCATGACCTCTGCCATCCACCGCTCGTGGCATGATCATTCCCGATCGGCCTGCCAACCCCACTTCACTGGGGAGTCCCTCGCGGCGATCACCGACCGGGGTTCCTGAGGGAACTGCAGCCACCGGTTGCCGCCTGGTCACCGGGGCTACCCCGCGATCTTCGTCCGGCTCGATGACGATCTCAGCCGGCGTGGTCGCGCAGCGCCGCCAGGAATGCACGGAGATCGGCGGGCCCGGTCTTCGCGGCGGTGTGTACCCGGCGCAGGTCGAGCTCGGCGTAAGCATGGACGATCAGATTGCGGAACCCGGCGGCGCGACCCAGCCGTTGTGCCAGCTCGCCGGGTATCAACTTGGCACCGGCGAGCATGCGGAATGCATCGGCATAGGTAGGTGGGCTACCCAGCCCGAGCCGCACACAGCTCGACACTGCGAGATCGATCACCACCTGCACGGCCTGCCAGAGGTGCAGGACGACTGCGTCGGTCTGGGTGCTCAGTGGCTGCAGGTCCCCGGCGTGGGGTGGCAAGTGCTCGGCGACCCGGCGTAGATGGCGATCCACCGCCGCGGCGCGCTCGGCGAGCAGCTCGCGGTCGATCGCGGCGCTCATCCGAGGGCGGCCAGAACGTCGTTGTGCGCGCTGCGGATGACGGTCTCGGTGTCGCACCAGAACTGCACGGCCGCAAGCTGGAAGCGCTGGAACTCACCCGACGGACGTTCCAGCAAGGAAATGCCGTCGCGAGCCGCGCGGTAGCGCAGCAGCGCACTCGTCCGGTTGAGGTCGACCACGTCGACCTCGTCGGTGCCCAGGATCTCGGTGAGCGTCGCCGATAGCGCTGGCAGGTCCGGGGGGTCGTCGGCGAGCACGCCGATATCCCAGTCCGACCCCTCAGCCGCGTCCGCGCGCGCTCGGGAACCATGCAATACAGCGAGCCGCAGCGCCGCGGCCGCGGGATCCATCGATAGCCTTTCGCGCAGCTCCGCCGGGGTCACGGTCACCAGCCTACGGCGGGCCGCTACCGCCGGTTACGCGGCATGCGATCACGGAGTGGGCTGGTGCCAGCGCATTGACCAAGCCGGCGACGGCCAGACCGGCGAGCGTGCTGGTGAGAGGCCACAATGATCGTGAGGGATGACGATGGGTGGTCCCTCGGCAGGACTCCCAACATCAAGTGCCGAATATTCTCAACGGAGATGAACCGGTTGACGTTTTGAAACTGTCACCGCAGTGTGGCTGGGTGGAGCATGAGTACCGCCCTGGTAAATCAGTTCCAAAATTAGGTTGCTCACAGTGATATCATCAGCTCAGACATGGCGCCCCCGGCAGGATTCGAACCTGCGCTCCCGCCTCCGGAGGGCGGTGCTCTATCCCCTGAGCTACGGGGGCCTCAGCCACCGCAGAGCCTACCCCGACCGACCGATCACCGCCCAACGCGGTACCGGTCAGTGTGGCGGCAGGGGTTGGGCGCCGCGTTCGGCGATGAGCTTGGTCATGTATTCGCTCTCGGCGCTCTGCGAGACGACCATCTTGCCGGCCAGGTTGCGGAGCTGGACTGTCTCGCCGTGCTGCTCGGCGTAGCCGGCCATCGGCGCCCCGCCCTGGTGGTGGCGCAGCATCAGCTGCAGGAACAGGATGTCGAACTGGGTGCCGTTGGCGCCCTGGAGTTGCGCCAGATCAGCAGGGGAGGCCATCCCGGGCATCGTCGTTACCCCCGCACCCGACGACCCGCCGCCGTGCATCATCCCGGGCATCGACTCGGTGTCGCTCATCCAGGTCATGTGAGGGCCGGTGGGCAGTGCCGCCGCGTTCCACAGGCTCAACCAGCCCTGCATCTGGCCGATTTGCTGCAGCTGGTTGGTCTCGATGTCGAAGGCGAGCACCCGGATCGCGGGGTCGGTGCTGCGGTCCCGAGCCAGACCGGCCATCAGTACCGCCTGCCGGTGGTGCACCGACATGTCCTGGGCGAAGCCGATGTCCACGGTGCCGCCCTTGGCCTGGGCTGAGGTTCCGCCGATGAGTTGCAGCGAGGTGCCCAGCGCGGCCCCCAGCAGCAGCACGGCGAGCACCGCAGCGCTGGCCAGCACCACGCGGAGCCAGCGCCCGGGTGCCCGGCTCGCGGCGGCAGGGTCACCAGCGCTCAACCCACTCGGAGCGATCGCCATGGCCTGCTCACCCGCCTGCCGGCGGGCTGGGCACTGAGGGTGGAGCGACTGGTGGTGTCGCATCACCGGGCGAGGTATCGCGAGCATCGGTGAAGGTCAACGGCACGGCGTCCGGACCGGGTGGGGTGGCCACGAACGGTGGTGGTTTCGCCGGGTCGAACAGGCCGGGGATCACGTCACAGCTGGCCCCGATCTCGGGGTAGGTGTACTGGTTGAGCCGCAGCGCCTGGATGAAGTGGTCGATCCTCTTGTCGGCGGGGTCGGTCACCTTGAGCTGGTGGCCCCACGACTGCAGCGAGATCGGCGCGTCCAGCCCGGGGTAGGGCGAGAGCATCAGATAGTTCGCGCCCTGCACCCGGTCCTGCAACGACTGCAACGCCGAACCGGTGATCTTCTCCGGGTTGTAGGCGATCCACACCGCGCCGTGCTCCAGGGAATGGACCATGTTCTCGTTGCGCACGGGTGTGGGGTAGATCACCCCGTTGCAGGCCGCCCACGTCGCGTCGTGCGGACCGCCGAAAGGAGGACTGCGGTCGTAGGCGACCCGCTTGTCTCCACCGATGTGTCCGCGGCTGGCGTAATCCTGGATCACGATGCCCTGGATCTGGGTTGAGGGATCCTTCGCGCTGGCAGTGGGCTTGAAGGCGCGAAGGTCCTGGTACCGAAAGAACATGTAGGCGAAGATCCCGCCCGCGAACAGCACGATGACGACAACCGCGGCTATCGTGCCCCATGGCTTGGGTTTGGTCGCCCTGACGACGGGACGGGTGTTGCGCGCCATCTTGCTGCTCTTGCCACTCGGCATGCCTGCTCTGATCCTCGCTCGACGATGTCTGGAGTTTTTCCGGGTTTGCGGCCCGATCGCGGCGCTCAGTGTAGGGACTGCTGGTCAAGTGCTGGTGAGCCTGGGCGGTGACGCTGGTTCGCCGACCGTTCCCGGTACCTCCCTAGACTTGCAGAGGTGACTCCCGCCGCTCTCGCCGACCTGGTCCGATCTGTCGCACATGACGTGCTGTCCGGCCATGGCCTCGACCCCACCGTGCTGCCGGCGACGGTGACGGTTCGGCGCTCGCGTGATGCCGAGCACGGCGACTACGCCACCAACGTGGCGTTGCAGGCAGGCAAAAAAGCCGGAGTGGCGCCTCGGGAGTTCGCCAGTTGGCTGGCACACGAGCTGATCCAGCGACATGCGGTGCGCTCCGCGGAGGTGGCCGGACCTGGTTTCCTCAACCTGTGGCTGGGAGCCGATGCCCAGGGCGAGATCGTCGCGCAGGTGCTGGCCGCAGGGGCGCGCTACGGGACCGGCCAGCAGCCCGACAGGCTGCCCGCTTTCGCGGGCGCCGAAGCGAATATGGTGGATCTCGTCGAGGCGGTCGGGGTGGACGCCGCGCGCTACGCGCTGGTCCGCTCCCCGCACGCCTCGACGACCGACATCGACCGGTACCTGTGGGCCAAGCGGACCAGCGACAACCCGGTGTTCTCCGTGCAGTACGCGCACGCTCGGCTGGCGTCGCTGGCCCGCAACGCTGCCGACCTCGGGATCAGCTCCACTGGCGCCCAGCTCGAGCTGCTGGGCCACGAACGGGAGGGCGAGCTGATCCGCACGCTGGGCGAGTTCCCGCGCATCGTGGCCCGCGCCGCCCAGCTGAGCGAGCCGCACCGGGTGGCCCGTTACCTGGAAGAGCTGGCCGGCGCCTACTACCAGTTCTCCGACAGCTGCCGGGTCCTTCCGTTGGGTGCGCAACCACCAGGTCCCCTGCACGCCGCCCGGCTGGCGCTGTGCGAGGCGACCCGGCAGGTGCTGGCCAACGGCCTGGGCCTGCTCGGCGTCAGCGCGCCGGAGCGGATGTGAGAGCGCATCCCGCCGGGCCGCGCCACGCCGACGTGCTGGCCCGCTCGTCCACCGCCGGCCCGTGCCCAACCAGTTCCACCGAGTGCAATGCGCTGCACCCAGCGGTGTGGCCGCGCGGGGCGCGCCGCGGCGAGGACGGCGCGGTGCGGCTGGCCGGGGTGGAGGTCGGTGAGCTCGCCGAGGTCTACGGCACCCCGCTGTTCGTGGTGGACGAGGCGGATTTCCGGGCCCGCTGCGCCGAGCACGCGGCCGCCTTCGGCGCCCCGCACCAGGTGCACTACGCGGCCAAGGCCTTCCTGTGCGCCGAGATCGCCCGCTGGGTGTCCGAGCAGGGCCTGGGCCTGGACGTGTGCACCGGCACCGAGCTCGCGCTCGCCTTGCACGCCGGGTTCCCCGCGCACCGGATCGCGATGCACGGCAACAACAAGTCGGCCGACGAGCTCACCGCGGCGGTCACCGCCGGAGTCGGCGCGGTGGTGCTCGACTCCTTCCTGGAGATCCCCCGGCTGGACGACATCGCCCGCCGCCGCGGCGTGGTGCAGCCGGTGCTGATCCGGGCGACCGTCGGCGTGGAGGCCCACACTCACGAGTTCATCGCCACCGCGCACGAGGACCAGAAATTCGGGTTCTCACTCGCGACCGGAGAGGCTGCGGAGGCCGTCCGGCGAGTGCTCAAACTGCCGGGCCTGCGCCTGGCGGGCCTGCACAGCCACATCGGCTCGCAGATCTTCGACGCCGACGGTTTCGAGCTCGCCGCCCACCGG
The DNA here is from genome assembly GCA_050699515.1 of Pseudonocardiaceae bacterium. GTDB lineage: Bacteria > Actinomycetota > Actinomycetes > Mycobacteriales > Pseudonocardiaceae. The sequence goes on from JBOHFF010000030.1 coordinate 104,486, forward strand.
ATGGTCGGGCTGCTGGCCTCGATCAGGGACGAGCACGGGACCGCCGTTACCGACGTTGCCACTCTGGATCTCGGCGGTGGGCTGGGCATCGCCTACACCGCCGACGACGACCCACCGCGACCAGCCACTCTCGCCGAGCATCTGCGGGCCGTCATAGACGCCCGGTGCCGGGCGCTCGGTATACCCACCCCGGAGCTGGTCGTCGAACCCGGCCGGGCGATCGTCGGACCTGGCACGATAACCCTCTACGAGGTCGGCACCACCAAAGAGGTCACGGTGACGGCAGCGACCCAGCGGCGCTACGTCTCGGTGGATGGTGGGATGAGCGACAACGTGCGCACCGCGCTGTACGACGCGCGCTATGACTGCCGGTTGGTCTCCCGGGCCTCCGTGGAGCCACCCGCGTTGTCCCGGGTGGTCGGCAAGCACTGCGAGTCCGGTGACGTGGTGGTCCGGGATTGCTGGCTGCCCGATGACCTGGCCCCGGGCGACCTGATCGCGGTGGCCGGCACCGGTGCGTACTGCTATTCCATGTCCAGCCGGTACAACCTGCTGCTCCGACCGGCGGTGGTCGCCGTTCGCGAAGGCACTCACCGGCTGCTGCTGCGCCGGGAGACGCTGGCAGACGTGCTGTCCTTGGAGGTCTCGTGAGCAGGTCGCTCGGGCAGGAGGCCTGCTCGACGGACCGACCCATCGGGACCGCCCCCATCGGTGTGGCACTGCTGGGTTGCGGCACCGTCGGCCGGCAGGTGCTGCGGCTGCTCACCGAGCAGTCCGCCGAACTCGCCGCCCGGGTCGGCGCTCCGGTGCGGCTGGCCGGGGTGGCGGTGCGG
>JBOHFF010000031.1:0-13545 GCA_050699515.1 Pseudonocardiaceae bacterium
TAAGTTAGGGCCGCCGAACCGTTCATGATCACCGTTTTGGTGCCGAATTCGACACATTTTGTCACTTTCGACACCAAAACGGTGATCATGAGCCACTCTGTCATCCTTAGCTAAGTGGCATTGCGCCAAGGCTAGCCGGCTGCTGACTGAGCGCGATGGCGACGGATGGCCACGGAACCGGCGACTCCTCGCGAGCGTCATGGCGGTCGTCCTGCTGGTCAGCGCTGTCCTGGTGACCGTGTTGATCACTCGCAACACCCCGTCTACGAGTACTACCGGCTGGTCATCTCCCCGTTCTTCCTGGCCGATCGGGACAGCCCCGTGACGTTGACCGCGTCGGTCACCCCGTCGGTGGCGGCCGGCAGTGTGCAGTTCAAGGATGGTGCCACCGACCTGGGTATCCCGGTGACCGTCTCCAACGGCACCGCGTCGGCGACCACGTCCACGTTGTCCGGCGGGTCGCATCTGCTGACCGCGGTGTTCGGACCCGACCCGAAGGCCGCCGATCCGGCGGCCTTCGGCGCGTCGAGATCGCCGCCAATGAGTTTCGTAGTCATCGCAGGGCCCTGATATTCGATCGCTGTGATGGTGTCCTCTGCGGCAGCATCGACGGGCCGGCTGCTCGGAGATGCTCGGAGGGACACGGATGGTTGCACCCAATTCACGCAGTGACACGGAGGCTCCGCCCCGCGGTTCGCCCGCGCGCAGAACAGCGGTGTTGCTGGCACTGCGCTACTACGGCCGTGAGCTCTCACGCCTGCGACGGGTCGCGCTACCCGGGCTGTTGTTGCCGGCGCTGGGGAACATCTGCCTGTTCTACCTCGCTCCGCTGATCGTTGCCCAGCTTGCGGGCCGACTCGCCAGCGGTGCGGACACCGGAGCCGCGACGGTGCTGCCCCATGTGCTCGGCTTCGCCGCCCTGATGTTCCTGGCGGAGGTCCTGTGGCGAGTCGGTGTGCACTGCTTGAACCGCACGGACGGTCGAGGGATCGAGAACCTCTATGTGGTCGGCATGAACGAGTTGCTTGCCAAGGACGCGGCTTTCTTCCACGACAACTTCGCCGGTTCGTTGACCAAGCGCGCGCTGAGCTTCGCTGCGCGGTTCGAGGAATTCGTCGACACGCTCGCATTCCACGTCGTCGCCAGAATTCTGCCGCTGGTGTTCGCGTCGGTGGTCCTCTGGCGCTACGACCCGCTACTCGTCGTCGTTCTCGTCGGCCTCATCGTGGTCACCGGGCTGGGCATCGCACCGCTCGTCCGTCGCCGTCAGGCACTCGTCGACCAGCGGGAGGCCGCCATCGCAAAAGTGTCCGGCCACGTCGCCGACAGCCTGACGAACATGGAGACGGTGCGAGCCTTCGCCGCTGAGGATCGTGAGGCCGCTGAGCACAAGACACGCGTCGCCGAAGCGCGAATGCTCGCCATCCGATCCTGGGACTACGCCAACCTCCGCATCGACACCCTGGTCGCGCCGATGTCCGTGCTCACCAACGCACTCGGCCTGTTTCTCGCCGTCAGTGTCAGCGGCGGGCGACTCGGTGTGGAGGCGATCGTGGTGACCTTCGCGTACTACTCGAACGCCACACGGATCATGTTCGAGTTCAACCAGGTCTACCGGCGGCTGGAGAGCTCCCTGACCGAAGCCGCCCAATTCACCGAACTGCTGCTCACCCCGCCGACCGTGCTCGATCCGGTCTCGCCGGAGTTGCTGCGACCGGCGAGCGCGGACGTGCGCTTCGAGCAGGTGAACTTTGCCCACGCCGGCGCATCGCCGCTGTTCACCGGCCTCGACCTCACCGTCCCCAGCGGCACCAAGATCGGTCTCGTCGGCCGCTCCGGCGGCGGGAAGAGCACGCTGACCCGGCTGCTGTTGCGGTTGGTGGATGTCGACGACGGTCGCATCCTCGTCGGCGGTCAGGACATCTCCCGGCTGCGCCAGGCAGACCTGCGCAGCCTGATCGCCTACGTGCCACAGGACCCGGCCATGTTCCACCGGACGCTGCGCGACAACATCGCGTTCGCCCGGCCGGGTGCCTGCGACGTCGAGATCCACCGTGCCGCGCAAGCGGCACACGTCACCGAGTTCGCCGAGGCCCTGCCCGACGGTCTCGACACCATGGTCGGGGAACGCGGGATCAAGCTGTCCGGCGGCCAGCGCCAGCGGGTCGCGATCGCCCGCGCCATCCTGCGCGACGCGCCGATCCTGCTGCTCGACGAGGCCACCAGCGCGCTGGACTCGGAGAGCGAGATCCTCATCCAACGAGCTCTGTGGCAGCTCATGGACGGCCGGACCGCGATCGTGGTGGCTCATCGGCTGAGCACGGTCGTGCGAATGGATCAGCTCGTCGTCCTCGACCGCGGCCGGATCCTCGAGCAGGGCACGCACGCAGAGCTGCTCCGGATGCAAGGCACCTACGCCAGGCTCTGGCACCACCAGTCAGGCGGATTCCTCGACGACAACGCTGCCACGTCGCTCTCCGGCGAGGCGCCTTCAGAGCGCCCCATCCTCCACAGCTAGGCCAACAAGATGCCCAGTCAGATATTCCATGCGTTGGTTCAACGTCAGCTGTGGCAGATATGCCACAGCGTTGCGTCCGAAGGGGAGTTACGCGCCGCGTTCTGTAGGTGTGTGCGCAGCTTCGCACGCAGCTGGGGAAGCGGAGTCGTCGTACCGAGTCGGCGTAGGAACTTCTCGGCGCTCCAGGTGATCAGGCCACCTTGCCGGGAGAGGTACAGGCCGAGATGGTCGATCTTGAAATGGTCGTCGTAGTCGAGCAGGAGATAGCCGGCGAGCTGGTAGATCTCCTCGCGACCCAGCCGCCGCGGGTCCTTGGTGGCTTTGCAGTCCAGCAGGAGGCCGTCGAGGATGAAGTCGGCGTCGGCTCCTCCGATATCGCTGCTTCCGGCAAAGATCGGGCCGCATACCTTGGTCGGTTGTGGCAGGGCACGCAAAGGGGCGAGGGGGCGTTCGGTGAGTTGCATTTGTTTGCTGATGTCGTCGATGACGTAGGCCGGAACCGCGGCGGTGAGGTCGGCCAGCCTGGTGCGCGCGGTGGTATCGGCGAGCATGCTGAAGCGGCGGATTTGTCCGGTGCGATAGATGTCTTCGAAGAAGGCGGCGACGAAACACAGCCGGATCAGCGCGTCCTCGTTCTGGCTGCCGGGATCGGTGAGGTAGGCGTCCACCGTTGCCAGCAGTTGCCTGCCCGCGGCAAACAAGGCTCGCTGGACCGGATACCTTGGCGCCCCGTGCCAATGATCGGCGTCGTCGAGTAGGAGGACACCGAAGCTGACGGCGGGGCCGAAAGTGCCGCCAAAGGACAGGCGGATCCGGTAGTCGATGGCGTGCCCGAGGGCCGACCAGGCGGGGTATTGCACATCGATCGGCTGTACCGGGTGTGGCAGTCCGGTCAGGTGCGTGTGATAGTCGCGTTCCAGGTTGCGGGTGTCCGGCAGATGCTGGGCCATGAACTGCGAGATGGGTGAGGCGTCATGTTTCAGCTGACCGGTCAAGCTCAGCTCGATCATCGGCCGCCCCCCGTTTGCGGTGGACTTCTCGTAATCGTCGATCCAGGCGATGCCTTCGAGGTCCAGGAGATGACGGGCGCGGCTGACCGCGACGTAGACCAGACGGGCTTCGGCCGGGTTGAGTTCCCGCTGCATGCCCTCGTCGTCCATCTGTGGGGCGGCGAAGCCTTCCCCAATACGGACGCTGGCCCACTCGCGGCCCTTGGCCTTGTGCGCGGTGGAGACCGTGACCTTCGCGTGTTCCTCGGCCGAGAGGCGTTCCACGGCCTGGATGATCTGATCGGGGCCGTACTTGTCGACCAGTTTCACGATCGACTTCAGGTCCTGGCCAGCATTGTCGTGCTCGACGTAGTCCTGCACCTCACCCCAGGAACTGAACAAAAACAGCTCTGGATGACTAGTGTGTTGACCGGTTTTCAATTCCTCGGCGGCCTTGGCGATGCGGTGTATCGCGCTGCCGCCGCCAGTCAAGGCGACGGGCACCCCGAGTTCGAGGAAGTTCAGGACCTCGTGCATCGCGTCGGCGTTACTCCGACACAGCACCGCGTCGGGGTGCGGTATCTCAGCTATCCGGGAGGTGACAGGGCCGCAACCGGTGAGCTGCATGTCCGACTCAGCGTGCCGTAGCCACCGGTTGGCCACCTGAGCGATCTGCGGGCCGAAGCGGAAGGACTGGGTGAGGTGCAGGTGCTCGGCCGGGAAGCCGGTCATCACATCCCGCGCGTTACGCCAGCCGTAGATCTGCTGGGCGGGGTCCCCGACACACACCCGCTGGGTCTTTTGGCCCAGGAAGACCTCCTCGAGCACCGGGTTGGTGTCCTGGGCTTCGTCCAGCAAGACGAAACCCGCCTCCAGTACCGGATCGGTCATCGCCCACATTTTCATGTAGTGATCGTGCTCGAACCGCAGAGTGCCACTCGGGGAGCAGATGTCCTCCCATGCCTTGACGGCGTACGGCAGCAGCGTGCGGGCGAGATACTCCTGCGCGGGCACGTCCAGCCCGTTGACCAGCTCCAGATGACGGGCCATCACCTGCCGGTCGGTGGAGAAGCAGAACCGGCGGATCATGCCCATCACCAGACGGGCCTGGTGGTTGACCTTGATACGGTGAGAGTCGATCGGAAGATCCTGGGTGATCCTGAGCATCCGGGCGGTCTGTTTAGCGGGAATGCGCGTCTGGGCGTTCAACCGCTCGCGATAGACCCGCCCGACAGCACGAAAAGCCAGGGAGTGTGCGGTGCGGCACGTCACGTTCAGTCCGAAGCGTCCCTGAGCATCATCGGCAATCGCCCTGTTGAAAGCCATGTACAGGCCTCGTTGGCGAGTAGCGGCGCCCATCAAGATCAGCGTGGAGGTCTTGCCCGTTCCCGCGCCGGCAACCAGGGCCAGATCCCGGCCCGCGGCGAACACATCACAGGCAGCCCGCTGCTCAGCAGTCGGCTTCATGGCCATACGAGCCCTCTTTCGGAACACGAGGCTGGCTTCACGATCGCAGCCGAGAGACTGCCCTGCCCGATGACCAGCCGTCAATACGGTCATACGCGCTGTGATGCCACTCAGTGCCGCAGACCGATGGTTGATGCCAACGTCGACGCTTGCGTTCAAGGTCTCCTGCGGCAACGTAGGGTCAAGAGATGAGAGTTGTGGTGGCTGGTGCCCACGGACAGATTGCGCGCCAGCTCGGACGGCTGCTTGTGCAACGCGGGGACTCGGTGTTGGGGCTGATCCGGAACCCGGAACACGCCGACGATCTCCGTGCCGACGGTGTCGAGCCGGTGCTGGCCGATCTCGAACACATCGACGCCGACACGCTCGCGGGTCACCTCGACGGTACGGACGCGGCGGTGTTCGCTGCGGGCGCTGGACCGGGTAGTGGAGTGGTGCGCAAGGACACTGTTGATCGCGCGGCGTCCGCTCTGCTGGCCGAGGCGTGTGAGCACGCCGGTGTGCGCAGGGTCCTGCAGGTGGGCTCGATGGGTACCGGGCAGCCGAACCCACCGGACGTGGGCGAGGTCTTCGGCGCTTACCTGAACGCGAAGAGGGCAGCCGAGCTGGATATGCGGGCCCGCGATCTGGAATGGACGATCTTGCGGCCCGGCCGGCTGACTGACGATGCCGCCAGCGGCAAGGTCTGGCTCGCGGACTCGGTCGGGCGGGGCGATGTCACCCGTGCCGACGTGGCTGCCGTCCTGATGGCCCTGCTCGACGAGCCCGCCTCAGCCGGTCACACGCTGGAACTCGTCAACGGTGACACCCCCATCGCCGACGCCCTCCGCGCTGCACTGGCGTGAGCGACATCGACGGCGAGCCGGTTCGCCGCCCTGTGCCCCGATTGTGGTGAGTGTGACGATGGCGGATCGACATCTCGATCCAACCACGGGCGGGTCATGATCGAGGGGTAACCCGCGAGCGGTCATCACGCTGGGGGCTGCGATACCTGCACTACCCTCGCCTCGCATTGGCCGGCAGGGGTGGGCCAGCTGATGTTCTGGCCGGCGGACCCACCGAACAACGCGTGCCCGAGTGGGCTATCCGGCGTTACGACCTTCCCGTCGTCGTCTTCGACGACGGTGCCGACCCGGAGGACCTCCATCGTTCCGTCGGCATAGTGGAGGGTCACGATGCTCCCGAGCCCTACCTGATCTGGTGGGGTCTCACCGCCCGACTCCGGGCGGCGCGCGAGTAGCCACGTGACCTCGGCGATCCGCCGCCCGATCGACTCCAGCTCGGACAACCGCTCGATCGCATCCGCCTGGTCAGCACGGTCACCGGGGAAGTCATCGCTATCAAGGCCGCCGGCCAGCTCACGCTGGCGGCTCCGGAGAACCTCGAGCTCCTCGGTCAGTGCCCGTTTCGCGTGGTCCCGCGCGGTGGTCTCGGTCATCTCCAACGCTCCTTGCAGCTCACTCCCACTCTGGCTGGCTGGACGGGTCCGCTCTTCGACCCGCAGGACCAAACCACCGGGCCGGATCCTGACCTGCGAGTGCGGTGACTCGCCGGCTGGCCTGCCAGCAGAATAGGCGCAGGAGCACTGATGTGCAGGCTGAGCGGGAGAAGCCGTACGCGCTGTTCCGCATCCCCATTGATGCTGGACCGGTGCGCCCGCGGTGAGAATGACTGTATGAAGGACATGTTGATGGCAGCGGCCATCGCCTCCACGAACCCGGCCACCGGCGAAGAGCTTCGCCGTTTCGACGCACTTAGCGCCGCCGAGCTGGACCGGAAACTCGCGCTGGCCGCTGAGACGTTCCGCAGCTACCGCGCGACCACGTTCGCGCAGCGCAGCGGCTGGTTGTGGCGGGCGGGGGAGATCTTCGCCGATGAGGTCGATGCGCTGGGCCGGCTGGCGACGCTGGAGGTCGGCAAGACTCTCGTGTCGTCGCTGGCCGAGGTCCGCAAATGCGCCGCGGGCTGCCGGTATTTCGCCGAGCACGCCGAGGCGATGCTCGCCGACCAACCCTGGCCAGTGGAGGCCGCTGAGGTCTACACCCGCTACGAGCCACTCGGCCCGGTACTGGCGATCATGCCGTGGAACTTCCCGTACTGGCAGGTCGTCCGCTTCGCCGCGCCGGCGCTGATGGCCGGCAATGTCGGGTTGCTCAAGCACGCCTCCAACGTCTCGCAGGTGGCCCTGGCCATCGAGGACGTCTTCCACCGCGCCGGATTCCCCGACGGGGCCTTCCAGACGCTGCTGATCGGTTCCGGTGCCATCGAGGGCGTCATCACCGATGATCGGGTCCGGGCGGTCACGCTTACCGGCAGTGAGCCCGCGGGCCGGCAGGTCGCCGCTGCCGCCGGCCGGAACATCAAAACCAGCGTGCTGGAACTGGGCGGTAGCGACGCCTTCATCGTCATGCCATCGGCGGACCTCGACGACGCCGTCGCCAACGCCGTCACCTCCCGCACCCTCAACAACGGGCAGTCCTGCATCAACGCCAAGCGTTTCATCGTGCACAACGACATCGCCGAGGAGTTCGAGCGACAGCTGGTGCAGCGGATGCAGGCGCTCGTTGTGGGCGACCCGATGGACGAGCAGACCGACATCGGGCCGCTGTCCTCCTCCGCCGCGGTGGAGACACTCGATCGGCAGGTGCGCGACACCGTGGCGGCCGGCGGACGGCTGCTGACCGGGGGCAAACCGCTCGATGGGCCTGGCAGCTTCTACCCGCCGACGGTCATCGCCGACGTCCCCGACGGCTCCCCCGGGCACCACGAGGAGTTCTTCGGGCCGGTGGCCCTGCTCTGGCGGGCTCGCGACGTCGACAACGCCATCCGCATCGCCAACGATTCGAGCTTCGGTCTCGGCGGCAGCGCGTGGACCCGGGATCGGGTCGAGCAGCAACGGTTCGTGAACGAAGTCGAAACCGGCATGATGTATATCAACAAGTTCACCGAGTCGACCCCCTCAGGTGCCCTTCGGCGGGATCAAGAACTCCGGGTACGGCCGGGAGCTCGCCCCATTCGGTCCCCGCTCATTCGTCAACGCCAAGACGGTGTGGATCGCGGCGTCCAAACAGCCAGCCGGCGACGTGGAGTAAGGCACCCCGGGTCGATCTCAGTTCAGCTCGATCTCAGTTCAGCTCGATCTCAGTTCAGCGCGGACATCGACGTCCAGGTGTCCCAGGGCACGGTCCAGTCGTAGATGTCGCCATCGGCTGGTCCCATCGGGATCCGGCTGCCGGTGACCTCGACCGGGTCGCCGAACAGGGCGCTGTCGAAATACTCCTTGGCATTGGGCGTGGACAGGTTGACGCAGCCGTGGGTGACATTGGCTGAGCCCTGCACCCCGGTGGTCTCCGGGTTCGCGTGGATGAACTCGCCGTTGTTGGAGATCCGCACCGACCAGTGCGCGGGGAAATCGACATACCCGTAGGCCGGGTTCGACATCAGAAACAGCGGGCTCTTGCTCATCACCACGTGAGTGCCGTTACGGGTGACCCGCTTCGGGTCCGAGCCCAACCCGTAACTGGCCGGAAAATCCATGACCACCCGGCCGTCGCGGACCACGACCACCCGGTGGCTGCCCACGTCGGCCTTGACGACCTGCGCCCGGCCGACACTGAAGTGCAGGTCACCGTCGCCGCGAGCTGTACGGGGTGAACTACGGCGAGGGCACGTGGGGCAAGCAGCGTGCCGGGCTGGAGGTAATCCTTGGACCGCCAGTGCACCTGGGAGCGGCCGTTGTCATCAGGTAGCCACGCCCACGAGCCCTCGGTCGGCACCGAAGTCTGCGCCCGCAGCGCCCGCTGCACCGCCGCTCGGTCCGCGACGTGGTCGTCGAACTTCAGGATGATCGGCGCGGCGATGCCGACGGTGTCGCCGTCACCGATGTTGAGCGTGCCGCTGACCGTTTGCTGAGGTTGGACTGTGGAGAACGAGCCGGTGACCGGCACTGCCTTGCCATCGGCACCGGTGGCGGTGCCGGTATAGGTGTAGTTCTTGCCATAACCCAGCGGCTCGGTGGCCGTCCAACGCTGACCGTCGCCGGCCAGCGCGCCGGCCACCGGCTCGCCCTCGGTCGTGGTGAGCGCAACCTGGGTGAGCTTGCCGGCGAGCGCGGACCGAGGACGAGGAACGGGAGTGGTGGATCTTGTCCTTTGCCACCGATTTCGGCAATCCGGCGGCAGCGGCTGAGAACAGGGAAGTAGTGCACGGCGCTGCCTGAAGACTGAGGCTGACCCACGGCGCGCCGACCTGGTTCGTGCTCGGGTGCCAGTCGTCGTCAGTGGTGCCTGGCCCAGCTGTCGGGTCGGGAGCCGTCGATGTCGGTGAAGCCGTACTCGCGGGCAAGATCGGCCGAGGTTACCAAGTGCTGGGTCCAGCGTGCCCGGTCGGGATCCGCGGCGAGCGCTGCGACGGCGCGACCGACATATCGAGGTGACTCGGAGGAGCCGAACCCGTCGGGCGCCGGGGGGTATCCCTTCACCGAGCCATCGAGGGCATCGCGCCAGTTGTCTTCGGTCACACCGAAGTTGTCGAGCATCATCTCTGAACGCAGCCAGCCCGGTGTGATGGCGACTGCCGTCGCGCCGTGGCCTTTGAGCTCGTGGCCCTGGGAGAACCCCAGCCGGTTCACCGCGACCTTCGCCAGGTCGTAATACACCGAGATCCGATACTGGTCCGCGTTGAACGCGGCGGTGCCGTCGGTGACCTCGACGAGAAGCCCACCCGGCCGGTCGACCATCAGCGGTAGCAGGTGATGCGAGGTGACCAGGTGGGTATCAATGGCCAGCCGCAGGATGCGCAGACCACGATCCAGGTCGTGTCGCCAGATCGGAGTATTCCACTCCGACGGTGGGCCTTTGAGCACCTCGGCGCCCCAGATGTCGTTCACGAGCACATCAACGTGGCCGTGCTCGTCGCGGACCCGCTCAGCCAGGCGCCGCACCTGCCCGGAATCGAGGTGATCAACCTGGACCGCGATCCCGACCCCGCCAAGCCGGGTCACGAGTTCGGCGGTCTCCTCGATAGTCTCGATACGATCATAATCCGACCGGATCCCGCCGGTGCCGGCCCTGCTGCTACGTCCGGTGCAGATGACTGTGGCGCCGACCTCGCCCAACGCGGCGGCGATGCCGCGCCCCGCGCCGCGGGTTGCCCCGGCCACCACCGCAACTCGATCACGAAGCGCATCACGATCCGGCGACCAAGTCACAACCCTGAGTCTCTCAGATCGGAGCCAGCTGCGTGCGCGCCGAGGACATCGTCCATCACCCGCTCCTCATGAACGACTGCGCGGTGCTCGTTGAACGCGACGGCCAAGGCCGGGTCCCACGGTGTCGGGGGCGCGGCCGCAAGGTCACGGGGTAGCTCGACTCCGAGGGCCGAGGCGTCGGCGAGGGCGTCGCGGTAATCCTGCGCGGACATGCGGAACGGCTCGCAACCGGCGTCCCGGGCGCGGCCGGTCATCGCCAGGCCGGGTGCGTCGATATCACCGTGGTAGCGCAGCCGCGCCCCGCACGACCGGAGTTGAGCGATGGCCAGGCTTGGGGCCGTGGTCGGGTTGCCGTTGGTGCACAGGACCGCAGCCACAAGGTGACGTTCGGCCGCTGCCTCCACCAGCCGTGGGTTTTCCACCACCAGCACCGGCGTCCCGGGCGCGACGGTCAGCGGCGACGCCCGCAGAGCGAGCACCGACAGCTGCATCGGGAGACCGGCCGCCGTCATCGCCCGCATCGCGTCGGCGACTCCGCCCGCGCCAAGCACGGGCAGCGCCCAGGTGAGCACCGGGGCCGAGACGAGGTCCAGCGGCATGCCGGCGCGTTCCCACGCGCCACGCTCGTCAGCTGGGCCATCGCGCGCGAGCAGCGCCCGGGTGGCCAGCGTAGCGAGCCGGGTTGAGGTGTCCAACGCGTGCGCGTCGCCGAACAGCTGCGCTGCCACCTCGGTGCGGCTGCGGCCCGAGCCGGCTCGGGCGAGTACCTGCCCGACCCGAGTGACTGCCGCTGTGACCTCGTCGGCGGTGTGGCGCGCGAACAGCCCATCGGTCCACGCGGCGTCGCGCCAGGGGATCACCCAAGCCGCATCGCTCAAGTGGGCAGCCGTCGCATCATCCAGGGCGACCCGCCGCTGCCGCATGGCGTCGTGGCGGGCCAGCGCTGCCTCTCGACGGCCGGCGGGTGGGTGTCCGAGTGTCCCCAGAGCGTCGACGAAGAGGGCGCCGGTGAGCCGCTCCACGCTGACCGCGACGGCGCCGAGCAAAACCGTGCGCCGGGTGGCCGGCATCCGGGTCTCGATCAGAACCCCGAGTCGGCGACGACCCTCGGGGGTGAGGTCGGGCAGCGTCAACCGGCCGCGCCAGCCCAGGCCGTTACGGTCCAGGGCTGCGGTCACGGCTCGCCACAGCGGCTGCAGCGCCGGGTCGGCCAGGAAGGCGTTCACAACAGGCTCTGCTGCCCCGCGCCGTCGTCAGCACTGGCCACGGTGACGTCCGGGGCGAACCTGGCCGCGACCGGGCGGGGGCGCACCCGCCCGTCGGGTTCGACCGTGACCACGGCCATCGCCGTCAGCAGCGCGACGGCCTCGTCGCGCAGGTTTTCCGGCTCTACGTCCTTTCGCCAGTAGCGGCCGTAGCGCTCCAGCAGCTCACCCAGCTCACAGTCCAGGATGGCATTGTCGGCGCCGTCGCGGTGGCGGGTGGTGAGCGCGTCCAGAAGCAGCAGGGCGGCGTGGGCGGTAGTGCCCCCAGCCGGGAATGCGATGTCGGTGCAGCCGCCGTCCACGTCGATCGCGGCGACACCCTCGGCCCGGGCCTCGACGACGAGCCCGAACATCTCCTCGCAGTAGCGGGACTCCTCACCGAAGCGGCGGCGCAGCTCGGCCCAGTCCTGCGGCGCGACGTCGTCGGCGTGCAGCACGGGATCCTCCACCAACCGGCGGCGCAGCGCAGCCCGGCCGGTGCCCTCGCCCGCGGCGCGGTCGAGCAGCTCGTCGGCCGACTGCGCGCCCACCAGCGCGGGCGCGGGCAGCAGCGCCATCCGGTCGTTGCGCACCTCCAGCAGGGCGTCGGCCTCAGCGTCGGTCTCGTAGCCGGTGACCGACCGGTCGAGCTCGCGCACCACGTTGTTCTCCACCAGCCAGCGCAGCGCGGTGACCAGCGCACGGCGCTCGCCCGTGGCGCCGTCCAGCGCGATGCCCGCGTCGGCGGCGGCCGAACGGACCTGCAACACCAGGTCGCGCAGGCTGATCCGGTCCGGCCCGGCCGCCGTGGCCGCCAGCACCAGGGCGAGCAAGACGTACTCGCGCGCGGTGAAGGGACGGTCCGTGTGGGTACGCAACGGGCGGTCGAGCGGGATATGCCCGGACTTGACCAACCGGGCCGTGTCGGTGCCGACGATGAGCCGGTAACCCAGGCGCTGGGTGAACCAGCGGTCCAGCTGCTCGGCGTGGCGGCGGATGAGCAGGAACAGCGGGCGGTCGGCCTCGGCGGTGCGCCACGGACGGGTCAGCAACGCCCTGGCCGACCCGGTCAGTTCCCCGGCCCGCTGCGGATCGTCGCGCATCACGGCTCCTGCGCCGCAGTGATCGTGAGGCCGAGATCGATCAGCCGCAGCGCACCGGCCGGGGTGTGCACGGTGGTTGGTTCACCGGGACGCCGCTCCACGACGCAGCGCAGCCCGTTGGCCTCGGCCTCGCCCTTGACGCGTCCCGGACCCATGGCAGCAACGGCCGGGCCGAGCAGCCGCTGCAACGCCGCGAGCGCGTGCTCGGACAGCACGACCCCGTCGAGCAGCGCCCCGTCGAGGCCCGCGGCGTCCAGCAGCTCCGACCGGACGGCCCTGGCACGCTGCTCGGCGGCGCGGCGCTGGGCCAGCAGGTACTCGCGCTGCGTCGAGCGGTCCTCCACCTGGCCGGAGCGCCCGCGGTTGGTGGTGTTGCCGCGCTCGCGCAGGCTCACCGGCACCTGGGCGGGCGGGGCCTCCCACCACGAGGTGGTGGACGCGACGGGGTCGGTGCCGTCGCCTGCGGCCGCGCCGAGGTGGCGGCAGCCGAACAGGCCGAACGCGGCGGCGGCGAGGCGGGGTAGCTCGGCGGGGCGCTTACGGCCGGCGTCGTCGAAGAACGTGGCCAGCCGCAGGTAGTCGGCCCGCCGCGACGACCCACCCACGCCCGACCGGGACAGGCGCATGAGGTTCTGGGTCAGGGTGCGCACGGCGTTGACCGCGTCGCGGCCCAGGGTGGCGACGCGGCTCGGTGTGCCGGCACGGCCGCGGAACCAGGCCGACAGGTTCTCCCAGTCCTCGACGGTGCTCCCGTGGCCGGCCCGGACCCGCACCCCGTCCAGTCCGGCGTCGGCGACCCGGGCGGCGAGCCCGTCGCGGGCCCGCACGACCAGCACCGGGACGCGCGGCGCGAGCCCGTCGAGCAGCGCGGCGATGGGCCGGGCGCGCCGCTCCAGGGACTCCAGGCGCTCGCCGACGTAGCCGACCAGCACCTCGGAGAAGAACGCGAACTCCGACTCGTCGAGATCGAAGCGCGACTGCCACTGGTTGATCGCTGCGAAGAACTGGGTGATCT
>JBOHFF010000032.1:0-35513 GCA_050699515.1 Pseudonocardiaceae bacterium
CGGGGCGCCTTCAGTGCCCAGCACATCGGCCGGGTATCCCGCGCCTACCGCACACATCCCTACCACCACGCCGTCTACGGCCCCGAGGGCATCACGCAAGCCCTGCTCGGCCAGTGGCTGGGCCTGCGCCAACCCCAGATCAGCCGGATCGAGGTTGGCGTGCCGATCCGCAACCTTGACACCTTGGTGTACTGGGCGCGGATACTGCGGATCCCGGCAGAGCTGCTGTGGTTCACGCTCCCCGACGGCGAGGGTCAGCTCGCCACCGTGGAACCACTACCCGGTGCGCTGCCTGCCCCGTCCACCAGCGACGATCCTGAGTGTGACCCCGTGCTCGGCGCCCCCTGGAACCATCCAGGTACCGTCGAGGTCGCAGTCGTGCTGAGCGGTGGTGGTAGCTGGGTGAAGCGGCGAGTGTTCCTGTCTCTGACCGGCCCGGCCTTGACTGCTCCCGCACATCAGTGGTTGGTGCATGAGCCGGAGCCACTGGTGTCCGGGTTGGCGGGGCGCCGGGTGTCGGGTGAGCTGGTCGATCGGCTCAGCCCCATGGTCGCCGAGCTGCGCCGGATGGATGACGTGACCGGGGGCGGTGGCGTGCTCGCGATGGCTCAGCAAGCGTTCGGGTGGGTCGCCGGAGTGCTTGGCCGGGCGTCGTACAGTGAGCGCACCGGTCGGGCGCTGCACGTGGTGCTCGCCGAGCTGGGACGGCTGTGCGGCTGGTCCGCCTGGGACACCGGGCACCACGGGCTGGCGCAGCGTTTCAACATCGCCGCCCTGCGCGCCGCCCATACCGCCGATGACCGGCCGCTGGGCGCGCACATCCTCGCGTTCATGGCCTACCAGGCCACCACCGGGGGATGCCCTGCTGAGGGGGTGACGCTGATTGAGACCGCGCTGACCGGCACGCGGGGGCGGGCAACGCCAGCCCTGCTCGCCGAGCTGCACATCTGGCAGGCATTGGCCTTCGCCACCCTGCGGGACACCTCTGCCTGCCACGCCGCGATCTCCCAGGCCCGCACCCAGGCCGAACAGCTCACCCCTGATGACGACCCACCCTGGCTGTACTGGCTGAATCCAGCAAATATCGCAATTGAGTCGGGCGTTTGTCTCCTGCAACTCGGCCAGGCTGACCACGCGGCGGCCAGGCTCCACGAGGGTCTCGCCCAGCTCAGCGAGTCATTCGTCCGGCAGCGGCAGATCGATATCACCTACCTGGCCGACGCCCTGGCCCGGCCGGGCAAGCAGCGTGATCTTGACGCGGCGGCCGCGCTGGGCATGGAGTCGATCGAGTTGGCCGAGAGCCTGGACTCGACCCGGGGGGCTGGCCGTCTCCGTGACCTCTACTACCAGTTAAGCCCCTACACGAAGGTCCCGGCGGTGCACGACTTCGTGGAGCGGGCGCGGGGCTTTGTGGAGGGATAGGAGAACCTCAGTAATCCGACCCCTGATCCGCCCCGGCCATCGCGACATCGCTGATGTGGGATGCTGCGGGGCGTGCCAGCACGGTCACGCCGGGTGTTTGTGAGTCATACCTCGGAGTTGCGGCGGCTGCCTGCTCGCCGGTCGTTCGTGGCTGCCGCGGAAAGCGCGGTGTCCCGGGCCGGGGATGCCATCGGGGATATGGCGTATTTCACCGCGCGCGACCAGAAACCCGAGCAGGTGTGCCGGAACGCAGTGCTCGCCGCAGATGTGTTCGTGGCCATTGTCGGGTTCCGGTATGGATCTCCGGTCCGGGACCGGCCAGAGCTGTCCTACGCCGAGCTGGAGTTCGAGACCGCAAGCCGGGCGGGCATGCCCCGGCTCGTCTTCCTGCTCGGTGACGACGCCGAAGGCCCGGCTGACCTGTTCGTCGACCCGCTACACGGCACCCGGCAGGCGGAGTTCCGGAAACAGCTGGCCAGCAGTGGGCTGACGACCACCACGATCACCAGCCCGGCGGAGCTCAGTGAGAAGCTGTTCCAGGCGCTGCGAGAGATGTCCGACGCAGGATCGGATCGGGCCACCAAGGGTCGAGTATGGAACATGCCCGCCCGCAGCCCGGCGTTCACCGGACGCGGCGAGCTGCTCACCGCGTTGCGGGCTGCATTGCAGGACACGTGCTCGACGGCGGTGGTGCAGGCCATACACGGGATGGGCGGGATCGGCAAGACCGCGCTGGCCATCGAGTACGCCCACCGCTACGGGACCGACTACGACGTGGTTTGGTGGGTTCCTTCGGAGCAGCCGACGCTGGTGGCCGACCGGCTGGCTGAGCTGGCCCACGCACTGGGCTTGGCGAGCGCCACCGACCCCGTCACCGCAGCGGTGGCCCGGCTGCTGGGAGCGCTGCGGGAGCGGAACCGGTGGCTGCTGATCTTCGACAACGCTGAGGACCCTGCGTCCCTGGCCGCTTACCTACCCGGGGGTGGCGGGCAGGTGGTGATCACCTCTCGCAACCCCGGCTGGCACGAGCTGGCCACCCCGGTGGGAGTGGAGGTGTTCGACCGGGGCAAGTCGATCACGTTGCTGCGCCGCCGGGTCCCGCAGCTGACCGAGGGTGAAGCCGGGCGGGTCGCGGAGGCCTTGGGAGACCTGCCGCTGGCGCTGGCCCAGGCCGCCGCGCACCTGGCCGACACCACCACCTCCGTGGACGACTACCTCATGTTGCTGGCCGCGCGGAGCAGGGAGCTGCTGACCCACGGCACCCCGGTGACCTACCCGGTGTCGCTGGCCGCAGGCGTCCAGATCGCCCTCGACCGGCTCGCCGCCCAGTCCCCAGCCGCGCTGCAGCTGCTCACCCTGGCCGCCTACCTGGCACCGGAACCGATCCCGCTGACCCTGTTCACCACCCATCCCACCCAGCTCCCCGACCTCCTCTCGACCGCAGCCGCGGATCCACTCGCCTTCACCGGGCTGATCGGGCTGCTGCGCCGGCACGGACTGGCCCGCGTCGAATCCGGCGCCCTGCAACTGCAACGGCTACTCGCCGCCATCGTGCGCACCCAACCCCACCAGCAACCAGACCTGTCCACCCTCACCGTTGGGCTGCTGCGTGTCGCGGTTCCGGATGACCCGTGGCACAACTCACAGGGCTGGCCGGCCTGGCATCAGCTCCTCCCGCATGTCCTGATCGCCACCGAGGCCCACCGCCACCTCACTGCGGCGGAGCAGGACGTGGCCTGGCTGCTCGACCGTGCCGCGCAGTATTTGCAGAGCCGGGGGGAACCCGGCCCTGCCCGGTCCTTGTTCGAACGCGCCCTGGATCTGCGCCACTCCAGGCTGGGCGACAACCATCCCGACACTCTGGAATCGGCCACCAACCTCGCTCTCGACCTTCAAGCCCTCAGCCATGAGGAGCAGCCGAGCCGACTGGAGGAATGACTCCATCACTGAGCCACCGCAGCTCAGAAGGGCGCTGGCCCATGCGTAACCCGATCCAGCGAATGCAGGCTCCGTCCGTCGTCGAACCGGGTGGGTGTCACCTTCGGGCACGGCTACCTCAGGACGGTACGGTGGACCTGGCGCAGCAGCAGGGCGAAGCTGATGACCCCGATGACGAGGTAGCCGTACCAGGCGTTGCCCACGACCCAGAGCGCGTGCAGGAGCACGACCAGCAGGAAGGATCCGAGCGCGGCGCCCAGCCCACGTGGACTCCACCGCCGGGAGTGTGCCCACCACAGCGCCGCGGCGGCCAGTCCGGTCCACGCGGCGTGCGCAGCCGGGCTCAGGGCCGCCCGCAGCAGCAGCACTCCTTCAGCGTCGGTCAGGTCGCCGCCGGTGGCAAGCAGGATGACGAAGCCGTAACCCAGTATCTCCAGAACGGCGAACCCCATGCCCACCGCGACCCCGATGAGCAACCCGTCGGCGGTGTTGGCCCGGTACCGGGTGAAGATCAGTATGGCGATCGGCACCAGGAGTTTCGCGGCCTCCTCGATCAGCCCGATGGTCAGCGCCGGCAACGCACCCAACCGCTGGATAGTGTCGAACTCGAGCACGGCGGCGACCGCGGCGCCCAAAGCCCCGCCCAGCAGCGCGCAGCTCAACAGCACGCTCAGCGGCACCTCATAGGCCGGGTCGCGGCCATCGACATAGACCACGAAGCTCACCGGAACCACCAGCGTTCCCAGCAAGAGCAGCGTGGGCACCAGGGTCGGATTCCCGGTGATCACCAGAGCCTGCTCGACGGCGATGAACAGTCCGATCCCCACGCCCAGCACCGGCAGCCACGCCCACCGCGGAGCCCGCCGGGCCCGCCGAGCCGGAAGCGGGCGGTGATGCTCAGCTATTCCATGCCGCTCGGTGGTCATGACCAACTTCTACTCCACCCGCGCGCCCCGAACACCATTTTTGACCGTTACGCCCTATTTGAGGTGATTCGCCGGCAAACGCGGTCGCCCGAACCTGCCGCAGCGCCTGTCGTAGAAGGCCGCCGCAACCAGGAGATCCGCATCCTCGACATCCGCCCGATCATCATCACCCGAACAGCACCCCTGGATGGCACCCTGTTCTTCCTCCCGCCTCAGGGAGCGGAGCCCACGTTGCAGATGGCGACCAACCTGGATGCCCTGATACCCATCATCAGCACAGTCGACACCAACGGACACCCCCTTCATGACGCCTATTTCGAGAAGAACTCCATCTCTCTTGTTCTACGAGCACGTCTTTGCGCTCCAAGGCGACTTCTCCACGCTTCCCGCCCCGGACCCGCACCGATTTGAGACCTCATTGACGGCGTGCGGCCGGGTGGGGCCATGAGCCCACCATGAACCGTTCCCCTCGGAGACTGACGGGTGTGACGAGTGTGACGGAATTACCAGCTACGTAACAAAGACCGCCTAGCGTGACGGTCATGGGCGACCCAGTGACCTCGCGGATCGGTGTGGAGGAAGAGTTCCACCTGGTCGACCTGCAGACCAGGAGAGCGACCCCGGCAGCCGATGACATGCTCGCCCAGCTGGACGGCGACTCATTTGCACCGGAGCTGCAGCGCTCCCTGGTCGAGGCGAACACGTTGCCCTGCGAGAGCCTCGATGAGTTGCGTGCGGAGCTCTGCCGGTTGCGCAGGAGGTTGAACGAGGTCGCCGATCCCCTCGGGCTGGGTGTGGTGGCCGCTGGCACGGTTCCGCTGGTGGACCTGCTCGGCACCGACATCTCGGCCGGCGCCCGCTACGAACGGATGCAGCACGAGTACCAGCTGCTGGTCCGCGAGCAGCACATCTGCGGAGCCCAGGTGCACGTCGACGTACCCGATCGGGACGTCGCGGTCGCCGTCGTGCAGCACCTGGCGCTGTACCTCCCGACCTTCCTCGCGCTGTCCGCCAGTTCGCCGTACTGGCGGGGGGTCGACAGCGGTTACGCCAGTTACCGCTGCATGGTGTGGCAGCGCTGGCCGACTGCGGGCCCGCCAGGACCGATGTGTACCGCCACCGACTACGACACCATGGTGGCCGACCTGGTCGCCTCGGGAACCATCAGCGACCCCGGCATGGTCTATTTCGACATCCGCCCATCGGCGCACCTGCCCACTGTCGAGCTGCGGATCTGCGACGCCTGCCCGGCGGTCGACGACGTCGTGCTCATCGCCGGCCTGTTCCGGGCGCTGGTGCAGCGGGCCCGCGGGTGGATCGCCGACGGCAAACCGTTCCCGCAGACCCGCCACGAGTTGCTGCGGGCGGCCACCTGGCGGGCGGCCCGATCAGGGCTCGAAGGTGACCTGGTCGACCTTGCCGACCCCTCCGGACCGACCCTCGTTCCGCCCTCGCTGCTCATCGAACGGCTGGTGAACGACCTGCGACCCCAGCTTGACGCCTCCGGCGACTGGAAGCAGGTGTGTGAGCTGTCCCAGCGCGCCCTTGCCGTGGGCAGCTCAGCGGCCCGGCAACGCCGCATGTACGGCCGCCGCGGCGAGCTCACCGACGTGGTCGACGGCCTGCTCGCGCACACCCGCGGTGGCACCCTGGACCGCGATCCGCCGACTGCGGTGCCCGCGACGCCAGCCCTGCTCGAGGACTACCTCGGGGCCGGCAAACCCAGAGCCGGCGCTGCCCACTACGACGAGGCGGTGGGCACAGACGGCCGGATGTTACCGCACTACGGCTGGATGTTCCGGGCACTCGACCGGCTGGGAGCAAGGGGGATGACGGCGGCGATGTCCGCGCTGCGCACCGAGCAGCGGGCGCGGGGTGTGACGTTCCGCGTGGCCGACGATGCGCCGGATCGGCTGCTCCCGCTGGATCTGGTGCCGCGCATCGTGACAGCCGAGGACTGGTCGACGCTGACCGCCGGCCTCATCCAGCGAGTGCGAGCTCTGGAAGCGTTCTTGCATGATGCCTACGGCCGCCAGGAGATCATCCGGGATGGCGTGATGCCCGCGTCGGTGGTCACCGGCTCGCCCGGCTGGAGCTGCGCCGGAGCGGTGTGCAGCCAGCACACCGTGCGCACCGCGGTCAGCGGGATCGACCTGGTACGAGAGGGCGCCGAGGGCTGGCTCGTCCTGGAGGACAACCTTCGGGTGCCCTCCGGTATCGGGTATGCCATCGTCAGCCGGCGACTGGTGCGCAGCGTGTTGCCCGATCTGGAACCACCCGCCGGCGTGGTGGCGCTGGAAGGTGTACCCGAGCTGCTGCGCAAGACACTGCTGGCCGCGGCGGCGGTGGAGGATGACGGTGACGCGATCGCACTGCTGAGCGCGGGCCCGATCGACGCCGCCTTCTACGAACACCGGCTGCTGGCGGAGCGAATGGCTGTGCCACTGGTCACTCCCGAGGACCTCACGGTCACCGGCAGCGCAGTTTACGCGAATGGTCAGCGCCTGCGCGTGCTCTACCGTCGGCTCGACGAGCAGACCTTGCTCGACGCGACCGGGGCGGACGGACGGCCCCTGGGGCCGGCGATCTGCGCGGCCGTGACCAATGGCCGAGTGAGCCTGCTCAACGCGCTGGGCAATGGCGTGGCCGACGACAAGAGGGTGTACGCGTACGTGCCAGACATGATCACTTACTACCTGGGCGAGCAGGTACTGCTCGCCAACGTGCCCACCTACCCGTGCGCCGACCCCCAGCACCTCGCCGAGGTACTCGACCGGCTCGACGAGCTGGTGCTCAAGCCGGTGGACGGCTACGGCGGGCACGGCATCGTGATCGGCCCGGACGCCGACCGCTCCCAGCTGGCTGAGCTCGCCGTGACCATCCAGGCGAATCCCGGGGACTGGGTGGCCCAGGACCTGGTGTCGCTATCCACCCATCCCACCTTCGCCGGAGCCAGGCTGGAGCCGCGAGCGGTCGACCTCCGAGCATTCATCCTGCTGGGAAAGCGGGCCGAGGTGGTGCCGGCCGCCCTGACCCGGGTCGCACCGAGCGGCAGCATGATCGTCAACTCCTCGCGGGGCGGCGGTGCGAAGGACACCTGGATCTTGCGGTGAGAGGAGCTTGCTGATGTGCGGCATCGCGGGCGAGATCAGATTCGACAGCACACCAGCCGGCGTCGACGCGGTCACCACCATGACCGCCGCGCTGCACCGTCGCGGGCCCGACGGCTGGGGCATCCACGCCGGCGGCCCCGCCGCGCTCGGCCACCGGCGGTTGAAAATCATCGACCTGTCGGAGCGCGCGGCCCAACCCATGGTGGATCCCCACTTGGGCCTGACAGCCGTGTTCAACGGCTTGATCTACAACTACCGCGAGCTGCGCGGCGAGCTGCGCGCCGCCGGTTACCAGTTCTTCTCCGACTCCGACAGCGAGGTGCTGCTCAAGGCCTACCACCGGTGGGGCACCAGCTGCGTGGACCATTTCCTGGGCATGTTCGCCTTCGCCGTGCTCGAGCGCGACAGCGGGCGGTTGGTGCTCGGCCGGGACCGCCTGGGGATCAAGCCGCTGTACCTGTCGCACACGCCTGGCCGGCTGCGTTTCGCCTCCACGCTGCCGGCGCTACTCGCCGCGGGCGAGGTGGACACCGCGATCGACCCGGTGGGGTTGCACCACTACCTGAGCTTCCACTCCGTCGTGCCACCTCCTCGCACGATCCTGGCCGGGGTGCAGAAGCTGCCCCCGGCGACGGTGCGCACCGTGGCGCCGGATGGCCGCTTCGAGGACCGGCAGTACTGGCAGCCGGCCTTCTCCCGAGGCGATCCCGAGCTGGCCGCGGCGCAGTGGCCGGGTGCGGTGCTGGATGCGCTGCGGCTGGCGGTGCAGCGGCGCATGGTGGCCGACGTTCCGGTGGGCATCCTGCTCTCCGGTGGCATCGACTCCAGCCTGGTGGTGGCGCTGCTGGCCGAGGGCGGTCAGCACGGGCTGCGCACGTTCAGCGTCGGATTCGAGGCCGCAGCGGGGGAGGTCGGGGACGAGTTCGTCTACTCCGACCAGGTCGCCGCCCACTTCGGCACCGAGCACCAGAAAATCATGATCTCATCGGACCGGTTGCTCCCGGCGGTGGACGCGGCCATCGACGCGATGAGCGAACCCATGGTCAGCCACGACTGCGTCGCGTTCTACCTGCTCTCCGAGGAGGTCTCCCGCTCGGTGACGGTGGTGCAGTCCGGGCAGGGCGCGGATGAGGTGTTCGCCGGCTACGACTGGTACCCGCCGCTGGCCGGCGTGCCCAGGGAGGCGGCCGCGCCGGCCTACGCGCAGGTTTTCGTGGACCGCCCGCACGCCGGGCTGGCCGAGTTGCTCGAGTCGGAATGGCTGTCCGGCCTTCTCAGCGAGGATCACAGCCGGGCATTCATCGACACGAACTTCGGCACTCCCGGCGCCGATACCGCCCTCGATGCGGCGTTGCGCCTGGACACCACGGTCATGCTGGTTGACGATCCGATCAAAAGGGTGGACAACATGACCATGGCGTGGGGGCTCGAAGCGCGGGTGCCGTTCCTGGATCATGAGCTGGTCGAACTCGCCGGTGCCTGCCCACCCGAGCTGAAGCTCGCCTCGGGAGGGAAGGGAGTGCTCAAAACGGCCAGCCGTGGCCTGCTCCCGGACCCGATCATCGACCGGCCCAAGGGTTACTTCCCGGTGCCAGCGATCCGGCACCTCTCCGGCGCGTTCCTCGACCGGGTACGTGACGCGGTGACCGATCCGGTGGCCAAGGACCGCGGGCTGTTCCGCCCGGACTGGTTGCACCGCATGCTCGCCGCCCCCAACACTGAGCGGACCACGCTGGGATCCAACGCCTTGTGGCAGGTCGCACTGCTGGAGATGTGGCTGCAGGAGAGGGGCATCTAGGGTGAGTGCGGCGAGTTCTGCCGACGACAGCAGCTTCGCCCAGCGGCGGCGGGCACGCCTTACCGCCGAGATGCCCGGTCTCGATTGGCTCGCCGCGCAGACCTGCACCTCACCCGCGCTGTCCCCGGACGGCAGCACCCTGGCCGTGGTCTCCGACCGCGACGGCACCCCGCAGGTCTGGTTGAGCTCGTTGGAGCGACCCGGTGAGCCGGTGCGGCTGGACTGCTACAGGGACCGGGGGGACGGGGACCACGGGGGCACGGACTACGTCCGGGCGCTCACCTGGTCACCCGACGGCGAGTGGCTGTGCCTGATGACGGCACCCGGTGGCAGCGAACGCACCGTGGTCCGCGCGCTGCACCCGGATGGATCCGGTTCCCGGGTCGTCGCCGGGTCTGCGACCGGGATGGCCTGGACCGGTCGCTGGCAACCCGGCGGGCACACCATCGGCCTTGCCGAGAGCAACCCCACCGACCCGGCCCTGCTCGACGCCTACGCGGTGGACGTGTGCTCCGGACGCCGCCGCTACCTGGCCAGCGGCCCGGCCGCAATGGTGTGCACCTTCAGCCACGACGGGCGCTACGCCGTGGTGCGCGTCGGCTCCCGCGGCGCCCGCCGCCTGCTGCTGGTCGACACCCGCACCGGCAAGAAGGCCCAGCTACTGGCCGCCGACGCGACCGTCGCCGACGCCCGCTTCTCCCCCGATGATCGGATGATCTACCTCCACACCGACGCCGACCGGGAGTTCGCCGCACTTCTCGAACTGCCGAGGGTGGCCGCCGGGTATCCGAACTCCGCGCGGCTCATCGTGGCGCGGGAGGGGGTCGAGCTGGAACGGTTCGCGCTGGATCCGACGGGGCGCGCTGTCCTCGCGGTGTGGAACGTCGGGGGACGCAGCGAGCTCGAGCTCGTCGACCTGGCTGGTGGGCAGCGCCGGGTGCTCCCACCGCCCGCGGAGGTGGTGACGGGCTGCGCCTTCGCCCAAGACGGTGGGTCGCTGGTGCTCGCCGTGGAATCCGACGCCGAGCCGCCGCATGTCCTGCGCTATCCGCTGCCACCAGCCGACCCGGTACGGCTGGCTCCGGCACTCCGGCCACCCTGGGCACCCGAGGCACCGATCCGGCCGGAGTCGCACCGATGGCGGGCCCGAGATGGCCTGGAGCTGAGCGGCTGGCTCTACCGGCCGGTCGGTGCGCTCGGCGCAGTTCCCACGCTGGTCTGGTTGCACGGCGGCCCCGAAGCCCAGGAACGTCCCACGTTCAACCCGCTCTACCAGGCGTTACTGGGATATGGCATCGCGGTGTGCGCACCGAATGTCCGTGGCTCATCAGGTTTCGGACGTACCTTCATGGATTCCGACGTCCGGCACCGCCGGTTCGCCGCCATCGACGACGTCGCCGACCTGGTCCGGTACCTGGTGGACGCGGGGCTTGCCGACCCCACTGCGCTCGGCTGCGCCGGCCGCTCTTACGGCGGCTACCTGACTGTCGCGGCCATGGCGCGGTATCCGGCGATGTTCCGGGTGGGCGTCGAGGTCTCCGGGATCATCGACTTCGAGACCTTCTTCGCCCACACCGAACCGTGGATCGCGGCGGCCGCGGTGAGCAGATACGGCGATCCCCGACGAGACGCTGGACTGTTGCATGCCCTCTCGCCGATCCACAGCATCGGGCAGCTGAGCGCCCCGCTGCTCGTCGTGCACGGCAGCCTGGACACCAATGTTCCCCCGGGCGAGGCCGAGCAACTCGTCGCGGCGCTGCGTGAGCGCGGTGCCGCACCCGGATTCCTGCTGCTGCCCGACGATGGGCACGAGATCCTGACCACCGCCAACCGCACAGTCTTCATGCGGGAGGTCGTGCACTGGCTGATCAGCCACCTGCTCAAGGTCGACGAGCGCAGCGCCTGATTGCATCCGGACAGCAGCGGGCCAGCAACGCGAGCTGGAGATGGTGCAGCGGATTGGAACGCCCCTCAGGCGCTAGCCAGCGGCTGGATGTCCGCAAGGGTGGCGGCGAGCCGGTCTCGTTCGACTTCCAGGTCGTAGCGGCTTTGGAGATTCAGCCAGAATCGTTCGGTGGTCCCGAAGTACCGGGCAAGTCGCAGGGCGGTGTCGGCGCTGATGCGTCGTTTCCCGAGCACGATCTCGTTGATGCGACGCGGCGGGACGCCGATCGCCACAGCCAGCCGGTGCTGGGTGACGGCATGCGGCTCCAGGTACTCCTGCATCAGCACCTCACCCGGGTGGATGGGAGGCATGGTCGGGGTGACGCTCACGTATCCTCCTCAGTGGTAGTCAACGATCTCGATGTCCTCAGGGCCAGCAGCGGTCCACCGGAAACAGATTCGCCACTGCCGGTTGATGCGGATGCTGTACGTGTCGGCACGGTCACCGCGCAGCTTCTCAAGCCGGTTTCCCGGTGGCACCAGAAGATCGGCCAAGGCGTCGGCGGCGTCGAGGATGAGGAGCTTCCGCAACACCATCCGCTGCGTGTTCTCATCGAGCCTGCGCGGCCGCTGTCGTTGCCAGACACGTTCGGTGTCCTTATCTCGGAACGATCGCAACACCCCGGCCAACATAACGCTGTGCGTTATGAACGTCAAGCGTTATACCAATCGGTCAGCCGGTGTTGCGCATTCCGGCGGCGATTCCGTTGACGGTGCGCAGCAGGGCCCGGCGCAGGTCCGGGTCGGGCTCGTCCACCTCGCGGCAGCGGGCCAGCAGCGAGACCTGGAGATGGTGCAACGGCTCGAGGTAGGAGGCGCGCACCTGCAGGGTGCGGCGCAGCAGGTCGTGCCGGGACAGCAGGGTCGAGCCGCCGGTGAGCCGCAGCACCTCCCGCCGGGTCGAGTCGTGCTCGCGCACGATGGTGTCGAACAGCGGCTGCAAGCCGGGCTCGACGAGCGCGCTGACATAGCACTCGGCGATCCGCAGGTCGGTCTTGGCCAGTGTCATCTCGACGTTGCCGAGCAGGTTGGTGAAAAACGCCCAGTCCCGCATCTCGTCGAGAACCGGACCGAGCCCGGCGTCCCGGGCTGCCCGCAGACCGCTGCCCAGGCCGTACCAGCCGGGCACGACCATCCGGGTCTGAGTCCACCCGAACACCCACGGGATCGCCCGCAGCCCGTCCAGGGTGGTCTTGCCGCTGCCGGGTCGCCGCGTCGGCCGCGATCCGACATTGAGCCAGCTCAGTTCAGCCACCGGGGTGGCGGCGGAGAAGAACTCGCTCAGGCCGGGCAGGCCGACGAACTCGCGGTAGGCGGCGTGGGCGGCGGAGCTGACCACGTCCATCGCCTCGTCCCAGCGGTCCAGCACCTCCAGCGGTACCCGCGAGGTCTGGTGCAACAGGGTGGCCTCCAGCACCGCGGCCAGCAGGATCTCCAGGTGATCGTGAGCCAGCGCGCTCAGCGAGTACCGGTCGGAGATGACCTCGCCCTGCTCGGTCACCTTCAGCGTCGCGTCGACCGTGCCGTACGGCGAGGCCGCCACCGCCTCCCCGGCCGGCCCGCCTCCCCTTCCGACCGAGCCGCCACGGCCGTGGAACAGCCGCAGCCGCACCCCGTGCTCGGCGGCGGTGTCCCGCAGCTGGCGCTGCGCCCGGTGGATGACCCAGTGGGAGGTCGTGATGCCGGCGTCCTTGTTGGAGTCGGAGTACCCGAGCATCACCTCTTGCAGCTCACCCCGGGCAGCCACCAGCTGCCGGTAGGAGGGGTCTCGCAGCATCTGATCGAGCAGCACGCCGGCGCAGCGCAGCTCGGTGGCTGTCTCGAACAGCGGCACGAGATCCACCGTGGCGCTCACCCCCGATGGGGTCAGCGTGATCAGGCCGGCTTCCCGGGCCAGCACCGCGGCGGCCAGCACGTCGTCCACGCCCTTGGCCATCGAGACGATGTAGGTGCTGGCAGCCGCCTGACCGAAGGTCTGCTGTGCGGTCCGGATCGTGTCGAAAACAGCGAGCACCTCCGCCGCCGCTGCGGGCAGCTCAGTGGATCGGGCGCTCAGCGGTCGCCGCCCGGCCAGCTCACGGGACAGCAGCACCGCCCGCTCCTGACGGTCGAGCTCGGCGTAAGGCACGGGGAGCTCATCGAGCGGGTCGTAGAGGGCCGCGAGCGCGGCGTGGTGGGCCTGCGCGTGCTCGCGCACGTCGAGCATCGCGAGGTGCAGGCCCAGCGCTCGGGCGCTGCGCAGCGCCCTGGCCAGGGTGCCCTCGGCGATGCGTTCCCCGAGATGAGCGCGCAGCGAGGCGTCCATCACCTCCAGGTCAGCGAGGTAGGACTGGGCTCCCAGGTAATCGCGTCCCGGGTGGTGCGGGAGGTTTTCGCGAATCCGCTGTTGGGTCCGGATCAGCCGGGTGCGGATGTAGGAGCACTTCAGCCGGTAGGGCTGCTCGGCGTTGAGCCGGATGTAGTTGTCATGGACTTCGGGCAGCAGGCGCCGGTCGTGGGCGAGGCTGCACCGCAGTGCCTCGGCGACGCCGACCACCCGGGTGGACACGCTCAGCTCCTGGACGAGCTGATCCATCAGCGCCAGCTGGATGGTCAGCGCCCGGTCCGCATACAGCCGCAGCACATCGAGGGTGACCTGCGGTGAGACGTTGGGATTGCCGTCGCGGTCGCCCCCGACCCAGCAGCCGAGCACCACCGGACGGGATTGTGCGGGCAACCCGAACCCGGCTCGGGCGAGCTCGTCCTCGAGGTCCTCCAGCAGCTCCGGCACCGCGTGGGTGCCGAGCTGCTCGAGGTAGTAGGTGACTGCGCGGGCCTCGTCGAGAACCGTGGGCTTGCCGGGCCGGATCTCGTCTGTCTGCCACAGCAGGTCGACCAGCCGCGAGAGCTGCCGTTGCGCCTGCTCCTCGGGCAGGTCCTGGGCGAGAACATCAGCTACCCGGCGCAGGATGCCCTGCACCGCCGCGCGGGATGCCTCGGTGGGGTGCGCGGTGAGCACCGGTCGCAGCTGCATCCGGGCCAGCACCGCCGCCACCTCGGCCCGGTCGACGTCGCGCACCAACCGGTCCAGCACCGCGCGCAGCGGTCCGCGCCGCCCGCCGACCAGGGCGCGCTGCTCCCGCGAGCGGTGCAGCTGCTCCGCCACGTTGGCCAGCTGGAAGTAGGTCGAGAACGCCCGGGCGAGCTGGACGGCCGTGCCGACATCCAGCGTGGACAGCAACGAGCGGATCTCCGCGGTGCCCTCCTGCGCGGCCGCCTTGGCCAGCGCGCGGATCTGCTCGACGAGTTTGAGCAGCTCTTCGCCACCTTGCCGGATCAGGGTCTCGCAGAGCAGCGTGGAGAGCAGGCGAATATCAGCACGCAGCGCCTGGTGTTGGGACTCCGAGACCACACCGGCGTGCGCGGCCATCGAGTGCAGGCGCTCGCCGCTGCTGGGCTCCGGAACCCCCACGTCGCCGGCCGGCACTGTGGCGGCGCCTGCAGCTGAGACATCCACGCCATCGATGGTCACACGCTGGGGTGGCGATCCCTAGCACACCCCGCAAGCTTTTCCCGCTGTTAACAGCGTCGCGGTTGCCGGCGGAGCACCATCACCCGCACTCCGATGCGATGGACAAACCCGCTACCTGCCAAGACGGCCCGTTCGTGCTGATGTTGCGATGGACGAGTGAGCCCGCCGGTCCGCGTGGCTACCCGCAGGTACCGGAACTGGTCACTGGCGTCCAATCGGGGCCTGCTGTCACTGACGGTGATCGGCCGGTCCATCGGATTTCCGCTCGCTCGCACACCATCCACAGACGGTCTGCACCTGTACACATCCTGTGCATGACGCCTCTCGCAGACCTGGCTCTACGGTGTCGCCCCGTGAGCCAGACGCCGATCCATGACCAGCTCCGCAGCGGGCGAGTCAATACACGCGCTGGTTCACGAGGGAGCTCAAGAAGAATTACCCGGTAGCGTGGATCAGTTTCGAGATAGCCACCTAATGGGTCACAATGCGCCACTCTATGAGCCGCGGCTTTACGAACGCGTGGCACAACGGCATGTAGCCAGCCTTGACCCGGCAGTTTTGTACCGATCGACATCGACGGCGACCACCTGCACCAAGCATTTCATGCTTGCCAGATATCACGAAGTGAAACAGTGTGTCAGTTCTGCATACGGTATGCCGATGCCGAGTACCGTTCTCTCCTGCACCAGCTCGACGAAACACCAGTTGACGTATTGGCAAGCGGGGGGCGCGGCATCCATATTTACTACCGTGACCACGGTGACCTGAGAAAACGCGTTGAGGACCTATCCAGAGAGAGCACGATTCGCCTCGACGAGAGCGTCACAACCTCACTCAAGAGCACCGTTGCCCTACCGGGATCACTCCACGCCGGCAGCATGCAACCCGTTGAGTCGATAATGACGGCTTGCCCCGAGGTAGCGCAATGCTCGTGACACCATTTTCAGCACTTGCGCGACATCGCTTGGAGCAATGCGCCGGTTTACCCGGCGAGGCTGCTCAGCGGGTCTGTCGGATCCGCTCTGGAACCATTGAGCTGTTCCCTGAGCTCGCCACCTCGACTCAACTCTTACCAGCAGAGCAGCCGTGCGCATGCTGCGGTGTACCACAGCCGACGAAAATGATCCTCTCCCTTGCGGAAGACGTTCGTGCGCTTCGACCAGCAGCGAACATGACTATTGATCAATGTCACGTGGATCCACCTTCGCTTTCGCGGCGGTTACTTGCAATGTGTGCGTCCCGCCCTATGACACAGACACGGGTAGCTTTTGTCGGCGACGATGACCTCGCTTCCGTGGCCCACAAAAGGCGACGTTGATCGGCCGTCCTTCGGCGAGCATGGTGTCCAGTTCTTCGAAGGACACGCCCAGAGCGTCAGCGAGCTTGGGCCGGCACCACGGCTGCGGGGACGTCTCGCCCCGCCTGGCCTACGAGCGGGGCTCAGCTAGTGTGGGTCTCGATCGGCTATGAGCTCGCCGCGCATCGCCGGGTCACCGACCCAGGTGAACACTTACCCGAGTTTGGCTGGCGATCCCATCGGGTATGGGGACCGAAGCTGGCACGCGAGCCACTACCGTACCTACCAGCCCGAGGAGCAACAACGATGACCGTCACAGGGATCATCAGCGCGCTGATAATCGGCCTGATCATCGGTGCGCTGGCCCGATTGGTCCTGCCCGGCAAGCAGAGTATCCCGATCTGGCTCACGATCCTGCTCGGGATCGTGGGCGCCATCCTGGGCACCCTGCTCGCCCAAAACCTCGGCGTCGCGGTCACCCCGGGTATCGACTGGATCGAGATCGCGCTGCAGATCGCCATCGCCGCGGTCGGCGTCGCGATCGTTTCCGGCTTCTATAGCCGGCGCCGCATCGACCGCTAAGCACGAGGGGCACCGTTGACCTACCACCCCAGCCGATCAAGCCTGGTACGCCCGCTTGCTGCTGGATGGACCGCTGCGCTGGTGCTCCTGGCCGTCCTTGCTGGCTGCGGGGGTGGACACCTCCAGACCACGGGATCCCGCTCGGTCACCATCACCGGAGAAGCCCGGATCCCCGGCCACCAGGTTCTCACCGCCGGCTACCCCGCTCCCTCCGCGTCAACCACGCCACGGGGTACCGATGCAGTCCAGATCGTGCTGACCGGACTGCGCGGACCGGTCAGCGCGGGCTTGCGCCATCCCGCGGTGTTCACCTTCGAGCAGGCCGGCGAATTGCGCCTGGCGCTGCCCGTAGAGAACCCCACCAGGCCGCGATTGCCCGCGTCGCAGTGAGCACCGGTCGCAGTGAGCACCGAGTGGTGGGAAACTGGAGAGAGTGAAAGGTATGGAAATAAGTGGCGAGTTCATCTGGAACGACCGCTCCGAAGAGTTCCGGGTCTACGCCGAGAACCGGGCTCGCGGCGGTGTGAGGGTCCCGCCGCTGCAACTGCTGCCGCATGAACGGCGTTGGCACGTGCGGCAGACGCTGCTGGAGGATCACCGGTCCCGGATCGAGAACCGTCCCGAGGGCGCGCAGGCCAAGTTCGATTCGCTGGCCGGGGACGTCTATTCGTTCTTCCGTGGCACCGCGCTGCTGTACTACCGGGACCACGGGGGATCGGACGCGCATCTGCCGATCGTGTTCACCATCGGCGATGTCCATCCGGAGAACTTCGGGGTCATGCCGAACTCCGATGGCGCTCCCTTCTTCGGGGTGAACGACTTCGACGAGGCGTGGGCGGCGCCGTTCTCCTACGACGTCAAGCGCGGCGCCACCGGATTTTGGATCGTCGCCACCGAAAACGGTGTGAAGAAGAAGGCCCGCCGCCGGATCGTCCGCGCGTTCGTCGACGGCT
Organism: Pseudonocardiaceae bacterium; assembly: GCA_050699515.1. Classification (GTDB taxonomy): domain Bacteria; phylum Actinomycetota; class Actinomycetes; order Mycobacteriales; family Pseudonocardiaceae. The sequence goes on from JBOHFF010000032.1 coordinate 17,485, forward strand.
ACCTCAGCGCCATGCGCGCCTACTCGCAGGACGACCGGGCGAGCACCTTCCAGTTCCGTCTCGACAACAGCCCGGCGATGATCCGCGCGCTGCTGACCAGAGCGATGACTGACCGCGCGGAGTTCCTCGCCGACCTCATCGACCTGGACACCGCCCGATTCCGTCCCAGCGAGAAGTGCGTGCCGCAATTCTCGCGCATCGCGGAGTTCCAGAAGGTCGTGGACCGCTACGTGAAGGACAACACCTTGGGCGACATACCGCGTCCGAAGTCGTTTTTCCGGGTACTCGACGTAGCCCTCAAGAAGGGCAGCGGGACCGCGAGCTTGGGGCTCGACCGGTTCTTCGTGCTCGTCGAGGGATGGGATCCCGACCCCCACCGTTCGGTGATTCTGGAGATGAAGCAAACTCGCCGCTCGGCGCTGTACGGGCTGGTGCCGGCCAATGACATCACCCCCGATAGCGGCGCTGATGACTCCGAGTCGGCCCGGCGGATCGTCGCCGCCCATCAGGTGCACCTCGTGGGTGGGGATCCGCTGTACGGGTTCGCCCAGATCGACGGGCGAAGCTTCCTGGTGCGGGAGCGCAGCCCGTTCAAAGACGAGATCGACGTCGAGGACCTCGATGCCGATGGCCTGGCCGAGTATGCGGATATCTGCGGTCAGGCGCTCGCGCAGCCGCACGCCCGCTCCGACGCCGAGACCGGGATCATGCCCGGGAGCGCCGAGAAGCGCATCCTGGCCTCGATCATCCCGGCCCTGTTCTGTTCCGACGTCGTCGACTTCGCCGAGATCGCCGCTCGGCGCGTCTACGACGACCATGCGCTGTTCCGGCGTGACCACGCCTGCGGCGCCTTCCAGTACTGGGACTGAAGAGCGGCCCCAGGAGACCGGATGGTCCAGGAGCGGGGCTCGGCTAGCGTGGATCGGGTGACTCCGGGACAAGACGTCGTGGTGATCGGTGGCGGGATCGCCGGCGTCTCGATCGGCTATGAGCTCGCCGCGCATCGCCGGGTCACCGTGCTGGAGACCGAGACCAGCCTGGCCGTCCACTCGACCGGGCGCTCGGCCGCCATCTACGTGCCAGGCCACGGTGGTCCCCTGGTGCGGCCGCTGATCAACGCGAGCGGCCTCCGGTTCGCGAGCCTGGCTGACGAGCTGGGTGCACCCGCGTTGCTGCGTCCCCGTCCGGTGCTGTGGGCCGCCTTCGACGACGCGGGGGAACGGGAGCTGCGGGCCAATCTGGCGCAACGCGCGGGCGAGCCGGACGTCCCGGTCGAGCTCTCACCGCGGGAGGCGCTCGCCCGTTGCCCGGCGCTGCGTCGGGACGTGCTGCGCGCCGCGGCGGTCATCGAGACCGCAGCTGACATCGACGCGATGGCGCTGCACCAGGCCTACGTCCGCGGGCTGCGCCGGCGCGGTGGCAGCGTGCGGGTGGCGGCGCCGGTGACCGGGTTGGCAGCGGTATCCGGCGGCTGGCGGGTGCACTGCGGGGCCGGGGACGTCCTGCACGCCACCGACGTGGTGAACGCGGCGGGAGCCTGGGCCGACGTCGTGGCCGCCCTGGCCGGGGTGCCTCAGCTGGGCCTGCGCCCGCTGCGCCGGACCATCGTCGTCGCGCGGGTGCCGGACCCGGCCCGCCTCCGCACGCCGGGCGGCGGCCCGCTGCCGATGGTGGTCGAGGCGCGGGAACATTGCTACTTCAAGGCAGAAGGGGACAACCTGCTGCTCTCACCTGGCGACGAGACCCCCGTCGAGCCGGGGGACGTGCGACCCGACCCGCTCGATGTGGCGCTCGCGCTGGAGCGGGTCGAGGCGGTCACCGGTCTGGGCCTGCGATCGGTGCAGAGCAGCTGGTCGGGCCTGCGCTCGTTCGTCGCCGACCGGGCTCCGGTGGTGGGCGCCTGGCCAGGGCATCCCGGCTTCCACTTCTTCGCCGGCCAGGGTGGTTCCGGGATCGAGTCGGCACCGGCGTTGGCGGCGCTGGGTGCGACGGTGGTGCTCGGTGACTCACCACCGCGGGATGTTGCGCTGGACCCCGCCGCGCTCGCACCCACCCGTCTGGACTGACGTCCAGTGCGATCAGGGCACGGGCTCACCCCACTCGGTAATAGCAAACGCGAAGGGAATCTCCTTGATAGCAGGGTTGTCCACGGCGGGGCGCAGAAAACCCGCGTATGTGTCGTTCGGGACGCGGGAGGGCCTCAGCTTGACGACGACGTCCTTCTCCGTGGGATTCTCGCCGCGACTTTCGAGTGAGATGTCAAAATCCGAACCCGGGATGGTGTGGCCTCGCCGGCCCACCATATCCGATGCCACAAACGTGACGGAGGTGTTCGTCGGAACGATGACCGGTGCGCGCATCGTGCGGTCCCGCGGAAGCACACCAGCCCCTGGATTAGCCAAGAGCGAAATGTTGTCCGAGATCACGGATGCCGTGTCGAAGGTGTCCTGGACCAAGATTTTCATCAGTCTCACCGGCGCGGTGACGAGGTCGTTCAGCCCATAGGTGCCGGCTGAGAGCCGGTCGGCCTGCTGTTTGCAGAAATCTGTTATATCCTTGGACCACTTGCCGGCCGAGTCGGCGAGCTGTTCCACCGCCTCAGCGAGAAGTGACTGCTGTGATCCCGGCTCGCCGCTCGGTGGGTTCTGGCCGTTCGGTGGGTTCTGGCTGGTCACGACCGATTGCCCTTCTTGGTGACGGCGAGCTTGGCTAGCCGGAGAGATTCCCTGGCAAAGTCGACCTCGTTCAGCACGACTCGTGAGGTGTCTCTCATCGCGCGCAGCGCCGCCTCGCCCCAGTCGCCGACGAAGTCATTCAGGCCGTACTCCCCCTCGTTCACTTTGCGTTTGATCGTGTCGAACTGCGCGTCTGCGCTCTTCACACTGTCCTGGAGCTGGGTCTGCAGGCGGTCGAGTATCCGCTGAAACCCGGCGTCGATCCCCTTCCGGTCGGACTGTTCGGGTGTCACTATCCCCGGCACGGAGGGCGGCGGGTTCGTCATCGCGCAGGAACTGAACTGGTTGATCGCGTAGTCGAGCCATCCAAGCTCAGGGGCCATCGCCGCGAGGGCCTGCCCGCCGCCTGATATGAACCTGTCGTCGAAGAGCAGGTACTTCAGCGTCGACACCTCGTACGCGTGATGTAACCGATTCACCTGGATGTAACCCTCGTCGATCCTCAGGACGGTCCTGTCATCACCGCGACGCGGCACCAGCTCGTAGCGGAGAATGAGCTGGTCCTGGTAGCGATCCCAGGTGAAGAGCAGGAAGGTCTGCGGAAACCAGCCATCTGGGCATCCCCCCACTCGCTCCTGGTATACACCGCACCAGTGTGGGGTATCGACCGACAGCTCCCCACCTGTGGCGCCGACCACATCGCCATCCCGGCTATGTTCCTCATTCCCTCTGCTCAGCTCACAGAAGAAGTCTCCGAACATCGGCCAGTTGTAAGGAAGCATCGAGCAGGCGATCTTCTGAAGATCAGGATCCTCCTCCTCTTCGAGACGCACGACGAAGCTGGTCTCAATCCGTGTCGCTATCTCACCGGCTACTGCGCGTAGGCTCGAGCCGATCATCGGGTTCTCGATGGCTCGCAGATCCGGGTGGAGTAGAGAGCTCCCCGAAGCCTGCTTCAGTGCCGCCCAGCGTTCCTCGAACCGGGAAGCACCGGATGCGTTCACAAATAGTCTGAAGAGCGTGTCCTCGGTATCTGGGTCGTTGCCGGTATCTGTGTCGTTGCCGGCATCTGGGTCGTTGAGGGGGGGATCAGCCAGTTGCGCCACCACCGATCGGAGCTGGTCGAAATCGGCGTCCGGCGACGGAGCGTCAGGTCGGTTCAGGACGTCCATCAGGGCGCGAGCCAGAGAGAGCCGGGGGATCGGGCGAGAATAACCCCGCCGCCTCAGGTTCGTAGCCGCCGCCTTCACAAGCTGCTCGACGGGCGCCGAGGGCCCATCGAACCCGAACTCGAACTCGAACTCCACACCCAGCTGACGCAGAGCGTTCGTCAGATTACCGGTGGTATCGAGTGCCGCGTACACGCCGAGCAGCGCGGTGCGATTCGCGGAGCGCAGTCGACCATCCGGCGCCATGTCAGGGCCCCCTTAGCGAGCGGATTCCCTAGGAAGGTTACTGGACGGAGCGTGCCGCCCACCAGTAGTGACAACCGCACCGGTCCGTGGGATCGCAGCTCAGTGGGTGCGCTCCACCACATAGTCGACCAGGTCCCGGATGATCTCGGCTTTCTCCGGTGCTATGGCCGACCGGAACGCCTCGATGAAAGCCGCCTCGGCGCCGTCGGCTACGCCCCGGGCGAAGTCCTTGGCAAAGGTGATGCTGCCGTGCTCGTCGAGCAGGCCGGCCAGCCAGGCCAGCCTGTCATCCGTGCGGCTGCTCTCCGGGCCCGCCATGAGGGCCACGACCTCCTCTCGCAGAGCAGGCTCCGCGACCGAAAGCAGATGGATGATCATCAGTGTGCGCTTGCCTTCGCGGAGGTCTCCCCCGATCTCCTTGCCGTAGGCGGCCTGGCCGCCGGTCACATTCAGCACGTCATCGGTGATCTGGAAGGCCGCGCCGAGGAACAGACCGAACCGCGACAGGGCACCGAGGTCGGCGTTGCCCCAGGAACCGATCAGCGCCCCGATCCGCAGCGGCGCGATCGTCGAGTACCAGCAGGTCTTGGCCAGGATCAGCTCCAGGTAGTCCTGCGGGGACAGGTCGGTCACGCTGTCCCGGCGCCAGCCGAGCTCCAGTGCCTGCCCCTCCAAGGTGCGCCAGATCGCCGAGGAGAACTCCGCCACGATCCGCGAGCTCAGCCGCCGCCCCAACCGGTCGCTCCCCGAGCGCAGCACCTCGAAGCTCAGCACCGCCAGAGCGTCTCCGGCGTTGAGGGCCAGCGGCATGCCCTCCCGCTGGTGCAGCGTCGGGCGCCCACGCCGCCAGGCACTGCCGTCCTGGATGTCGTCGTGGACGAGCAACGCGCTGTGTGCCAGCTCGATCGCCGCTGCCGCGGCCAGGGCCTCGTCCTCCGATCCGCCGTAGGCGCTGCAGGTGGCCAGGCACAGTGCCGCCCGCAGACCCTTACCTGCGCGACGCGGGTAGTCGGCCAGCGGCTCGTAGAGCCACTGGCTCGGCTCTCCCGTCGGCAGGTGACGCTCGATCTCCGCCAACGCTCGCTGCCGGTAATGACTGAGGATGTCCCCGAGCACGCTGGTGGCCCGCGCGGAGCCGGTCATTGCGGTTCCTGTTCCAGCACCACCGTCACACACAGCGGCAAGTACAGCTCAGGCACGTGGGAGGCCAGGATCACCGACACGTAGGTGCCTGGCTCAGCCGCCGGGGGGATGGACACCCCGACCTCGATTCCGCAGCTGCTGCGCGGCGGAAGCGGGTCGAGCACCTGCGGGTCGAACCGTACGGTGGTGTCCGCCAGCTCGCATCCGGTGTGGGAGCGTAAGGGCGCGCAGTGCGGTCGAACTGCGGCGACGGCGGCCGCGGAGGTATTGTGCACCCAGAACACCGCCGTCTGCTCGGCGCCCGGTGCGACGGGATCCAACACCAGTGGCTTCATCCCAGCCTGCTGCTCCGACGAGCCCGGCAGGCGAGAGAGCAGGATGCTCAGCAGGGTCGACGCGTTGTCGATGACGCTGGCTGCGACGTCGCCGGCGAGCATGGCGTCGGCGCGGAGCTGACGGAGTACCTGGTTCAGGTCCCCGTTCAAGGGGCGGGTTCCGGTGGTGCTCCTGTCGTGCCTGTCGCCGTTGTGCCCGCCACCCCAGGCCAGTAGCCGGGCCGCGAGCTCCTCCGCGGCCCGCCGACCGACGCCCCGCGCGTCGGTCAAGGTCCGCAGGTTCTCCCCCGGGTCCAGCGTGTCGGCCCACCACGAGCGATTCTTTGATCGATCATGGTCGTACTGCTCAGACATTAACGGCTCCTTGAAACCGCTCCGCAGGTGTGGCGAGATGGTAGACGCGTTCGCCATCACCCTCTGTGGGCCGGAGACTGCCTGATCGGCAACGCGACAGCGCTCCCCGGACCGCCGCTGCACCACGTCGATATGGGCTGAACGTAGGGCACGGGGCGAACTACTGTCGACCTACATGTGTAAGGAGACGGCATGCCGATCTGGCCGAGGGCGGAAGGGCAGCCCCCCGAGCCGAGCCAACGTCGGCATCTGACCGTGATGTTCTGTGACGTGGTGGGGGCCACGCACTTGTCCCGGGAGCGGGATGTCGAGGCGTATTTCTCGATCCTGCACGCCTACTACGAGGCCTGCCGGCCAGTTGTCGAGCGTCATGGTGGGCTCATCGCCCAGCACCAGGGTGATGGCATCTATGTGTGGTTCGGTTATCCGCTCCCCAAGGAGGACGACGCAATTCGGGCGGTGCGTGCCGGTCTGGATCTGCTGGTGGTGCTGCGGCGCCTGTCGACCAGCCTGGAGGCCGAGATCGGTGCGGCGCTGGCGGTGCGCGTCGCCGTGCACGCCGGTGAGGTCCTCGTCGCCGCGGTCACGGGCGAGCCCGCACCGCTGGCCTTCGGGCACACTCCGAATCTGGCGGCCAAGCTGCAACAGGCCGCGCGCCCGGGAACCCTGGTCATCAGCGCTGAGCTGCTGCGGCTGGTCGCCGATTCCTTCGAGGTCCAAGCCCGCGGTCCCGCGGCCCTGGCTGATGGCTCCACCGTGGCGGTGCACGAGGTGGTCAAGGAGAAACACCGCCAGGGCCGGTTGGGACGCAGCTGGCGCACACCGCTGGTCGACCGCGACCGCGAACGGGCCCGCCTCCAGGAGATCTGGGCCTCGGTGCAGGCGGGCCACGGCGCTGTCGTCGCCCTCGTGGGCGGCCGGGGACTCGGAAAAACACGCCTGGCCTCCACCGTGCTGGCCTGGGCCGGGTCCACCCACGCCAGGGTGCTCGACTGCGCCTGCCACCACCTCGACACCGCCACCGCCTACCGGCCCTGCCGCACTCTGCTCACCCAGGCCGCCGGTATCGACCCCGACGACCCGCCCACCGTCACCGCCGGGCTGCTCCGGGATCATCTCGACGGGCTGGGCATGGCCCCGCTCACCGCGACCCTGTTCGCGACCGTGCTCGCGCTCCCACCGCAGACCGTGGGCCCAGCACCGGATCTCGACCCGGCCAGAATCGCCGAGCTCACCACCGAATATCTCGTGGAATGGGTGAGACGACTGGCCTCGACCCCCACCGCGGTGCTGGTTGATGACATCACCCACGCCGACCCCTCCAGCCTGAGCGTTCTCGCCCACCTCGCCGCCGCACCCCCACCGGGGCTGCTGCTGGTCTGTACCGCCCGCTCCGATGTCGCCCCGCCCCCGTTCCTGGCCGGGGACTCCATCGAGATCATCGAGGTCACCCCACTGCCCAGCCAGGTCTGTGAAGCCCTCATCGACGCAGTCACCGCGACCTCACCCCTGGAACACCACCAACGCCAACACGTCCTGGACCAAGGCGAGGGAATACCCCTGTTCCTCGAAGAACTCGCTCGCTCCGCCCAAGAAGGCCTCCACCGACCCGGCCTACCCATCACCCTCACCGGACACCTCCAGGCACGACTGGCCGCCCCGGGCATCGACCGCGAAGTAGCCGGCGCACTCGCGGTCGCCGACCACGAGCTGGACGAATCGGTCCTCGCTTCCGTCCTCGACACAGACCCGCAGCAACTCCGTGACCGGCTCAGCGGCCTGCTCACCAGCGACCTGGTCATCAACACCGGCGGACCCAGCTCTCGCTACCGCTTCCGCCACGGCCTGATCACCGAAGCCGCCTACAACCTGCTGCTGCGTGAGCACCGCACCCACCTGCACCACCGCCTTGCCGAAGCTCTCACCCAACTATCAGACCGCCCGGTCGACTGGAACGTCGTCGGCAAACATCTCAAACTAGCCGGACGCCTCGTGGATGCCTTCGAGGCGATCCTCAGCGGCGCCGATCAGGCCAGCCTCACCGGGGCCTTCCAAGAAGCACTCCACGGTTACCGCGACGCCCTGAACATCGTCACGGACATCTCCGACCCGAGCTTGCGTGATCTCCTGGAGATCCGCTGCCGACTCCGGAAAGCGTTCACCGCCGTCGCTGCCAGCGGCTACGGATCGGATGAAGCGGCCGAGGACTTCGACCGGTGCGCTGCGCTGTGCCGCCGGCTGGGATCCAGACCTGAGCACCTGTACGCCATAGTGGGCACATTCTCGTTCTACCTGACCCGAGGAGAGTTCTCCACCGCCCGACAAGTCTCCGAGGATCTCCAATCATGGGTGAACTCCGGTCATTCTTACTACTATGCCGAGAACGCAGCACTGTCCGGCGCACTCAACTTCTACGAAGGCGACTATCACGGCGCAGGAGAGCTGTTCAACCTCGCCGAGAAACAATTCAGTTCACGTTCCCCGAGTAGTCACAACGAACAGAATCTGGTCTTGCCGCACGACATTTTCGTCGCCACACTGACCCACCAAGCTGTTATTCACTGGATCGCCGGGCGGGTCCACGAAGCGCGGGACGCGGGCGATCGAGCGATCACCCGGGCAGCAACATTAGGTTTCCCGGAAGGCCCCTACAGCATGGCATACGCCAAGATCTTCTTAGCGTGGATAAACGGCGCCGGAGGTCACCACGAGAACGCAGCCAAGCTCGCCATCGACGTGCGGGATATCGGGCGGCGGCACGGGTTCGCCATGTGGGAGAGCGCCGGCGAGATCCACTTGGCTCTCGCTCAATTTCGGATCGATGGACGCACTGACGCAGCAGACACCGTCGCGCGGCACGCCTCCATGTGGAATCTACTCGGGGCGCGTGTCTTTCTCTCGTATGTCCTGACGGCGGAAGCAGATACCCGGGCGGCGATGGGCGAACACGCCGAAGCACTGGCCGGGTTCGCGGCGGCCGGGCAGCATGTCCAGGAGACCGGGCTGTACTTCTACGAAGCCGAGCGCCTGCGCCTGCTGGCCAGGATGCTGGCCTCCTCCGGCGGGGAGTCGCTGGCGACCCTGCATCAGGCGTGGGAGCTGGCGCATCGACAAGGCGCGCTGGTGTTCGAGCTCCGCGCCGCACTCGACCTCGCCCGGCTTGCCACCGACCCGGACTGGGCGCAACGACTGGATGCGACCATGCACCGCTTCCCGCCCGGAGCAACGTATCCCGAGTTGCACGAAGCACAGATGCTGCTGGTGCAGGCATCGCGACGCCCATGACGAGCGCACCGCGGGTACTGGTTCTCGGAGGCGGCATGGCTGGGCTCGCCACGGCATGGCGGCTGTCCGAACCCGGTTGGCGTGCGCATTTCTCGTCGATCACCGTACTCGAGCGTGGCCATCTACTCGGTGGGAAAGGGGCGTCGAGCCGGGGCCGCCACGGCCGCATCGAGGAGCACGGCCTGCACGTCTGGCTGGGCTGCTATGACAACGCCTTCCGGGTCATGCGAGAGTGCTACACGGAGCTCGATCGGGATCGGACCGATCCGCACTGTCCGATCCGCACCTGGCGCGACGCTTTCGTTCCCGCCGGCCGGCTCGGACTGTTCGATCGGACTCCGAATGGTTGGGCACCGTGGGTGGCGACATTTTCAAGCAACCCGTTGCTGCCCGGCGAGCCGGCCGCCGATAGTCGAGCCGCCTCCCTCGCCGAACTGGTGGCTCGCAGCGGACTGCTCCTCCGTGACTTCTACTCCTCACTCGATTTCAGCGGGAACTCCTCTCCTGCTGTCACGTTGTCCCTCTCCCAATCTCCGCCGGCATCGTCGTCCGGTGTCGCGTTCCGAGCGCTCCCTTCGACACTATTAGCGGTGAGCCAGCAACTGCTTCTGCTAGCCGGCCAGGGCACCAGGAGACTCACGGGGCCTCGCGCCTCGGCGTCGATCGACGCCGCCTTTGCTCCCCTCCTCGCGCGCCTGGCAACCGCGATGCGAACGGACCTCGACGCACGCCGGCTCCATGCCCTGATCGACCTTGTCCGAAGCTTCCTCACCGGGATGGCCGCAGACGGTCTGGTCGCCGAACGCGACACCTATGATGCCATCAATCACCTCGATTTCCGTGAGTGGCTCAGCCGGCACGGTGCCCAACCGTCGACCCTCCAGTCCGCAATCGTCCGCGGTTGCAACGACCTCGTATTATCCTATGAAAATGGCCACCCCTCCCGTCCCCGGTTCGCGGCCGGATGGGGTGTATTCCTGTCGTCCAAGTTCTTCTTCGACTACAAGGGCTCCATCTTCTGGAAGATGCGGGCCGGGATGGGCGATGTGGTCTTCGCGCCGCTCTACCAGGCGCTCGTGGCACGAGGCGTGCAGTTCCGGTTCTTCAGCCCGGTCGAGAAACTCGTGCCATCGGCGGACGGATCAGGCATCAGGTCCGTGATCGTCAGCCGGCCGGCCGCACCCGCCGATCGGGAATACCAGCCCCTCGTTCCGGTCAAGGGACTGCCATGCTTCCCCGCAGAACCAGATCATCACCGGACCATGGACGATCACCAGGAACTGCGCTGTGGTGCGGACTTCGACCTGCTCGTCTTCGCGATCCCGCCGGGGGCGGCGCGCACCATCTGCGCCCCGCTGGCGGCCCAGAAACCCGAATGGCGGGACATGTTCGGGGCGATCGGCACCGTGGCGACACACGCGTTCCAGCTCTGGTTGAAACCCGACGAGCGCTCGCTGGGCTGGGCCCATCCGGGGACCACGATGAGCGCGTTCGCCAAACCCTTCGACACCTGGGCGTCCATGTCCCACCTGGCCGAGCTCGAGGACTGGGGTGAGGTGGAACCGCCGCGGACCGTCGGGTATTTCTGCGGCACCCTGCCGATGGACGCCGGCAGCGGTTCCGATGCCAGCGCCCACACCCGGAACCAGGCGATCCGGTTCCTCCGGCAGCACAGCCGGCACTTCTGGCCCTGCGCCCTCGACCCGGCCACCCAGGACTTCCGGTGGGACCTGCTCTGCGCGGACCGTGACGTCACCGGCCCGGACCGTTTCGACACCCAGTATTGGACCGCCAACACCGACCCTTCCGACCTGTACGTGCAGTCCCTGCCGGGCACCGACTCCTACCGGCTGCGACCGGACAGCAGCGGCTACCGCAACCTCGCTCTGGCCGGCGACTGGACGGACTGCGGATACAACGCCGGGTGCATCGAGGCCGCCGCCGTGAGCGGGCTGCAGGCAGCCAACACCCTGCTCGGCCGTCCACGCTGGGACCGGATCAGCGGGGTGTTCCTTCGTTAGACCGGCCACTGTGCCGAAGAGAACACCTGCGCTGTGACCGCGGGCACAGCAATGTAGGCCACCCTCCGTCATCGTTCTAGCGGCGGTTCCACCAGTGCTGTCGCGATCGTGCGCACCACCACCTGAAGAAGGCCTGAATCGTTCGAACGAGCTTTTCGGAGAAGAAGATGAAGAACTTCCTGTTCGTGCAGACCAACAATCCCGCGGGAAACCAGATCCTCGCCTATGACCGGGCAGATACAGGTGCACTCGCCCTCGTCCAGGCAATCGACACCGGGGGCGATGGCGGCGTACAGACTACGATTGATCCTCTTGACTCCCAGGGCTCACTCATCTACGACAACCCGCACCGCCAGTTGATCGCCGTCAATGCGGGCAGCAACACCGTGTCCGTTCTCAGCCTCGACGCGAACCGTCTGCGCCTGCGTCAGGTGCTGGGCTCAGGCGGATCCTTCCCGGTCAGCGTGACCGTCTACGGCGAGCTGCTCTACGTGCTCAACGCCCACGAGACCGGCTCCATCTCCGGATTCCGGCTCACCGGCGATCGGTACTCGCCGATCGAGGGCTCCACCCGCAGCCTGGAGCTCACCCCCGTCCCCGGGCCGACACTCTCCGCGAACTCCCCCGGCCAGGTCGGCTTCACCCCGGACGGCCGGCAGCTGCTCATCACCACAAAGCTCAATGGTGGCCTCATCGACGTCTTCTCCGTAGATACCGACGGGAGGCCCTCGGAGAACTTCGTGGCCAACTTCTCGCAAACCCAGGTCCCGTTCGGTTTCACCTTCGACAACTACGGCCGGCTGGCCGTGACCGATGCGGCCACCAGCTCCCTGTCGACTTACACCGTGAACCCCGATGGCACCGTCGTGCTCATCGCCTCCCAAACCGATGACGGGCAGGCCATGTGCTGGGTCACCCAGGCGCGGGGGAACCTCTACGTCTCCGACACCGGCACCAGCAACCTCACCGGCTTCCGCATCGACGAAGCAGGTAAACCCACGGTGTTCACCAAGGTCGACACCAACTCAGGTCCGATCGATCTGGTCGCCACCAGCAACGGGCAGTTCCTCTACGTGCAGACCGGTGGCACCGGTGGCGTCGACGGCTTCAGCATCAACCCCGACGGCACCCTCACCCGGATCCTCACCCTCAGCGGTCTCAACGGCCTGGAAGGTATCGCCGCGACCTGAGCACACCAAAACTCTATGCCATCGAGCGAGGCGGGAGTAACATCACGATCTCCCAACGGGCATCGTAGGGGGACTCTTGCGCTCGCGCATCAGCCGGCTTCTCGGTCCCACACTCGACGAGACGATCGCAGTTCCCCGTGCCACCCGAACGGCGAGCCTGGCCGTGCACGCTGCCGAGCGGGAGATCGAGGTACTGCCACCAGAGCTCAACGGCCACGATTACGCGATCTTCCTGCTCCGGGTGGCCGCCGAGATCGAGCATTCCCTGATGGTGCAGTACCTGTTCACCGCGTACTCCTTCGGCGGACCGAACGTACCCGCGCAACGCCAGGCCGACGTCCGGGCCTGGCAGGAGACGATCCTGGGCATCGCCAAGGAGGAAATGGCGCACCTGATCACCATCGAGAACCTGCTCACCGCGCTCGGGGGCCCGCTCAACCTCAACCGCGAGGACTACCCGCACGGCAGCGCCTTCTACCCGTTCGGCTTCCGACTCCAGCCGGCCAGTCTCGATTCCCTGGCCACCTATGTGTGTGCGGAGAGCCCGCAGGAATGGGATGACGAGGAGGCCCGGGAGATCAAGGCACGGGCCCAGGCCGAGGTGGGCCGGCCGGTCAACCGGGTAGGCATGCTGTACGCCAAGCTGGTGGCGCTGCTGCGCGATCAGACACTCATTCCCGAGGAGGCCTTCGACGCCGGCAGCGTGGCTTTCCAGGCGTCCTGGGACGAGTGGGGCCGTGGCTACCGTGAAGGGCAGCGCGGCCGGGAAGCCATGAGCGCGCTGCCGCAGCTGCCGGCACCGGAGCTGCTGATCGTCGAAGTCGGTTCCCGGGCGGCGGCCATCGCCGCGCTCCAGCAGGTCGCCGAGCAGGGCGAGGGCTTCGAGATGCCCGCAGACGAGAATGAGTCGCACTTCCGGCGCTTCCTGGCGATCTACCGGGCGATGAAGGGGCTCGGCGACGACGCGACGAAGGTCGTGCGCCCGGTGGCCGCCAACCCGACGACCGACCCGGCGGAGGTCAGCGCCGGGGAGCCGGCCGACGCCGACACTCCCACCTCGATCGTGCATCCCGAGGCGAAACTGTGGGCGCATCTGTGCAACGTGCGCTACCGCAAGCTGCTGGTGAGCCTCTCGCACGCGTTCGAGCTCGCCGACGACGCCGGCGACTCCTCGGTACTGAGCCCCCGGGGGGCGCTGATCCATCGCACGTTCTCCGAGATGTACAACCTGCGCGCGATCGCCGGGATACTGGTCGGGCTGCCGGTCGACGACGCCGATCCGGACGGGCCCCGGGCGGGACCGCCATTCCAGATGCCCTACACGCTGATGCTCCCGCATGCCGAGGACGACCGCTGGCGGCTGCACCGGGACCTGCTCGACGCTGCGGCGCGGCTGAGCCAGCAGCTGCGTAAACCCGGCGGCGCCGGGCAGGGCTACCTCGGTGCACTGGCCCAGGGGGATGAGATCGAGCGCGGCCAGCTCGAGCAACTGATCGCAGGTAGCGCTCGGGCGGCAGTGCTGAACGGAGGTCCGGTGCGGTGATCCAGGAGCTTCGAGTGCTGCCACCGCTGGCCATCGCGCGCTTCGGCGCCGCGGCGACGCCGCTGGACAACTACGATGCGGTCGTCGATCCCGAGCGCCCGCTCGGTCACCGGGTCCTGCGGCCGGCTCCGACCCTCGAGGTCGACGTGGACAGCGGCGAGATCGTCCGGGAATTCGTGCCCGACCGGCTGTCGTTCACCGAAGGCGGCCAGGTCCGTCCGGTCGCCCCGTTCTTCGAGGTGTGGGCGCTCACCGACAGCGGAACACTCGAGCCGTTGACCACCGAGCTGCTCTCCCGCGAGGGCGCGACCAGCTCGGATGTGCGTTGGCGGGTGCAGGTGGCCAACCACAAGGTGTTCCGCCGCACCGGGGTCGAGGATGACAAGGTCAGCGCCGACAGCGGTGAGTTCGCTGACCACACCCGTCACGCGCTCGCCGGGGGCTGCGTGAATTTCTGGACCGGCGCGACGATCCCGTTCGGCCACGTGCAGTACATCAAACCGACCGCGGCGCATCCCGGGATCAGGTTGCGCGTCACCCCCGCCGCCGGATTCGTCTACGGATCGAGCGAGACACCTCCGGGAGCGGGGCCACCCACCGACCCGAACGTGCGGGCGGTCGTCTACGACGCGAGCCGCGGCACCTGGAGCCGCTACCAGGATCAGAACCTGCCGACGATCACGGTGCCCGGGGGTATCTACGCGGGCGATGCCAACGGCGTCAGCCGCGGTTACCTGGACGACGGCTGCGACGGCCAGGTGCGGGTGAGCCTGGCGGTCGGGGGCCAGACGCTCTCGGCGTACGGGCACGTCGGTGCAGGGCCGCCGACCTACGCCCCGGACGCCATGCCGATCCGCACCGTCGCCGACGAGCTGGAACAGGCTCTGCTCGGTCCCACAGTCGATGCCACCGAAGCGACCTCGGAACGGGTCGAGGAGATCATCCGCCGCGCCTTCGAGACCGTTCGCCTGATGAATACCGCGGTGATGAACCGCAGGGGCATGCCCAACCATGATCAAGGAGACCTGGGGCGCCGCCTGGAGCCGATCATGGCTGCCTCCCTGGTCGATGAGGTCGCGCTGGAGAACCTGCACCAGAGCCTGCTCGTTGCGCTGCGCAGCGGCACCGCGCCGTGGTTCGCTGACGCGCTGCGCGACTACGACCAGATCGGTGATCTGTCCGATCGGGGACGCCGCAAGATGCCGGCGATGATGCGCGGCGCCGACGGCCGTTACCTGACGCTCACCCGGCGACAGATCGACCTGATCCGCACGCTCGTGCGCGGGCCGATCTTCCCCGCCACCGGCAAGGAGACGCCGTGAGCATCGAGCCGACGAACCTCACCGCCCAGTTGCTGCACCGCGCGGCCGGTAACCCGCCCAGTACCCTGCCCGATGCGGCGGTCTCCAACTGTTTCCCTGGGCTGGAGTTCGATTTCCGCAACGTGTGGCGCCGGGTGTTCGAGGGCATCGAGGTCCACGAGGCGTACGGCTTCGTGGTCCGCGCGCAGGGCGAGCTGCAACGACTCGAAGGCCGCTTCCTCATCCAGGTCGGGCAGACGCCCGTCCGGATCGACGCGCGCGGCCCCGATGCGACGGAGCAGGACGCCCGGTTGGGCGACGCCTTCATCGAGTGGTCGAACGTCATCGCCGAGGTCCTGCACTCCAGCGCCGGGCAGCTCGTGCCATGCCAGTTCGCCGATAGCTTCGATGGTCCACCCGTTGAGACCGTCGAGCTGCGTATCCGGCCGCTGTTCGTGCGCAGCGCGGTCACCGACGACGTGCTGCCGTTGCTCGACGAGGACATGGTGCAACCCGGTGAGCTCACCCAGAGCCTGTGCTCACCGTGGCAGAACGATTACCGGGAGTGCGCTTGCTACTACTGGGCGGCGAGCCGGCCCGACTACGTGAATGTGGAGTCGACCGAGCAGGGACCCAGCATCGGCAACAACTGGATGGCCCGGCAGCGCGAACCGAAACGCTACGAACCCGACAGCCCTACCAATGTGCGCCAGTTCAACTACGAGGACCTGTTCCGCGACTGGCAGGGGTTGCTGCGTTTCATCGTCGGTGGCCGCGACTATGACTGAGCTCTTCGAGCTCTCCGCACCGCGCAGCGCGCACGCTCACCTGGTCGAGGCCGGCGAGGGGGGCCACCTGTTCCTGCCCAACGGCAGCCGGCTCTACCAGGTCGACACCGCGACCCACGCGCAGCTCGACGCGCTACTCCACGGCGGTGAGGAGACTGAGACTGCGCTGCGCGAGCTGTTGGCGCGGCTGGGCGTGGACGCCCCGGCCTACATCGACGATGCCGCGCCGCTGGAGCCACCGGTGCGGGCGTTGTCACTGGCCGTCGCACAGAAATGCAACCTCGGCTGCACCTACTGCTACGCCCAGGGCGGCAGCTTCGGTGGTCCAGCCACCAGCATGGAGCTGCCTACCGCACTCGCCTCAGTCGATCTACTGTTCAGTGACGTCACCGCGGGCGAGCGGGTGAACCTGAGCTTCCTGGGCGGTGAGCCGCTGATGAACCGCCCGGTGATCCACGCGGCCACCACCCGCGCCCGGGCGATCGCCGCCGATCGCGGCGTCGAGGTGACATTCTCCATCACCACGAACGGCACGCAGCTCACCGCTGACGATGGCGAGTTCTTCGAGGAGCACGGCTTCGCCGTCACGGTGAGCCTCGACGGTGCCGGCGCCGTGCACGACCGGCTGCGGCCGTTTCGCAGTGGCCGGGGCAGCTTCGACCAGGTGATCGAGCGGGTCACGCCACTACTGGCCCGCCAGCGGCGGATGCAGATCTCCGCGCGGGTCACGGTCACGCCGGAGAACCTCGCGCTCAAACAGACCCTGGACGCCTTCGTGGCGCTGGGCTTTCACAGCGTCGGGTTCTCGCCGCTGCTGCGCTCCCCGACCGGTGATCACGAGCTGGGCGGAGCGGAGCTCGGGGTGATGCTGGAGCAGATGGTGTCCTGCGGTGCGGAGTTCGAGCGCCGGCTGATCGCGGGGCAGCGGTACCCGTTCGCCAACGCGGTCACCGCGATGCGCGAGATCCACCGCGGCACGCACCGGCCCTACCCGTGCGGAGCGGGCGCGGGCTACCTCGGCGTCTCGGCCGGTGGGGAGCTGGCCGCCTGCCACCGTTTCGTCGGCGACGACTCCGGCGCCCTCGGCGACCTCGTCGACGGCGTGGACCGGGCCCGGCAGGCGCGCTGGCTGCAGGAGCGGCACGTGCACCGCCAGGAGCCCTGCCGCAGCTGCTGGGCGCGCTACCTGTGCGGCGGCGGCTGCCACCACGAGGTCATCGCCCGCGGGCGCCCGGCGTGCGACTACATCCGCGGCTGGCTGCACTGGTGCCTGGGCGCCTACGCTCGACTGACCGAACGACGACCGGACTACTTCTCCGCTACCCGGTGAGCGAGTACGACGTCTGTGTGGTCGGCGCCGGCCCGGCCGGCGCGGCCCTCGCGACGCGCCTGGCGTCGTTGGGTCACCGCGTCGCGGTCCTGGAGCGGCACCGGTTCCCGCGCCCGCACGTCGGTGAGTCGCTCAGCCCCGCCATCTGGCCGCTGCTCGATTCGCTCGGTGTGCGGGAGTCTGTGGCGGCGCGGGGGTTCACGCGGGTGGTGCGGGCGCGGGTGCGCTGGCACGGCGACGAGGAACAGGTGCTCCTCGAGGACGGGCTGACCGTCGAGCGCGGCGCCTTCGACGCGATCCTGCTCGACCGGGCGCGCGAGGCCGGCGCGCAGGTGCTCTGCCCCGCCACCGCGCGCCGGCCGGTGCGCCGCGCCGGGGGCTGGCAGGTGCCGCTCGCGGATCGGCTGCTGAGCGCGCGCTTCCTGGCCGACGCGACCGGGCGCCGCCGGCTGCTGGGTAGGGACCGGACTCCGAGCTCGCCGCGCACGCTGGCACTGCACGCGATCTGGCGCGGCGGGCCACCCCCCGACGGCTCGCAAACCCGGATCGACGCGCTGGCCGACGGGTGGCTGTGGGGCGCTCACCTGCCTGGCGGGGGTTTCCGCGCGATGGCGTTCGTCGATCCGGAGACCTTGGTCGCGGCCGGCCG
>JBOHFF010000033.1:0-108383 GCA_050699515.1 Pseudonocardiaceae bacterium
CGTCGCCGACGAACTCAACAACCGCCCACGACAGACACTCAACTGGAAGAAACCCACCGAAGTCCTCAACAAATTCCTTGTCGAGACTGGTTGAAGCTGGTGGGGCGTTCACTGCTTGACACCAAGCTGCCAACCCATCGGTCGCTGTCCAGATGAGCCTCAATGCTCATGCGCTGCGGAAACCACGACGTGTCCGCTCGGAATACTGGAACGTCCCGCTCGGTGAGCCGGCCTATCACCTGGTCTACCGTAGCGTCGCAATCCTGGGCGAAAACGACGACAGTCACAGTTCTTCCCAGTCGTACTCTTCTTCGGGTCCTTCATCCCCGTCGCTGTGGCGTTTCGTGAGCACGTCTTTGTCCATCGTTTCGATCAACGGGCGCCCATCCGGATCCAGCGCGATCTGCATCTCGGGCGAGTATCGGTAATCGGGGCGCGGCGGTCGGGAAACCTGTTGAGCGAACCGCAGCACAAACGGTCGCGACAGCGAGGGCGACTCGATCGAACGCTGGGCAGGCAACTCCAGTCGCAACGCGGCGGACGACAACGGATTCGGATACATCTGCGCTCCTGGAGGTCTGGTTGCGAAGTGTCAGCTGGTCACGGTGTGGGGCTGAGGTGGTGTGCAAGGGTGTGTGCTGGATGGCTCGCCACCCGCTCGGCGGCATCGGCTTGCCAGGGACAGCTGAGGCAGTCTCAATATACAAGATAGCTTGTATGTATAGTCAAGAGTCTGGTTATGACTAATTTCTTAGGAGGTCTGAGGGTCCACGCTGCGGTAGTCAGCTGCGATCCTCTGCAACACAGCCTGCGCGTCGTCGTCGTAGCTCGCCAGAGCGGCAAGCTCGGCGAACAGGCGCAGGTACGACGCGACGTCAGGCGGATCAGTGATAAAGGTCGTGCCCGCGTCAGTGCCGACGACGACCGCCCGCTCGTCATACAGGTCAAACCCGGCAACCGGAGCCACGTCTACGGTGGTGGTCCACGGGATGACCCCGACCCGAATGTTGGGCTGACCGGCAGTGCAGGCGATGTGATCGAGCTGGGCCGCCATGAGCTGCGGTGAGCCGACCTGCCAGCGTAGCGGCCCCTCAGTGAGCAGGAACGTGAATGACCGGCCTGGCTCGGTGAGTAGCGCTTGGCGGGCGACGCGCCGGTCCACCGCCATCCTTACCTCATCCGCCGACAGATCACCGCCAGCCGAGAAGATCACGCGGGCGTATTCGGGAAGTTGCAACAGCCCAGACACTACGGCGGGATGAAAGTGACGCAGGGTTACGGAGGTCCGTTCTATCCGGCTGATGCGTTCCTGCATCCGAGCAGCTCCCCGCTGTATGACCACCCTGGCCGCTGGCCTGACGTCCTCCCGCAAGTCTCGTGATATCTGCACAAGCCGTTGCCGCTCGGTCGTAGAGGAGTCGTACACCCGGCACAGTGCGTCCACTGTCTCCGGAGTAGGAATGAACCTGCCGTTCTCGAACCTGCTGATGCTCGCCTGGGTTTGGCCGATGCGCTGGGCCGCTTCTACGCCAGAGAAACCGGCGGCCTTCCGTAACCTCCGCAGCGCCTGCGACAGCTCATCCCCACTCCCGCGCGTGCTAGGCACTTGCCTTATTCAGCCATGCCGCCCGGTGATACTCGGGATGCCGCTCCCACCACTGCGTAAACGGTTCCGAGGCCGCCCACGCCGCATCCCGGCACGCGACCCAGGCGCCTGCGTTGGAGCCCTCCGTGATCTGTCCGTGCCGGAACCGGCCAGCGTGGTCATAGCACATCACCACAGCTCGGGACCGGTCCAGTAACCAGAACTCCTCCCCGATCAGCCCCGCTGGAGGGCCTTTTTCGACGAGGTCGAGCACGCGAATGTCCTCGCCCGCGTCGACACTGTGGGTATACGCCCATTCGCACTCGTACCGCACGTACCTGCTGGGAGGCCCATACAACACTCGGACCCGACGTATAGCGCGGCCCTGCCGGCCCTGGTTGCCCAGCCACTCACGCCACGGCCCCACGACGGCTGGATCTGGGTGTGCCTCGCCCGCAAGGTATCGGGTGAAATCCCCACCGTCGCTAGGCACGTCGTACTGGTCGCGAACTTCTTGCCGGAACGCCTCGAAAGCGAAACGGTCGGTGTAGTCGTCAAGACCAGCCTCGTCAAGCAACATGGTTACAACCGGGATCCCAGTGAAGCCGAGATCTCGACCGCGTACTCATCGTCCGCCACATCCCCCACTTCGGCCAGCAACTCCGGGTCAGTGATCTTCTTGCCCACGATGATCCGCGTTCCCCGTGGCGTGACACTGCTGATCCTCGGGCAGGTCTTGCCGTTGCCGCAGAGCTCCTGTACCCAAGTCAGCTTGATCCTCATGATCTGTTCCCCTCCGAGTCGCGGTGGACGCCGCTGAGTGTCCTCCCCGTATGCGGATGTAGTCAACGTACCAGTTATGTATAGTCCAAGCAGACCGGTCGCGGCACGGTCGTCGTGGTCCGGGATACGGCAACGGTAAGGAGCTACCCGGTTTGACACTGCCCGCTGGCCGGTGACGAGCTGTCTACGACTCTGCACAGCCTGCGCACGATGCGGGCTTCAACCAGACGGAGGCAGCTTGCGGGCGGGCACCAGCCAAGCCATCGCTCGTATCGCGGTCTGTCTACGGCATGGACCACAGCTTTCCCGATTTGGTGAGCTCGTCAGCGAGGTGGACGACGTGTATGACCCACTCGATCACGAAGTGCCGCCCGCGAGAAGCTCGGCCAAGGATATGTAACCGGGCTGCCTGGTCATGTGGTTTGGGGTGGGTCGATGAGTTCGATGCCGATGGCGACTTGGGTAAGGACCTCGTCGCTTTGACAGCGGAACCGGATGCCCATCTCGTGGACGCAGACGACGGGGCTGGTGGGGCGTGCGGTCATGAATCGGCCAAGTTCCTTGATGGTGAACGAACGGAAGAAGTGCTTCGGGTCGGTAACGATTCGCTGACCACCCAGGCTAGGGCATCGACGTAGTTGTCGAGGACGTCTCCCACTACGAGAAGCGGTTCGCTGGATATGAAGTACTGGCGGTGTTCGACGATGAGGCCCGCGCCGTGTTGGCCCGGATTGCCGATGAATATCGCTCCCTAGCATGACGCCGTGTCCCTGCGCCTTCACTCACTTTATGCACGATCCGAATCGCTGCTCTGCCTCATCAGCTCGTAGCTCTCCCGCAGGTCCGCCGCTTCCGGCAGGCCCCTGCCTTCGATAGTCCGGACCACCTCGCGCGCCCGCCAGTGGTTCGAGGCCACTAACCGACCGGAGAGCATGGATTCCTGGGCGACGGCGCAGGCTTCATCGAGACGATCAGTCAGGAGCAAGGCAAGCGCGAGGTCGATGTTGGCGGAGGCGAGTCGGCTGGCCAGCGGCCGGCTTCGGCTTCCTGGGTCAGCGTGGCGACGACGTGGCGGGCGTGGTGCTCAGCGGCCACATCTCCGAGCCAGGCGAGCGTGGTGGCGACATAGGCTTCCGCCTTGTCCGGGTCGTAACGGTAGTGGTGTTCCGGTGTCTCCGGTTTCGCCATGCGGGAGACGTATCCCTCGACCCGCTTGAGCGCGTCGTATGTTTCCTTGGCTTTGCCCAGTCGTGCCCACGCGCGGCCTTCCTGCGCCGTAGCCACTGTCAGAAACGGCGTTAACCTGGACTGACCCGGGTCGAGGCCAGCTACCAGTCGCAATGAGGCTGGACGGAAATCGTCCAGAACAGAGGCGATGCGCCACCTGTACCCGGACCTGCATCCGATCAGCCCGCAATGAGGCTGGGTGGGAATCGCCCAGAACAGGTCACCGAGAAGCCCGACTACCGGAGCGCGTGGCACCCGGAATGAGGCTGGGCGGGAATCGCCCAGAACAGCCCCGGCACGTAGTGTAGAGGCTGCCGCGGCGCAGGCCCCGCAATGAGGCTGGGCGGGAATCGCCCAGAACAGGGCTCGCTGCGGAAGGGTGGCATGACCTGCGGTGATGGAGATCATCGCGAGCGGTGGCGATTGGAGATCGTTTGGCTGGGGTCGTTGTGGAGTTGTCAAGGGACCGTAGCGTGGCTGACCTGCGTGCGAGCGCTCCCCGGGGATGGAGGGTGAACCGGACCGCTCGCGGATCATCGTGGTGGTTGTACCCGGACGGGTATGAGGGGGCCGTCGGAGTTGCCTCCGCCGATGCGTTCGGCGGCGCAGATCCGGGTGACCCCTAGCGGGGTGAGGTCATAACGCGGCATCAGGGTGTCGCGCGGGTCGCGTCGCAGAGACAGCTCGGGGTGCTCGAGCAGGACGAGGATCGCGTCGGTGTCGAGGGGTGGTGTCCAGAGTGACCAGACCATCAGGGGGTTCCTGCCGACGCGGCGCCACGCGGTGGCGGCGGTCCGGCCGCGATCGTCGGTGGCCAGCCGGTACCGGGCCAGCCCGGCGATGGCGAGCCAGACCGCTCCGGGTACCGCGCGTTCGCCGGGACGGCCACGGGGGTCGTCCGCGCCGCCGATGATCGCGGCGCCGTCGAATCCCTCGCCGGTGGTGTCACGAATGCGGCGCCACCGCGTGAGGGCTTGGCGCAGCAGGTCCGGATCCGCGCGGATGCGCCGGTCCTGATTGATGAGCATCGTGGAGAAGCTCTGCTTCCCGGTGGGCGCGACCATCGGGGTCCGCCGCACCCGGTCGGCGTCGTTCACCGCGAGGTCGGTCACCAGCGCCCCGATGAGCCGTTCGGCCCCGGGGTGCTGTTTCACGACGTCAGGGAATGTGGCCCGCTGGGGGACCAGCTTGTCCGGTGCTTCGCCTGGCGGTGGGAACCCGGGGGGCCAGCCGGGCTGCAGCACCTCCTCGGGCTGCCCGACGGCTAGCTCGACAAGCCATGTGGCGAGCTCGTCGAGATTGGTGAACCGCGCTGTGCCCAGTGCCGGCAGGCACGTGGTGGGATGCCAGCAGAGGGTGGCGTCGTGGTCGGCGTGGGTGGCGAGCAACTGGTGCGCTCCGAGGGTGGCGAGGAAGCCGAGCGGGTTTCGGCCATCGAGCGCCGGTAGTTCGATGCGGCTCATCGGGCCTGCTCGCAGTACTCGCCGGCAGAGCAGGCGATGTCGGCCAGCCGCACGATGGCCTCCAGCAGGGCGAGTCCCCAGATCCCGTAGCGGTCGCAGAGCCGCCGGAACCGGCGGGGGCTGGCCCAGTCGATGCCGTAGTCATCGGGTAGCGGCACGGTGAGGTCCCAGTCGGGCACCCTGACCTCGCGCGGCCGGTTCTCGTCGGCCACCGGTGGTAGCAGTGGCCGGGAGTGGCCGTGATGCGCCGCGACGAGGTGCTCGACGAGCTCGGCATCGAGCGAGGTGGTATCGGTGCGAGCGAGTTGGTAGCGCACGAGAGCCGCGGACAGCGCCTCGTGCCGGCCGTCTCTTGGGTAGTCACTGTCTCGGCGTGCAACCCGCCGGGCCCGCCGATCAGCGGGGTCAATGCCGGATTTGGCGCGGGGCTCGTCGGCCAGCAACGCGGCCTCGGCGTCGAGCGCCACGCCAGTGAACAGGATGGTCTGGAATCGCGGGTCCAGCTTGCCGAGATCGTGCCACTCAGCAGCCTTTCGGAGTGAATAGATCAACTTATCGGGCAAGTCGAGCTGCCGCGCGAAGTGCGCGGCTAGCGCGCCGACCTCATCGTGGTGCGCGGCGAGCAGCACGGGTCGCTCGGACACCGACGATCCGGCTGCGGTGCTGTCGGTGGCGCGGCGACCGCCGACAGCGGTGAGCAGCAGCCGCGCTGCGGGCCGGTTGGCGGGTCGGGAGCGCGCGGTGAGCCGTCGGGGGGTGATCTGGTCTACCCCCAGTAGGAGAGTGACGGCCTTCACGAGGTCAACGAGAACGGCGGTCAGGGGGTCCTCTGTGGCTGGGTGATCCTGTGGCACGTCGCTGGGCAGGTCATCCAGGGCATCGTTGCTCGGGATCTCCAGTTCGAGGGCATCGAGCAACGCCTCGACCTGTCTGGCGTGATCCTGGTCCAGGACGTGCCGGACAACCGGGAGCAGGGTGTTCCGGTTGAGCCTGATCACAGGTCGTCGGCGGGTGACGACATCGGCGATGTCGAGCACGGGGGTCGTGCTGGCCGGCGCCCACCCGAACTCATCGAGCCCCCCATAGGCAGCGGGAACCACGATGCGGTCGTCGGGGCGTAACTGCCAAGGCTGAATGATCTCGGGCTTCTCGTCGCGCCGGCCGATGCGTACCGCCGGTCGTTGCTGTTGTTGTTCGGTCCGCTTGGCGCCGTCATCGACGCGGACGGGGAGCTCGTCATCGGCGAGCGGGATCGGTGGCTGGTGGCGCAACCAGGCGCGGACAGCCGCCAGCGGCAGTTCCAGCTCCTCCCCGGCACGGGGCGGGATCGTCGCGACAGCCTCTTCCCAAGCCCCCGTATGGACCTCGCCATCGGGGTCCGGTTCGGCGAGATCCGCTCGCCAGATCACCCGCACCGCGGGGCGCCGGTCATCGAATCCATGCAAGAACGGCGCGACGGGCGCGTCGGGGATCGGGACCGGACCAGTACGTACCCAGCCTTCGAGGTGCTGAGGGAACAGGATCGGCGCAGGCTGGGGTCTGCTTCTGGCATCGGCTGGAGGCCGTAGACCACGCAGGGCGAGTGGGGATACATCCAGCCCTGGAAGTCCGAGCAGTTCCGTGAAGCCGGCCGCTGCGGCGCGTTCGGCCTTCCAGGTTCTCGGCGGGACGAACCCGGTAAGCCAGTCCCAGGTCGCGGTGCGTGGCTCGCCGTAGACAGGGTCTGCGTTGACGCCCTCGGCATGCACCACCAGCACCGGAGCCATGGAGGAGACCGCACCTACCCGGTTCACCCGGCCGAGACGCTGCACCAGGCTGTCCCAGGGCGCCGACTCCGTGACCAGCACGTCGAGATCCAGGTTCGCGCCGACCTCGATGCATTGGGTGGCCACGACCACGGTGGGCTGCCACTGCTCCTGATCACGCCAGCCGACGGTGACCCGCCTGGACCATTCCGAGATCAGGCGATCGCGGTCCCAGGGACGCTGCCGGCCGGTCAGCAGCACAGTGGCTACGCCATCCGCAGTGCGAACCTGGTCGAAGACCGCGCGGGCCTTGGCCACCGTGTTGGCCACCACCCCCACCAGCGCATCACTCCTCAGCTGGGTCGCGGCCAGCGCCGACGCGGCGAGCACGCTCGCGCTGGCCTTCTCGGTGGTGACCACCGTGTGCAGCGTTTTCGCCGCACGCAGCCGGCGGGCGGCCTCTGAATCGGGATCGGCGAGGTGGGCGGCGACATCGAATGGCAGGGTTTCGCGACCACGTGGGGTCGCAGAGAGCTGGACTGCGGACACCGGCCGGCATACCCGATGTTCGGGCTGGTCAAGCCGCTGCGCCGCGGCAATGGTTCTGATCATCGGCTCGGCGAGGTGCGCCTCGTCGACGAACAGCACTGAGTCGGCACCGACTAGCGCGGCGTCGATCGGCGCGAGTCGGTGGGACAGACCGTAACCGCGGAACAGCAGCCGCGAGCCGACCTGATCGACGGTGCCGACGACGATGCCGAACCGATCCGGTCGGTCCATCCATCGCCAGTCCCAGGTGATTCCACCCCGCATCCGGGTTGCCCTGATGGCCGGACCCGGTGCTGCGCCGGTGAGCTCAGCGAGCTTCGCTCCGACCTCCCCCAGGATGCCGTCCGCCTCGGGTGTCACCCGGGTCTGGAGGCGCTGTGCGTGGTCGTAGGCCTCGTCGACGACGATGCGCCGGTCCACCACGAACAAGATCCGTCGCAGCGGCAGGCCCGCGGCGGTAGCGAATACCGCGACATCCAGCACCGAGGTCTTGCCCAGCCCAGTCGGCGCGTCGATCGCCGTGGGCCAGGGTGCCTCCTCCTTGCGCCGGCTGAGTACCTCCTCAAGGAGTTGTTGCTGCCACGGGAACGCGGTGCGTTTCTTGTCTTTGCGTTTCTCGTCCTCGTGGACCGCCGCTAGGAACTCGTCGAAACGGTCTGCGGTCAACTCAGGCACTGGCGGCCTCCTGGACCGTGGTTGCCTCGCGCAGTGGCGCGAACAGGCCCATCCCGAGGTAGCGCTGGGCACCCAGCAGAACCACGCCCCGCACCGGGATCGGGAACCTCAGCACGGCGTGGGTGAACAGTCGGGGCCGATCCTCAGTGCGGGCGAGGTGCCGTCGCCGCATCGCGGCGCCGCCGCGCACCATCGGCCCCGCTCCGACCACGATGTCCTCCGGCTCGGGCAGGCCGACCCGCTTGCACGCTTTCGCGACTTCCGCGGCGATGTCCGTTAGCCTTCGAGGGAACCGATCGAGCACGATCGGAGTCACGCTGGCCCAACGTCGGCTAGATCGAGTCCAGTAGGCGCTGGACAGCCGGCTGTGGGTGGGATCGTCCATGGCGGCAAGCCGTTGCGAGGCCGGTTCCAGTGACAGCTCTCCGAAGGGCAATCGCAATGTCAGCGACCGCCCCGGTGGCAGGCCACGCAGCACCGCGGTGCGCGTTTCGGGTTGCTCCACGGGCAGCGCGATACCCACGCCCACGAGGTGCCCGCGCGCGTGTGCGTGCGCGACGTCCAGCAACGGGAGGTACGCCACGTGCGGGATGGTGTCCGCGCCGTGGCCGCTGACCGCCGGTGGCAGCGTCCCGCCTGTTACCTCGCCGGCTCTGCTCATCACAGCCGTGCGCAATCTGCTGGTTACCATGCCGGCCTGCAGGCCGTCCACCCGGGCATCGCGAGGCATGGCGAAAGCCAGCATCTCCCCGTGCGGCGAGGACACCTCCGCAGGCTGCTGGTCAGGAATGACCGTGTCGGATGCCAGCCGGTATCCGACACGGCGAGCGACCTCCCACGCGCGGCCGTCGTCGAGGAACACCTCTTCCAGTGCATCGGTGTAACCGTGGTAGGGCACGCGGAGCTCGACCTCGCCGCCCGCCCCCACGACGGGTTCGAAACACTCCCACCCCGGGTCTAGCTCCGGTGCCGCGGTGGTGGCCGTCAGCAGGGCGGTGCTGTCGGCCCGCCCGAGGTAGGGCACTCGGCGAGCGAGGTCGCTCAGCTCAGCACTCTTACGCTCATCCAGCTGTGCGTCCGGCCACACCAGGGCGAATCCGCCGGTGGCGAGCGCGGAGCCAGCTCGGCGTCGCCACTGATTGCCCCGACCCGGATGGAACTGGCTGCTGCTTTTCACGTCGGTCCGGTTGGTGACGACGAAGCCCGATCTGGCGTTGGCGCCCAGTGGTGCACGCTCGGACCACACCTGCGGGGGTGGTTGCTGCTCCAGACAACGCAGCAGTGCGGCATGCTCCGGCGTCCGGGCCGCGGCAACGAGTGCGCAATGCACGCGGGCGGGGTGCGGCGGCCATTCCGCGGTGCGCGGATCGTCTCCACCCGCGTCGAACCGTCCCAGCGGCAGCTTGACGCGCAGGGTGAGGGTCATTGACCAGCCTCCGGGTCGGACGCGAGGTAGGCGTGGTTGAGCGCTTTTGCCAAGCCCTTGCCCGCGGTCAGCCGCACCACCTCATCCGACATCGCCAGCATGTGCCGGGTTGCCTGCTCCTGGGCGTGCTCGAAGAGCGCGAACGCGCCTGGGACATCGAGTTCCAGGGGCTCGGTGCGGCCACCCCGCTGGTGCCAGACGACGGTCTCCGAGACCAGCACCAGCTCGCAGCCTGACCTCAGCCACAGGCTGGGCCCCGCGAAAGCGAGCCGGTCACCCAGCAGGGCCAACGCCGCGAGTGCCGCCTTGGCCGCGGCGGCGGCGGCCGGTGGGGCGTCGCCGAACTGCAACCGAGCCAGCCCAGCCATGCTCAGCGAGGCCAGCCGGCGCGCGTCGCGCACCGTGACCCCGCCGTGTGAGAGCACCGGCGTGATGTTGCCGTGGCCGATGGAGGACAAGCGCTCGGACTTCACAGCGCGCCCTTCGGGCACGACGTGCTCCCAACCACCGGTGCTATCGGTGGCTTTCTCGGGGTTCTGCACGGCGCCGACCAGGTTGTGTGGGTCCATCCGGCCGGCGGCGCGCCGGCCGAACTCCGGGGCCACGCCGAACACCTCGCTGCGGTAGACCCGCGGGAAGCGCGCGGTCCGGCCCTTACGGTGCGAGTCCCAGGACCCGAGCAGCAGGCTGAACGGTTCCCGCTCGTATAGCGCGGTGCAGTCCTCGGTGGTGGCGGCTCGCAGTTGCTGACCGACACCGCTCTTGTCGAACGTGACCCCGTCGACCATCGAGTCCCGCCAGTAGGCGTCGGCGTACCGGTGCGGCGCGGTGAAGCTCGACACGCGCACCGTCCGGCCGCTGCTGAGCTGGTGTTCCAGCAGCAGGTGCGCCAGGTCGAGTCGGCCGGCCCGCACGGCGTGTCCAACGACCTCTTCGATCCGGTTGGCCTGCGAGGGCACCTGATCCAGCACTACTGTCTGCACGCGCTCGCCGTCGACCAAGCGCGGCTCCACGATGTAGGGCCGCTGCCGATCCGGGTCGGCCGCATCGAGCGGGAAGGTCGGCGGGTAGATCCGCGTCCCGGAGCCACCTACCGGCTCCCACCGTGCGTCGATCACCACCGCAGCGTCGTCACCGTCCAGCTGCGTCGCCTTGAGCAGTCTGTCGTAGGTCTCCACTACACATGTCTCCCTAAACTCGTGATGTCTCAAAGTCAGAGTCGATCATTCTGGCGGGTCTGGTCAGCGTCGTCGCCGGCCGAGTAGCTCGGCGACAGCGCGCACGAGCTCGGCTCGCTCGCTGGGCTTCGTGTCGCGCAGCACGAGAGCGAGAATCGCGACGAGCCCGAGGATCGGTACGGCTAGCCCCAGCACGAAGGTCATGATCTCGGCCCCTCACAGCGGCGCGTCGACTCCACGATGGATCCGCACAGCCCGGCGGGAAAGGATTTGCCAGCTCTAGCGTGCGCAGTGAGAACTGATCATCCGCAATAAGGCGCGCCGGGGTCGTGCGCGATGCATCGTATACAGTACCTTCTGATCAGTTCTTTGGGAAGGGACACTATTGGGGCCGCTCCTTGAGACGAGATCCTCAGACCGACGTCACCGCGATGCGGGCTTCGATGTGGGCGGCTAAGGCGGAGATGTCGGGGACGTCGGAGGTCAGTACCTCCACGACAGTGCACGGTACGTCGGTGGCTACCCGCTCCGCGGCCACTGCCACGGTGGCGTCCACCACGGAGGCGCTCGGCACGAGGCGTCGCAGCTGGACAGCGCGATCTGCGTCCACACTGTCCAGCGAGACGTCATTGCGGACCAGCCGGTTCGCCCCCGCCGCGGCAGGGTCGCGACGGCGCCAACCGGCCTCCACGCGGACTGCGGTCGGGACAACCACCGTGCCGTTAGCTGCCATGATGGCGGTGACCACCGCGGCGCGACGACGATCGTGCGCTCTGCCGGAGGTCAACGCCTGGGCGGCTTGGTTGTCGAGGACCAGATGGCGAATAAGCTTCGGCGCCATCAAGCGACGTTCGTGGGTCGGATACCCACCCCTGCGGCGATCATCTCCACGTGGCGTAACACCTGGTCCACCGTCTCGTCCACACTGATGAGTGGCCAATCTGGTTCACGGCTCTCGACCCACTGGGCGACCGCTTCGACGATGTCGGGATGCCGCTGTGCCGGATGATCCGTGCCGGCAACTCGGCGCAGGGCCACGGCCGCTAGTCGAGGTCGATCCTCCGGGAATCGCTTGAGATGAGTGGCGAGTGCCTGCTGCCGGGCGAACGCCCGGATCCGCTCCTCTAGCGCGTGATTCGCCGCCGCGGTGAACGACTCGTCCATCCCTAGTTCCGTGGCGAGCAGCCCGGCCCGGTGCAACGCTGCTGGTTGCCGGATGGAGGTCGCTTTCGTGTCACCTCGCGAGTCCGCCAGCTCCGCTAGTGCTTCGAACAGATCGTCAAGTCGACTCATCTAACCCTCCGCATCCTGCGGTACTTACTGTACCGCAGGATGCGCTTCCGTATGGAGACATATCGGGCTGAGCGGGCCCCTCATGACCCCGGTGCGTCTCCCTAACGGGGGAGGAGACTAGGGCGGGGGCGACGTCTGGGGGCAGGGAATTCACGGGCCACCAGGCTAGGTCGGCGGATTCGGGGGAACGGATGGGGACGGCGTCAGGTGGGGCGTGCAGGAGGAAGCGGACGTCGAAGTGCCTGGTGGGTAGGCCCAGCGAGCAGGTGATCGGGTGTACGTCCAGGTGCAGCGGCCGCGGCTCGATCTTCAGGTCGTCGATGCCGGACTCCTCGGTGGCCTCGCGCAGCGCCGCAGCGACCAGACCGGTGTCGGACTCCTCGCAGTGCCCGCCGAGTTGCAGCCATCGGCCGACCCGGGGGTGCAGGGTGAGCAGCACGTGCGTGCCGTCGTGGGAGAGGACCACCGCCGAGGCGGTCAGGTGGCCGGGCACGCAAGACCGGGCGCAGGAATCCGGGCGAGCCGCCAGAAACCCGAGAAACGCCTGGCGCAGCGCTTGCTGTCCGGGATCGCCGGGCTCCCAGGTGGACAGCGTTCGCACCGCATCGGCATGCACCGCGGCGTTCGGAACAGTGATCATCGCGGGCATTATCGCAGCACCAGTCCATCATCGGGATTGCCTGGTGGGCGCGGTCGTAGGGGTTCGACGGGATAGCCGACGGCGATCGCGCCGAGCGGGCTCCAGTCCGGCGGCAGGGCGAGCTCGGCGCGCACCAGATCCGGGCAGAACAACGTCGAGCCGACCCAGCAGGAGCCCACGCCCTCGGCGGCCAGCGCCACCAGCAGGCCCTGCACGGCGGCACCCGCGGCCACCGTGAACATCGTCTCCTCGGCGGCGCGGCGGCGCGCGTCAGGGTAATGGTGCGCGCCATCCGGAACCGCCACCGGCACCAGCAGCTCCGGCGCGTCGTAGAGCACGCTCCCGCGCTGCACCCGGCGTTCGATGCAGTCCTCGGTCAGCCCGTCGCCGCGCAGATCGGCCCGCCATGCCTCGGCCATCGCGTCGAGCAGCCGGTGCCGCACGACTCGATCGGCCAGCCAGACGAAACGGACCGGTCTGGTGTGGTGCGGTGCCGGTGCCCGCAGCGCCACCCCCACCGCCCGGCGCAGCACCTCGGGGTCCATCGGATCGGGACGGAACGAGCGCACCGATCGGCGCAGCAGCACCGCCTCCGCCCGGCCCTGCTCGATCGCCTCGGCGGTACCCAGCCAGAACAGGTCCTCGGCCAGCGGCCTGATCAGATCCGCTGCGGTGCTGCCGTCGGCATCTCGGGACAACCCGCGCAGCACCGCCACCGGCACTCCGGTCAGCTTGCCCTTGACCAGATCGGCGGCCGCGGCGACCTCGTCGGCGACGGCGATCTCGGTCATCAGCAACTCGTTGCCGTGCCGGTCGAAGGTGCCCGCGTAGCGGTGCAGCACGCTCAGCCCGGCGGCGCCGATCGCCGCGTCGGTCTGCCCGACCCGCCACGCCCGGCCCATCGTGTCGGTGATCACGACGGCGACGTCGACGCCCAAGGCGGTGGCCAGCCCGGTGCGCAGCCGCGCGGCGCTCGCGTCCGGGTCCACCGGCAGCAGCGCGATCTCATGGGGCTCCACATTGGACGCGTCCACGCCGGACGCGGCCTGGACCAGCCCTAGCGAGTTCTGGGTGATCAGGGTGCGGCCGTACCGGGCCAGCACCCGCTGGGCCTCGGAGGCCACCAGCTTGCGGCGGGCGGCGTCGCGGCCCGGCGGGTCGGCCGGCACCGTGACCAGCCGCCCTTCCACTTTGGACACCACCTTGCTGGTGACGACGACGATGTCGCCGTCGACCAGCCACGGAGCGGTCCCGACGAGGGCGCTGAGCAGATCGTCACCGGGCCGGAACTCCGGCAGCCCCCGGACCGGGAGAATGCGGAGCTCACCCAGCGAAGCATGATCATTCACGTGGGCGGCCGGCCAGTTCCAGGGCCGCCCCGGCCATCGCCGCGGTCGCCGCGAGGTCCGTCATCAGCAGTGGCACCTCCCTGACCGCTATTCCTGGCACGTTCGCGAGATCCCCCGTGTGTACCAGCCACCCGTCCAGGATCCCACCCGCGCTGCGGGCCCCGTAGTGCGCGGCGACCGCGCCGGCCCGGCACGGCACGCCGATGGCGGCCAGGCACGCCTCGGCCATCCCGCGCACCGCCCGACCCCTGACGATGGGGGACAGTCCGACCACCCTGGCCGCCGCGCTGCGCAGGGCAGGGCGGATCCCCGGCACCGCCAGCACGCTGCCGATCGACACCACCGGGTTGGACGGCGCCAGCAGCACGGCATCCGCCGCGGCGATGGCCGCCAGCACCCCGGCGGCCGGCTCGGCGCCCTCGGCTCCCACCGGCACGAACTCGATGGCCGGCAGTTCGCCGCGGTACCGGATCCACCACTCCTGGAAGTGCATCGCCCGGCGGCCCTGTGTGGACTGGCCCTGTGTGGACTGGCCCGGGTCGTCGTCGACCACGACGTGGGTCTCGCAGCGATCGTCGGTGGCCGGTAACAGCCGCACCCCGGGGCGCCACCGCTCGCACAGCGTCGCGGTGACCACCGACAGCGGGTAGCCGGCCCGCAGCATCCGGGTGCGGATCAGGTGGGTGGCCAGGTCCTGGTCACCCAGTCCGAACCAGTCCGGCTCGGCGCCGTAGCGGGCGAGTTCCGCTTTGACCACCCAGGTCTCTCCAGCACGGCCCCAGCCACGCTCGGCGTCGATCCCGCCGCCCAGGGTGTACATGCAGGTATCCAGATCCGGGCAGATCCGCAATCCGTGCAACCAGATGTCGTCCCCGGTGTTGACCACTGCGGTGATCTCGTGTCCACCGCTCACCCCGTCGCCGGACAAACCCAGCGCAGCTTTGAGCCCGAGTAGGAACCGGGCGCCACCCACACCGCCGACCAGCACCACCACTTTCACGATGCCGAGTTCAGGGTGGGTCCTCGGCCGCGGGCCGGTTCTCGAACGTGGTTTGGACCTGCTGAGAGGTTTTGAAACGCTCGGAGTCCACGTACGAACGGTACGAGGCCCGGTCCGCCGCGGTGAGCGCGATGTCGTCGAAGAAGGGACTGAGCAGGTTGCGGGGCCACAGCCGCCGCGCCCGCACCGCGTTGATCTCCGCGCAGAACACCACGATCACCGCCTGGAGATACAGGTAGGCCAATAATCCGAGAACAAGTCCGAAGACACCGTAGACCTGCGAGGCGCCGCTGAGCGCGCTGACGAACAACGCACCGCCGATCTGGAGCAACTGCATCGCGATGCCGGCACCGACCGCGCCGGGGATCAGATCGGAGAACGGGATGTCCCGGGCGGTCAGTACCCGAAATCCGATCAGGAATGCCCCGATGTTGGCCGTCATCGACACGGCTACGGCGGCGATACGTACCCAGCCGTCGCCGTAGCCGAAGCCGGCGGCCACCGGACCGGCCGCGGACAGTGCGGTGGTGATCAGGACGAGCGCCCCCAGCAGCACGAAGAGCATCAAGCCCCGTACCCGGGACAGCAGCGGGTCGGGACGGGCGTAGCGGGGCACCGCCCAGACCCGGTTCAGTGCGGTCTGGATGGCCACGGAGACCCCCAGGCCGCCGTAGATCGCGCCGAGGATGCCCAGGATCACCGCCGTCCGGTTGCCGTGGATCGCATTGACATTCTCCTGGAGCTGCGGGCCGATGATCGGGAGTTGTTGCAGCGCCGAGCCGATCAATGCCTGCTGCAGGGTCGGGTCGCCGTCCAGCGTGTAACCCAAGCCACTGACCAGCAACAACAGCAGGGGAAACAGCGAGACGAAAGAGTAGTAGGTGATCAGCGCCGCGAGGTGACCACCCTGGTCGTCGACGAACTTGTAGATCACTCCCAACGGGAAGCCCACCCAGGTGTGACGCTGCTGGAATTCGTCCAGTCGAGCCGTTACCGCCATCTGCGCGCCCTCGCTGTCCCCCTGGTCTGTACCCCGCTGGAGAAGACGCTAATCAACCGCTGGTGACGAGTCAGCGCCAGAACAGGAATTCCTGGAAACCCAGTGCCGCTGCCAGCGGATCACCACCGAGGGCTGCGAAGAACGCGAAGCTGGCGCCGAACAGCGCAGCGCCCACCGGGGGCACACCGATGATCAGAACGAAGAGTAACAAGGGCGCGTACCAGGCGACGCTGCGGGCGAACCGGCGGGCGGCGGCCGGTAGGTAGGGCTCCACGGCACCGAACCCGTCCAGTCCCGGTACCGGCAGGATGTTGAGCACGAACGCCAGCAGTTGCACCAGAGCGAGCAGGGACAAGCCCGCGGTCAGGCCGGGGGAGGGGTCGCTGATGGCGACCACGGCGATGAGTGCGATCCCGAGCACGAGGTTGGTCAGCGGACCCGCCAGCGCCACCGCCGAGGCGATCGCACGGGACCGCAGCGCGGCCTGGTTGATCCACACCGCGCCGCCGGGCAGCGGGATCCCGCCCAGCGCCAGCAGCGCCAGCGGGATCACCAAAGACATCACCGGATCGGTGTAACGGCGCGGGTCCAGAGTGAGATACCCCTTCGCCCGCACTGAACGGTCACCGCCCCGGTAGGCCGTCAGGGCGTGCCCGAACTCGTGCAGGCACAGCGCGAGGGCCCAGCCGCCGAGGACCAGCAGCACGATACCGGCGGTGAGGGCTATGCCTGAGCCCAGCGCGGCGAGCGCGCCCCCGATGACGGTGACCGCGACCAGCAACAGGAAAAGGGGGCTGGGGGCCAGGCCGGTAGCGCGCACCGCCACACTCTCGCGCACCGGTCGCGGCTGCCCTCGGTCGGGTACGAATGGTTGCGCGGCGTGTCAAATGCGACACGCTGAGTAGCAGACCGGGATCTGCCTGCAGACTTGCATCCCCGATGACAGGGGTGTAATCACAGACTTGTTATTCTCCGGTCCCACAGCCCGGGGGAGGCAGCAGACCGGGGAGGAACTCTATGGCGAGAAGGGCGGACCGCCATGGATGAGACGGATATCAGCTGGCCTGCGGACGAGGGAGGCGAACACCAGAACACCAGGAACCTGCTCGACGGTCTCGACCAGCCGGACTGGCAGGAGCGGGCGCTGTGTGCGCAGACCGATCCGGAGGCGTTCTTCCCTGAGAAGGGTGGGTCGACCAGGGAGGCGAAGCGGATCTGTGCGGGTTGCGAGGTCCGTGCCGAGTGCCTGGAGTACGCACTGGCATTCGACGAGCGGTTCGGAATCTGGGGCGGCTTGTCTGAGCGGGAGCGCCGCAAGCTCAAACGCGGCGTGGTCTGAAGTTCGCCCTCGCACTGCCCGGACGCGGTGTCGACCGCTCCGGGACGTTACCGTGTGCCACCCACTAACGGGGATGGACAGGGAGGAGTCGGCATGTCGCGCAGTGCTGGGGGACCTGCCGATCATGACGATTCCCGTCCGGCGGCCGGTGCACACAGGTCCGGCTCGGTCGCGGCACCGGTAGGGCCCGGTTCCACGACGTCCCGTGCTCGCCACCGGCCATCCCCACTACCCAGGCATTCCGGCACCGGCGCTGCGTCCCAGGTCGTCGACACTCGCGACTCGGGCCTGCTGGCGTTGGATGACGTCGGAGTCGGCACCCGCATCCGGCGGTTCCTGCTCTCCCCACCCGCATTGTTGACCATGGTGATGACGGTGCTCGCCGTGCTGGTCAACCGCCACCGGTTGGGTTTGGATCTGGCGGGCGGTCGGCTGCTGCCGCTGGAGAGCCTGGGCCAGACCTGGTCCTCCTACCTTGCTTCGTGGCACCCGGTTGGTGGTGGAAGCGCGGCTCCCACCCCGGCCGCGCTGGCCGTGCTCGGCATGATCGGGTTGCCGGTGGGCTCGCCGGCCGTCGCGGTGTCGCTGTTGTTGCTGGCCGCGTTGCCGCTGGCCGCGTTGTCCGCCTACTGGGCCACCAGGGCCGTGCCGGTCAGCCGCAAGCGCCGTGCTCTCGCCGCCGCCGGGTACGCGTTGCTCCCACCGGCCATCGCGGGGCTGGCACAGGGTCGGCTGGACGTGGTGATGGCCTACCTGCTGCTGCCTCTCGTGCTCGCCGGTGCTGTTTCGGTCTTGCACGGCGGGACGGCGAGGCGCTCCGCGGGCTGGCTGTCCACCACCGCCGCGACGGCGCTCGGGGTCGCCGTCATCGGGGCCTTCGCCCCGCTGCTGCATCTGCTCGTGCTGGCGATGATGCTGATCGGCTTCGTGGTCGTGCCCGCGCCCCGGATCACCATACTGCGCCGCACGTTCGGTCTCTTCGCTGTGGTACTGCTCCCCTTGGGTCTGCTCATGCCGTGGCCAGCGGTGGTGATCCAACGTCCGACCGTGCTGGTGCACGGGGTGGGCGCGGTAGTGGCTGAGCAGGCGCCGAGCTGGCTGCAACTGCTCACTCTGGATCCGGGCGGTGCCGGTGCGCTGCCGTGGGCAGGTGCGGTGATAGGGCTCGCGGCCGCGATCGCGCTCCTCCTCCGGCCGTCCCGGACGATGCTGCCCGGTCTGGGGCTGGTGCTGCTGGGCGCCGCTGCGGCGGCGCTGCTGGTCCGGTTGCCGATCCGGCCGCTGAGCGGAGGCGATCCTCGGCCGGGCTTCACCGGTGCAGCGCTTCTGTTCGCTGGCTGTGGACTGCTGTGGATCGTGTTGCGGGCGGCCGGTACTGCGGAGCCGCCCTGGTGGGCCGCAGCAGGTACCCGGTGTCGTCAGGTCTTGTCGACCACGCCGTGGGTGGGGTTGGCGGTGCTGTCAGTCCTCGCTGTCCTGGTGGGTGCTGGTGGTCCCCTTACCGTTGGCGGGCCGAGCGGCTTACCGACCCTGGCGCCCTCGCTGGCCGCGGAGCTGGCTCGCTCCGAGACCTCCGTGCTGGTCGTCGGTCCTCCTGGGGAACCGGTGAGGCTGACCAGGTCACGGACCGCACGCTTCGGTGACGACGACATCGCCCCGCTGCGGGCCACCGGAGCGCGGCTGGAACGGGTGGCCGCTGCGCTGCGGGCCGGCCAGCCCGGTGAGACGTCGGCCGCGATCGCTGATGTGGCCGCCACCGGGGTTCAGTTCGTGGTGCTGCCCACCGCCCCGCAGGGCGAGCGGGCGCTGGCCGCGGCCGGAGCGTTGGCCCAACCCGCGCCCCCGACCACGGACGGCAGGCCGGTGCTGCGGGTGGTGCGCCCGGTGCCGGGTGCGGAGCTGCTGGGTCCCGCGCTGGCGGCGCAGGCGCGCACCGGCGCCGCCCCGCCCATCGCGCCCGGGGTCAGCGGCGTGCTGGCACCCGCCCAGCCGCCGCAGGTGGCGGTGCGCGTTGCGGCCGGCGCGGAGGGCCGGCTGCTGGTGGTCGCGGCCAATGATGAACCAGGCTGGCAGGCCAGCGTGGACGGCCGGCCGGTCTCAGTGGTTCGAGGCTGGGGTCACCAGGTCGCGATCCCGGTCCGGGGTGACTCCGCCGAGGTCCGCGTGGCCCGCTCGGAGGTGACCAGGACCACGCTGCTGCTGATCGAGGCTGCGTTGCTGCTGCTCGTCGTGGGTACCGCGCTGCCCTCCCGGCGGCGCCTGCACCGCTAGCCCCACCGCGCTGGATCAGCCCGGTTCCGGGGGACCGTCGATGACGTCGGGATCCAGGCCCAGGTAGTTCGCCACCTGCTCGATCAACACCTCGTGGACGAGGTCGGAGAGATCACCACCGTCCTGGGCCCGAGTCTCCAGCGGGCGCCGGTAGAGCACGATCCGGGCCCGGGTCGGCAGGCCGGCGCAGTCCACTCCGGCGGGGACCAGGCGGGCGAGCGGGACGTTGCCGTCCTCCACCACGTCGCTGCCCCAGGTGACCGTGCTCGGATCGCAGTCGGTCACCTCCGGCACCTCGTCGACCGCGATGTCCAGCCGATCGATCTCGGCGTGCCAGCGCTGGTCGATCGGCTCGAGAGCTTCCAGCACGATCGCGTCGAACCGCTCCGAGCGGCTGCGAGCAGCTGGCAGGGTAGCGGGGTAGAGCAGGCCCCGGACGCCGCGGCCACGCCGATCCCGGTTCTTGCGCCGGCGCGAGCGGGCTGACCGGGTCACCGTCATCCACCGAGACTACCGCCGTTGAGCGTGGGGGTAGCTGAGCCTTGGGTGCACCGCGCGCCTGCCGCACTTGGCGGGAGAGGCGCACTATCGTCTGCAGGTCGTGCGCAGCGCGCGGCGGTGTTCGAGGACCGGGTGCACGAACCCGGCAGTTGCCACGCTCACGTTCGTCTATGCCGACTCCACCGCGGTGGTAGGTCCGTTGGCCACCTGCAGCGAGCCGCACTCCTATGACCTGTGCGAGCGGCACGCGTTGCGGCTGACCGCTCCCCGGGGGTGGGACGTGGTCCGTCATGACGGCGAGTTCGCCGAGCCGGAACCGTCGGTGGACGACCTCACCGCGCTGGCCGAGGCGGTTCGGGAGGCCGGCAGGGTGAGCTGCCCCGTAGAGCCCCGCACCCCGGTCGCCGCTCGGGGTGGCGCCCGCCGGGCCCACCTCAGAGCTCTCCCCACTCCTATCGACGACTGAGCGCGCCCTCGCTTGTCACCGCGCCGATAGGCTCGTGAGGGCTGGACTCGATGGAGGGAGTGTGGTGGTCGACCTATCGGCGGTCGTCAAGGCCTACGACATCCGGGGTGTCGTCGGTGCGCAGCTGAACCCCGCGGTGGTGCGCGACATCGGCGCGGCCTTCGCCGACTTCGTGGTGAACTCGGACGGTTCCACCGTCGAGCGTCCGGACGGCTCGCAGGCTGTGGTCATCGGGCACGACATGCGGGACTCCTCACCCGGGCTGGCAGATGCTTTCGCGCAGGGTGTGACCGGCCGCGGTCTTGATGTCATCTCGGTCGGGCTGGCCAGCACCGACATGCTCTACTTCGCCTCCGGGCGGCTCGGGTTACCCGGCGCGATGTTCACCGCGAGCCACAATCCAGCCCGCTACAACGGCATCAAGCTCTGCCGCGCCGGCGCCTTCCCGGTCGGCCAGGACAGCGGGCTGGAGGAGATCCGGATCGCGGTCGAGCGGGGCATCGAGCCGGGACCGGGGGGCGGTCGCATCAGCGAGCGGGCCTTGCTCGGCGAGTACGCGGACTACCTGCGGTCTCTGGTGGACCTGTCCGGGATCCGGCCGCTGCGAGTCGTGGTGGACGCAGGCAACGGGATGGGTGGGTACACGGTGCCCGCGGTTGTCGAGGGGCTGCCATTGGACGTCATCCCGCTGTACTTCGAGCTGGACGGGAATTTCCCCAACCACGAAGCCAACCCGCTGGAGCCGGCGAATCTGGTGGACCTGCAGGCCGCCGTCCGCGGGCACGGCGCCGACCTGGGCTTGGCCTTCGACGGTGACGCCGACCGCTGTTTCGTGGTCGACGAACGTGGCGAACCGGTGAGTCCCAGCGCCATCACCGCCCTGGTGGCCACCCGGGAGCTGGCCACCGAACCGGGTGCGGTGGTGATCTACAATTTGATCACCTCGCAGGCCGTGCCGGAGATCGTCGCCGAGCACGGTGGCCGCCCGGTGCGCACCCGGGTCGGGCACTCGTTCATCAAGCAGCGGATGGCGGAGACCGGGGCGATCTTCGGCGGTGAGCATTCGGCCCATTACTACTTCCGCAGTTTCTGGCGCGCGGATTCCGGGATGCTGGCCGCGCTGCATGTCCTCGCCGCGCTCGGTCAGCAGCAGCGGGTGCTCTCGGCGCTGATGGCGCAGTTCAGCCGCTACGCCGCGTCCGGTGAGATCAACTCCACGGTCGGGGACCAGCGGGGCCGGATGGCCGCCGTGCAGGCGCGCTTCGCGGCCCGGGAGGGAGTCGAGATCGACGAGCTCGATGGCCTCACCGTACGGTGCCCCGACGGTTCGTGGTTCAACCTGCGTCCATCGAACACCGAGCCGCTGCTGCGCCTGAACGTCGAGGCCCGCGACACCTCCGCGGTCGAGGCGCTGCGTGATGAGGTGCTGGCACTGGTACGCGGAGGAGGACGAGGACAGTCATGGACCTGGACCCGAAGCTGATGGAGATCCTGGCGTGCCCGTGCCCCGAGCACGGTCGGTTGCGCAGCGGCACCGCCGCTGACCCTGAAGCTGATGCCTTG
This sequence comes from Pseudonocardiaceae bacterium, assembly GCA_050699515.1. Taxonomy (GTDB): domain Bacteria; phylum Actinomycetota; class Actinomycetes; order Mycobacteriales; family Pseudonocardiaceae. The sequence continues at coordinate 22,054 of JBOHFF010000033.1, forward strand.
ACGTGTGCCGTGTGCGGGCGCAGCTTCCCGGTGACTGACGGCATCCCGGTGCTGCTGCTGACTGAGGCGTTGCCCGGGACCGGCCCCGCAGCCGGCGGGGACTCCCGCGAGTGCGGATCGGGCGCACCGTGATGCCACCTGGCGGGGAACTCGACGAGGAATTGCTCGATGATCCCGGGCGTCTCGAGGCCACCGACTCCGGTGGATTGCTCCGTGCCGCGGCCACCGCGGGCGCCCAGGTACGCTCCACGGCCGCCATCGCCGAGGAGGCGGGCCTGCAAGGGCTGGCCGGGCAACGCCCGCGTGCGCTGGTGCTGCTGACCCGGCCGGGCGGCGCACCGGCCGCCGCTGTGCTGCTGCTCGCGCTGCTCGGACCGTCCTGCCCGGTACCGGTGGTGACGACGCGGTCGGTACCGATGTGGGTGGGCGCGCTGGACATCGTGCTGGCCGACACCACCGACCCCGGCGACCGGGAACTGGCCGAAGGTATCGACCGTGCCCTGCGCCGGGGAGCCCAGGTGGTGCTCACCGCGCCTGCCGATGGCCCGGTGGCCGCCGCGGCCGCCGGCCGGTCGGTGTTGCTCGTTCCGCGCATCGAGGTACCACCGAGCCTGGCGCTGCCGCGCACGTTGAGCGCGGGTCTGCTGCTGCTGGACACCCTGGAGCTGCTGGCAACCGACGTTGAAGAGCTCGCCGGTGAACTCGACCGGGAAGCCGAGCGGGACCATATCGCCCACGAGTCGCTGGTCAACCCCGCCAAGTCGCTGGCGTTGCGACTCGGGGAGCGAACGCCCGTGCTGTGGGGCACCGATCCGGTGGCGACTGTAGTGGCGGGGCACGGTGCCGGGGCGCTCGCCGCGCACGCCGGAGTGGTGGCCCACGCCGCGGGTTTCCCTGAGGCGGCCGCGCTGCCGGTGCTGCGCCGGGAGGCGACCCGCGCCGGCGGGGACGTCGAGGTGTTCCGTGACCCGTTCGAAGACCGGTTCGCCGAGCAGTCCTACCGTGGCATGCCGGTGATACGGCCGGTGCTGCTGGGGGTGCTCCAGGATCCCCGCCATGCGCCTGAGCGCGCCGCCGCCGTGGACGCGTTACCCGGCGCTGATGTGGTGAGCGCCGACGAAGAGCTGATGGTCCGCCACAGTGACCCGGGTGCCGCCGCGTGTGCCGCCGCTGTGCTGGCTCTGCGGTTCGACTTCGCCGCGCTCTATCTCGGGCTGAGCCGGGGTGTGCTGGGTGGGCAGGGTCGGATCGGCTCAGCCGGGTCCACCGTCGGATGAGCCAGGTGATCGGGGAGGGGTTGTGGAGCTGCTGCGCAACGCAGTACGGCCGTATGCCTGGGGTTCCCGAACTGCGATCGCGGAGCTGCTCGGTGGCCCGGTTCCCGCGCCGCACCCGCAGGCGGAGCTCTGGCTCGGTGCGCACCCGGCGGACTCGTCGGTGCTGCTGCATGCCGACGGCGGTCAGACTGTGCTGCTGGAAGCTCTCCGCGCCGATCCCGGTCGCCACCTCGGCACGCACTGCGCTGCGCGGTGGGGCAGCCGGTTGCCGTTCCTGCTCAAGGTGCTCGCGGCCGAGGAGCCCCTGAGCCTGCAAGCCCACCCCTCCGCCGAGCAGGCCGCCGAGGGGTTTGCTCGCGAGGAGGCCCGGGGGGTCCCCCGAGAAGCCCCGGAACGCAACTATTCCGACCCCAACCACAAACCCGAGCTGATCTGCGCGCTTACCGAGTTCCACGCGCTGGCCGGTTTCCGGGAACCGCTGCGCACCGTCGAGCTGCTCGCCGCACTGGACGTCCCCCCGCTCGAGCCCTACCGCGCCATGCTCGCGGCGGAATCGAACGCCGACGGGCTGCGCATGCTGTTCACCACCTGGATCACCATGCCCGAGCCGGCGGTCAAGGCACTGCTGCCCCAGATCCTGGATGCCTGCGTCGCGCTGCTGCGCCGCCGCGACCCACGCGGCGTACCGTCCCAGGGTTTTCGGCCCGAGTGCCGGGTCGTTCTCGAGCTGGCCGAGGCGTATCCGGGCGATGTCGGGGTGCTCGCGGCGCTGCTGCTCAACGACATCGTGCTGGCGCCCGGGGAAGGGATGTACCTGCCGGCCGGCAACCTGCACAGCTACCTGAGTGGCACCGGCGTGGAGATCAGTGCCAACTCGGACAACGTGCTGCGCGGCGGCCTGACCGCCAAGCACATGGACGTCCCGGAGCTGCTGCGAGTCCTGGACTTCTCCTACGGTGAGCTGCCGGTGCAACGTGGTGAGCGGCTCGGGCCGCACGAGACCGTCTATCGCACCCCGGCCGAGGAGTTCCAGCTGACCCGGTTGGACTGGGCTGACGGTGAGTCGACCCCCTACGTGCTGCGCAGTCCGGCACCGCAGATCCTGCTGTGCACCCGAGGGTCCGCGGAGCTGGTCTCCCCAGACGGTGCCCGGGTGAGCCTGTGCCGTGGCGGGTCGGTGTGGCTGGCCGCCACCGATCCCGATGTGATGGTGTGCCCGGGCGCTGGTCCAGTGCAGCTGTTCCGGGCGCAGCCCGGACTGGTTGATCGCTAGCGGCCCCTCGGTGCCCGACCGCCGGCAGGCCGCAATCCTGGCTGCCGCCGTGGGCGGCATCTCACTGTCCGCCCCGTTGATCGCCGGCACCGCGGCACCCGGCCTGGCGATCGCCTTCTGGCGCACGGCTGCCGCCGCTGCTGTGCTCGCTGTCGCGCTGGCGGTGAGCGCGTCGCGTTCCCCGCCGCGGCGGGCGCGGACCTCCGGTCCCGGCGGGTGGTGCTCGGTGCTGGCCGGGGTGTGCCTGGCCGGGCACTTCGGCACCTGGATCCCGAGCCTGGGCCTGACCACCGTGGCCGCGTCTATCGCTTTGGTCTCTACCCAGCCGCTGTGGAGCGCGGTGGCGACCCGGCTGCGCGGAGTCCGCGTCCCGGCTGCGGTCTGGGCGGGGGTGATCCTGGCGATCGCCGGTGTGGTGCTGCTGGGCGGCCACGACCTGCATGCTTCTGTGGATGTCTGGCGTGGTGACCTACTCGCCCTGGCCGGCGGCCTCTGTGGTGCCGGTTACGTGATACTCGGTGAACGTGCTCGCCGCACCGTGGACGCGGCCCGCTACAACCTGATCGCCTGCACCGCGGCCGCCGGGGCCCTCGGCCTCGCCGCCGCCTGCTCGGGAACCTCGCTGACCGGCTTCTCCGCCCGTGCCTGGCTGATGATCGCCGCGGTCACCCTGTGCGGTCAGCTCCTCGGCCACGGCCTGCTCAACCAGGCACTCAAGGCGCTCGACGCCACCACCGTGTCCACCGTCGCGCTTCTCGAAGTACCCGCGGCCACCGCGCTCGCCGCGCTGTTCCTCCAGCAGTACCCGCCCTGGTCGGTGCTGCTCAGCGCCCTGCTCATCGGCACCGGCAGCACCCTGGTCATCCGCTGCCGCAGGCGGTGCAGGTGCTGACCACTACGAAGCTGCGCGGTCAGAGAACCCGATGGGCCGTTCAGTGTTGCTTATTTGCGCGGGTGGCGGCGTGGTCAGACGACGATCACCGGTAGTCGGGGATCGAGTACCGCGAAATCCTGCGGGTCCGAGGTGACGATGTGATGGTCATGCTCCCGGGCGCACACCGCGACCGAGGCGTCCACCACGTCCGAGGTGCCTACTCTCCCGCACAGCACTCCGACGGCGCGTGCCGTCGCCGCATCCCATTCGACGATCCCCACTCGGTCCGTGGCGTTGAGGAACCGGGCGAGCGCAACCTGTCGAGCACCCTCGCGCCATACCCGGGCCAGCGGCCCGACCGGTACCGCGACCGGCCAACCAGCCCGCTCACTCTCGTCGAGCAGCACCCGCACCCGCCGGTCACCGCGTTCGACGGCGATCAGCGCGCCTGCATCCAAGGTCAATCCGGACGGTGTGGTCATGTCGAAAGCTCCGGTTTCGGAAGACCCAGTTCCGACCGAGCCGCCGCACGTTCCGCATCGGTGGGCGGACCCGCCGGTGATGCGGTCGGCAGTCATACGATCATCTTACCTGTGGGGCGGCGGCGGATTCGGGTAGGTCGGCCTGCGCGGCAATGACAACCAGACCGATCTTCACCCTACCGAATGAACCGCTACTGTTCGTCCCGTCACACATCGAGGGGAAGCGGTGATCCGCCATGAGCGACGAGCACGCCGAGAAGATCAGCGGGCGAGCAGGCAATACCCCGTCTGTCGATCCCGTGCTGTTCTGGCGGGATGACGTGCGCCGGGTCCTGGCGGCGCTGGACATCGGTGGCTTGTACCGGGTCCTGGGGGATGCTGCTGGGATCAGGCAGCGGCAGATCGCGGCGTATACCGGGCAGTGCCAGTCGGAGGTGAGCGAGATCATCGCGGGCCACCGCCAGGTGGAGAGCCATCAGGTGCTGGTGCGCATCGCGGAGGGTTTCGACATTCCCCGGGAGTTGATGGGCCTGTCCTGGTGGGGTCCCGATGGCGCCTACTGTGGTGAGGTCACGGTCACCGAAGCACCGACGAGGGAGGGTGAGGACGTGCGCCGTCGGACTCTCATCGCCACCACCTCCATGGCGGCGCTCGGTCAGGTGGTGCAGGGTCTGGAGGAGCTGGCCCTGCCGACCGGCGAGCCGCTGCCGACGCGGCTGGGTATGTCGCATGTGCAGGCCGTGGCGGCGGTCACCGAGCGGCTGCGCGGGGTGGCGCGCCAGTTCGGTGGGCAGGCCGAGTTGTTCGGTGCCGCCGCGCAGCGCTACGCGCGGTGGATGGACGTGCCTGCCTCCCAGATGGTCACGGCGCGGCTGGGTGCCGCGCTGGCGGAGCTGTACACCGAGGCAGGCTGGGCTTATTACGACTCCGGGGTGGACGGGATGGGCTGTTTCACCCGTGCCCAGCGGCTGGCCGCCGCAGCCGGGGATGTCTTCGGGATATCCAACGCGGCCTGGCAGGCAGGCAGGACGTTGGTGCGCAGCGGGCATCCCAACGACGCGCTCAAGTGCTTCCAGCTCGGGCAGTTCGCGCTTCGTGGAGCCCAGTCCGGCAAGGCCACAGCGGCGACCCTGCGGGCCGATGAACCTCCGATACCGACGCTCACCGCGTGGCTGAACCTGAACTCCGCGACCGCCTACGCCCTTCTGGACCTCCCCGATCAGGCCAAGCGCTGTCTCGCTGAGGCACACGAGGGCTGGGCGCCCCGTGATGCGCGCGAACGTGCGGCCGCGGATAGTGCAATCTCGCAGATTCAGCTGGACCTGCACCGGTTCGACACTGCGGAACGGTTCGCCGCGAGCGCGGTGCGCACCTACGGTGCCACCCCCCACCGCCGGGACCGGACGCGGGCCGAGCTGGTCCTCGCCGAGGTGCATGTGCGGGCCGGGGACCCCCGCGGTCTGGTACTGGCCCGGCAGGCCATCGAGGCGGTGAGCTCCCTGCAGTCCGTTGCCGTGCGGCGGGAACGGCTCGTGCCGCTGGCCACCGCATTGGCGGCCCGCCCCGGCAGCGACGCCCAAGAGATCGCCCGGACGGCCCACCAGGTCGCCGCAACTCGCGTGTAGGTCCCGCGCCGCGCATCGCCGTATCGTGTCGTTATGAGCCGGTCCGGACCCCGGAGTTCGCTGCGTGCGTGCTGACCGGAATGAGCGACCAGGCCTGTCGAGTAGGGAAGTCACGGGCACGGGGGTTGGTAAGGCAGGTCGGGCAGGTACTGATCCCACTCGTCTTTGGTCATTTTGGGTGATGTGATGCTACAGATTCGCGCGGCGACACTATTTACGTCGGTTTCCCATATCCGGACGGTGTTATCGGTGCTGCCGGTGGCCAGGATGGATCCGTCAGGGCTGAAAGCCACCGAGAAGAGGCCATTGGTGTGGCCGCTGAGGATGCCCAGCAGACTGGGTCGGCGAAGATTGCGAACATCCCATAACCGCGCCGTGGAATCAAGGCTGGCAGTGGCCACAGTGCGGCCGTCTCGGCTGAAGGTTACCGAGTTGATGCCTCCGGTGTGGCCAGCCAAAATCCCCAGCAGGTGGGGTTGACGGGGCTCGTGGACGTCCCACAACCGCGCGGTGCTGTCGGCGCTGCCGGTGGCTAGGGTGCGTCCGTCAGGGCTGAAGGCCACTGAGAAGACGTTGTTGGTGTGGCCGGTAAGGATGCCCAGCGCACGGGGACGGTTCAGGTTACTGACGTCCCACAACCGCGCGGTCCTGTCATAACTGGCCGTGGCCAAGGTGCGCCCATCAGGATTGAAGACCGTCGAATAGACGTCGGTGTCGTGACCCGTGAGGACGCTTAGGGGTCTGGGACGATACAGGTCATGGACATCCCACAGCCGCGCGGTAGCGTCGTAGCTGCCGGTGCCCAAAGTGTGTCCGTCAGGGCTGAAGGCCACCGAAAAGACGGCGTTGGTGTGGCCGTCCAGGATGGGTCCAAGAAGATCCCACAGCCGCGCGGTAGTGTCGTAGCTGCCGGTGGCCAGGGTGTTTCCATCGGGGCTGAAAATCACCGAATAGACGGTATTGATATGGCCGGTGAGGGTTCCCAGCGGGCTTGGACGGTGTAGGTCACTGACATCCCACAGCCGCGCGGTGTTGTCTTGGCTGGCAGTGGCCAGGATGTGTCCGTCAGGGTTGAACGCCACCGAGCGGACAGTGTTGGTGTGGCCAGTCAGGGTCCCCAGCGGGCTGGGACGGCGCAGCTCACTGACATCCCACAACCGTGCGGTGTTGTCATAGCTGGCGGTAGCCAGGGTGCGCCCATCAGGACTGAAAACCACTGAGGAAAGGCCGCCGTTGTGGCCGGTGAGGACGCTTAACGTACTGGGGCGGCGCAGGTCACGGACATCCCACAAGCGTGCGATGCTGTCGTGGCTGCCGGTTGCCAGGGTATGCCCGTCCGGGCTGAAGACCACCGAGTTGACGTCGTGGGTATGGCCGGTGATGGTGCCCAGTTCACTGGGATGGTAAGGGTTGTGGACATCCCACAACCGGACGCTCCTATCGACGCTTCCGCTGGCCAGGGTACGCCCGTCGGCACTGAAGGCCACTGAAGAGACAACACCGGTGTGGCCGGTGAGAGTCTTCAGCAAGCTGGGATGGTGGGGGTCGCGGATGTCCCACAACCGCACCGTCTCGTCATCGCTCCCGGTAGCCAGGATGTATCCGTAGGGGTTAAAGACCACTGCGGGGACGTAGTTAGTGTGACCGGTGAGAACTCCCAGCGGGCTGGGATGGTGGGGGTCGCTGATGTCCCACAACCGCACCGTCATGTCGTCGCCGCCGGTGGCCAAGGTGTGCCCATCGCGACTGACTGCCACACCTTTGACACTGCTGGTGTGGCCGGTCAGCCGGGTGGCGTAGGGGGTGGCGACGGTGCTGAGCAGGCTGCTGCGGGCTTCTGCGGTAGGAGCAAGCCGGTAGGCGGCGAGGCTGAGTTGGGCGGCCAGCGCGGGGTTTCTGGCGTGCAGCTGCAGAGCCTGGCCAGCGACCTGTCGAGACAAAGCGACATCCCGTTTGTCCTTAGCAGTGCGCTGCTGGACGAAGGCGATACTGACCGCCACTAGGGCGAGAACGAGCAGCACCGACAGCACAGTGATGGCGCGTCCCCGCCGACGGCGGTCCCGGCGGATGCTGGCGCGCAGGAACGTGCGGGCCGTCGGGCTGAGGTCGACGCGGTCGGTGACCAGATCGCCGCTGTGGAGGTGGGCGCCGGTGTCAGCCACGGCGGCGGCGAGTTGGCCGCGTTCCCACAACCGAACCGGTTGGCGGCCGTCGTTGTCCCATTCGGTGGCGGCCTGCTCGACCGCGCGGCGGGCTCGCAGCGCCGACGCGTTCTTCTCGATCGCCTGGGCCAACGGGGACCAAGCGGACAGGAACGCCTCGTGGGCCACCCCGACCACCACGTCGCCGTTGTCGGTGTCCGTCGTCACCAGCCGCCGCGCGACGAAGACGTCCACCTCTCGGGTCACCGGCGCGGGCAACTCATCGCGGGAGACCCGCCACCGGGTGGGACGACCCTGCTCATCCACGGTGACCAGCCGCAACAGCCCGGCGATGACCTCCTCACGGCGCCGACCACTGACCGCGGTCGCCTCCGCCAGGGCCACATCCGCCTGACGGGTCAGGGCACCTTGTACTCCCCCGAGTTGATCGTAGCGTCGCTGGGAGAGCCGCCCGCCGCGGCTGACCCCGTCGGCGAGTTGGGCCAGGGTGAAGGCCAGCAGCGGCAGTGCTTCTCCGCTGTCGGTGTCGGCGACCAGTCGGACCACCAGGTCCTCGTCCACTTCGATCTCGGCGAGCTGGGCCGGGCCTTCGATCACGGCCCGCAGCGTCTCGCGGTGTAGCGGCCGCAGCGCGTAGGGGTGAGTCGGCAACACCGCGAGATCGGTGTCGATCAGTAGCTGGTCGAAAAACTCCGGCCGTAGGGTGGCGACCACCTGCACCGGACCCGATAGAGCCGGGTGCAGCAGCTGCGCGAAGTGGGCTCGGTGTCCGGGTGGGGTCTGAGTGAGCAGCTCCTCGAACTGATCCACCACCAGCAGCAACCGCCGCCGTCGACCGCCGGGGGCGGCCAGCAGGAGCTCATCGGCCAGCCCGGTCAGGCCGGTGTCGTCGAGCTGGTGGCGCACCTGAGCCACCGTCCAGTCCAGCCCCAGCTGCCCTGCCGCGGCGGTCAGTTCCCGAGCCAGCGCGGCCACCGGGTCAGCGCCGGGCAGCATCGGCGCCAGCGTCCACCAGTCCGGCTCGTCGGCCATCACATGCAGCAACCCGGCCCGTACCAGCGACGACTTGCCACATCCCGACGGTCCCACCACCAGCAACACCGCCTGCTCAGCCCGCTCAGCGGGGGACCGCACCAGCCCGGCCAGCTGCTCCAGTTCGCTGCGGCGGCCGAAGAACACCCGATGCTCATCGACGTCCAACGGACGCAGCCCCGGAAACGGCGACTTACCGTCCGGCCACCCGTGACCCCCGACGGCATCCACTCGACACAGCGCCTGCACCAGCGCCGCCCGAGCTGCGGCGGAATCGACGGTGAGATCGGCGTACTGCACAGACCTCAGCAGCGGATGATCCACCCTGGGCTCCGCGCGCACCGGTAGCAACCGGTTGCCCCGCGACAAGGCAATGCTGATCTCGGCCGTACACCACGTCGACGCCACGGCGGCGGAGGTGACCACGCAGACCACCGCATCGGCCCAGCGCAGCCGCTCATGCAGCCGCTTGTCCCACTCCTCGCCCACCGCGATGCCAGTGCCGGGATCCTGATCCAGGAACACCTCGTGGCCCTCCGCAACCAGCCACTGGTGCAGCTGACCGGCACACTCCCGGTCAGCACTGGCATAGCTGATGAAGACCCTGGCCACCGCGCTCCCCTCGGCGTCACGGGCACCCTACCGGTCTGGGGTGCCTGCGGTGACGGGGTCGGGCGGGTCTGCGGGCCGGCCAATCGCGGTCCCCGTAGTGCCAGAACGGCCGGTGTGGCGGTTCCGCGGAACTCGCCGGCCGGGCCCGCATCCGGTGGGTCAGTTCGTGGACAGGATCTTGAACAGGGCGTTGTTCACGTCCATCACCACCTGGCTGTCGACCACCCGTACCCGGCGTTCGAACACCACTTTCGCCGTCCGCCCGATGTGATCCACCACAGCGACCTCTCCCGCGCCGATGGGCACACACCACGTACCGAGATCATCGCCTTTACCGGTCAGGACTGGCATCGTCAACACTGTCGGGATACCCGGCTGGTCGTTGTACATGCCGTGCGATACCACCAGCACGCTGCGCCGTCGCTGTCCGGTGACCTCCCACACGTCACCGCGCCGCAGCATCACGCGGCACCATCACGCCGAAGGTCGTCGATCTCCTGGGCAGCAGCCTCGGCCTGGGCCAGCAACTCGTCACGGATGGCAGGGTTGGCGTCCATCCATTGCCCGTGGGCGATGCAGCGGCGCCGGAATGCTTCGCGTTCGATGGCCTCGTGCATCCACGAGTTGATGGAGGTGCCGTCGGCGGATGCCCAATGTTTGACGACGTCGTACAGATCGTCGGGCAGCGCGATAGTGGTCTTCACCCCGGGCATGCTACCGATTGACGGTAGTGCAGAACGCTACCCCACGCTCAGCGGGGCCAGTTGGATCACTCGGTGTCGCAGAGTCGGGCATGGCAAGTCCGCCGCGCGCCGCCGCCTGATACCCACGGAACACCCATCGCCTTGCGGACCGTGCCGTGCACGATGCGCCGATGAGCCGAGCAGCACCGCGGAGCGGTTATGTCCGCTGATCATCAGAAGGGAGGCGGCTCGTCGGGGTCTAGCAGCCTGGCGGGTGGCTGGGGACCTGGCTGGGGTGGTGGCCGTTCCAAGATGGGGCTGTCGTCGTCGGGGATGACGAAGCACGGGTAGTCAGGGCGGTCGGGTCTGGGTTGGGGTCCTGGTAGGTCGTTGGTGATCGGTGCAGGTTGGGTGCGGTATGTCCGGCCTAAGGGGCTGGTCCAGGTGAAATGGCCTGCTTCGGGCTGGTGCAGCAGCCACCGGCCGATGTGTTTCAACCGGTGGTCGTGCCGGCACAGCGGTCCTGAGTTCGAGTCGACCGTGGGCCCGCCGTAGGTATGGTCCACGGTGTGGTCGAGGTCGGCGCTGCGAGCCGAGTGGCGGCACCCCGGGTACACACACGACCGATCTCGGATCTGGACATGGCGGCGCAGCGCCGCCCCGGCGAACCGGGCGGTCGGGTCCTGCCCGGCCGGTCCACGCCGGCCATTCTGGATGTACCGGGTGTACTGGGCGGCGAGGTCGGCGACCACCCCGGCCCATTCACCGCAGGCATCCAGGTTCGCGGCGAACTCAGTGAGCAGGGCGGCGGGCAACTGCAGCTCGACGATCCCACCCCGGCACGGCGGCAACTCGCCAGCGGGCGCCGTGCCGGGAGGTCGACGGCGGGTGATTCCCGCTAGGAGTAGCTGCCCGGCCGGGTCGGTGAGCGCAAAACGCCATTCCGCGGCGCGCTGCGCGGTCACGATGCCGCAGGAGACCTCCGCGGTGACCGGACCCCATCCGGCAACCTCACCGGGGTGCCGGTCCTGGCCCAGCAGGGTGGACAGTCCCACCCGCAACTCCACCCCCGTCCGCCGGACCGGCTGCGCTGCACCCTCGGACCCCGTGCCCTCGGACCCCGTGCGGGGCCAGCCTGCGGAGGGCGTTCCGTCCTGATGAGTGCCCGAGCCGTTACCACCAGCGGCAGCGGGGTGGACTGGGGTTCCGCCGCCCGGAGCGCGGTCCGCGGCAGCACTGCCACACTCATCGCGGGATGCGGTACGGCCACCGACTGCCGGGTCAACTGGCTGGTCGGAGCGGGCCGGGTTGTCGGGATCAGCGCCGTCGTCGGTGTCGCTGGTCGCGCGGGTGAGCAGGTCGGCAATGATCTGATCGCGGTTGCAGTGCTGCCAACGACCGTCCAGCAGACCCAGGTAGATATCCGCTCGCAGCGGACCGATCCGACCGGGATGCCCGGCGCGTTTCGCCGCCCTGGCGAGTTCCTCGACGTGGGCGCATGCGGTGGCGGCCTGATCCGCGGGCAGCGCCGACCCGGTGACGGTCGCAGTGCCGTCCTCGTCCAGGTACCCGATCACATTGCGCTCCGCGAACGATGCGCTATGTGCCTATGGCACTGGATCGGCGCAGCGCTCCAGCCGGCAGGCGCGGACCCTTACCCAGCGATTTGCACCAGCAAATTTTTCGCATCGGAAGGCGGCAGACGGGGAGCTAGGAGTACGTCCATAAACACAGACGGACACTTCGCGAGACTCCGTGACACCGCGCTCAGTTCCGGCCCCTGGCGCAATGATCCCCGGTTGTGGTTACCTGCGCCCATCACAGTCAGTTAGCGCGAGGTGCCCGGCCATCGAAGGTCACCAAACCAGAGCCGGGCACCACCGCCCTCACCCCGAAAGGGGCGGTCCAATCATGTCCGCACATGTGCCACCTGAGCAATCGCTGATCTCAGTTGCCGAGGCCGCGCGAAGGCTCGGCGCCAGCCGGCGCACCGTACTCGGGGGGCTGCCCTCGGGGACAAGGGAGGACGCACGATGAAGACGACGCAGTACCTGACGCTGGAGCGGCGGATCGCGATCGGCGACCGCGGTGGGATCCTCGACCGCTGGCGCTACGGCCGCCCAACTCGGACTACGTGCTACTGGTTCCGGCTCCGCGACACTAGCGGCGAGGGTCCCTCAATCGCGAGCGATGGCACGAGAGGTCCCGCGACCGTAACCATCAAGAAAAGCGACGCCGCATTCCGGACATCCGGTTGCAGCACATGGCAGAAGGTACGCTGAGTTCGATAGTAATACCAGAACGGCCCCCTGCTCGATACCCGCGAGCAGGGGGCCGTCCGGCGTTGTCGGTCAGTCGAACTCGCCGGCACAAACGCCGGCACTGAACGCGGCCCACGCGGCCGCGGTGATGGTCAGGGCCGGGCCGGTCGGGTCCTTGCTGTCCCGCACGGCACGGCGTGCGCCGAGGGGGGCGACCTCGACGCAGGCCACCTCTACGCAGTTGTTCGACCATCCGCTGTAGGTCGACCTGCTCCATCTGGTGCGGTTCATCATCTGTCTTCACCCTATCTCTCCGCTTGATGCGATAGCTCCTCCAGCCAATTAGAACTTTCGGTAGCTGTTAGAGCCTGCTTGCGGAGAAGATCCCACAACTGGTCGAGCTGGCTGACCATTTTTTGATCGTCGACTACCTCGCCTCCGATAGCGTGCTCCAGGTAGCCGAACGGTGGTGCCACGTCGTCGGGAAACCTCAACACGGCGAAGCATCCGGACATGCTCGGATGCAGGCCGCCGACGCGCGGGTCTGGTGCGCCCAGCTTGGCGCCGAACGGGATCACATGCAAAGAGACGTTCGCCAGATGGACCAGCTCGATTAGACGGAGAAGTTGCCCTATAGCCGTTTCGCCGTCTCCCAGAAGACGGCGAAACGCGGCCTCAGACACGATCGCGTCAACCGCTAACTCGCCATCCTCTACTAGACGTTGCCTGCCGATACGCGTCGATATGAGCCGTTCACTGTCGTCAGGAGTGAGAAGCTGTTGCGCGACCAAGTGCACGCGCCGCGCGTACGCCTCAGTTTGTAAGATTCCTGGGATCAATTCTCCATCGAAGCTACGAATACTGCTGGCGTCGCTCTCCATGTCGAGATAGTTGCGAAGCCATCGGGGTAAACGATACGAGCCTCTGGAGCGTCGCTGTTTGGCCTTGGCTCGCAGCTCTTCGAGCGCCTCATGCTGCCCGATGGGCGCGTCGTACAGTTGGAGGAGCGCCTCAAGTTCCAGCCGACTGAGGCTAGTGACCCCGTTCTCGATGTGCCCGATCTTGGACTCGGCGCAGTCGATCACGCCCGCCGCGTGCGCTCGTGTGACTCCCGCCTGCGTGCGCAGCGTCCGGAGCGCCTGACCTAGCTGTCGGCGTGGCACGCGGACGTCCGACTGTGACATGGGGTGGATCTTAGCCGCATCAGTGTCCGACCTCATTCTCCTATTGTGACTCTTAGCGCTAAGAGTTAGTATACAAACTGCGTGACTGATCCTAGCGCCGTCCGCGACCTCACGAGTTCGCCCGGGAGGTCGCGGACGTGGCCGCGGGGCACTGGGGGCTTCGCGGCCTGGATCGCACGGCAGGGGTCGGTCTCTGTCGTGTGGGCCACCCGGCCTCGCTCCCCCCGACCGGGGCCGGGTGGCACCCCTTTGACCGGAGGAGCGGTGAGTGATGGCAGGTCGGCATAGCCGCCGCCGTGGCGGTGGGCACGCCCGGATTCCCGGGCAGAGGGGTCCGCGTCCGGTGGGGATCACCGACGCGCACACGCAGGTCGAGCACGCGGTCACGGACCTGGCTATCGCGGCGCATCGCCACTCGGGCCGGTACCTGGCGGTGTGCGGGGCGCGGGTGCTCGCGGCGGCGTTGGCCGGTCCGGCCGGCCGGCGGTGTGAGCCCTGCGGAGCCGCGCGCGGTATGGCGCAGCTTGCGGCGGAGTTGGTGTTGGATGCCCGGCGGGGTCCGCGGTGAGCGCGTGGTCGGCGGTGGCCGCGTATGTGGGCGCCATGTTGGTGTGGGCGGCGGGCGTGGGGCTCTGGGTGTCCGGTCATGGGCGGATCGGGGCCGCGCTGGCGGTGCTGGCGGCGGTGACGGTGCTGGGCATGCTGGCGGTCTTGGTGCGGCAGTGGCGTGGTGAGCGTGAGCGTGGTGAGTGAGGTGGATTGCCTGTCAGGTGCCTGTCTGGCTCCCGTTCCTCCTGGTGAGGGTGCGGGTGAGGGGACGGCGGGGCTGCTATCTGGTCCACAGCTGGTGGTGGTCCCGCCGTTCACGTTAGACGCTGCCCGGCCGTGGCTCCGGGCAGCCGCCGGTCGGCCGCTGGTTGAGCGCCTCCCAACCGCTCCCAGCGGCCGGCCGGCCCAGAACCTGGGGGTGCAGGACGTGGGTCCTGGATGGGGTGCCACGGTGAGTGAGCAGTGGGTGTTGTCCCCGTTCGACTGCACGTCGCATGCGCTGGCGGCGGATCAGCCGCTGGGCTGGCTGCGGGCCCGGTGTGGGCACGTGATGCCGATGGGGCCCCACCGGCATGAGCGCCCGCCCACGGCGCGGATCTGCCCAGCGTGCCTGGGGTCTCGGGTGCCGCCGCCCCAGTTCGGTGCGACTGTGCCCGCTCGGGTCGACCCACCGGGTGTCCCTGGTGTCGAGCGGGATCCCAGCCCACCCACCGCGCCGGCTCGCCCCGGCCTGCGGTGGGTGGGCTGCCCCGCCGGCGGCCCGCTGCACCTCGCCGGGCCGGTGGCCGCCGGCGGTGACGGGGTTGCCTTGTGCGGTCAGGGTCTCCTGGCGGCTTGGTGCACGCTGAGTGGCCCGGTGGGGGCGCCGTGCGCGGCGTGCCTGGCGGCGGCGGGTGGCGGGGTGGTGCGGCGGTGATCCGGCTGGCTTTGCTGACCGGCCCGATGAAGGGCGAGGTCTTGGCGCCTCCGGTGCTACGCCCGGGTGCCACCCCTGCGGAGTTGCTGGTAGGGATCGCCGACCAGGGGTGGCATTGGTGGCTGTTGCTGCCCCCGGCGCCGGGGCGCAGCGCTGAGCAGGCCCGGGTCCACATGACGGCGGTGTTGGCGCGGTTGCGCCGCGATTACGCGGTGGCCTTGGCCGTGGCCCCGGTGATGAGCAGCTCGCCGGCGGCGGAGGTGGCGCAGTGGGTGCGGGCCGACCTGACGGGCCGGATCGTGCTGGCCGTCGCGGTTCGGGGGCCGCCGGTGGCTGCTGCCGGATGCGGAGGCCCCCGAATGCGGGGATGCGATGGCCGAGCTGGAGCGTGCGTTGCGGGGCTGCGGGCGAAAGCTCGGCGTGCTCGATGACGGCCCCGGCCGGGATTTGGTGATCGCGATGGGCCCACCCTCGGCGGTGCCCCGGTGAGCATGCGCCGAAGGGACGCCTATGACCGCTGGCGTGACGCAGTGGGCATTCCCATCACGGATGGGTGTCAGGTGGTGCAGGTCGCGGTGGCCAAGGGGCACGGGGCGCTGAGTTCCCGGCTTTACAGGCGAGCTGAGGTCATCAGCCGCAACCGGGGCCGCCGACTCCTCGTCCGCTTTGAGGGCGAAGGGGACCTGGTGAGCATCCAGCCGCAGGTCCTGCGCGTGGTCCAGACCGCGATCACACTGCCACCGCTGGAGCGCGCGCGGATCATGGCCGAGCTGGAGCGGCTACGTGAGCTGCTACCCACGCAGGGCGGGCGGGATGGAAGCAGATGACCGGCTGCGAGGCCATGGGGTGCTGTCCCGGTGGCATGCCGGGTGCGGTTGCGGCTGGTGCGAGTCAGCGTGCCTGGAGCGTGGCTGCTTATGCCGGCGTTGTGTGGCGGGGCGCGCGTCCTGGCCCTACGTCGAGGAGGTAGTGGCCGTGGTCGAGGTCCAGACCAAGGGGAGGCGGCGATGAGTGAGCGCGGGGAGGGTCTGGCGGCCGCCATGCGGCTCATGGACCGGGCTAAGGAGCTCGGGTTCGTGTTCGCGCGAGCGGGGTTCGGTGAGGACGCCCCCATCATCGGTGAACGGGAGACCGACTGTTGGACCGACTCGATCATCATCAACGGGTTCAGGGGGGACTGCAGCGCCACCCGGGTCCGGAAGTCCTCGCTGACCGCGGATGGCCTGCCGAACATCGATCAGGTCTTCGGCAACGCGGTAGTGGTACTGCGGGTCGCCTGCGAGTGGCCCTGTGAGCGAGGGGGAGCGGAGTGAGGATCTCGAGGCGTGAGCTGTGGGCGGCGTTGGCGGCGCTGGTCGCCCTGGGCTCCTGGACGACGAGCGTGGTCAGCTGGATGGCCGGAGATAGGACGCTGTCCACCGTGCTGGGCGGGTACGCCGTGCTGGCCCTGCTCGCGGCCCTCTTGCTGGGGCTGTCCGGCTGGGGCCGGGATGAGTGAGGCTACGGGTAACGGGGCGCCGGTGGGTGCCGATGATCCTGGTGAGCGGCCCCGGGCGGTGCTCGAACACCAGCCCGAGGCCTTGATCCAGCAACCTGATCTGAACAGGAGTGGACCCATGAGCAGTGTGGCAAACGCGTCAAACGCTGCGTGTGCGCCCGACCGCGCCCGAGAACTGGAGCGCGCCGTGTTGCGCGGCACGCTCACCGGCGAGCAGCGCAATGCGGTGCGGGAGCTGGTAGCGAAGGTGGGGGTGTGGGGCCCTGACGCTCACGGGGCGTTGGCGGTGATTGCGTGCGAGCGGATTCACGCGGCGTACGCCGCGCTGCTGGACGCGGTCGTGCCACCTGAGCGGGCCGAGGCCGAGGAGTGCGCGGCCGCTGAGGCCGCGGCTCTCGGCGAGTAGGCCAGGCACGCACAAACGCCCCGCTCCACCCTTGCAATGAGGAGATGGAGCGGGGCGTTTTGTTGTTCCGGCCCAGTCCGGGCGCGGTTGCCGACGCGGCACCGGTATCGCCCCGGTCTGAGGGTGGTCAGGATGTGGGGGACGAGCGCCGTAACGTCTCTGGGGCTCCGGCGATATACGGTGCGTAAGCGAAAGCGGCCCCGGGTGGTGTTAGAGCACCAGCCCGAGGCCTTGATCCGACACCTGATCTGAACAGGAGTGGACCCATGAGTAAGACTGTCATACCGCCTGCCGGTGAGGGAATCCCGGTTGTGGTGAGGGCCCGTGGTGCCGGCGATAACAGCCCGGCGGACCGGGTGGTGCGTGCCGTGGCGCTGGTGGCTGGTAGTCCGGTGCGGTGCCGGCTCGCGTGCGGGCTGTGGTTGGCCAGCATTGTGGCGTGGACGCAGGCCAGTGTGCTCTTCGCGTGGGATCAGCGGTGGGGTGCGGTGGTGGTGAGCGTCTTGGCTGTGGTGGCGTTGATCGGTGCGATCGTCACTGTCGTCCAGCGTTCGCGGCCGTGAGCGGCGATCGGGATCCCAGGCGAGTAGTCCATAAGCACAAGGACGGGAAAGGGAAGACGTCGCTGTGCGGCGTGGCTCTTCCCGACGAGTGCCCCCACGTACTACACCGCCGAGGCTGATCTCACGGATTGTAGCGTGTGTGCGCAAATGGTTCAGGACCCTCCGACTAAGTATTTCCTGGGATTGTTTTAATCGCGCGGTGATCGGTGTGTCTTATTTTGTTGTGCGCTGGAAAACACATTCGTGACGGAGAAAGGGAGTTTGTGTGATGGCATCTTTGACGGGGGCTGCGCAGTTGTCCGTGTTGGTCGGTGAGGGCCGTCCCTTGACGTGTGAGCAGCGCTATGGGCTCGCGGCGCTGCTGGCGACGATCAGCGGCTCGGTGCGGGCGATTTCGGCCGGGGAGGGCGAGCCCGCTGACGTGGCGGCCTGCTGGGAGCCGGTGGAGCAGGAGTTCCGCGAGCTGCTCGCAGTGTGCTAGCTCAGTCGCACATCACGGCCACTGAGCCCGGCCCGGGATTGCGCCCCGGGCCGGGCTCTGTTGTGAACCCACCTTGTGAGAAGAGGAGTGGATTCCCATGTCAGATTCTGCCATCTGTTCATCGGATGGTCCAAGGACCAGGAGAACTATCCCGCCTGGTATCGCGTACACCCTGCTTGGTGTCGTGGGGTCGACCGGGTTGGCGGTCTCGGCCTTTTACTTGTGGCGGTTGGCTGTGCAGGTTCACATGCCCGATGAGCTGGCGTGGACGCTGCCGGTCGCGCTCGATGCTGGGGCGGCAGGAGCGACCATTGTGTGGGTCGGTGGGAGCACTGGTCGCGCTCGGGTGTGGGCTCGGGCGATTGCGTTGAGCGCGTTGGGCGCCACGCTGGCGGGTAACGCGCTCTCGCACGTGATCGAGGCTGGGATCATCCGGGTCGAGCCGGTGCTGGTCATCGCGATCGGGGTGGTGTACCCGGCGATGTTCGCCGCGCTGGCTCACTTGACGTTGATGCTCACCGCCGAGGTCGGTGAGTCACTCACTGAGGTGGCGTGTGAGGCATCGCCGATCGATCAGGCGCCGGCTGTAGATGCATCACCGATCGATCAGGGGCCGGCCGAGCCGCCTGTGATGGTTGAGGCGCCGAGGGTGTCCGCTGATACATCAGCTGATGCATCGGAGCGGCTGGCGCTGAGGCGTCGGCGGCGTAGCACCGTCGAGCAGCGGGTGCGCTGGATCAACGCCGAGCTCGACGCGGGCAGGGAGGTCACCGGGGGGCGGGTCGAGCGGCACTTCGGTAGCCGCAACGGTGTCCGCGAGCTACGGCGGGTGCTGGCCGAGCGTGAGGCAGCGGCGACTGATGGGGAGGTGGCGTGATGTCCGCCGCACTCGTGACGATGCTGTTGCTGCTCGGCGCGATCGCCGGCGGATGTATCGGGTGGGTCGCTAAGCGCGATGACGCCCGGGCGTACCTGGAGTCCCGGGAGCGCTACTGGGCAGGCCGGCTAGCCGGCCTTGAGGCTGAGCTCGAACGGACTAGCTCGAGCATGCCGCTCGCGCCGGCACCGACGGTGATTCAGCACTTCCACATGCCGGCCGTGCCGGTGCCGGCCTACCTCGAGGCGCGGCCCGCGTTGGAGCTGAGCGCCCGGGAGGGGTGGGCGTCATGAGCGCCGAGGCGAGCAACGTGATCCCGCTGCCACTGCCGGCAGCGGAGCGGCTCGACGAGGTGGTCGAGGATGCGCCACTCCCGTTCACGGTCGGGGAGGAGGGCGGGGGCGGGGAGTCCGGCGGGCGCCTGAATCGGCTGATGCCGACGGCACGCTGGGTGCTGGGGCAGGCGGTGGTGGCCTGCCAGGGGTTCGGGTCGTGGGCGCGGCGGGTGTGGGATGGGGCCACGCTGGGTGTGTATCGCCGTCAGATGACGGCTGCTGAGGCGGCCGGTGATGTCGCGCTGCTGGCGGAGTGGACCGAGCGCCGCCAGCGGGCCGCGACGATGCGCCATCAGCGGTTGATGGATCTGCCCCGGTTGGCCCGCGGCGTCGTGATCGTCGCGGCGGGAAGCGTGGCCGGGCTGGTCGCGCTGTTGCTGGTGATGGGGCTTCTGGCGTGGCTGGCGGGCGCGGGATCGGTGCTGGGGCCGATCTTGGTGGCGCTGACCGTGGCGGGCTGGGTTCTCACCGTGGTGGCGTTCGCCTGGACACCGGCGCTGGTCTTGGCTCCGGTGTGGGTGGTGTTGGCCGCGTGGCGGGAAGGCCGCAGGCGGGGCACGCTCCCGGCTTGGGCGGTGTCTCCGGCTGCACGAGAGGAGGAGAGCGTCGTCATCACGCCGGCGGGGATCGCTGGGGCGCTGGCGCACCTGGGTATTGCCCCGCTGAACAAGGCGATCAAGGCGGGGTGGACGGTGGAGTTCGAGACGCCGCCGGTGCGGGTCAACGGACGGGGTTACCAGGCGGTGTTCTCGCTGCCCATGGGCTGCACTCCGGACATGATCGCGGACAGGGGTGAGGTGCTGGCCCGCAATCTGAGCCGGGCGCCGTTGGAGGTCTGGCCCACGGCGGCCGGGCGAGCCGGATTTGTCGATCTGTGGGTGGCCGATCCGGGGGCGACGGAGAAGCCGGCGCCGGAGTACCCGCTGCTGCACGGCGGGGTGTGTGATGTGTTCGCCGGGGTGCCGCTGGGGGTCTCACAGCGAGGTGAGGTGATCGCGCCGCCGCTGCCGCAGAACAACATCGTCTTCGGCGGGCTGATGGGCCAGGGTAAGTCCAACGGGGCCCGGATCACGATGCTGGGCGCCGCGCTGGATCCGCTGGCCGAGCTGTGGGTGTACGTATTCGCTAACAACGGTGACTTCGACGCCTATCAGCCCCGTTTGGCCCGGTATGACAAGGGCGTGGATGACGCGGTCTGTGCCGCCGCGCTGGCCTCGCTGCATGAGCTCTACGGCGAGGTCGCTCGGCGCGAGGAGCGCCTTGCGGAGCTGGGGGCGAAGAAGGTCACCCGCGCCCTGGCTGAGCGCAATCCCGACCTGCGGCCCATCGTCGCGCTGTTCTCGGAGTGCCATGAGCTTTTTGGGCATGAGGAGTTCGGCAAGGAAGCCGCCGACGTGGCCACGAAGACCCTGCGGCGGGCCCGCAAGACCGCGATCACGCTGATGTTCGATACGCAGTCTTCCCGAGCGGACGCGATACCGCCGAAGATCGTGGAGCTGGTCGCGATCAACGCGTGTTTCGCGGTCAAGACGTGGCGCTCCAACGACGGTTTCCTGGGCGATGGCAGCTTCCAGGCTGGCATCCGGGCCACCGAGCTGCGGGCCGGGAAGGACAGGGGTACCTCGGTGCTTACTGGCGCCACACCGGAGCGATTCGAGATCCTCAAGTGGTTCTTCGCCGAGGTCGACGACGACACCGGCTACGACGCCGCCACCGAGGTGATCGCCCGCGCGATGCAATCTCTGCATCCGGCCGTGCCCACTGTGGGTGACCGGCCGGTCACGGCAGCCGGGCCGGTCACGCGGGATCTGCTGGAGGACCTCGGCGAAGTTCTCGGTGACCAGCTCGTTCCGGCCGCCGACGTGCCTCCGCTGCTGGCGAGACTGGCGCCACAGTGGGCGCCGTACCGGCGGATGACCGGCAAGGCGTTGCGGGGCGAGCTCGGCGGGCTGGGAGTGAAGGTCGCCTCGACCGGTAACCGCTGGCCGGTAGATCCAGCTGTTGTACGCGCCGCCCTCGCCAGGCGTGCCACCGCTGATCTGGACGGCGAATGAGGAGTTAGATCACGACGAGGCGAGTTAGCTTTCTCACTCCGTATCCATACTCGTCCATAATCGGCCTGACCTGCGGAAAGTGAGGAAAGTTAGCGAGTCGCGCCGCTCGTCGGCGAGGTTCTGGGATCCCCCGAAACGCAGAGATGGGGATGGCCAGTCGACGTAACTCCCCGAACACCAAACGCCCCGTTCCACCCCCTGCAATCGCGGGGGCGTCTCCTCCCTTGGAAACGCAAAACGGGCCCGCTCCCCCATTCCAGGGGGGAGCGGGCCCGTTTTGACCCTCTTAGGGACGATGAGACATTGCTAGCTCTTGTGGAGACGGAGCCGATGTCGCGATCCCTCACAGGGCCTAGGCTTGCGAGGGGGGAGTATGCCATGGCCGCGTCGCTGCTTGGCGGCGCCTGGGGGTGCGGCGCCGGTCCTTGGCTCTGGCGGCCGCAACGCAGATCTGGCACCGGCAGCCCCAGTTCGCGTAGGCGTTCACGCCGTGGCTGATCCCCACGGCGTGACCGGTCTGGGCCGTACGTTGCTTGCGCTGTGCGTTGGCCGCGCGCACGCTGGCCGCCCACGCCCGGGCGCAGCGCACGCACCTGCAGAGGTAGTCCCCGTAGCCCATGGCCGTGCCGTGGCTCACACCGGGCGCCGTGGACACCCAGCGTCCATCAACCTTGGTCCGTAGAAGCGCGCGGCGCGCGCGGATCCGGGCGGCGGGCATCTGACTCCTCTCGGACGTACTGCTCCAATGCGGTCGCGATAACAACGCTGAGCGAGTCGCCGCGCCGGCGTGCCACTACCAGTGCGGCGTCCCAGACCGGGCCGACGCGGACGCTGCGAGTGGGGACCTGCCCGGTGGCCGGGCGACCGGGACGGCGGCGGGCAGCAGGTACCTCAGCCATGGCCGTAACGGTAGCACAGGAAATCACCGCTGGCAGACCTTGCCGTCTCGATGGTTTGTGTGCTACATTAATCCCATGACAGAGACCAAGATCCTCCTCACCAAGACCCTCCGCACCGGCGCGGACTGCACCGTCGCCATCGTGCCCGACCCGATCGCGCGCGACTCGGGCGTGACGCTGTGCTGGTGGCTGGAGGTCACGGTGGGAGACCTTCAGGGCCGGATCAAGGCTCGGCCCCACGAGATAGTGCCCGTCAACGGCTCCACGTACGCCCTGACCCTCCCAGCGGAGATCGTCCGCGCCCTCAAGGGCGCGAAGGTGATCGGCCTCGCCGGCGGCGAGGCCAAGGAGATCAACGACGGCATCGAGGCCTGGGTCGAGAGCCGGAAAGCGGCCGCCACGGCGGCGGAGGCTGAGGCCGAGCGGCACGCACGCGCCGCCGTGCCCGGCGCGGACACTTGGGAGATCCAGGACCCGCACGGGGTCCCAGCGGTCGGGCAGACGATGCGTCACGAAGGGCGGCTCGTCACCGTCCTGCGTGCGTGGAGCCGGTATTACCCGGAGGAGGGCCTCAGCTTCGGCGCCGCGGAGGACGCGGGCCACGTGTACTCCGCGGAGGTGCGGGCGGCCAGCACAGAGGAGTCCTCCCCGGTGCTGGAAGGCGAGTCGCGGGAGCGCCGCCTGACGGAGCTGGCCCGGATCGCCAGGAGCGCGCGGCTGCCGGGTCCGGATGAGGAGATGGGGGATCTGCTGGCGCTGCCGCAGGTGCAGATCACGCCCCTGGTACAGCTGGCGGTGGATGAGACCGCCGGGACCGTGTGGGTGCTGGAGTACAACGGTGCGGACGGGGACGACTGGTCGCTCAGCAACTACCGCGCATACATCGTGCGCCGCATGCCGCTCGCCGGGGCGTGCAGCGAGCTGGGCAGGCAACTGTAACCCCAGCTCGTACAAACACACCGAAACGCCCCGCTCCACCCTCATTCCACGGGGGTGAAGCGGGGCGTCGGGCGTTAGCGTAGTCAGCTCGCAGTCATCGGGGCACCTAGGGATCGCAACCGTCACAGACGCTCTGGGGTGCGGCGGGCACGAGCGGGACCAGCAGCCGCGGGGTGCTGGTGATGTCCACCGCGGCATCACGCAACGGCTGGGGGCGTCGGGAGGTGCTCATGCGTCGCTGCCCGTCTTGTTGCGCACGCTCACGTCGACATCGACGACGCCGTCCTGCAGCCCGGCGCGGACCGCCTCGGCGATCATCGCGGGCAGCGTGGTCTTGAGCGCGGCGAGCTCGGCGGCGAGCCGCTCGGCTCGCTCCTTGGCGTAGGCCGCGTTCGCCGCGCTGTACGCGAGGTAGATCCGGGCCGCCTTGGGCTTGCTCGGCTTGCCGTCAGGCCCGACGTAGGGGTCGTCGATCAGGAAGTCCCAGAGCTCGGCGGGTGATGGCATGTCGTCCCCTTTCAGCATGGGCAGGACCCATGGCCTCGGATCGTCGGCGCGCAGGTCGGCGACGACGGACAGGTGCAGGTGATGTCTGTGCGGGTTGGTGCCGTCGTAGGGCTGCCAGGTCCACGGGTGGAACTCCGGTCGGGTGTCCAAGATCAGCCCGTTGGCGATGATGTAGAGGATTCGCGGGTCGCGCGAGGCGGCCAGCTCGTTGGACAGCCGGTCGATGTCCACGCCATGCGCCGGATCGTGAGTGAAATCCCGAGCGCGGACCACACCGCCGGAGTCGGGGTTGTGGTCCGAGACACTCGCGGCGTGCGCGGCGTCGCCGATACTCCCGTCGCTGGCCCTGCTGCGGGCCGGGTAGTGACGATCGAGCTGCCGCAGCAGCACATCCAGGCTGCGAGCAACGCGCCAGGCCACGGCTAGACCCACGTTTAGCTGATCGCCGTCGGTGGCGCCGCGCAGGCGGTTCACCAGTTCAGTGTTGGTAGCCATTGCTTCCTCTTTCGGGTGATGTACATGGATAACCGATACCGTTTATTGACAGGTTACCGTGAGTACCCATAGATTGACGGTATCGCTAATTACTAACAAGGAGGCACCCGATGGCTCGCGTCAACATCGCCGAGCGGACCGAAGATCGGCTCGAAGGCCCCACTATCACCCTCGTCGGCTGGTTCGACCCGGACAAGGCACGCTGGTTTACCGAAGAGGCCGACTGGGACGGCAGCAACAACGTGTCCGTGGCGACAGGCGTCTACTCCGAACACCAGATGCTCTACCGGACCAAAGGCGGCCGCTGGGTGCTCCATTGCTGGTCACAGTGGCAGGGAACCATGCCCAGCTACGAGTTCGTCAGCGATGAGCGAGCCAGGGAGTGGCTGCTGTTGTGCGGACACGACACCGCGGTTGCCGAGCACTTTGGCGCAGCGGAAGAGGAGCGTGGCCCCGGGCGGCCGGAGGTCGGCAATGTGGTCAACGTCCGGCTGGGCGACCTGAAAGAGGCCGTGGATACCTACGCGGCGGAGCGCGACGTGTCTCGCGCGGAAGCAGTCAGGAGACTCGTCGCCGCCGGTCTCCGTTGACTGATCAGAGGGGGGGCCTGCCACCGCGTCGACAGCAGGCCCCCGCTCACCGGTTATCAGGCCGGCTGCTCGGCCGGGGGCTCGGGAACCGGGTTGGTCTCGTCGGTACCCATCGCCTCCAGCTCGGCGATGATCGGCTCGAATCGGGGATCACCCTCGGACAGCCGGCGGACCTTCTCCGCGAGCTTGTCGGTGGCGCCGCGCAGGCGGTTCACCAGTTCAGTGTTGGTAGCCATTGCTTCCTCCAGTTTTCTCACTCGTCTACTCAGGGCCAAAATGTTGAGCGTCTGTAGCCGGTCTAGTAGTGAGGCCACCACTCCCCTCCTCTATGTCGTGTCGATGTGCAGGCTTGCGATCTCGGCCCGCAGCTGGGTGATTTCGACCCGGGCCGCAGCGAGCTCTGTGCGCAAGAACGCGATCTGATCAAGGCTGGGCGCCAGCAGCGACACCGCCGTGGTGGTGAGCACCTGCGCCGCGTCTACTCCGGCTTTCTCAGCTTCGGCGGCGATCTTCCGGCGCTCGGCGTTGACCTTGAAGAGAGCGCCGACCGAACCACCCGCGCCCAGCACGGCGATGACCCAGCCGATGATCAGCCCAGTCGTGGACAGCGTCACGCCTGCTCACCCAGCGCCCGCAGCTGCGCGCGGGTCCGGTCGATGTCGCGCCGCACCTGGTGGGTGCGGTGGTAGTGCACCACCCCGTAGGTGGCCAGCAGCGGCACCACGTAGAGGCTCTGTGCGAGGTCAGCGCCGAACGCCACGACGATGGCGAAGCACACGCACAGAGCGGACAGGGTGTACATCGCTGCCCGCTCGATCAGCATCCCTGTCAAGGAGCCCATCGCGATCCCGGTCAGCGCCAGGGCTGAGCTGAGGATCAGGCCGCCGAAGAAAACGACCCGGCCCGCCGTGCCGAACACCGAGGCGATGGCCTCGCCGTCGCCGACGATCCAGCTCATGATGGCCCACCCGAGGGTGAGCAGCAGCAAGTACACCTCGTAGTAGTTGCGGCCGCTGAGGGTCACGCCGAACCCCTTCCTAAAAGCCAGGCCACCAGCAGTGCGGCGACGATTCCTATGGCCAGGGCGAGAGCTGCTTGCCAGGGCTGCACGTTTAGTAGGTCCAGTAGTAGCGTCCGTGTGCTTCCCAATTTGTCGCGTAATCGTGGACGATGAATGCCATCCCGAGGTCTTTGGCGAGGATGTGGTCGCGCCAGTGGCGCAACACGAGCGGTCCGCCGGGGTTGCCGTTGTTATCCCAATAGCGTTCGAATTGCTTCAGACACCGCTGATTGACGTAATAGGTGTTGGTGCACGTCGGCCCACTGGGTGGGAACCACACTTGCTGGTGCCGGTAGTCAATACGTGTGCCGTGGTAGTCGAGATAGCCCACGGCGTCTACGCAGTATGCGGTAGGCGAGATGGTCCATTTGGTGTAGTGCTGGCGGCCACCAGCGTTGGGCAGCGGTGTCATGGTCTGGCAGTTGACGTCACCGATGCTCTCTGATGTCACCACCTGCGGGAGGAACTCGCCGGTGGTCCGGTCGCCGTAGCCCTCCAGGTACACCCACTGGCTGTCGCGGGTGAAGTGCTCGTAACCGGCTGGAGGCCAGGGGGTGGGGTCGCCCCAGCTGATGTCCGAGCTGCCATTGACATTCGGGGACCACGCCCACTGGCCGGCCGCGGACCCCCCTTGCCAGTACTGGCCGGCGCTGCGCTGGGTCATCCGGGAGAACTGGTCGTAGGTGTAGGGGGTGGCCTCGGCGCTTGGTGAGGCTGCTAATAACAGTGCCGCACCTACTAAAGCCGCTGATTTCGCGCAGGCTCGGGCAAGGCGTGAGCTCAACATGGTTGCTCCTGAGGACAGGACGTGAAGGTCTGGTGGCCCGCTGTTAGCGTCGTTCGAGGTCGCGTAACCGCTGGTCGGTCAGTGAGGGCATGCGGTCGTAGTTGAGCGCGGGACGGCCCACGGTCAGGGTGGCCTGGTCGCTGCCGTCGTCGGCGATGTCCACGGCCACTTCATAAACCCGCAGCGAGGCGTCCACCACGGCCAACCGGCCGGACTTGATGACCACGGTCACGTGGTCGCCGAGCCACACATGCCCCGGGCCCAGCCACGCGCCTCGCTTCAATGTCAGCTGGTAGCTGGGGATGATGGTCTGGGAGTAGGCAAGCAGGAAATCGGCCCGAGACTGCAACGCGGCGAGGTTGATGGTGTCCGGCGCGGTCATGGCTTTGTCCCAGCGGCCCTCTGCGCGGGTGGCGATATCGCTCGCGGTCCGCTCTTGCGGTGTGGGTGGTGTGGTCTGGGACTGGTCACCGGTCACCCTGATGGAGTTGGCATAGTCGGAGGATCTGACCTCGCGGCGCACGCTTTCCACGATGCCGCCGTACTCGCAGACCACGCCTCGGGTGCTGCCCCGGATGCTGGTCCAGATGTTGAGTGCCAGCGCGCTGGGGCTGACCGGGGTGATCTCCCACTCGTACCCGTTCTGCAACTGCGACATCGTCTGGATCAGGTCGCCGATCGAGTCACCGGCCGAATAGCTCATCGTCCGCAGCGTCCCCGAGGGGTTGCCCAAACCTTTCGAGATCGAGAGGTTGCCGCCGGGGCGGGCTTGCGTCTGGCCGATCAGGTTCAGCGCGATGCTCGCCTGGTCCTGGTTGGTGAATGTCAAGGTGTCGCTGTTGTAGAGGATCCGGCGCCGGAGCACCTCGCGGTAGTCCATGGACGTCACCGAGGTTGTGTGCGCCCGGTCGTCGAGGCTATCGCTGGTGGAACCGATCCGGCCCCGATAAATGATGCTCGGCGGCCCACTGTCCGGCGCATAGACGGCGTGCAGGTCGGTGGACAACTCGGCGATGTAGCTCGCTTGCGGGTGTCGGCCGTCGATGCCGAAGGACGCCTCAGACGGTGAGGTGAGCCGCGCGGTCAGCTTGCGATTCTTCGCGCCAGTCAGGGTCACGGTGTGGCCGCCGGTGGCGGGTCCGAGGAGGAATGACCAGGTGCCCATCAGGCGCCGATGCGGTAGCTGGCGCCATCGAGGCTCACCCAGTCGCCGATATTGATGGTGCCGGCGAAGTTGAAGCGCACGAAGACCTCGCCGGTGGGTTGCACGAGCAGGGCGGCCGGCCCGAGGGAGGTGATGCAGGCGATGTCGCGGTTTCCGGTGGGTACCGCGTAGCTGGGGATGCCGGTGGCGATCCGGTAGTTCGTGCCGGCGACCACGGCGAAGGATGCGCTGGTGCGCTGGGTCCAGCCGTAGAGCTTGACCAGCCCGTCGGGGGTGCGCTGGATGGTCAGCGGGCGGGTGGCGTCGGGCTCGGTCCAGGCGCCGTCGCCGGCCAGGTCCGCGCGAACACCCAGGGCCCATCGCGCCCAGGCGCGGTCGTCGGTGATGTGGGCGTTGCTGACGTTGGCCTGCCCCGCGGAGATGCTCACCTTCGCCAGGGAGATCGCGCTGGCCGGGGTGGCCGGGGTGCCCGAGCCGGTGTCCTGGAGCACCTGCAGCACGCCGTCGTAGGTGGTGTAGGCGCCGTTGTTGAGCTTGTCGCGGATCTGGAGGACCACGCGGTGCACTCGGGTTCCCGAGCCGGGGGCGCTGGGGGTGGCCACGTTGACGGTGGCGTCGTTGACCGCGATGTAGGCACCTTGGAGCGCCACGTCACCGCCGGTGATGATGCCGTAGCCGGCGGCGATGTCCACTGAGAAGTTCGCGCCGGCGCCGCGCTGGGTGACCAGCAGGCCGTTGCTGCCATAGGGGTCGAGCACGCCGGGGTACTGGCACAGCGCGGCGATCAAGGCCAGTCGGTAGTTCGTCGCGCTGTAGGTAATATCCGGATCCGCGCCGGTCTTTTGCAAGAACAGCGGCGTCTGAACAGCCACAATCGCTCCCTACAGGTAGGTCTGTCGATAAGTGATCAGCGCCGACGAACCCGCCACCACACCGCTACCCGGCACGAAACGGATGCTGTTCTGCCCGGGTTGCAGCTGCCACCACGTGGTGTTGACCAAATCCATGTTGGCCAGCTGACTGTCCGCCGGCGACGACAGCCGGTTGGCGGTGCGCTCCCGGGTATCCAGCTCGATGTAGGTCCCCGCGGCGACGGCGAACGTCGACAGGAAGGTCATCTGCTTGCCGAGGGTGTCGCTGATCAGCGAGGGCCCGTTGCACGACCCGTAGAGCCGCGCGGTGAAGTGCATCGGCAGCGCACCGAGGTTGGTGATGATCGTGCCGGTGACCGGACTCCCGGCGGTCCAGGCGATCGGGAACTTCATCGGGAAGTTCATGCCCGTAATGCTCGGCGCGTAGGCCGAGATGGTCACCTGGGTGGCCGTCGCGTCCTCCCACATCCCCTCCGGCGCCCGCCACTGCGCTTGCACCGCGCGGAACACGTCGTCCGCGCCCTGCATGATCGGATCCGACCACTGGTCGGCCCGCAACAGGATGCGCCGGGTACCCGAGCCGATCCCGGCCCACTCGGTGTCGGTGCAGTACAGGTAGCACCGCTTGCGGGGGGCCATGAATGCTCGCCAGGCGTCGGCGAGCGTGGCCGGTGTCGCGTAGAGCTCAGCGGTGATGGACACCGCCCGGGCGCCGATCAGGCTCGTGGTGTCCCGGGTGCCATCGGTATCCGGGCGGTCCTCGACCACCGCCCGGACCTCGGGGAACCCCATCGTGATGCCGGTGACCGTGATCAGCGGATGAGGCACCAGCGGGAGGGTGTTGCCAGCCTGGTCGTCGAGGTAGAGCGAGGTGATGGTCACAGGCCAGCCGATGCCGCCGAGAACGCCAGCCGATGCGCCAGCGCATCCACGTCGACATCGCTGTGCACGTGAACGGGCCCGACGTTGACGGTGGCCCCGCCCAGACCGGCCTGCTGGGCGATACTCCCGGCACGATGTGGCCGGTTCAGCGGCAAGATCGCCTCCGGGCCAGCCTCCCCCACCATGGCCATGGTGGGACTGTCCACGATGCCGCCGTTGGCGTAGCCGCCTGCCTTGTTGTAGGCCGCCGGCAGCGATCCATAACGTCCGATGGCGTACTTCATCGATGCAAGGGTGTTGGCCAGCGGGTCAACGCTGACCCCGTAGAGGTACGGGCCGACGTCGACGACCTTGTTGGCCCGATACGTCGAGTTGCCAGTCAGAACAGGCAGGCCATGTTGCTGCATCGTCCAGGTGCCCAGCTCGGTCTCAACGCACCACACTGGCTGACGATCGAGCAGTGCTGGCGCGCTGAACATGTTCGACGCAACATGCGGACCGCACATACCGATGTTGGCCGCAGGCGAGTGGTGATCCTCATAGCGCGCAAGGCGGGACACGCTCGGCCGGTATCCATCGAGGTAGACGGCGAGCTTGATCGCGTCCTGCAGGTCACCATCCCGCTGAGTGATGCGGACGAACTCTCGCCAGCCCGGTTTCTCAGTGGTCTGGCGGTTCCCCTCAGCGTCAATCATTGCGTCGAGAAACGCAGCCCGCTGCTCCGGATCAAGGGCGAGTACGAAACATTCGGGCCCCCGTGCCAGTAGCTCACTTCGCTTAAGCAACTCTCGCGCATAGTCGCTGCGAATTCGGAACTCATGCGCAACCTGGTAATGCGCCTTGCGATGCCTGACTCTGACTGTATGCGGCACGTCAGACAGGAGATCCTTGATTTTTTCCACCATGACTGGCTTGGACTGGTAGATCCAGGCGGAGAAGTTCCGGTGCTCCGGCCCACCACGAAGACAGCCGTCGCCGAGCAACCAGGCAATGATCCGGACCTCGTTCGGCGAGAGCGCGATCCCCTCACCCGTGTCGGCCTCGGCGGCCACTCGCAGACGATCAGCGCAGGCCAACTCGCGGGTCATGACCATGCTCGGGGCAACGAGCCGGTGAGCCGGGAGACGTTTGTGATGCAGACGCCCAAGGTGGGTCTCCATGCCACGTCGAGTCGGCCACTCACGGTCGCACTCGGGGCACGTCGTCCCACGCTCCACGCGGTGACGAGTCGGCTCTGACACCCAGCGATGGTTCGGCGTCACCTCAGCGCGCCATGACCCGTTACCTATGCTCCAGACCTCGGCATCGTCGTGGTGAATCACACGTTTCACCCGGGTCCACTCGCTGCGCCCTGTCTCTGAGTTGAATCCGATTGTCTCGTCGCCCACCGTCACTTCTGAATGCGATTTCCACCCTTCTCTAGTCAAGATGCGCGTATTCAATGGCACGCAACTAATCACCTGCATCAATCCGACACTGGGCGTCCCCTTCTGCCAGTTACTGTCCCATTTATTCACAACTGTCGGGTTACCACCGGACTCCTGCATCATCCGGCGCAGCGTGATGCCCTCATAAGTGAGCGGCTGATGCATGATCCCCAGCGCTTGATCCACCATGCCTGCCCAGCGGGCTACACCAGCGCCGACCGGACCTGCCGGTACCTCGGCGATCGTCTTCTTCAGCTTCTCGATCTCAGCCTGGACGTAGTCCACGTTGGTAGTGACCACGTTACCGGGATCACCAAAGAGGTTCAGGGTCCCCGAGTAGGTCACCGGTCCGCCGGTAGCAAAAGCGGGGATCTTCCCGAGGGCGGCCAGCTGGCGAAGGCGCATAACGTTGCCGTGCCCACCCGCGCCGTGCACTTCCTTTGCCGTCCACATGTGTTCGTCGTTACTGGCCCATAGTGGAATGTCATCGCTGGTGGAAGTCCCGGGACCAAGTATTGGGCCACCGGTGGCCCGAGCGAGAATGTTGTTGGTGTCGTTCGGCGCAGCGCCCACAAACTTGACGGTGACAGCCTCGTCCTGAATGCCGATGAGAGCATCTCTGATCTTGGTACTCATGTCCGCTACGGCGGCGATGGCTGGAGGTGTGGCTGCAAAGAAGGTCGTGGTGATGGAGGTGGGGATCCCGAAGTACTTGTTGGTGAGATCCTGCGCCGCGGTCTGGTTGAGGCCCATCTGGGTCGCCACGTTGCGGAGCTGGACACGGTGCTGCTCGTGCGTGGCGTTGAGCGCCTGCTCCGAGGCGCCCGAGCGGCGCATCTGCTCCTCCTGCGCGGCCATGGCCCGTACCAGATCGTTGAAGGCTTCCTGGTTACGCCGACCGTGCTCGGTGGACACATCCATGGTCCGGCCGTGCTCCTTGGCGCTGTCGGTGGCGCGCTGGAGCGCATCGCCGTAGCGGATGTCTGCATCCGAGAGGCCCAGGACCTGTTCCTGCTGCTCCCGCAGCGCCTCGGTGACCGAGGTGATCGCGTCGTGCTGGATCTGTTGCTGGCGGGTCACTTCGGCGCTCTGCCTGGCGTAGTCGGCCTGGGCCGCGGCGTAGGCGGGCCAGTCCTGGCGCTCGTGCGCGAGGGTCATGTCGTTGAGGGCGCGAGCCTGGAGCGTCTGAGCCCGGGTCAGTGGGTCCATCGCCGCGAGTTGCTTGGTCATCTCCTCAGTGGCCTTGGCCAGGCCACCATCCACATTGGCGATACGACCGGTGAGGACGTCAAGGACGATCCCCTGGGAGTCGTAGGCCCGCTTGACCTCTTCGGCGGCCTGGCCGCCCTTGAGCAGCCCCGAGACGACCTTGTCCTGATTGACCCCGAAGTGGTCCTGGATCAGCTGGGCCGCCAGGAACGCCCCACCCAGCACCGCGAGCCCCGCGGTGAGCAAGCCCGCCGCGCCCGCCGCCGTGGTGAACCCCGTATTGACCGCCGCTCCAGCGGTAGCTGAGTGGGTCAGCCACACGGTGGCCTTCTCCGCCGCGGCCCCAGCGCTGGTCAACGCGCTCGCGACCGAGGCGCCTTTGAGGAAGGTCCAGATCTCACCCAGAGCGCTAAACGCTGACCCGAGCCGGCCCACCCACGGGTAGAGAGCGGCAGCGCCGAGGGCGATCTGGAGGAGTAGTGGGTCGGTCTGGGCTAGCCACCCGACGAACTGCGCCAGGTCACCGATCAGCTCCAGGGTCACCCCACCGAGCGGGGTGAGTGCCTGGAAGAGGTGCCAGGCGGCCTCGCCGCCCTGGGCGAGGAAATGCCCAATCCCAGAGAGCACGTCTTGCATCTCGTGGAACCACACGCCCAGCTCGCCAGAGTCCCGTTTGCCCTGCACCCACGCTTGAAAGGTGGCCAGCGACTTCTCAGCAACGCCGGCGAAGTGCAGCTCCAGGGGAATCGCCGCGGCGGTGAGGTTGCGGGCCACGTCCAGCGCGGACAGGCCCGCGTTGCCCCAGCCCATCAGGGCCCGGTTGTTCGCTGCCATGATCAGCGCGAAGTCGGATTGCCAGGGGCCGGAGGTCATCATCCGGGCGCCGCGCACCGAGAGGTCCCCGATCACCGCGGCGGTGCCCTGGAGGCCGGCGGTGACGATCGGAGCGTCCTGCGCGAGCAGTCGCAGGGACAGCTCCATATCGGGCAGCAGGCTGGCCTGCACACCGTCCCGCACACCCTTGAGTCCCGGGATCACGTCGTCGTGGAGGAAGTGGGCGAAGTGCTGTCCGGCTGGGGACAGGTCGTCCATCGCCTTGGTGAGGTTCCCGGTACTCGCGGCAGTAGCGGCGACCTGCGCGGCCTGCTGGGCGGTAGCGCTGGTCAGGGAGCGCTGAGTCTGGATCACTGCCAGGTGAGCGGCCTCGACCTGCCGATCCCCGGTCACCCGGGCCCGGGTGACCTCGTCGACGGCGTCTCGTTCCCGCTGCTGGGCCTGCGTGATCGCCAGCGCCGAGTCATAGATGGCCTGCTGGGAGTCCGCCACCCGCTGATTGGCCTGCGTCAGCGCGTCCTGCGCGGAGGTGACCTGCTTCGAGCCCTCGACGCCGGCCGCGTCGGCCTTGGCCTTGTCCTCAGCGAGCCGCTGGCCGGTCGCTTGGAGCTCGGTCATCCGCTGCTGGCGCTCAGCCAGGCTCAGCTCCGCCTCGGCGCGTCGCGGGTCGGACGCGTCGAGGTTCGCGAGGTTGCGCTGGGCCTGCTCCAGGTCGATCACGGCACGGCGCTGCGCCAGCGCGTTGTCCTGCACTGAGAAGGCCATGTCCTGCAAGGACCGCTCAGCGTCCTCCCGGGCCTGGGTGAGGTCCTTCTGGGCCCGCAGCGCGGCCTTCTGCGCATCAACCAGGGACAGCTCGGCGTCCTGCTCGCGGCGGACCGCCTGGCCGACCGCGAGATGCGCGGACTCCTCCTGCTCCAGCGCCTGGTGTACCGACTGTGCGGCGTTCTCCTGCGCCACCGCGACGTTCTGTGCCGCAGAGCGGAGAGAGTCCTGAGCGTTGGCGATGCTGTTGGCGCTGGAGATCTGCTGAGCGGCGGACTGCTCGGCCTTGCCCGCGGTGGCGGTCTGGTCGTTGCCGAGTTCCTTGACGCCGGCGCTGATCCCGGAAAACGAGATCGCCAGGACGCCGAGGCCTTGCGCGAAAGCTCCTGCGGTGGCAGCACCAGCAGCCAGGGCCGCGATGCCGGGAGCGACACCGGCGGCGATCGCGGGGCCGATGGCCAGGCCAGCGGCGATGAGCAACCGGGTGTTGCCGGTGAACAGGCTGGTGGTGCCGTCGTCGTCGACGTGGACGTTGACGTTCTTGCCGTCCAGCTCCCGGGCCTCAGCCTTGACCTCACGCAGGTCCATGAGCGCCCGGGCCGCGCTGGCCCGGATCTTCACATCGGGGTGCTTGTCCGCTAGGGCGTCGAGCTCGCCCTTGATCTCGCGGATCTGCGCCTTCAGTTCAGCGTCGTCGATCTCACCTTTGATGTGCAGATCGCTGACCTGTTCGAGCTTCAGGCGCAGCTCGTCGACGCGGTCCGCGGCCTCTTTGGAGTCCATGTTCGCGAGGATGTCGAAGCGCATATTAGCCATGGCTCAAACTCCTCTCGCGATTCAAAGCGTCCAGGTAACGCACGTACAGGTCGAAGTCGTCTATCTGCAAATCACCAATAAGGATCGCTGTGATTCCTAGGTGGTGGGCGAAGACTCCGAGGTACCCGTCTCGACGTC
The DNA here is from genome assembly GCA_050699515.1 of Pseudonocardiaceae bacterium. Lineage (GTDB taxonomy): Bacteria > Actinomycetota > Actinomycetes > Mycobacteriales > Pseudonocardiaceae. Next base: position 56,583 of record JBOHFF010000033.1, read on the forward strand.
GCCTGGGGTGGTCCCATTGTCGGAGCCAGGTGTCGTCTCCTGGCCCGCAGTAGGGTCCGAGGCATCACCCGCGGGCTCCTCGCGGCGAAGGTCGCGTAACAAGTCCATGCAGTCAAAGGTCACATCGTCGAGGCGAACTGCCTGGCCCGCGCGCTTCTTCGCCAGCCACACCAGGCATTTCAGCGCCTTGGCCGACGACATGGTGATGCCGATGTGGAACATCCGCACGCCCATGCCGGTGGCGTCCTCAACGGCGATCGCTTCTTCGACGGACAGCTTGTCGTCATCGAATCTGTACTCGTCACCATCGATGGTGAAAACAATCACGAGGAGGCTCCTATTTTCTGCTCTAATTTCCGGGCGGCCTCATTCAAGGCGATGGTCACTGCGTCTTGGAACTCGCGCTGATGGGATCGAAGGGTGGGGTAAAACCAGAGGCCGCCGACCTCCTTGGCCCAGACCTCGCGGTTGCCGAACACGGGATGCCGCCAGCCCGCCGGTGACTCCAGGGCCCGGGGCAGGCTGCGCTGATCCACGGGCAACCGGCTGGCGTCGCACTCGAAGCGGACACCCCGGTCCCGGACTTTCACGCTGGTTGCCGTCGCGACTAATTGCCGCAGTCCCGCGCGGCGTCGAGCCCGGGTCTTGCCCCGCTCGGTCCGGACCCGACTGGCCGAATGCTCCGCTCGGGCCCGGCGCCCACCGCCGCTGACGCTCTTGAGGTTGCCCACAGAGAGGGGGTTCTCCCCTGTGACATCCAACTCCAGCATGGCTTTGCGGACGTCGGCCAGCGCGGGGCCCGCAGCCTGGCGGATGGCTTTGCGCAGCTGCTTGGCGATTTCCCCCTGATCGCCGGCGCGAAGCTCCCGGGACAGAGCGCGCAGCTGGTCTGCAACGCGATTGTCCGATACTGGGCTGGTGGGCATTACAGCGTCGTTTCGTCGCTGACGGCCTTGATCTGGATCACCGGGTTGACCTCGTCGCTGTAGGCCTCGAAATCGGTCGACATCTGGACGATGTCGGGCCCGGACACCTGCGCCGGTGCGGACTTGAGCTTGATCGCCGGAAGGATGAACGAGAGCAAGAAGTTGCTACCGGAAACCCCAATGGCCGCACCGGTGAGGTCCAGCTGCAGCGCCACCGGGTTACCAGCAGTGAACACGTCATAGAGCTCGGTCTTGGAGAACTCGGCCGAGAGCTTCCCGGTGATCGCGGGGTGGCTGTTCTCCAACTGCTCGGCCTTGAGCCCGGCATTGCCGATGCCGAAACGATCAATGGCCATCGGGGCCTCACCGGCGATGGTGATGTCCTTGATGATCGTGGCCACCGCCACACCGCTGGTGATGGCGGTCTCACCGGACGCCGTGGCTGCGGTACCGCCGAGCTTCAGGCTCGCCTGACTGAAGTCAAAGACCGAGGCGCCAGTGAGATAAGACGCGGCGGCCAGCGCCGTCGCTGTGGCCTCCGACTTGCCATCCAGGGTCAGCTTGAGCGTGGGGATCGCGTTGTCTTTGAGGTTGAATTCCCACTTGCCGACCTTCATGCCGGCGAAGGTGAACGGCCGCACGGTGCCCGAGCTCGCCTCTGGCCGGCCGACCTGCACCGTCAAGCCGAGGCCCCGGAAGTCCCCAGGGGTGGCGATCTGCTTGTAGGCCGTGGTCGAGGCGATCTGCGTGGGACCGACCAGGCTGCCCAGCATGTTCTTCAGCAACGGGCCCATGCCCTTGGTGGCGAACTCCAGCTCGACGTCACCGGAGACCGACCGCCGCGAGATCCGCGCCCGGGAAGCCCGCTTGTACTTGGTCCCGACCCGAAGACCGGTCGGCTCCAGCCAGGTCGGATCCAACTTGATGGACTCGCTGTTGAACTCCAGCGCCCTGGTGGGCGTGACAGCAGTACCCCACACGCTCTCCTGCCCGACCATCAGCTGGGCGTCGAGTCCCGATCCAGTTGACATGATCAGCCCTCACTCTTCGGTGCGTCGGCGCTCGGCTTGACGGTCTTCGGCTTGCCAACCACCTGCCACACGCAGGTTGCGTAAGCCCGCAGGTCACCGTCGTGGTCAATGAGAATCGCGTCGGGGACGCACTGGTCCTCGACCAGCTCACCGGGCACCTCAGCGGTCTGCCCGGGCTCCACGGTCAACGCACCGGCCTCACCCTCGGGCCGGTAAAGCGAGACCGCGTCACGCCCGATGTTCTTCAACTTCACCACTGGATGGCTCCTAGATTGAGGAAAAGTCACGACCGCGATGTGCCGTGGGGGGATGACCCTGATCAGGCAGACAGGCGCGCTCTGACCTGCACTCGGATCTCGAACCGAGACCCGCGGGAGGTGTTGCCGCCATCGGCGTAGGAACCTGAACTGTGGGTCCAGCCGGCGAGCAGGGCCCACATGATCTCGGGCGTGATTCGCGGGGTCTCGGCCAGTTGTTGCTGCACCTCGGCCAGCAGGCCCGACGCGGCCACGTCGGCCGCTTCCTGACCTTCGCCGGCGGTGAGGAGGGCCTGAGCGATGACGGTGAGGGTGTAGTCCTCGTCGACCTTCTTCGTGCCCGATCGCAAGCCGGCGATCTGATTGTCGGACTCGGCGTGACCCAGCCAGATGTCGAGGCCAGTGAGACCGGCATCGGGATAGTCGTAGGTAATCTGCACCTCCGACAGTCCCGGCCGCACCTTCAGTGCCTGAACCAGCGCCCGTTTGAAGGCGACCAGACTGCTACCGGTGCTCATGTGCCCATCCCGGGCACCCGGGGCGGATCCGGCCAGCACAGTGCCGGCGGGAAACTGTCCGTGCCGCTGGGCTGGGACCCGCCGCCGTACTTGCTCCGGGCCGCGTTGAGGATCTGCTCGCGCCGCCCGGCCGACCACTCCCGAGTGTCTTCATCGGTAGTCCGCTGGTGAAGTCCCTGCGGGTTGCTGTAGGCGATGGAGGCCAGCTCCAGCGCCCACGCCCACAGGTCCTCCGGCGGGGGCTGCGGCCAGGGCTGAATCGTTGCGGTTACCGAGGTCAGCCACCCCTCGGCGACCCGGATGGCGATCTCCTCGGTGTCGGCGCGCACCGGGTGCTGGAGGTAGGCCGCCAACTCACCTGGTGCGACCAAGGCGCCCATCGATTACTCCGGTAGGCAGGCGTCGATGATCTCCTGCTTGCTTCTCATCGCCTCCACGACGGCCCGGTCCAGGCCTCGGGATACCGCGTAGTCGACCCACACCGCTTTCGAGGCCACCTGAGCTGGGCGCTCCACCTCGCCGCCAGAGCTCCCGGAAGCGTCGAGAACAGCGTGAAGATCCGCATCGGTTGGGGTGGGGTCCGCAACCTTGCTGATCAGGCCACGTGCGGTGAGGCGGCGCACCTGATCGACCGACAAGTCGGCCGGCAGCAGCGCACCCGTGTAGTAGTAGTGCACCTTCCCCGCCTGGTCGGTCACCACCGCGGCTGGCCCGGTCACCTCATATGCGGCCATCAGGGAGTCACCCCCGTGATCTCGAAACCGGCGTTGGGCTCCAGCACGATGGGCACAGTGACCCGGCGAACTCGAAGGTCGTACTTGTCCTTCTTGTCGTCGCGGATGCTCTTGGTCTCGATGCCCATCACCGCGCCCGTGTAGCCGGGGCCGCCCAGCTTCTCGTCAGCCATCCCGCCGAGCTGGGTGCTGTCCACGATCGTGACCGCGTTGGCCAGCGGCACGTTCGGTGTGGCCAGCCACCGCATGCCGTCGATGATCGGGAAGTCACCGGTGAGTACTGGCGAGCTGCGGTCCTCCCGAGGCAAGTACCCGGCGTCCGCGAAGGTGGCCATGGCGTAGGTCCACGCCAGGGTCGGGACCACGACGGTGTCCGGGTCGAACCCCTCGTTGAGGTCGATGATCGCAGCCTTCGCCTTGGCGACGTCGAGGAAGATCTGCTTCGCCGTCGCCGTCGCCCAGCTCGCCGCCGCAGCCGCAGTCTGAGTGATCGCTGAAGAGATCACGGCCAGCGAGATACTGTCGACAGTCTTGACCATCTGGTTGGTCGCCTTGAGGAACGCACGGTCGACCGGGTTGCGGTTCAGCCGCTTGATCGACTCATCAGTGATGGGGATGTCCTGGCCCCACTTCTGAACCTCGGCGACCTGCGTCGGGCCCAAACCGATGCCAGCCAGGGGGTACTCCATACCTGGTCGCACCACTTCGGGGGTGCGGTCGGTGTAAATCGACTCGCCCTGCTCGTACTGGATCGCGCCACCGACCGCGTTGAAACGTCCAGTCAGGAGCGCATCGGAGATGAACCGCTGCTCGGCGATCGTGCGCAACCGTCGCGCGATGAGATCCGGGCGCTGCAACAGCGTGTGGATGGTGGTGTAGTCACCGGAGACCGTGGGCGCCGGAGGTGGATAGGTGTAGCTCATGATCGTCCTCTCAGCGCGCCATCTTGACGCGGATCTTGTCGCCGTCCGCAGCGACGGTCATGGCGATGCCGACGTTTTGACCGAAAGTGCCAGCACCAACGGTGACAACCTTGCCGCCAGCGGCCGGGATGACCATTGCACCGACCGCAATCGCGCCACCAGCCACCAATTCCTGAACACCACCGGACGTAACGCCTACCTTGGCGCCGACCGCGGCATCCTGCGTAGCAACGCCAAGCCATGCCGCAGTAGCGCCCGTGGTCGGAATGACGGTGTTCGCCGCTGACAGGGCGACCAGGTTGCCCCCGACGACCGGCGTAGCACCGACCGTCAGGGTGATGTCGTTCCCGGGCTTGTAAATCGGAATGTAATCCGGCATGACTCAGGCGTCCTTTCCGAACACTGCCTCGTACAGGGGATCGACGGCATCCGAGCCGCCGGCGTGCCCGATCGGCGCACCGACCGGGATCAGGCCAGGCGCCAGGGCTGCCAACGTGTCGGCCGCACCCGGGTCTGCTTCCAGCTGTGTCAGCCAGTGCTCCCGGCGAGCCGGCGGAATCCTGCCGTCCTCGATGGCTGCGGAGACCAGCCGCTCCCGGTCCTCCTGCTCCTGGCGGGTGCGTGCGTCCTCGCCTCGCTGTGCAGCGGCCTGGAGTGAGGCCAGGGTGCTGGAGTCGATCGCCACCGTGCCCTCAGGCAGCGCCGGTGCCGGTGTCAGCGATGGGTCTGGCGGGGTGGCCAGCCGATCGGAGAGTGCCGCCAGGATGGCCGTTTCGTCGGCGTCGTCGGCCAACCCGAGCGACTGCCGCATTTCGGAGAGCTGGTCGTCGCTGAACGCCACGGCGCGGCCCCTTTCTGGTTGTGATGAACAAACCCTTGGTGCCGGGGCTTGAGCTCGACCGGCGTAGTTGAAGGCAGACAGGTCGAACCGATCAGTGGCTTTAAGGCTGTCCCACAGCCCCCACCAGTCACCCTGTGATGACCCCGGCACGATCTGCTCGCCTTCCGCGGTGCCGGTCTCATCGGCGGTCGCCACGCGATCGGCCAACCCAGCGGTAACAGCCTCTTCGGCGGTGTACCACGTTTCGGCTTGCATAATTGCGCGCCATTCCTGCGTGGTGCCGCCAGCGCGAGATGCATAGGTCGACGCCAGGGAATTACTCGTAACGTCCAGCCGGCGGCCGTAAGCTGCCATATCCGCGGCATTACCCCAGGCGTAGCCCCAAGAATCATGCACCATCATCTCCGAGCCGATCCCCATGATGACCTCATCACCGGCCATGGCGATCACCGATCCAGCGCTGGCCGCATAACCATCTACCCGCACGACGATGCGAGCTTTGTGCGCGCGCAACACGTTGGCGATGGCCACACCCTCAATAGCGTCACCACCGGGGGTGTTCAAGTGCAACACAATCTGCTCAACGTCCAGCGCAGCCACATCCCGCACGAAATCCTCGGCGGTCATGCCAAACCAGCCACCGATCACGTCATAGACGTAGACATCGGCACTGGTCGCCGGTGAGGTTGCGGTGACCGGATCAGTCGGTTCGGTTAGCGCCACGACCGGGCCGAGGTGATAGCCAGGAAGCGGCCGACCGCCGAGGGCTATCGGGCCCCGCGCAACCCTCGGATACTTCATTGACCCTCCGATCCTGGTGCCGGCGCCGGACTCGGAGCATCCTTGCTCGGCAAGCCGTAGGCCGTGCGAATGAACTCCTCAAGCTGACGGTCCGGGAACACCGCACCCGCATCGATCAGCATCTTGATCGCCTGCGCCGTCGCTGTCTGATCAGAACCGATCTTGCTGTGCACAACCCGGGGAGCCGGTTCGTCCTCACCGAAATTGGTATCTACCAAATCCTCGACCACATGAGCATTGGCGATGTTCTTGATGTACTTAGCGGTGCCAGTGAGAGTGAAGATGAAGAAATCCGCGAACGTGGTACCCAGCGCCCAACTACCGGTCTGTGTCCCCAAATTGAGAAAGTGAGCCAAAACCGTCCGTGCGATCTGCTCATCGTGATACCGAATCGCCTTCTCAGCGTCAGGCAGATTCCCCTCGACGCCCCGCAGCAGCAGTTTCGCACCGTGGGGGATGGCGGCGCCAGCGTTATCGCCTGAGCGGTAGGCCTTCGCCAGCTCCGTACCATTGGTCAGGTCCTGCTCGCCCTCGGCGCCCTCGTACAGCGGCACCCCCATGCCGTTACGGTCGATGGTCTGCGCCTGCACACGCAGCAGCCGATCCTTGATCAGCCAGTTCTTGTAGGCGTTGCGCAAAATGGACCGGCCCAGCCAGTTGCCACCCTCCCGGTTACGGACATAGGCAACCAATCGATTCACCGGGATTGGCTTGGTGGACGGACCGGCACCAAGACCGGTCAATGAGAACTGCTCGATGCTCTCCAAGCCACCGTCTGCCGCCACATTCACAGCCGAGATAGTCCGTGGAGGACGCCAAGACAACTTGCGGAGCCGCGCCCGGCCTTGACCGTCGATCCGGTACAGCTGCTCGAAGAAAGAATGACCGAAGGGAAGCATCAGCAACGCCAGATACAGATGCTCATCCCAGGAGAACCGATCCCGGGTCCGCAACGGCGGCTTCGGATCAGCCTCCCCCAGCAGCGGCAACCCGAGATCCGCCGCGATCAGCTCGACCACCTCGTCACGAGCGTCAGCGGGATCCAGACGCCAGTCGGCACTACGCACCGGCAGCGTGATGGCCTCCAAAACACTGCCCACCTGGGCGTCCTGGCTGCGCATCTGGTCGTACACCGCGATCGACGCAGGCCACCGCAGCTCCGGGGTCGTCTCCTCATCCGGAGGCGCCCACCACCCCGCCGCCGGGGTGACGTAGCCGAGCTCACGAGTGGGGACAGCAGTCGTCACCACCGCAACCCCCCTTCGCTAAAACCCGACTCGAGTCAGGTCGGCTGTCTCACTCGTACGCGCCACACCCTCAGTGCTCACCAGCTGCGGTGGCGCCGGCGGTGGCGCCGGTCGGCCGTACACCAGCAGGCCATGCAGCGCGAGCGTCACGGCCTGCAAGGGACCGACGTTGGGCCCTTCCCAGACCCACCGCTTCTCGATCAGACGCTTCTGCGCATCCGCGACCGACGCAGCCAGGACCGGATCCCCGGTATTCCGCAGGCGGTCTTCCTGCACCGCGTCATAGAGGTCCACCGCGGCCTGCGCGCGGTCCTGGCTGGTCGTTGACTCGGCCTCGATCCCGAGCTCCGCCAGTGGCGCCTTGAGTCCCAGTGCCGTGCCGTCGAGGATCACCGCGCAGGGATCCCACCGCTTGACGCGCTCGTCCACCCAGTCGATCGCCCAGTCCACCCCAGCACCCTGCGCAACAAGCTCGACCTGATCCTTACCGTCACCGCGGCGTCCGGCCAGGCCGATGTACGTGTGGGTCCTATCCGGGTTCACCGTCACGCCGAAGGCCAGGGGCGCCAGCCGGCCAGAATCCGGGTCCGCCTGGCCTGACCACAGCGCGTCGGCGATGATCGGCTCAGTCGGAGCGTCCCTGGGTACCCAGATGTTCAGATAAGCCCGCCGGAACTCGTTGATTCCCATGGTGACCAGATCCGCGGCAATGGTCTCCTCGGACACTGTGATGCCGAGGGCTGGCATGCACTTGCGCCACACTCGCCGGTCATAGGGGTCACAATTCTCCGGCGCCGACCACTCGAAGTAGGCAATGCCCTCAGTTGTATCCTCGGCGACGCACTTTCGCCCTAGCTCAACCTTATCCCACAGGTACGGTGACTCTCCAAGCCATCCGGCGGTGGATACGACACCGAGTTGCGCGAGAACTCGGGTGATCATCGCCGGTTTGAACGCCTGCTCGGACCGGTTGTCGATCCGAGAGAAGGCCTCATCGATGAAAGCCTCATCAAGAGTGGTGCCGTGCCCCGACTTATCGGTTACCGCGTCGATTCCGAACCGTGAGCCGTTCGAAAAACGCACATGCTCGCTACCGTTCGACAGTCGAACGGTGAATTTGCCCTTGAGACGCATCGAGGCCCGCAAATCCTCGACGAAATCCTCTTCCCACTTACGCCGCGCATCATTCCGGGTCTGCGCGGTGTACACAATGCGCTGCCGCGGGCCAAAAAAGTCCGTAGCCACGGCCCGGTGCACCGATTTAGCCAGGATGAACGTCGTCTTACCCGACTGCCGCGGGACGGTCAGCCCCCACTCCCGGTACACCAGCCGGCCAGTGTCGGGGTTGACCTCCATGACCACGTCGGCGACGTGCTGCTGCCACGGCATGAGCGGCTTACCGACCAGCTTGGCCGCCTGGCCGACCGCGGGCCCGAGCGTGGGCCGGTCAGTTCTACGTGTGCCGAATCGGGGCGGACAGGCTAGCTGCGAGGTCATCGTCGTCATCGGCAGTGACGCTGGCCAGCTCAGCCAGCGTGGCGCGCAGCTCGCGGCTGGTAGCGGGGATCGAGTCACACACACCGGTGTCGAGGGCCGCAGCGAGCATGTACGCGGTCTCAGCAAGGGCATCGCTCATCGGGTGCGCGGTGTCCAGCGCTGAGATGTTCAGCCGCACCGACTCCTCTATCAGGCCCATGGACCCAAGAGGTGTGGCGCGAGGCGCTTATCGCAGCCGCAGTGCTTTCTCATCCAATCCACAGCGCTGTCTGGCTTCCTAGGCTCCATGATCATCGCCTCCTGACTGCCGGGGAGAGAGAAAAAGGGTGACGGCGAGGGTCACGCAGGACCAAGATCCAGATTTTTTTTGTGGATCAAGCCTCTGAGCTGCTAGAACAGCCTGCTCAAGCCATGGCCTTGATCGTTAGCTACCAGTCACGGCTCGTAGTGACCGGCTTCGGGGTCCGCAGCGCCGGTCGCAGGTGATCCCGACTGCCGTCACCGCGCTGCTCATTGCAAAGCCGATGCAGCAGCCGGTCAGCGTGACGCCCACCGTGTGCCCGGGCCCTGGTGTGATCAGCCGCGAGGTCCTGACTGCGGTACATCGGGCGGCCACACCACCAGCACGGCGAGCCATCGGAAGCGCAGCGCAGCAACGCAGCCCTGCGCTTCCGATGCTGCCAACCCAGACCGCGCTGAGTGGTAGTGAGAGCCATGAGATAACCACCAGACAGGCCGTCGCACGACGGTGACGATCACGAGCGCGGGCACACTTCGCCTGCTGCACCACAGCGTGACAAGATTCTACGCTCGGTGCAAACAGGCTGGTCAGACACGCCGTCAAGTTGCCTTGCGCCGCTTTGCCTTCTCGGCTCGGTCGATCACAGCCCCGATCCGGAACCGTGGCACCTTGCGCTTCCCGGCCGCAACCAGTGACACCCAGTCCACCGGTGTGATCACCTCCCGCTCATGCCACTTGCGGATGGTGGCCTCCTGGATGGCCACGCCGTACAGCGTGGCGATCCAGCCGGCGATGTCGGCCGCGGTGGCCGGATAGCCGCGCAGTCGGCGCTTCGCGGCGTCCCAGCGGTGCGGGAGGTCCGCGACGTGGGTACCGCAGCGCTCGCACCGTGTCGCGGTAGCGTCGAGTGGGGCATAGAGGGGTCCAGAGCACAGCGCGCAGTCACCGATGTAGAGCTGACGCTCGGGCCTATCGAGGGCCGGCTCGGCGGCCTCGATCGCGCCGGTGAGGTCGCGATAGGCCTCCAGGGCCGCCGGGTGCATCCGCAGGTGTCCCACGTGCTGCGCGAGCCACGTAGCGGCGTAGCAGGCCAGGTCCACGGCGGGTGAGGACGTGGGGATGACCACGCCGCGCTGACCGTTGTGCGGCCGTCGCCGGGGCGGGTTGGGCACGTCCCAGCCGTGGTGGTCAACCAGGACGCGCGCCCAGGTGACCAGCTCGTTGGACAGCCCGTCGATCACCCGGGTGATGTCGAGCCGGACCGGTAGCGGCGCCTCGGCGAGCTTGCCCCGGTGACCCTGACTAGACAAGCCGATCTTGTCCTGTTTTGCATAAGTAATGAACAGGTGTTCGAGCAGCTCCGGCACGTCCCGCAACTGTCGCATAAGTCCGTCCGCGCAGGTCGAGCAGATCGCCCCACCGTCCGGCACGGGCTGGTCGCAGTGGCCGCAGCCGGGGACGGTGCTCACGCGCGTGACCGAGTGTTGAGCGCTGCCTCAAGATCCGCCATCGGCGCCGTTTTGCGCCGATGATCGACGAGGCATCGCACAGCGTCGAGTTGCGCCCGCATATCCGCCGTCTCCTGGCGGTGCGCCGTGATCAGATACTCGATCTGACGCTTGAGGCCGCTGATTTCGGCCTGGCAGAACCGAACTGCTCCCTCGGCCATGGCGTCCGCCTTGACCCTGGTGACAAGCTGACCGGGGTACAGCCGGTCAATAGCCACCTCCCACGCGTCGCTGCGGCCATCCAGGGTCGCCTGCCAGACTCCGGCGGCCGCGACCTCCATCCAGCGCGGGTCGACGTCATCGCGCCACGTAGTCACCGCCTCCCCTGGCGGTAGCTCGTAGTGGCCCTCCTTGTCCAGGTCAGTCATCGTCGGCCCCGATCTCGTCGTACTCCCGCAGCCCGATGGCGATGAGGGTGTGCTGGCCACCGTCCGGGCAGTCCTCGCCACCGAGCGACGCAATCGGGCAGTCGACGGTGATCTCAGGGGGGTACCCGACGTCGCGAGGGTGCGAGAGCTTCACGGCGATCCCGAAGCCATCACGGTCATCGGCCGGGCAGGTGCCGTAGTAGGCCTGCTGATACATGATCACAGGAGGCCTCCTGACTCCAGGAGCTGCCGCGCGGCATCCAGGCGCTCCCAGTCCCGCGGCGAACCGCCGGCGTCGGGGTGCAGCCTGCGTGCGGCCGCGAGATAAGCACCCTTCAGACCGGCGTCGGTGACACCGCTGGCCTGCCGCACCCACCGTGCCGCCTCCTCGACGCCGCTGAAGCCGTTCGCGGATCCGGCTTCCAGGGCCAGGAAACCCCGATATTGCTGGCCATCCCGGACAGCGCCGTAGCGCTCGACCGCCCGCAGTGCCTCCAGGGTGAGCGCTACCGCGCGCAGGTTGGCCTGCCAGGACAGGCCGGCGTCGTCATAGCGATCCACCGCGAAGCGCAGCGGTCCACGCGGGGTCTGCATCGACACCCGGACCCGGCCTGAGAGCAGCCGGGCATCCGCGCGCAGCTCGCCGTCGTTGCGCAGGTGCCGCCGCGAGCAGTCGAGCTCGACGACAACGAGCTCGGCGCCGAGGTGATCGGCCTCGCGCAGCAGTGCATCCCGGGTCTTGGACCACGACGCGGCGAACGGCGAACCCTCCAGCACCGCCGGTGAATAGGGCCAGTCACTGAGCGGCTCGAAGACGAGCCGGGCGAGTCGGGCGGTCATCGGTTGGCCACCTCGCCAGGGTTCGCGCGTACGGGCGCCGCGCCGCGCTCCTCGATGAGCTGCCGGACATAACAGGCCGCGTCGAGCAACTCCTGGTACAGATCGACCAGGCCGTCACGCCCGTTGTGCGCCTGGAGCGGGGTGCCGTAGCGCTCGACGCCGATCCGTTCGCGCTCCACCAGGTCGACGCGCACCAGCGCTTGCACGCTGATCACACCCTCGCGCGGCACCGGCGGGGGCTGGTCGGCGATCTCAGTCATCGTGGCCGCCGCACTCGTCGTCCTCCTGGGATGCCGACAGTGCCGGCAACTCCCAGCGCTGCACCGGTGTGACCTGCGTCCGGGCAGCTATCCGGCGGGCCACTTCCTCGGTGGTCGGCGTGATGCAGTACACGGCTGAGGCACTGTAGAACTGGGTGGCCTTGAGCTGGGTTCCGAATCCGTTGCACTCAGTGCAGGGTTCTTCGGTGTGCGTGGGTCTGCCGTCGAGATCGACCCCTTGGAGACCGCACGCACCAGAGCAGCGTGTGCAGGTCTCGTTGCCTGGTATGTCCAGCCGCAGGAAGCTCGCGCCGCCGATCTGCTGCTCGCACAGGTACCCGGCCAGGCGCCGGTGGCCCATCACTTCCAGGATTGTCCAGCCCTCGAAGGCTGCTTGCTCGCTCACGTGTTCCCCCTCCAGGATGCCGATCGTGGGCACCCGCTCCAGCTCGATCAGCTCGCCGATGACGGTGTCGAGGCGCGCCGGGATGGCGGGCCATAGCAGGCGGTGGTAGAACTCGATCTCCGAGACGACCAGCGCCGCGATCCGGGGTGGCAGCAGCGCCCTGGCGAGCCTCTTCCCCTCCGCGATGCGCGCATAGCGGGCCTCACGCGCACCGGGGCGCCCCACGCCGTGGGCGCGCTGTTCCGCTGGTGTGACGACGAGACTCATGAGCGCGTCGCCGCCTTGACCCGCCTCAAGCGGTGGCGGTGTGATCCGCGGGCCGCCGCGGTGAGGCCGTGGACGAGGAGGACCGCGGCCAGGGTCCAGCCGGTGAGGATGAGGGCGGGTAGCCACCACCAGACCCACCAGCTGGCCGCGAGCGCGCCCAACATGGGGCTGAGCGCGACCAGGAGCGCGGCGAGCAGCGCACCGGGCACGGAACGGCAGCGGCCGCACGTGGGGCAGGGATCGCGGCGGCGGCTCATGGGGCGGGCGCCAACGTGGGCCACTTGACGACGTCGCGGGACGCGCCGTGGTGGCTGCGCACGGGCACAGGCCAGCCGAGGTGCTGAGCGGCCATCGTGCCCAGCACGAGCGCGTCGCATTCGTCGGAGCGCCTGGCCGTGCGGGTGCAGGCCAGTCCAGGCCACAGGGCGTGCATCGCCTCGACGACGTCGGTCTTCTCGACCGGCTTCTGCTTGGAGCCGCCGCGGCCGGTCGCCCACTTCTTGAGGGTGCTCGGCGCGACCCAGGCCACCGGGATGTGGAGGTCGAGCAGGACGCTGACGATGCCCCACCACACCGCGGCGCGGTCCCAGGCGTTGCCGTGGTCGGCGTCGAGTGCCGGCGCCTCGATCAGCGCTAGTTCAGCGCGGCCGCCGACCTCGGAGCGCACGCCCGAGACGATCTGGATGATGCGGTCGTGGCGATCGGTGATGGACTGGGTCCGCGTGGGGCTGGCCACGACCGCAGTGTGGGCACGGCAGCCCTCCGGCGTGAGCTCGATGATGGCTACCCCGGTTTTCGACAAAGCGGAGTCGATGCCCAGGACGTAGGGCGATCGGCCACCTCCAGCCACGGCGGTCACGGCACGATCTCGTGTGTCGGCCAGCCGCCTTCGGGCTCCGGCGGGCCACTGTCGTGGCACACGAACGCCTTCACGACCGGACCTCGAGCGAGAGTGTCGGGTGCCAGGCTTTGCCGTGCCGGATGACGGTGACCCAGTTCGACAGCCAGACCAGCAACCGGTCGGCGAACTCGCTCACGGCCGCATCGGCCATCCACGCCGGGGCCACCTCGAGCACGCCGTTACGCAACAGGTCGTAGTCGCAACCGGCCGGGTCGATGATCTCGGCGTCGACGACCGGGTCGGGCGTCCACTGGGCGGCCGCGGTGATCGCCGTACCCAGCTTCGCGGCCGTGTCCCCGAGACTGCTCTCGACCCGCAGCTCGAGGTCGTGGACGTCCCAGTCCGCGCGCAGCCTCGTCGGTTCTCTGAGCTCAGACATCGAGGATCATCCCCGCTTTCTTGATTCGCACTTGGTGAGCGATCTGCTTTTCCAGTGGGTCGCTGGTCGTGGGGTTAACGCACCGCTGGCCGGCTTCGCGGCCGCAATAGTCACAATCCACGGTCAGCGCTTCGGCACGTAGCGCCTCGATGAGCAGGTTCGTCATTGCGGCCTCCATTGCTGACCCGCGATGATTCCGGCGTGAAGCAGCCGGACGTCATGCGCTGGCTTGTGGATGAGAGGTCTCCTGCTGGGAGTGTTGATACAGCGTTGCCCAGTCGTCGCGCCACAGTAGGTGCATCTCACGGTCAGTGCGAGGTTGCGTTGCTGGCCGAAGTTGAGTCTTTTCGGTTGGTCCCGACGTTCAGTGCCGGTCTGCTGAAGGCCGCGGCGACCGAGGTGAGGTAATCCGTAAGCGCTGATGCAGGGTTCACCAGCGGGCGCCCGGCATTTGGGACATGGTCGGCTTTGCACCAGATCGAACACGAGCGAGTGGTATCGCCTAGGCGCCGTCACGGTTACTCCCTTCAATTCACGCGCGCGGTCAGTGGTCAAGTTGAAAACTCAAGTTCAACATCAACCCCCTACCCAAAGTGGTCCTGAGACCGGTCGCAAGCAGTTCCCGGGTTTGGAACTGCTTGGGGGTCGGCGGAGCGCAGCGGAGCCGGTGGGGGGTCCTAGGGGGGCGGAGCCCCACCTAGAGAACTTCGGCCTTCCAGGCCGAACACAGGCATTGACAGGCATGCTTGCGCCCACACCCCCCGTAGTAACCGGTCCCACCGGTAGCTACGGGCTAGCCGGTTGTCCGTAGTAACCGGTCCCACCGGTAGCTACGGATCGCTAGCTACCGGTGGGACCGGTTACTACGGGGGCTCTCGACCATGGACAACACATAGGTGTTGGGCGCCCGTCCCGCCCCTGCGGTCCACGAAATAAGGCCCCGTTCCCGCAGCCGGTCGAGAATTCGTTGCGCTGTCGACGGGTCGGTATCGACACGTTGCGCGATCTTCAGGGCCGACAAGCGGCAGGCCCCCTTGAGATCCCACTCGGCGGCAAGGGTGATCAAGACGGCCTTTCCCGCGAGGCTGCCTGTGCGCTGATCCCACGCCCATTCCACCGCCGTCGCTCCCAATTGCGAGGCCCACCTCTCCGGGCATCACGACACCAGCCCAGCCCGGGCGAACAGGGCCCGGAAGCACAGACCGGCCGCAGTGACATCGGCTTCGGCGGTGTGATCCGGCCTGGCGTGGATGTCCAGCCGCTCGCACACCTCGGCCAGGCCGGGAAGGTGGTCCAGGCCCAGCGCGCCTGCCGCGTAGGCGGAGAGGTCCCACAGGCGGTGGTGCCAGTTGGGTATCGCGCCCTGGTCGCGGCGTTCCACGTCCACGAACATCTTGAGCAGGAACGCCGCGTCGAACGCCGGGTTACTTCCGGCCACCGTCTGCTCATGGAGCACATCGGATAGTCGCCGGGCCTCGACGCCATCGCAGTCCTGCGGCTGGCCAGCGATCCGGTCGACATAGCGGTTGAGCCGCAACGACTTGATGTCGGCACCAGCCAGGGCTGCGGACACGGTGTGATGCGGCACGAAGTGCCCACGCTCGTCGGTGGTCAGGTCCCACCACGCGACCTCGACGCAGACGTGATGGCCCGGGTAGAGACCTGTTGCTTGCACGCCGACCACCACGACATGCCGATCAGTCCCCATCCGGGTCCGCTTCCCCGTCCTCGTCGTCCTCGGGCACGCTGAACAGGGTGGGGCCGGCGTCGGGCCGCACCGGTCCGCCTTGGGGCACGAGCGCCCGCACTTCCATCCGCGCTGTGGCCCGCAGCTCGCCGTCTTTCATCCGCTCCCGGCCCCGGCCCGTGCACACGGCCGTGACGATGAAGCTCATCTCGTCGTCGATCTCGGGCAGTTTGGCGAGGCTGTCGGCGGCCATGCCCACGAACTTGACGCGGCTGGCCTCCAAGCCCCCGATCGGGTCCTGCTTCTCAGCGGGCATCACTGCTGTCTCCCGGTTGGGTACGTGGATCGCTGTCGAGTCGCCCGCCGGGGGCGTTGTAGCGGGCGAGGAACTCCCGCCAGGTCTCTGGGAAGACCGCTTGCAGCAACATCAGGTTTGAGTCGTCCGCGCGGCGCATGGCCGCCATGACGAGCGCGTAGAAGGGCAAGCACTGCGCATCGACGATGCCGCTGATCTCGTAGTCGTAGAGGCTCACTGGCCCTCTTCCGCGCTTTCCGGCTGATCTGGTTGCTCGGGGTCGGTCGGTTGCGCGCCGAGGCGGCCCTCGGCCTTGAGCTTCTCCAGCCGGGTGATCAACTGGCTGACGTCATCAGCGCTGAGGTCCTTGAACGTGGTCAGGTCGTGGTCTAGGACGTGCGAGGCGAGCCGGTGACGGCCCTCGTCACTGGTGACACCGCCCTCGCCGAGGAGCTTGAACAGCTTGCGCATCTGGGCCTGGTTGGGCTTCTGGGTACCCGGGTCGGCCTCGGGTGGCCGCGCTGGCGCCGGGTCAGGGGTCGTCGGCGCGGCCTTGCCAGGGTCCCGCGCCGGCGCGGGCGCAGGTTCGGCAGGCGGTACGACCTCGCCGTCAAGGACCTCGTCGTCGAGGAGCGGGGGCGGTAGCGCCAGCGCGGCCGCCGAGAGCTGACGTGGCTGCTCCTCGCCGGCCCGCTCGGCCCGGACCTTGTGCGTGATCCACTCCGGCGAGCTCGGCACCCACTTCTCCAGCTCCCGGGCGACCGTCTTCTTCCACGCCGACCGTGGCCACTTCTGCCACATGGAGTCCGCGAGGTGCGCGGTCTTCGAGGCGGCCTTGTGCTCCGCGATCTCCCAGTCGGCCATGATGACGACCTGCGAGACACTGCCGTCGATCATGATCGCGTACGAGTAGGCGCCGACCATCTCGCCGCGCTCGTCCCGACTGGAGAACCACGCGCTCCGGCCGTCCCTCGATTCCGCGGGCTTGTGGATGGGCGGCCCCTTCGACTCCTGGTCGTAGTCGAA
Organism: Pseudonocardiaceae bacterium; assembly: GCA_050699515.1. Classification (GTDB taxonomy): domain Bacteria; phylum Actinomycetota; class Actinomycetes; order Mycobacteriales; family Pseudonocardiaceae. The sequence continues at coordinate 73,536 of JBOHFF010000033.1, forward strand.
GTGGTCCTTGGCATAGACGATCTCGGCCTTCACGGAGCTGACAGCGCCGGCGCGGTAGATCAACTCGATGATCCCCTTGTAGTCCCGGATGCCGACGATCTCGCTACCGAAGGGCACGAGGTGGTAGGTGAGGCCGGGCTCAAGGCCCCACCGGGCGCAGTCGAGCAGCGCCGCGAGGAACGAGCCGGGGTTCTTGTTGGCGACTGCTCGCAGCTTCGCGTCTTTGCGCAACAGCCCTTGCGCGCCTCGTACCCACGCGGCGGCGGTGAGATGGCTAGGCAGCATCGTGGCGAAGTCGTTGCGGTAGGTGTTGATCTGCGTCATGGCGACGTCACGCGTGGCGAGAGCCCCCTTGACGGTCTGGGTAGTCATGCCGCTGCTCTCTTCCTGCCGTTGCCGGCGGGCCGTAAATGCGGTGGGCCGCCCTTGGTGGGCACCCGGATAGCGATGCGCTCCTTATTGCAGACCGCCCGCCGGGCGCGGCCCATCGCGTCGATGACCCGGCTACTGGCGCGGCTCTTGGCCCCTTCGGCGGCGTCGACGTCGGCGAGCGCGGCCTTGTATTCCTTGGCCAGTACCTCGTCGATCTCGACGTCGAGATCGACGATGTCGGGGTGCAGCTGGCGCACCGCGCGGTAGGTGGCCGCATGCTCGTCGATGCTCGGCGGCGTGCCGGCCTCGATCGAGGCGAGGAAATCGACGGCAGCCGCGCGCATCAACTCGGCCTCTTCAGCGTCATAGCGCACCAGGAACTCGCGGTAGTCCACACCCGTGATCAGCACCGCGAAGTAGCACTCTGACCAGCCGAAACAGTCCATCTGCCACATGGCCTGGACCTTGTAGTAGATCGGGATGTCGTCGGTGCCTTCGGCTCCCCAGTCGTCGGCGTAGCGGTCGGTCTTGACCTCCAGGCTGGCCAGCTTGCGACCACCGAGGTGCAGCACGCGGTCAGGTTCGGCGACCTGGTAATCGCGGTCACGGTTGACGTAGAGGCCGCAGCGGGAGACTTTCCAGTCCGGGTGCTCGCGGACGAATCGCCGAGCGATCACCCACTCCTGGTCACGGCCCCACTCCATCGCACGGTTGTCAGGCTCCGGCGGGATGTTGGCCGCCTTGAGGTGCCACAGCGAGAACGGGCTCTGCCACTTGGACAGACCCAGCACGGCGGCGATCTCCGAGGCGCCCAGACGGCCGAGGCGAGCCTTCTGCCACTCCGGCGAGCCGGCCACATACGAGCCGAGCAGTACGCCGGTACCGATGGTGCGCGGGCTCACCGCGGTGCCTGCCAGTCAGCGGGCCGGTGGATCGGCACCCCGTCCTGTTCCTGCACCCACATCGAGCGCAGATACTCCGAGCGCGCGATCTGACACCCCGTGCACTGCGTGCCGTCCTGGAAACGGATCGTCGGCAGCGGGCCGACCAGCGCCGTGCTCATCACCGGACGCTCCGCAGGCTGAACAACCCGTCCTGCGCCATCGCCGCCGCCGGCGGCGGTGGCCTGGAAGCCTTGCGGTGCACCCCGGGGTTGCGGCACGTGGCGAAGTGGCTGCGATACAGCGTGACATCGGGGCGCCGGCCACCGGCCGAGACGACGGTGACCCGCGGATAGGGGCCCGGCGTGAGCAGGAGGTTGCCCGCAGCGTCGGGCTCATCGTTCACCGGCATTTTCTTTCCCCCTTCAGTGCTCACCCAGAAGATCAGCGCACCGCAGGACCGGCACGTGGTACTCGGCGGGCGCTGGCCGGCCATCACGCCCCCCTTGCAAGGACGTATTCGATGCCCGGTGTTGCTGCTGCTATCACTGCTACTCCCTCGCTCCGGAACCGAGGCACATGCACCCGGCTCATCACAACCACAACCACAGCCACAGGTTGCGGGCGCCGAGAACGATCAGGAGCGTGAGCGAGATACCCAGCGCGAGATACGCCCCGAGCGCACCGAGGTCGAGGTCCGATCTGGGCCGGCCGAGCTGCCCAGCATTCGTGCGGCACCCGCACGCCTCGCCACCGGGGCGCCGGCAATCCGCCAGCGCCTGCTGCTTGCCGGCGAGGTGTGAGCTGGTCACCGCGCACCGCCCTCGGCTTGCGCTTTTGCGTCCTCACTCTGCGCAACGAAGGCGGGTGCCAGCCAGCCGCGGCCCAGCTTGCTCAGCGCGGCGCTCTCCGCTTCGGTGATCGGCTCCTGCCCGCTCATCGCCTCATGCGCGCCGGTCACCGCCCCTCCTGCCGGGTCGTGCTCGCGACCATGTCGAGGTGGACTTGCAGCTCACGCTCGACGGCGCGCTGCTCCTCCCAGGGCGGACACGCCAGGTAGGTCCCGCACAGCCACTCGCCGACCTGCTCAGCGCACACACGCAGCAGCCACCGCGCGCACCCGTCGCGCAGCACCAGCAGCAGCTGATCACCGGGCATTCGGGTCGCGCGCACCAGAGACACGCCATCCCCGGCGCGGTCGGTGACCCGGTCGCTGAGCACGTCGGTCAACAAATACCGGGCGATATACCAGTGCCGCCCCCGGTACTCCAGGCGCACCGCCACCGGATCGCTGACGCTGTAACACAGCACCAGCCGCCCAGGCAGGAGACGGTCCCCGCCCGCCACCGGCACACTCGCGACGATCTCTTCCGTCATGGCATCCACCTCGGTTGGAAGGCCGCCCACCGCCCCACGAATACGTCCCGGCGTAACGGGGCGCAGAAGGGGGCGGCGGGCGGGGGACCGGCGCCACGACCGCGCGTCGGGGGAAGCGACAGCGCGCGGCGCCGGAGATCAGAAGGCAGGCTCGAGCGGGCCGCAGGCGTAGTCCGCGAGCCGCCGCAGGAGCTCCCTATCCGCCTTGTCGCGGACCCCGCCCGGGCACGCAGGCGGAGGCGAGTAGGCCCGCCCCGTGGCACCCAGTGCCGTCACCCACGCGAGCAGGTCGAGCTCCACGAGTACCCGGCCGGCCGGGAGCAACTGAACCTGCCGCGCGCCAGCCATCAGTCGCTCCAGGGTCAAACCCGCCGGTAGCGGATTGGCCATGGGCACCCCTGGCACGCCTGGCACGCCCGCCGCCAGCGCGGCGCGGAGTAACGGATTCTGACGCTCGGCAAACCATTCTTCAAAAGCCGACGCGGGAAACCGAAGCTGCGAACCGATCCGGACATGAGGGGGCCCTTTATCCTGCTGAGCCCAGGCACGCACGGTGCTAACACTGACCTGCAGCGCATGCGCGACCTGCGCAGCCCTGAGCAGTTCCGGGTGATCCGCGAGTGAATCCGCTGAATCCGCGCCAGTCATTGAGTCCCCCGACTTGGTAATTCCCATGGTTACCACTCGGCGTGCGCGCCGACGCGCCAACGTTCTACCGGATCCGGGGATGCGCGTGCAAATCCCCTTCATCGGTCGTGTGACGATAGCCGGAGCGACGTCAGGAGTTCTTGACACGACCACCTCGGCGACCTCCTTCCCTCCGGCCGCTCATAGTGGCAGGCGGTCGTTCATCAACCAGGCGAAATATTGCAGCGATCCGCTCTAGTGCCGCCGGGTCCTGGATTGTGGGCGGCAGGCCTTGGGCCGCGCGGGAGGCGGCTACGTACGCACGCAACTCGGGATTCACCGCCCGCACCTATTCAGATTCTTCTCCAGCCATGCGTTGACGGTCGATCGGACGTAATAGATGCGGCCGTCCCATGTCACGTTTGGGGGCGCGTGCCCTTGGCGGCGCCATTTCGCCAAGGTCCCCGCCCCCACCTTGAGGTATTCTGCAAATTGTTTCTCGGTCATCAGCTCTTGCAGGGTGATGTCCTTGGGTGGCGCATCCACCCCGCTTGTCATGACATCGCCTCGAGTCCCGGAGTCCAAGTCGGCATGGCGCCGGAGTCAAGCACCGCCGGATCCGGACGCGCAAACGCCAGATCCGGAACCGACCCGTGCTGGGATCCGCTGTTCCGCGCGTGCCGGTGGCGGGACACGCCCGATCTCAACGTGCCGGTCGGGGATCTGGCGTCGTTGGTGCCTTTGGCGTGACGAATCGGTTACGGAGAGTCGCAGGGCGGTAGTGGATCTTCCGCGCCAGCCGTGAGCGTCCCCGCAGAGATCCACCGCATCGGGTGAGTTCCAGGCCCCTCAGGTCAGCCAGATGGGCTCAAGCCGGCCAGAATCCCACCGGTTGCGCACCGTCGCCCGGTGCACAAGGACTCTTTCCAGCGCCGCAGTCACCACGGCGCGGCGCTGCGCGAGGTTGATCACATCCCAGCGGCTGAGCATTTCCGCCGCCGTGCCGACGAAGTGCAGTAGCGCGGTGGTCTGGGTGGCCGCCGCCAGCTGCGCTCGGGCACTCGTCACCCTGGCACGGATGGGCGTGGTGGCCGCTGCCCATTCGGCGCGGGACACATTCCTGGCGCCGAGGTCGGCGGCCCACGCCGTCAGCTCGTCCTCGTCATCGCGGATCTGGGCGTGCAGATCCGCCGGTGCCCCCTCGCGACGGCGCAGCCGTCGCGCCAGCTCGGGCGAATCCAGCGTAGTGATGACGATGTCCCGCACGTAGTCGTCGGTGTGAGAAGCCGTGATGAGGATCCGGCCGCAATTCTGCGATCCGGGGACCCGGTTGCAGACATATCGCGGCTTGCCATTAAGCGGACGACTCACCATAGGCCGCCCGCATAGGCCACACACCAAGATACCGCTCAGAAGCGCCTTGCGCGCACCGCCTGGAGAGGTTCGCCGCTCCGGCCGGGTCAGCAGAGCTCGCAGCTTGTCGGAGTCTTCCGGGCTGATGATCCCCGGCCACTGGGCCGTCGCGCAGATCTCGCCGATCAGTGGCCGGGCTCCGGTGTAGGAGCCGTCCGGGACGTATTCGCGCCGTCCGGAGATCCGGGCAGCGCAGAGCATCCTTCGCAGAGTGGTGCTCCGCCACTCACCCCCGCTGGACGTGACGACCCTCCGGGCGTTGAGGTCACGGGTGATCGAGAGGAGCGCCTCTCCGGCCAGCACCCGCCGCGCGCACTCCCTGATGACCCCAGCCTCCGACTCGATCACCGTGACCAGGTCACGGTGATATCCGAACGGTCGGCGACCACCACCGGACACCTTGCCCGCCTCGGCGTGCTGGCGGGCCTGACGACGCTGACGCTCACCCTTGTGCTCGGACTCGTGGCGGGCCGCCGCTCCCAGCATCCGGGCCACCATGCGTCCGGTGGGAGCGCTCAGGTCGATGTCTCCGGTAACCGTGGCCAGCGCGAGGCCGTGGCGGTCGGCCAGGTCGATGACGTCTTCCAGCTCCCGCGGCGAACGGGTCAGGCGGTCGACGTGCCAGCAGAGCACCGCCTCTACGACGCCGGCGCGCACGTCGCACAACAGCCGCTCCCATTCGGGGCGCGACCGCCCACTGTAAGCCGATACGTCGTTGTCGACGTAGACGCCGGCCACTGGCCACCCGAGCCGCTTGGCCAGCGCCCGACAGTCCTCCTCCTGGCGCGAGACGCCTAGGCCCGCACCCTCGCGGTCCATCGAGATGCGGCAATAGATCGCAGCACGTCGCAGCGGGTTCACGCCGGTGGTTGCCATAGGCACATAGTGACACGTTCGCGTCTCGTACAGCGGTTGCATACCGCCGCGCGGCCCACTCTGGGTCCAATGCAATGGCCAGTTTCTTGATCCGCGCCGCAAGCTCGCCCGTCGTGAGCCTGGCGGCCCGGGGCAGCAGCCGCGCGCACACCACCTCGACCTGCTCAGAGGTCAGATCAGCGCACAGATCCGCGAACACCCACGCCTTGGCCCGGCAGATCCGACCTGTGTCCAGAGCGGTGAACACCGCAGGCATCCGCAGCACCAGCGTCTCAGCGAAACTGAGTTCTCGATCGGCCGCAGTGCGGGTCCAGGCCAACGCCGCGCGGATCTCATCCGCAGCATAAGACGGTGACTCCGCCAGCCGGGCCACTTCACCAGCACCGGCGGCGGGATCACACAACCCGACCTCGACCATCGTGGATAGCAACCGGGCCTGGTCATGGGACAACTGCCGGGCCCTGGCACGCAACACCTCCACCGCGTCCGCACCGGTCACCGCATGAATATCGATTCCCGCCAGCAGCACACCCAACTCCGGACCCGGCACCATCTCAGCCAGGCCCTCCGGAATCAGCTGCCGCACTGTCACAACCCGAACGCTACAAGCCAGGTCTGACAGTTTTGGCGGGTCCGGATCGCGGGATCGGTCTGGAATCCACTACTCGTGTGCCACGACGACGGTATCCTCGCGTTCGATGGCTGCGTGCATTCCCCGAGTTGATGGAGATCCAGTCGGCGGAGATCCAGTGCGTGACGTTGCCGCCCTACGGGCCCGCCGCCGGCAACCCAGAGTGGCCACATGATGCCTCCCGTGCCCAGCAGCGATCGGCTCGGACTGGGCGGCGCCTCGGCGGAGGAGATACGGCGAGACCGGAGGCCGCCGGGCCTGGCCGCATTCCACTGTGAACCAATGCTTTCGGCGACATTCCGCCTGCAAAAATTCAACGCTTGACGACGCTGGGGTGGGTGGACGCCATGCCCTGCTTTCCTGGGTCGGTCAGACGTCTCGCTGGAACCAGATGACGGTGTCGCTAAATTGGACGCGAGTGTCCCCGCTGGTTCGTTCGAACACGATCGTGTTTTCGCCTCTGCGGAGAACGCCGTCCAATACCTCTTGGATAGCTCGACGCTCCGTGTCCACTAGCGTGGCATCATTGGCAACCTCGGTGCCGTTTATCGTGATGGTGTACCTGAGATTGCTCGGATTTGACGAGAGAGGGCGCACCACGTAGGACAGGACACCGCGGTTTTGATTAGCGTTTCCGATCGCAGTGTCGTCCGGCAGCATGAACGTGAAATCCCCGTTGATGCCGTCGTCGTCATTCGGGAGCGTGAACCGGCCGCCGAATAGTGCGACAAAGTTGGCGATTCGAGTCATGTGCGTTTCCTTTCTGGGATGTGAAGTCGAGCGGCGAGGTGGTCAGCGTAGTCTTTGCTGCCGCTTGTCTTCCTCGTTTTCGTGTGCGTCGTGGATCGGTGAATTCGACAGTAGGCAGAGCGCGCAGATTCGACATCGGCACAATCACCCAATTTTTGTTATGCGGCGGTGTGGGTGGTTTCACCGAGGAGAGTGCTCAGGTGAGTTCGTGTTGATAGGCGTAGGCGGTGGCTGCCGCCCGGGATGGCACGCCCAGTTTGGTGAGGATGTTGCTGACGTGCCGGTCTACCGTCCGGTCGCTGAGCATCAGCTTGGTGGCGATGGTTTTGTTGGTGTCGCCCGTGGTAACCATGCGCAGTATCTGCAGTTCACGCGGAGTCAGCTCGCGGTGGTTCTCGGTCGGTGCGCTGTGGTTGAGCGAGTCGAGTTGGGCGAGGTCGGGTGCGGCTCCCAACTGTTCGAAGACCCCGCGGGCCGCCGCCAGCTCCCACTCCGCTCCATCGCCGTCAGCGAGGGTGCGGCAGGCCAGCCCCACCAACACCCGGCCGCGCGCGAGCTCGTACGGTGCCTCGACCTGCTGCCACACCTGACTCGCCTGGCGCAGCGCGACCAGAGCAGCTCTGGCGTCGCCTTCGGACAGCTCGACCGCTCCCCGGGCGTACGCAGCGATCGCATCCAGAACGTCGCGCCCGTAGCTCTCGGCGATCTCGCCCAGCTCGCGGCAGGCATCCCGGGCCTGTGCAGCATCGCCTGCGGACAGCATGATCTCGACGCAGGCCGGTAGCAGCCGCGTGCGCTCGAGCCGATCGGTGGTCTCACCCAGCACCCGGCGGATTGTGGTGAGGGCGACCTTGGTGCGCCCCTGAGCCAGCCGCAGCAGGGACAGCCCTGGCTGCGGTTCCCACCCCCACTGGCTGGCGCTGCGGTAGGCGCCCTCGGCCGCGCTGAACTCACCCAGCAGGCGATGGATCTCCCCTTGCCGGTAGAACGCCGTCGCAGCGGCCGGCCTGTTGGCAGCCTGGGAGAAGCGTTGCACTGCGCACCGCGCCTCGCGCAGCGCACCGCGCCAGGACCCCTGCAGTTGCATGATCTCGGCGCGGTGCACCAGGCATTGGCCGGTGAAGTTGACCATGTCAGGCTGCGCTGCGCACCACTGGGTCAGGGCGGTGGTCCACTCGCGGACCCGGCGCAGCTCATAGACCTGTGACAGGATTCGATCACGCTGCAATAGATCAGACCCGTAAGCAGGGGGCAGGACAGTTCTCCGGTGACCACCGCCACCATCGCCTCGTCCAGCAGTGCCAGACCCTCCTCGACCCGCACCTGCTCAATCCGGACGCGGCCCTGCGCCTGGCGGCCGAAGGCGATCAGATCCGGCTCTCCGAAACGTTCGCCGATCTCCACGACGCCTGCTGCGGTGCAGTACGCGGCCTCGTAGTCACCGGTGCCCACGTGCTGCAGCAGGACGGGTACCAGCAGGTAGCCGCGCTCCACGCAGTCGCGTTCCTCGCGTTCGAGCAGCCGCTGGGCACGGGAAAACCATCCGGTGGCGCGAGCCAGCTCCCCGACGTCGGCGAGACAGAGGCCCAGCCGGAATGCGCAGCGAACTGCGCACAACGTCGCACCGGCGTCCAGATATCCGCGATGGGCACGATCCAGAGCGCGTTCACCGTAGTCGTTGCGGCCAAGCAGGTACGCCGATATCGCCAGCAGTTCAAGATCCTCCGGTCTGGACGGAACTGCCTGATCGGCGAGGGAAAGCGACCTGTAGGCATCTAGCCACGCTCGCCGACGGTAGGCTTCGCGGCCACGTTCCAACTCGTCCATGGCAACCACCTGAGTCTGCTCTCCCGAATGAGAGCTGCCGAGCCGGGCTGCTGATACAGCACCGCGGGGCGAGATTCACGATCAGAACCACCGGTCGGGAGCGCCGGGACAAAAGAATTGGCTCATGCGGGGCTATAGCCAGTTCTGCCGCGCCCATCCCGACGCCCGGCGCGCGGGAACGATGGTCGTTGCCGGTGGTGGGTCGCGCCCACTTGTAGGCTCGCCGGTGCGAGTGGGGACGAGCGGGGTGAGGAGGCGGCGGGGGTGTCGGCGAATGCCGGAGCAAAGGCGATCATTGCCGCGTTGCTGGCCAACGCGGGTATCGCAGTGGCCAAGTTCATCGGGTATCTGATCACCGGCTCGTCGTCGATGCTGGCTGAGGCGGTGCACTCGGTCGCCGACACCTCCAACCAGGGCCTGCTGCTGCTCGGCCGCAAGCGATCCCAGCGGGAGGCTACCCAGGAGCATCCCTTCGGCTACGGCCGCGATCGGTACTTCTACTCCTTCGTGGTGGCCTTGCTGCTGTTCAGCCTCGGTTCGGTGTTTGCCCTGTACGAGGGCATCCATAAGCTGCAAAGCCACGAGCCGCTCACCTCGCCGTTGGTCGCGATCGGGATCCTGGTGGTGGCGGTCGTGCTGGAGACCTTGAGTTTCCGCACCGCGATCAGGGAGTCCCGACCGCTCAAGGGCGGCGACAGCTGGTGGCAGTTCATCAAGCGGTCCAAGTCCCCGGAGCTTCCGGTGGTGCTGCTGGAGGATGCGGGCGCCCTGTTCGGCCTGCTGCTGGCCCTTGGTGGCGTGGGGCTCTCGGTGCTCACCGGCGACTCGATCTGGGACGCGGTCGGCACGCTGGGCATCGGCGTGCTGCTCGGCGTCATCGCGATCATCCTCATTGTGGAGACCAAGAGCCTGCTCATCGGGGAAGGCTCTGACTGGAACGAACGGGAGCGCCTCTATGCCGCGATGGTCGGGCGCGGGGTGGATCGGGTGATCCACCTCAGGACCCAATATCTCGGCCCCGACGAGCTGCTGGTCGCCGCGAAGATCGCGGTGCCGGCTACGTTGTCGACCACGGAAGTCGCTGTGGTCATCGATGAGGCCGAGTCACGGATCCGGGCCGCGGTGCCCGCCGCTCGGATCATCTATCTCGAACCTGACCTGGACCGCGCGTCGCGCCAAGGAGTGTGATGGGTGTTCGAGTCGCTGCTGGTCGCCAATCGGGGGGAGATCGCCCGGCGGGTCATCCGCTCGGCGCGGGCGCTGGGGATCCGCACCGTCGCGGTGCACTCCTCGGTGGACGCCGAGCTGCCGTTCGTCGCAGAGGCCGACGAGGCGCTCGAGCTGACCGGGCCGCCTGCGCAGGCCTACCGGGACGTTCACCAGGTGCTTGCTCTCGCCGGTAAGACCGGCGTAGCCGCGGTGCACCCCGGCTACGGGTTCCTGTCCGAGGACCCCGGGTTCGCCCAGGCGGTGTCCGATGCCGGCCTGGTGTGGGTCGGTCCCGGAGCCGAGGCGATCTCTGCGATGGGGGACAAGGTGACCGCGCGGGCCACCGTGGCGGCGGCCGGGGTGCCGGTGGCCACCGGCTCCACCGGCGCGGTGGCCACCGAGGACGCCGCGGTCACCGAAGCTGAGCAGATCGGCTTCCCGGTGATGCTCAAGGCCGCAGCCGGGGGCGGCGGGATGGGCATGGCGGTGGCGGCCGACGCCGCGGCGCTGCGCACCGAGCACGCCCGGGTCAGCGCCTTCGCCCAGCGGATCTTCGGTGACCCGCGGCTGTTCGTCGAGCGCTATTTCCCGCGAGTGCGCCACGTCGAGGTGCAGGTTCTCGGGCTCGCCGACGGCCGGGTGATAGCCCTGGGGGAGCGGGACTGCTCGGTGCAGCGCCGTCACCAGAAGATCGCTGAGGAGAGCCCGTCACCCGCCGTCTCGCCGGATCTGCGTAGCCGGATGGAGCAGGCCGCGGTGCTGGCCGCGTCCACTGTGGACTACCGCAATGCCGGGACGGTGGAGTTCCTGCTCGATCAGGACACCGGCGAGTTCTTCTTCCTGGAGATGAACACCCGGCTGCAAGTGGAGCACCCGGTGACCGAGCTGCGCTACGGCGTGGACCTGGTGGCCGCTCAGCTGCTCATCGCCGCGGGCGAGGCACCCGGTTTCGACGTCGATGCTCTGGCACCGGCTGGTCACGCGATCGAACTGCGGATCAACGCCGAGGACCCGAAGCGTTTCCTGCCCGGTCCCGGGCCGGTCACCGCGTGGGTGGAACCAGTCGGGGACGGGGTGCGGGTGGACTCCGGCTACGTGGCCGGCACCACCGTGACGCCGTTCTACGACTCCTTGCTGGCCAAACTGGTGGTCCACGGCGCTGATCGGCAGCAGGCGCTGAAGCGGGCCCGGTCAGCCGTCGCTGGTTTTACCGTGGCCGGGCCGAAATGCAACCTCCCCTTCCACGCCGAGCTGCTGGACCACCCCGAGTTCGTCTCAGGCCAATACGACACCGGCCTAGTCGCCCGTATTCGCCCTTGATGTCGGGCACTACTGCAGATCTGTGCACCGCTACGGTTGCCTGCCGTGGGACGGCTGGTGGTCATCGAGGGACTGGATGGGGCGGGCAAGCAGACCCTTGCCAACGGGCTCGCCGCGGCGCTGCGCGCGCATAACGCGTCGGTGGCCCGGGTGGAATTTCCCCGGTATGGCACTGACATCCACGCTGAGCTGGTGCGGGACGCGCTGTACGGGCGGCTGGGTGACATGGTCGACTCGGTGCACGGGATGGCGGTGCTATTCGCCCTGGACCGGCGGGACGCGGCCGAAGAGCTGCGTCAGCTGCGGCGTCGCTACGACGTGGTGCTGCTGGATCGCTACGTGGCGTCCAACGCGGCATACGGCGCCGCGCGGCTGTACGAGGACGCCCACGGCCACTTCGTCGAGTGGGTTCGTGAGCTGGAGGTGGAGCGGTTCGGCGTCCCGGTGCCTGACGCTCAGCTGCTGCTCCGGGTGCCGATCAGCGTCGCCTCGGTCCGGGTGGACCGCCGGGCCGAGGCCGACAGCGCGCGGCGCAAAGACAGGTATGAGACCGACCACGAGCTGCAAACCCGATGTGCAGCTGTCTATGACGGCCTGGCCGCAGCCGGGTGGCTCGCCCCGTGGTCGGTCATCGACGGCGATGCAGCCGGCTTCAGTGATGTGGCGATGGGGCTGCTCGGCGGGTAAGCAGCGCCGCCCGAGGGGCGGGAGTGTCGTGCCCAGTGCCACGATAAGGGTATGGCAGCTCGTGTGCTCGTGGTGGAGGACGATCCTGCAGCGGCGGAGATGTTGTCTATTGCCCTGCGCCAGGCAGGCTTCGAGACGGCGGTGGTCTCCGAGGGCGCCAAGGCGTTGCCGGCGTTTCGTGAGCTCAAGCCCGACCTGGTGCTGCTGGATCTGATGTTGCCCGGCATGAGCGGTATCGACGTCTGCCGGGCGATCCGCGCCGAGTCCGTCATCCCGATCGTGGTGCTCACCGCCAAGAGCGACACCGGCGACGTGGTGCTCGGCCTGGAGTCCGGTGCCGACGACTACATGATCAAGCCGCCCAAGACTCAGGAGCTCGTCGCGAGGCTGCGAGCCCGGTTGCGCCGGCTCGACGCGCAACCGGCCGAGCAACTCACCATCGGTGACCTCGACATCGACGTGCCCGGTCACCAGGTCAGCCGGGACGGGACGCCGATCCCGCTGACGCCGCTGGAGTTCGACCTGCTCCTGGCGCTGGCCCGCAAGCCCCGCCACGTCTTCACCCGCGAGGTGCTGCTCGAGCAGGTATGGGGATACCGGCACGCCGCAGACACCCGGCTGGTCAACGTGCACGTCCAACGGCTTCGTTCCAAGATCGAACGGGATCCCGAGCACCCGGAAGTGGTGCTCACCGTGCGCGGCGTCGGGTACAAGGCCGGCACCTCATGAGAGCCCCGCCGTGGCGGGCCGGGATCAGCCCGCGGTGACCTCGCTCGCCGACCGGGCGACCGACGCCCTGCGCCCGGCCTCCGAGGCGGCCAGCGAGCTGGCCGCGCTGGCCGGCGCGATGTGGCGCCGCTCCTTGAACATCCGGGTGGTGGTCAGCACCGTGGCGCTGTCGTCCACGGTCGTGCTGGTGCTCGGGATGGTGCTGCAGGCTCAGCTCGCCCAGCGGCTGATCGAGAATAAGACGCAAGCCGCCCTGCTCCAGGCTGACAACAGCAGGATTCTGGTCGAGTCCGAGCTCGGTGCGGTGGACCCCACCTCGGCGTCGCTGGCCGGCCGCCTGACCACCGTCGTCGACCGGTTGACCAACCCCGATCCGAGCGGTACCGGTCCCGCAACGGCCGGAGCCGGTGTCTACGAACCGGTGCTGGTGGACGGGGGCGGCCCATCAGGAGAGGTCGGCACTGGCCAGAAGATCGGACCCCTGGAGGATGTCCCCGCGGTGCTGAGTTCCGCAGTGGAACGCGGCGCGCTCGCCCACAAGATCACCACTGTGCAGCGGGGCGAGGCCGTGGTGACCATGCTGGCCGTCGGCATGCCGGTGGCCAGCGCAGGTCGCACCATGCAGCTCTACCTGCTGTTCCCGCTCACCGCCGAGCAGCGCACGCTGACTCTGGTGCAGTCCACCCTGGTGGTCGGCGGGTTGGTGCTGCTGGTGCTCATCGCGGGCATCGCGAGCCTGGTGACCCGCCAGGTGGTGGTCCCGATCCGCCAGGCCGCCGAGGTCGCCGAACGTTTCGCCGACGGTCACCTCGAGCAGCGCATGCCGGTGGTCGGAGAGGACGACATCGCCCGGCTGGGCACCTCGTTCAACGAGATGGCCGCCAGCATCCAGCGGCAGATCCGGCAGCTGGAGGAGTTCGGTGAGTTGCAGCGCGGTTTCACCTCCGATGTCTCCCACGAGCTGCGCACCCCGTTGACCACCGTGCGGATGGCAGCTGATCTGCTCTACGAGTCGCGCGACCGGCTGCACCCGGTGCTGCACCGCCCGGCCGAGCTGCTGGTGCGGGAGCTGGACCGGTTCGAAGCGCTGCTCGCCGACCTGCTGGAGATCTCCCGGGTGGACGGTGGCGTCGCGGAGCTACACCTCGACACCGTCGACGTGCGGGTCACCGTGGCCCGGGCGGTGGCCTCGGTGCGTGCCGTGGCTGATCGCGCTGCCACCCCGCTGGAGCTGGACCAGCCGGCTGAGGAGGTGCACGCCGAGATCGACCCACGCCGGGTCGAGCGCATCGTGCGCAACCTGCTCACCAACGCTCTGGACCATGGCGAGGGCCGCCCGGTCCGGTTGACCCTCGCCGCGGACGCCCACGCGGTCGCGGTGCTGGTGCGCGACCATGGTGTCGGGTTGCAGCCAGGTCAGCAGGAACTGGTGTTCACCCGATTCTGGCGCGGCGACCCCTCGCGTGACCGGCGTACCGGGGGAACCGGGCTGGGACTGTCGATCAGCCTCGAGGACGCCCGGCTCCACGGTGGCCGGTTGGAAGCCTGGGGCGAACCCGGCCAGGGCAGCGCGTTCCGGCTCACCCTGCCCCGCATCGGAGGCACGGAGCTCACCAGCAGCCCGTTGCCGCTGGGCCCCGACAACGCCCCCCAGAACGTTCCCGCCGTCACCGATCTCGTTGTCACCGCCGCCCATGTCGCTGACGGTGCGGTGTCGAACGGTGCGGTGCCGGATCCTGCGGCATCGGCGGAACCGGGGCGTCAGCAGTGATGCGCGGGCTCTCACTCACCACCCGGTTGGCCGCGGCGTCCGTCGCCGGGCTGGCTGCGCTGGCGGGCTGCGCCGCTATCCCCGCGAGCTCCGACATCCAGGTGGTGCGTTCGATGCCGGTTGGCTCGCAGCTGGCTCCACCGGCCGGTCCCGAGCGGGGCGTGGACCCGTTCCGGCTGGTCCGCGAGTTCATCGAGGCCACCGGTAGCTCAGCGAACGGGCACGCCGCCGCGCGGGCTTTCCTGTCCCGGAATGCGGCAGTCGGCTGGGATGACCACGCCGGCGTGACCGTGATCGACGATGCACCCGGCGCCGCACCGCTGACCGGCCCGTCCGACGGGGTCCGCCGCATCCGGGTGGGCGGCTCCCGGCTGGGCACGCTCACCGCGGATGGCAGCTTCGTCTCATCGGCCGGGACCTTCTCCGTGCCCCTGGACGTGGTCACCGAGAACGGTGAGTGGCGGATCACCAACCCCCCACCGGGCGTTCTGGTCGAGGTCAGTGCCTTGCAGCGCAATTACCGGCAGGTTCGGGTCAGCTTCATCGATCCCAACCGTGGCACCCTGGTGCCGGACCTGCGTTGGGTACCCGCCCAACCGGTGGCCACGCTGCCCGGACGGGTACTGGACCTGCTGCTGGCCGGACCGTCTCAGCGGCTGGCCGGCGCGGTCCGCTCGGCGATCCCGGAACGTGCCCGGCCCCGGTCCAACGTGCTGGTCGGCCGGTCCGGGCGAACTGTGATCAACCTGAGCGGTCTGGACGGGATGACCGAGCAGCAACGGCGGCTGGTCGCAGCGCAGATCGTCGCCTCCTTGGACGGCCTGGTGCCCACCCCGCTGCGGCTGCTGGCCGACGGCGAGCCACTGGTGCCGGGGCAGGCTGAGTGGCGCCCAGCCGATATCGCCTCCTACGCCCCGCCCACCGGTCCACGGGCGGAGGTGCCCGGCCAGGTCGTCGTCGGTGGGCGGCTGCGCGGGTTGAACGGCACCCCGGTGCCGGGACCTGCCGGGGACGGCCGGCTCACCGTGCTCAGCGCGGCCCGGTCGAACCCCGGTGGTGAGCTGCTGGCGACCGTCGTCGCGGGCCCGGACGGTCGCCCGCAGCTGCGGGTGGGTCCGGTGGACGGCGAGCTGGCGCTGGCGCCGGTGGAGGCGGCGACGATGACCCGACCCACCTGGCGGCCTTCGGGGACCGAGTTGTGGACCGTGGTCGACGGCCGCACGGTCGTGGGCGTGGCGCTGTCCGGAACCGGTCCGCCGCTGACCTACGAGGTCAACGCCACCGAACTGAGCCAGCTGGGTCCCATCTCCCAGCTCCGGTTGTCCCGGGACGGGGTGCGGGTGGCCGCGGTGATCGGTGGGCGGCTGGTGGTGGCCGCGGTGGTGACCGAGTCGGGCAAGATGAACCTGCGCCATCCACAGGTGCTGCGCGAGGGGAACCTACCGCCCCTCGCGAGCGTGGATTGGGCGCGTCCGGAAATCCTGGTGGTGGCATCAGCCGGGCCGTCCGTGCAAGTCTCCTCGGTGTCCGTCGACGGGTTGACTCGCCGGCAGCTCTCCAGCACCAACCTGACCGGCCCGTTGACCGATATCGTCGCCGCGCCCGGCCGTGAGGTGCTGGTGGCGGACGCCACCGGACTGTGGGCGTATTCGGACACCCAAGAGGTGTGGGAACCCCTTCTCGGCGGGCTCGGACCGGGCTCGGCACCGCTGTACCCGGGCTGACATACCCCAGCCGGCGGGCCGGTGGCAAGCCCCCTCTCGCCGCGGTGGGGACAGTGGGGGCCGATGTGCACCACCGCCCCGCCGGTGGCGTCTACTGACCGCTCCGGCGGGTGGATCGCGGCAGGCTGGGTAGATGTTGCGCACTCTGTTGGATCTGCTGCTGCCCATCGTCTGCGGGGGCTGCGGGGTGCCCGGTGCGGAGCTTTGCTCCGGCTGCGAGGCCCTGCTGCGGGACCCGACGCGCGTGTACCCGCCGTGCTGCCACCTGGGACCACCCGTCTACGCCCTGGGCACCTATCACGGCCACCTACGCACCGCCCTGCTGTCCTACAAGGAACGAGGCCGCCGCGACCTGGCCGCCCCACTGGGCGCCGCGCTCGCCGCCGCGCTGCTCCAGCTGCGCGTTCTGGATGCAGACTGCGGTGAAACCCGGCCCGGTAACCGCAGTCTGCATCCAGAACGGCCCAGGTTAGGTGAGGTGTGGTTGGTGCCGGTGCCTTCGAGGGGGTCGGCGGCGGCTCGGCGTGGGGGGCAGCATGTCGAGGTGGTCGCTAGGCGGGCGGCTGGGGTGCTGGCTGGGCTGGGGGTGGTGGTGGCGGTCGCGCCGGCGTTGCGGATGGCCTCGGGGGTGCGCGACTCGGTCGGGTTGGCGGCGCCGGCGCGGCAGGCCAATCTGGCGGGACGGGTGCTGCCGCGACGGGCCGGGCTACCGCCCACCGGCACGCCCGTCGTGCTCGTCGACGACGTGGCGACCACCGGCGCTACCGCTGCGGCCTGCACCGCGGCACTGCGCCGGACGGGTGTAACGGTGCCTGCCATTGTGGTGCTCGCCGCGGCCGGTTGTCACACGCCGTCGTACCCGGCGGGGCTGTGATACCAACCACAGCGTTGACCCTGCGACTCGGGACTCCAAGCTCTGGCGATCGTCCCGCGGGCGGACTACCGTCCGGGCATCAGCATTGCTGAGGCGTTCGGGAGGAGGCGAGAAAGCCATGGTCCTGACGCCGGCGGTCGAGTGATCATCGCAGGCGGCCCCGCTGAAGCCGCTCGAGCATGACCCACTGACGATCACTGCCTTCGGCGTCGAGAAGTCCCTATTGGACAACGCGAGGAGGTCACCCTGTGAATATTGTCGTGAAGGGTCGTAACGTCGAGGTTCCCGATCATTACCGGGTGCACGTTACCGAGAAGCTCGCCCGTGTCGAACGGTATGACCAGAAGGCCGTCCACTACGACGTCGAGCTGTTCCACGAACGCAATCCCCGGCAGTCCAAGAGCTGCCAACGGGTGGAGATCACCGGTCGGTGCCGCGGGCAGGTCGTCCGCGCAGAAGCATGTGGTGCGGACTTCTACGCCGCGCTGGATGCGGCGGTGAGCAAGCTGGACAACCGGCTGCGCCGGGTCGCCGACCGCCATAAGGTGCACTACGGACGCCGCCACCCCACCTCCGTCGCCGAGGCCACCGCGCCGCTGGCGGCAACCTTGGCTCCCGAGATCTCCCGGACCCCCGAGATCCCGAGCCCTTATGACCCCAGCCACGATGACCCCAGCCCTGAGGTCGGTGCCGGCGGGCAGGCCAACGGCTATCGTCAGCCGACGGATCTGCTCGAAGCTCCCGGCCAGGGACTCGATTACGAGCTGCCCACCCAACGGTGCCAATCACATGATGACCAGTCACCGGATGACCGGTCACCCGATGCGCACGGACCCGGTCGCGTCGTCAGGCGTAAGCAGCACTCCGCCACACCCATGACCGTCGATGAGGCGCTCTACGAGATGGAGCTCGTGGGCCACGACTTCTACCTGTTCTCCGATGCCGGCTCCGGGCTGCCCAGCGTGGTCTATCGCCGGCACGGCTTCGACTACGGCGTGATCCAGCTGGTGTAGGACCGCCGCTGCCCCTCACCCGAGCCCGGCAGCAGAGTCGCCGCGACCCCTCGTGAGCAGCTCTGCTGCCGGGCTCGGTGCTGTGTGGGCGCCCGTCCAGCGCTCGATCGGCACCGTTGACCTGCGCTGCCGACAGGCCCTCCGGCTCTGGGCATACGATGGCAGGCAGACCGACGGCACCGGCGTGCCGTGCGGCACGCCACAGGCTGCCCGCCGCCGCCGACCCCCGCCCCGATCCGCATGCCCCGATACGAGTGAGGTCTGTCACGGTGGTCCTGTCCCGACTGCTCCGCGCTGGCGAGCACAAGACCGTGCGTCGGCTCCGCGCCATCGCCGACCACATCAATGGCCTGGAAGACGGCGTCTCCGGTCTGTCCGACGCCGAGCTGCGAGCCAAGACCGATGAGTTCCGCAGCCGTCACGGCAGGGACGAGTCGCTGGATGACCTGCTGCCCGAGACCTTCGCAGTGGTCCGCGAGGCCGCCAAGCGCACCCTTGGGCAGCGGCACTTCGACGTGCAGCTCATGGGTGGTGCCGCCCTGCACCTGGGCAACATCGCGGAGATGCGTACCGGTGAGGGCAAGACGTTGACCTGCGTGCTGCCCGCCTACCTCAACGCGATCGCCGGCAACGGCGTGCATATCGTCACGGTCAACGACTATCTCGCCAAGTACCACGCGGAATGGATGGGCCGGGTGCACCGGTTCCTGGGTCTGGAGGTCGGGGTGATCCTGTCCCAGATGACCCCGGACGAGCGGCGCGTCGCCTACCACGCCGACGTCACCTACGGCACGAACAACGAGTTCGGCTTCGACTACCTGCGCGACAACATGGCCTGGAGTCTGGCGGACTCCGTCCAGCGCGGGCACAGCTATGCCATCGTCGATGAGGTCGACTCCATTCTCATCGACGAGGCGCGCACTCCACTGATCATCTCCGGGCCGGCCGACCAGTCCTCCCGGTGGTACGGGGAGTTCGCCCGGCTCGCCCCGATGCTCAAGCGTGACATCCACTACGAGGTCGATGAGCGTAAGCGCACCGTGGGGGTCTCGGAGGAAGGTGTGGCGCTCGTCGAGGACCAGCTGGGCATCGAGAACCTCTACGAGGCGGCGAACACCCCGCTGGTCGGCTACCTCAACAATGCGCTCAAGGCCAAGGAGCTTTACACCAAGGACAAGGACTATATCGTCAGCGGCGAGGGTGATGTCCTCATCGTCGATGAGTTCACCGGACGGGTGCTGCACGGCCGGCGCTACAACGAGGGCATGCACCAGGCCATCGAGGCCAAGGAGAAGGTGGAGATCAAGGCTGAGAATCAGACCTTGGCCACGATCACGTTGCAGAACTACTTCCGGCTCTACGACAAGCTCGCCGGGATGACCGGCACCGCGCAGACCGAGGCCGCCGAGCTGCTCCAGATTTACCAGCTCGGGGTGGTGTCGATCCCCACCAACATGCCGATGATCCGCACCGACCACGGTGACCTGGTCTACAAGACCGAGCAGGCCAAGTTCAAGGCAGTGGTGGAAGACATCGCGCAGCGCTACGCCAAGGGCCAGCCGGTGCTGGTCGGGACGGCGAGCGTGGAGCGCTCGGAGTACCTGTCCAAGGCGTTGGTCGCGGCGGGGATCCCGCATTCGGTGCTCAACGCCAAGCAGCACGAGAAAGAGGCGATGATCGTCGCCGAGGCCGGGCGCAAGGGCTCGGTCACGGTGTCCACCAACATGGCCGGCCGCGGGACCGACATCATGCTGGGTGGTAACCCGGAGTTCCTCGCCGATGCCGAGTTACGGGCCCGTGGCCTGGATCCGGTCGAGACCCCGCAGGAGTACGAGGCCGCCTGGGAGGCTGCGGTCCAGGACGCCCGCGCCGAGGTCGAGGTCGAGGCCAGGGAGGTCGTCGCTGCTGGCGGGTTGTACGTGCTGGGTACTGAGCGGCACGAGTCGCGGCGTATCGACAACCAGCTGCGTGGCCGCTCCGGGCGCCAGGGTGACCCCGGCGAGTCCCGGTTCTACCTGTCGCTGCGCGATGAGCTGATGGTCCGGTTCAACGGTCCCCTGGTCGAGTCGATCATGACTCGGCTACGGATGGAGGACGATGTCCCGATCGAGGCCAAGATGGTCAGCCGGGCGATCCAGTCCGCACAGACCCAGGTCGAGCAGCAGAACTTCGAGATCCGCAAGAACGTCCTGAAATACGACGAGGTCATGGACCTGCAGCGCAAGGTGATCTACGCCGAGCGCCACCGGGTACTCGAGGGTGAGGACCTGCGTGAGCAGGTCGAGCACATGATGACCGATGTGATCACCGCCTACGTCAACGGTGCCACCGAGAACGGCTACGCCGAGGACTGGGATCTCGAACAGCTGTGGTCGGCGCTGCGGACGCTCTACCCGGTCGGTATCAAGTACGAGGCGATCGCTGATGGCACCGACGACCTGACCCGCGAGGTGCTGCTGGCCGCCGTGGTGGAGGATGCGCGGGCGGCGTATGCCCGTCGTGAGTCGGAGATCGAGCAGATCGCCGGCCCGGGGACGATGCGCGAGCTCGAGCGCCGGGTGGTGCTCTCGGTGCTGGATCGCAAGTGGCGCGAGCACCTCTACGAGATGGATTACCTCAAGGAGGGCATCGGCCTGCGCGCGATGGCCCAGCGTGACCCGCTGGTGGAATACAAGCGCGAGGGCTTCGAGATGTTCAGCGCGCTGCTCGAAGCGCTGAAGGAGGAGTCGGTCACGTTCCTGTTCAACGTGCAGGTCCAGGTCGCCGAGCCCGAACTGGTGGCGGACCCGGCACCAGCTCCGCTCGCTGCGGCGGCGCCCGGGTCGGCGCTCTCGCAGATCGACGGTCGCAGCGGTGACGCCACCGTTGCCGGGGCACCGGTGCCGTCGGCGTCGGCCGGGCTGGCCGGACTGGGTGGCATGGCCGAGCCTCCGGCACGGTCGCTGACCTACACCGGGCCGGCTGAGGACGGCGGCACCGAGGTGCGGGCTCGTGGCCACCACGCCGCCAGCGAGCCCTCCCGCAACGCCCCCTGCCCCTGCGGTTCCGGCCGCAAGTACAAGCGCTGCCACGGAGCCCCCACCACCGCCCGCCCCTAGCCCGCGTGTCGCGCCCCCGTGCCCGGTGTGTCGTGCGTGCGTGCCCGGTGTGTCGTGTGTGTACGTCGCGTCAGTCACTGTGACCGTCGGCGTGCCTTCATGTCGCCGGCGGTGAGGCGCAGTTGGAGCGCCGTGCACTGCCATCGGCGCTCGCCGCCGTCGATGTGCTCGTCGAAGCGGGCGGCCAGTGCCCGGAATCCGGTGCTCAACGCCACCACCGCGACCACCTCCATGACCCCGGGAGCCTGCGGGCGGGCGAATATCTTGTGCACCCGCGGCGTCAGGTTCCCCGCCAACTCTCGCAGCGCGATGAGCTGGGCCAGCACGTCAGGACGCAACATGGTGGAGAGTTGGTGAGCGGGTCGCCGGCCGCCGAGGGTCTCCACCGCGGCGCGCAGTACCCGCTCGGCGAGGACGGAGGCCGCGGGATCGGCAGCCGGCAGTGCGGTAACCGGCAGCGGTTCAGACGTCGCTGGTGGCGCGGTCGGCAGGATGTCAACCAGCCGGCGCAGCACGGGTCGGTGCGATTGCTGCGGGCGTGGCTCGGCGATGCTCGCGGTCAACGAACCCTCCTCGTCGGTAGGACCACGCACAGTGAGCGCGGTCGATCGACGGCGGGGCCGGAGACGCCGTGGGTGCGGTCCCACGGTGGGAAGCCGGGGATCGCGGGCACCGGGGTCGAAGGAGGGGCAACGATCCCGGTAGCGGAGAGTATGCGTGTGGTAACGCAGGGTTGTCTGTACCTGTCGCCGGACCGGGTGGAAGTCCGCGCACGACCGGCTTACTTCGGTATCTGAGACCGCCCCGCCGTACTCGGCGAACTCCCCGCCCGCCGGCGAGCCCATTCGAAGCACACCACCGCGGCTGCGCTGGCCACATTGAGGGATTCGACGTTGCCCGCCATCGGGATGCTGACCCAGCCGGTGAGCTGCGTGCTGACGGCAGGGGAGACTCCGGTGGTCTCGTTGCCCAACGCGTAGGCCACCCGCGGTGGCGGTGGATTGCCGAACAGCGAGGCCGGGGCTGAACCGGACAGCCCGAGCACCGCGAACCCCGCGGCTCGTAGCGTGGCGCAGCCCTGCTCCGCGGTGGAGCTGCGCAGGATCGGGGCGTGAAAGGCCACTCCCGCGGACGCCTTGATCACCAGCGGGTCGATCGCCGGTACTCCCCGGCGGGGCAGCACCACGCCGGCGATTCCCGCGGCGGTCGCGGTGCGCAGGATCATGCCCACGTTAGCCGGATTGGTGATCGCGTCGAGGACGAGCACAGCCGACGGGCTGCCCAGCGTCGCCACCGCGCCCTCCAGTGGGCGCATCCTGGGTGCCACCACGTCCGCCAGCACGCCCTGGTCGTGCCGGCCGTTGCCGGCGAGCACCTTCACCCGGTGTGCCGAGGCCCGCTGCACCGGCACCTGCCGGCGCGCTGCCGCGTCGAGGATCTCCCGCAGCGTGTCACCGCGGGCATCGACGGCCACGATCACCTTGTCGACGGTCAGCTCCGGATCGCGCAGCGCCTCCAGGACCGGTTTGCGACCGTAGACGGTGATGAAGATGTCCCGCGGGCTCGTGGCCTGCTGGCCGGTAAGGCCGCTGCTCTCTCGGCGTGTCCGCCTCTCCTGCACGGTGTGTCGGCCTCCTGTGCACGGTGTATTGATCACGGCGCGGATCATCTAGTCTAGGCCCGGCCGTAATACTCGATGTTCTCGCAGCTAGATGCCGTGACCTCGGGAGGCCGTGACTTGGAGAGGCGCCGTTATCAGGATGAGGGTCTACATCCCCGCCACGCTCACGATGCTGCGGACGCTGGTCGACGCCGGGGAACTGGTTCCGGTCTCGGGCACCGCTTTCGCGGTCACCCCGATGCTTCGTGAGTCCTACGCTGCTGGGGACACCGAGGAACTGGAGTTCGCGGCGATGAACGAGGCGGCCCGGGCGTCCCTGCGGCTGCTGGCCGCCGAGCTGGACAGTGATCCAGCGACGCTGCCGCGCCGGGTGGTGGTGGCCGCCGACGTCGAGCAGGTGCGGTTGCGCGCCGATCTCGACGACGGCGCCGTCACGATCGCCGGCGCGGTGCCGGTCTCCGCGGTCGCCGCCGTGCACGTCGACCTGGTCCAGGCGGAGGACGCCGTGCGCACCGCGGCGACAGTGGTGGATGCCGCGGACCTCGGTGATCCGGACGCCGAGTTTGCGCTGGGTGATGCGGAGGACCACGAGATGGCCTGGTACGCCACCCAGGAGATCCCTTTCCTGCTCGAGCTCTGGTGAGACCCGTGGGGAGACAACCATGGATGCGGTCACAACTACTCCGGCTCCACGTAACGAGGCTGTCCGCGGCTACCTGCCGGGAAGCGCGGAACGTGAGTCGCTGACCCGCGCACTGGCCGAGTTGTCGGCTCAGCGCACCGAGCTCACGATGACCATCGGCGGGGTGCAACGGATGGCGACCGGAGAGCCGTTCGACGTGGTCGCGCCGCACCGGCATGCCCACGTGCTCGGCACCAGCGCGCAGGCCGAGCACTCCGACGTCGCCGACGCCGTCCGGGCCGCGATGGACGCCGCCCCGGCCTGGCGTGAGCTGCCCTTCGACGAGCGCGCCGCGATCCTGCTGCGCGCCGCGGAGCTGCTGGCCGGCCCGTGGCGGGACACGCTCAACGCTGCCACCATGCTCGGCCAGTCGAAGTCGGTGCAGCAGGCCGAGATCGACGCGGCCTGCGAGCTGATCGACTTCTGGCGTTTCAACGTGCATTATGCCCGCCAGATCCTGGCGCAGCAGCCGAGCTCGGTGCCCGGTGAGTGGAACCGGATGGAGTACCGCTCGCTGGAGGGGTTCGTCACCGCGATCACCCCGTTCAACTTCACCGCGATCGCGGGGAACCTGCCTACCGCGCCCGCGCTGATGGGTAACACCGTGGTGTGGAAACCCACTCTCGCCCAGCAGCTCGCCGCACACCACACGATGCGGCTGCTGGAGGCCGCTGGACTCCCTCCCGGAGTGATCAATCTGGTGACCGGCCACGGGGCGGTGGTCAGCGAAGTGGCCCTGGCTGATCCGGACTTCGCCGGGTTGCACTTCACCGGGTCCACCAGGACATTCAAGACGCTCTGGCGCACCATCGCCGATCACCTGGACCGCTACCGCAGCTACCCGCGCATAGTGGGCGAGACCGGGGGCAAGGACTTCGTGGTGGCGCACCCCTCAGCAGACCCCGCGGGGGTGACCACCGCGCTGGTTCGGGGGGCGTTCGAGTACCAGGGCCAGAAGTGCTCCGCGGTGTCCCGGGCCTACCTCCCCCGCTCACTGTGGGATGGCGGCCTGCGCGACCAGCTCGCCGACGCCACCCGCACGATCAGTTACGGCGACATCGCCGATCTGTCGAACTTCGGTGGCGCGGTGATCGACGCGCGTGCCTTCGGCAAGCACCGCGACCTGCTGGCGCGGGTGGTCACCGACCCGTCGATCGAGGTTCTCGCCGGCGGTGACTGTGATGACGCGCAGGGCTGGTTCGTGCAGCCGACGGTGTTGGTCGGTACCGACCCCGCACACGACGTGTTCGCGACCGAGTACTTCGGGCCGATCCTCGCGGTGCACGTCTACCCCGACTCCGATTACCCGGCGATCCTCGATGTGGTCGACTCCACCAGTCCTTACGCGCTGACCGGTGCGGTGTTCGCGACCGACCGGGCCGCGGTGGAGCAGGCCCAGGCGGCGCTGCGCTTCGCTGCGGGCAACTTCTATGTCAACGACAAGCCCACGGGCGCGGTCGTCGGCCGCCAGCCCTTCGGCGGCTCCCGGGCATCAGGCACCAACGACAAGGCCGGCTCAGCGCTCAACCTGCTCCGCTGGACCAGCCCCCGGACCATCAAGGAGACCTTCACCCCGCCCACCGATCACACCTACCCCCACATGACGGAGTAGGACGCGCGCTCAGCGCGGTGTCATCTCGCGTGGTCGGTGTTCGACCCGGAACGGGCGGAAGCCGCGGCTGCGATAGTTGCTCAAGGCATGCGGGTGATCCCACGACGAGGTGTGCAGCCACACCCGATCGACCGCACCGAGGTCCCAGGCCAGCCGGGTGGTCAGCGTGAGGAGGTGGCCGCCGAATCCTCGGCCGACGAATTCCGGGACCAACCCGAAAGTGCTGATTTCCACCTCTCGCCCAGGGTGGATCTCAAGCTGTATCAGGCCCGCGACATCCCCGCCGGCCCGAGCGATCCATGACCGGATAGCGGGGCTGGACAGGGTGTCCCGCCACCGCTGCTCGGACCATTCCCTGCTCGGCCAGTGATGCGGGGTCCCGATCCGGTTGTGGGTCGAGCGGATCAATCCCAGCGCGGTCACGTCGGCGCCCTCGAGTGTGATCTCACAGGGCGGCGCGGCGCCCGCGCGCAGCTGATCGGGAGAGGTCATCTCCAGGTAGGTGATGGTCTGATCGACGAGCACCATTCGACGGTGCCAGAAACCCCGGGTGCCAGAAAACCCCGGGTGCCAGAAGACTCACGGGGTGGCGAGCGCAGCGAGCAACACCCGCACCGACATGGCCCTGCGGTGAGCCGCGCCGGCGAGGTCGTCCAGGGCGCATTCCGGGTCGGCGGGTGGACCGAGATGGGTGCAGCCCCGGGGGCAGTCCTCGATCGCCTCGGCCAGATCAGCGAACGCGCGCACCACGTCGTCGGGCCGCACGTGCGCCAGCCCGAAGGAGCGGATCCCCGGGGTGTCCACCACCCACCCACCGCCTGGCAGCGGCAGCGCCACCGCCGAGGAGGAGGTGTGCCGTCCCTTGCCGACGCCGCTGACCGCCGCAGTGGCTCGGAAGGCGTCCGGTACCAGCCGGTTCACCAGTGTCGATTTGCCGACTCCGGAATGTCCGACCAGCGCCGAGACCCGCCCCGCCAGCCGGGAGCGCACCGCGTCCACCCCGAGTTCCGGGCTGGTGACCAGCACCGGCAATCCCAGCGCCGCGTAGCGCTCCAGCACCGCCTCCGGTGCCGCGAGGTCCCGCTTGGTCAGGCAGAGCACCGGTTCCAGGCCACCGGCGTAGGCGGCGACCAGGCACCGATCGATCAGCCCGGTGCGCGGCGGGGGGTCGGCCAGCGAGGCCACGATGAGCAACTGCTCGGCGTTGGCCACCACGATGCGCTCGTAGGGGTCGGCGTCATCGGCGGTACGGCGCAGCACGCTGGATCGCTCCTCGACCCGGACGATGCGGGCCAGCCCATCCGGTAGGCCGCTGACGTCGCCGACCAGCCCCACCCGATCGCCTACCACCACCGGGGTGCGTCCGAGCTCACGGGCCCGCATCGCGGTCACCCGGACCGCCGGGTCGGCGTCGGGTGCGCAGGTCCATCGGCCGCGGTCCACCGCCACCACCATCGCGCTGGTCGCGTCCGCGTGCTCGGGGCGGCGCTTGGTGCGCGGCCGGGAACCGCCGCGGCCCGGCCGGACCCGGACGTCGGACTCGTCGAGACCGCGTCCTGCCCCGGGCCCGCTGGGGGAGCGGCTCCCCGGCCGGCTCAGGCGACACCACCGGCCAGCATCGCCGACCAGCTCGCCGGGAACTGCGGCAGCGTCTTGGACGTCGCGGCGATGTCGTCAACGGTGATCCCCGGCACCACCAGGCCCAGGATCGCACCTGCGGTGGCCATCCGGTGATCGGCGTAGACGCCCCACGGACGGCCGGGATCCCCGCGTAACGTCCGGGGGCGGATCTCCAGGCCGTCGAGGGTCTCCCGGACGTCACCGCCCAGCGCGTTGATCTCGGTGGCCAGCGCGGCCAGCCGGTCGGTCTCGTGCCCGCGCAGGTGTGCGATCCCGCGCAGCGTCGAGGGAGTGCCCGCCAACGCGGCCAGCGCCGCGACGGTGGGGGTGAGCTCCCCGATGTCGTGCAGGTCGGCGTCGAGGCCTTGGAGCCGATCGGGGCCGTGGACGGTCAGCCCGTGCTCGTGCAGGTCCACCCGGCAGCCCATCCGGGCCAGCAGCGGGCGGATCGCGTCGCCGGCCTGGGTGGTGCGCGCGGGCCAGCCCGGCACGGTGAGCTGCCCACCGGTGACCGCTGCCGCCGCCAGGAACACCGTCGCGTTGGACAGGTCGGGCTCGACGTCGTAGTCGCCGCCGGCGACGGGCCCGGGCGCGACCGTCCACCGGGTGGCGCCGTCAGTGTCCACGGTGATGCCACGCTCGGTCAGCATCTGCACGGTCATCTCGATGTGCGGCCGCGAGGGGACCGGCGGGCCGTCGTGCTGGATCGTGATCCCGGCGTCGTAGCTCGCGGCGGACAGCAGCAATCCGGAGACGAACTGCGAGGACCCCGACGCGTCGATGCGCACCGCACCGCCGGGCAGCCGGCCGGCACCGTGCAGCACGAACGGCAACGCGTCCCCGTCGATCCGGCACCCCAGGGTGCGTAGCGCTGCCAGCATCGCGGCCATCGGCCGCTGCCGGGCCCGCTCGTCACCGTCGAGGCGAACCGGGCCATCGGCCAGCGCCGCCAGCGGTGGCACGAAACGCATCACCGTGCCGGCCAGCCCGCAGTCCACGGTGGCGGGGCCGTGGAGACCGTCGTGTGCGGCCACCTCCAGCTCGTCGTCGCGGCTGGTCACCGGCACGCCCAGGGCGCGCAGAGCGCCGACCATCAGATCGGTGTCGCGGCTGCGCAGCGCCCGCCTGATGGTGCCGCCGGTGCCGGCCAGCGCGGCGAGTACCAGCGCCCGATTGGTGATCGACTTCGATCCAGGGACGGTGACGGTGGCCCGTACCGGTCCGTCCGCCTGCGGCGCAGCCCACAGCGACTTGGTGGAGGTGGTCATGGCGCCATCATTGCGCAGGCGCGCATGCCACGATGACCTGCGCTCGCCCCGGGTTCTCCGAGTACGCGGAGGAGGGGGACTTCGCGGCCCAGGTCGCTGAGCTCGACCAGGCGCTCGACGCCATCCTCACGCCGTCGAGGACGTCGGGTCCCGATGCCCTGCGGGGGATCACGCTGCCAAACGAGCGCTACCTCACCCAGACCGGCGAGACCTTCGACGGTCTCGGCATCCCACCAGACATCCGGGAACCGGTATTCACAGAGGAGGAGCTGACCCGCAACCGCGACTCGGCGTTCGACCGCGCCCGTGCCGTGCTCGGTTCGCCGATCCACCAGGTCGATCCACACCGGCCACCGCGGATCGCCCACGTTCCCCGTCCTGGCACCGCGGGTACACCTGCTGAACGCAGTAGCCAGCGCAGACATCACCCAGCATCGTGAGCGAATCACTGGGCGCTCCTGCTGCTGCCCTCGGCTTTGCGGCGGTGGGAGCCGCTGAGGGTGAGGTGCCCCAGCAGCTCACCACGGATCTGGCGCATCCACTGTGGGCGGTAGCGTGGTGCCCGCCAGATCGATCCCCCGCTGGGCGGGCAGTGTGGTGGACATTCAGTCACCGAGCACCCTCATCAGATGTGGCTGCAAGCTGATCACCTGATGGCCTGAGAAGCACACGAGCAGCGACTCCAGACTCCGGCCCACGACTTGGCCGTGCTGGTGCAGCCGGGAGGGCAGTGCACCGGACTCCGGGCTTTCCGCGACCTGCTCAACCCAGCAGAACAAGGCCACCGGCGTGCCACTGACATCACACCACCGGTCTTGGGCCGGTCGCGGTACCGCAACGGACATCGTGCACCTCGGGGTAGCGGTGAGGGGGTGGTCGACGGGTCTTCCGGGAGTTGAGCGGTAGGGGCCGCTCGCGCCCGTCGACCAGCCGACGACCGTGGGAACCGGCCGCAGATGGGTCGGTGGTCAGAAAGTGATCATCACCGTCGCTGCTCATCGCGGCGGTCAGCCGCCCGACCCGGCCTGATGCGGGCAGTTGGATCGCTGTCGGAGGCTGCTGCGCGCGAGGAGCACACAACTCCGTCTCATCAGCTGCCGCCTCCCGAGCTGCCGGTGATCGGCGGGCGCCGCAGCAGGGGGTGCAGGTGCGTGCCGGGGGAGCGGACGGGCAGGCCGGCGTGCCGATGCTCCTCAGCGAGGCAGTGCATCCCCTGCACCTGCCCGACGCAGGACTCCCCTGAGCGAGGGAGGGGATCCGCCTGGCTGCCAGAAGCACGAAGCGGCGTGCTTGACCGGCGGCCGGCCGGAGTCCCAGGATGGGCAAACCGGGCAGGGGGCACAGGCACACCCGGCCAGGAGGACGTTCCCGACGGTGGCTGCCCGTACAGGATGTCGCTGGGGCCGGCCAAGCCATGGTCAGAGGTCATGCTGTGACCTGCTCTAGCGTGCTCCGCGCCAGAATGGATGGTCACGATTGCGGCTCCTAGGTGAGCACCTCGTTGAGCACATCCAGGGCTCCGCCCTCCACCCGGCGTTGCACGAGGGCATCCTCGGAGACGATCAGTGACGACATCCGCTTGCGCCAGGCGAAACAGTCACTGCTGAATCCCTCGATGTGGATCAAGTCGACGTAGCCATCACTGACTCGGTGTCCCACCAGCGGGGCATCCTCACCCGCGGCCGTGCGCTGGAAGACAAAGCCGCCTTGCTTGGCATAGTCGAGGAGTCGCTTCGCGATCACCACATCCGCGCTGTCAACAGTCTCCATCAGCCCTCACTCCCGCTCCGGCTGATAGATGCGGCCCTCCTTCGCCTGCGTAGCTCACCCAGCCACTCCCCGAGGATGTGGTACACCGCCGACGCGGCCTGCTCATCAAGCCGCAGCACACACAGCAGTTAGCGACGTGCTGGTTCAGCACGATGCCCCCGTCTTCCTTGGTCAACAGCAGGTTCGTGAACCCTGCCGCGCCATGCGCCTGGCAGGTGGTCATCACCACTCGGCGATTGTGGCTGCGCGGGTCGTTCTCGGGGCGGTGAAGCAAGCCTGGTGGGTTCAGCACGATGCGCTGTGATCCTTCCTGATCGTCCTTGGCGCGGCGCTGGTCCACTGACTGTCGTCGTCGGTCCTTGCCAGCTGTCGTCGTGCGCGTCGACCTAGCGTGGTTGATCGAGTGCAGCCCCAGGAGGGAAGCGTCTGGAAACTCTGGAGGAAGATGGGGATGGTCACCATCGACGACAGGGGTATCTGGCGTGTCTGAGCCGAACCGGCTGCTTCGTGCGGCGCGGGAGCGTACCCCTTCTCGTCATCGCTCCGGTAGGTATATGTCTCGTGAGGAACTGGCCGAGTCCGTCGCGTTGTGGGCTTGCGATCACGACGACAAGCGCCGTGGTGTCGCTTTCGATGCCAACCATCTCGGCAAGTTGGAACGCGGCACCGTCCGCTGTCCCCGGCAGCTCTATGTCGACGCCCTGTGCGCCGTTCTCCATGCGACACCGGCTGAACTCGGTTTCGACTCGGCAGCCGAAAACGCCCGCCCGCTGCTGGCCGTGCCCGACCCGGCCGGTGTGCTCGATCCGGATGAACGAGAGCGGCTGTCTCTGGCGGCTGGGCAGCCGTGCCGTACGGATGGCGCTGCTATCGAGGCGTTGGCCGCTGTCCTGTTCGGTGTACGCCAGCTGGAAGATGAGACCAGTGCCGCTGCTGTGTTCCCGATCGTCCACCAGCAACGGACCTTGGCCGACCGGCTGGTCGCTGGTGCACCAGCCCAGGCACGTTCCGCTGCTGTCGGGCTCTCGAGTGAGATCAACCAGTACCTGGGGTGGTTGTCGATCCCGCTGGGTCGCTGGGACGACGCTCATCGGTACCTTGACCACGCCGCCGTTTTGGCGTTGGAGGCCGACGACCCGCTCCGCTTGTCGACCGCGTTGAGCTTTCACGCGTACGCGCGGCTGCGGACGGGAGACCTGCGGAAGGCCGACTCGCTCTCCGAAGCCGCCCAGCGCGACACGCGTGTACACAGTGGATTACGTACCTACCTCACATACCAACGAGCCGAAGTACTCGCCCGCGACAACGAACGTACCGACGCGGTCCGGCTGCTCACCAAGGCTGACCGCATGGTCGGGTCGTTACCGTCACCGGAAGAGTTGCCACCCTCGGGTTACTGGTACGTACCCGCATTCTTCCTGGGCCAACGCGGTTTCGTCCTCCACGCACTGGGAGACACCAACGGGGCTAGAAGATCCGCGCTCGAATGCCTGGCCACGATGCCGGAGGCCTGGCGCGATTCAGAATGGGCGATACGCCGCCGCAAGTTGGCCGAGGAATGACGGACCTGCAAACCCGCTACGTGCCCCATAAAATCCTTCCACGGGCATGCCGGTCGGGATGCGCATCCTCTTGATCAGTGGGTCACATCACGCAACTGGCAGATCTGTGGCAGCATGAGGCTGGGACGGAGCATCTGCCGCGTGGCTTACTCGATTAGACGTCGAGGTGCTCGGTGAAGATTCCGATGAGGATACGCCCCGCCGGGCCAGCGGCTGGCAACGTGAAGTGGATCCGGTTGCGGTGCCGCTCGATCTTCGCATGCCACTCGCAACAATACCGAGATCCCTCGTACGCCACGTAGCGTTTACGCATGAAAGCGTCACTGGCATGCGTATTCGGACTTTCCGGTGAGAGATCGACCCCGTACTGGCCCATGGCGGCAAACTCGGGAAGTGGTCATTCAGAGCGCTGAGGATCCGTATTACTGCATCGCACACCGAAGTGTAGTTTCCGACGAATTTCCCAAATTTGAGATCTGGATGGAAAGCGAGCAGCGTGAGCGCGAATTTTTCGCGATCGCGAAAAATTCGCGCTCAGGTACGCCTTCCAAAGCGAAGGCATGCCGCCACACGTGGCACGCCTGGGCGGCCTCTGCGAAAAACATCACTGCCGTACTGTCCGATCCGTTGCTCAGCGTCAAAAAGTCCCGGCGCGGGCAGGTCGACACGACGAGACAGCCGACTGCCCGTCCGCTGAGTCCCATCGCCAGGGCGAATCCAGCTGAAAAAGCGGGGATAGGCGTCTCTGGAAGATTCAGCGGCTCGCAGCCGTCGGGCTGCTTTATTGTACCACTCTTGACAACGATTCAGCAACCTTCCAGTGCGCCGGCGAACGTCCGGATCGACCTCAGTATCTCGGCCATATAAAAACTGCGCCAGCTCCATGCCGTCGCGGCATTCGACCTCATGATACTGTAGTCGGAGTAGACAGCGGGGATTTGGCCAGTCCGGAGTAGGGTGTCCAGTGCGTCGTTGAACTGGTCCAAGCAGTGCTCCACATCCATATCAGGAAACTCCCGGAAGTCGAAGCTTGCCTCATCGACGACAATGCGTGGCCAGAAATCAATGCTGGTCGCGCCGGGCACGGGCGAGCCCTCCCAAGTCATTCTCAATCTGGTCGAAAAAACCCTCCGGCCATGCGCTGAGGCGACCGCGCTCCGTGAGATCAATCGAGACGGGCTGCCCCGTCCCCGACCTTACCGAAGAAGTGCACGATCACGTCGTGCGCGTTGATGGTCCGTTCATCAGCAACAGCGAGACGAACTCCGTTCAAAATGTGATCACTGTGTGTTTCGAGTACCACTTGGACTCCACTGCCCGCTATACGAGCCAGAAAACGACCAAGCCGGGACTGCCCGGCTGGGTGTAGGTGTGCTTCGGGGTTCTCCACGAGCAGTAAACCGCCCCCAGGTGCGAGCAACCCGGCGATGATCACCGGAAGTGCGTAGGAGAACCCGAAGCCAATGTTGCCAGCCGAATTAGTTCGCTCATGAGCCCCGGTTCTTGGAACCGAAGTACGCTCACGGACAACCCGGGCGGCCACTGCGCCGCGATCTGCACCGGACTGATGATGTCTGACGCCCAGGCTTCCGCCTGCGTGCGCAATGTCGTGACGCCGTGCTCGGTATCCGGGTGACGGAGCTCGGTGCGGACGGTCCTCGTTTCGTACTCGGCTAGGACTTGGGCGGTGTACTGGCCTTGCTCACCGACCCCGATTCGTTCGGTCTCCACAGAGGTGACGGAGAGGAAATCGCGCGGGCCTAGTCGCTCAGCCATCAGATATACGAACGCCGGGCCATTACCAGCTAATTCGGTAGGATGGAGTCTCCGGTCGGCGTGCCACCTGCAGGTTAGGATGACGACCGCCAGAAGATTTAAAATGGTAACTGTAATCAGTGCCTGCGCACGTGACGTTAATCTCGATCTCTTCTCCTTCCGCATCGAAGTGAAGGACGTCCTGGGAGTCTCCAAGTGCAAGACCGTGGGGGCCGTTGAGTTGTACGACAGGAGTTCCTGGTTTCTCGGCGATCTGTCGGGCAAGCAGGAATGCCTGTATGGAAGTACTCTTGCCCGTGCCATTCAGCCCGGTAAGGACCGTCATTGGCCGGAGGTTTAGGCGCAGTGCACGGAACCGCTTGAAGTTCCGTATCTCGAGGGAAGAGATCACCGGCCCGCCTCTGCGGCCGCGATAGTGCGATTGAACCGGTATCGCACCTTTCTCGGATCGCCTGTCGACGAGGTGATCGCAGCGATGTACTCTTGATCCTTGGCCATCCACTCGCGGGCCGCTGCTTTTATTTTCTTTCCTCGGGCGGCTACATCTGCGATCTCATAACGTGATAGCACGATCGACCAGGTCTCGAAGAGCGGTCGGTTGATCGGAGTGAGCCAGTCGGTTCCGTGAGGCCATTTCCGAAAAGCATGCTCGCCGAAGATCCCATAGGAATTGATCATGGCAAGAAGAAAACGTTCCACGAGTTCTTCGAGTTTGAAATTCGAGATTTCTTGCTCACTGTCAAGTAATTCTGTGGCATGTTCAAGAAAAGGATCCATAGCGCGGAACCGGTCGATGTAGGCTTCTTCGTCCAGCAGGGAGAAGGCGCAGAAGCGTAACGCCATCTCTCGATCGTTCATTCGTACGTGGTCGCGTAGCCTGCCGCCGGTGGCCAGGTCGAACTCGGGTAGATGCGTGCAATGCTTCAGGAAATCGCGGCTGCGTTGCTTACTCATGCAATGTCGGATTTCCTGATGGTTCAACGGAGATCCTCCGGTGTTAATACGTTTGAAGATGTCGTACTTGACACTCGTGGGTGTTGTCGGGTCAATGACGTGCACGACGATCTGCGCATTGTGAATCCTGCGTCGCAATGGAGCGGGAAGTTCGCTGAAGTATTTTCCGCGCACGTCATCAAGATACTCTAGACTGTTCAGAGAGAATGCGTCACCGACGAAATCGGCGACCGTAGAAAGCCGCTGCATGCCATCTACTACTCGCATCACCCCTTTGCTGTCCTCGGCGAAATAGAATGCAGGGAGGGGGATCTGAAGGAGAATCGACTCGATGAGCCTGGACTTCTGCTGGCCTTTCCACACGAATCTTCGCTGAAAATCTGGTGCGAGCTCCAGGCTGCTGTCGTCGATGAGATCGATGACGTTACGGATCGAGAAGCTCTTGGTGCTGACGCGGATGTGTTTTAGATCCCAAGGGAGCCCAGTCGTTGGTTGCTCCTCGAGGTCGCCCTCGAGTTCCTCGATCTCGACGCCAGTCGGCACGTTCTCGAAAAACTCTTCGTGGGGCCGCAGGCTGGCCTCGGTCATAGTGCCTCGCGTCTAACGGTTGATCGGGATCAGCTGATCGTAACGTGAGTCCCGTTGGTCGGACGCCGGACGCGCAGTAGCTTAGCGGTCGCCACCGGAAGTCCATCGGGAGTGGAGTTGACGGCAGGTCAGCTGCGCAGTGACGGTGTGCGCCGTGAACGAGACACCACCGACCTGCCCGGCGTGAAAAACGTCGCTGACGTCTCGTTCACGGCA
>JBOHFF010000034.1:0-19104 GCA_050699515.1 Pseudonocardiaceae bacterium
TCCACATCGTCGAACACCCCTCATCGCCACCTTCCTGCTCAAGGTGCGTGAGGTCTACCGAACCCCCGTGTCCCAGCCGGTCCACCGTGTCGGCGTGTCGCCACTTAGTCCGGTCAACACACCTCGAACGGTACGGACCGCGCGCTCTCGTCCCGGTCGGCGAACTGATCAACGTCGAGAGCGGGCTCGGGTTTCCCGCCGGGTACCGGGACTCGCGGGTGAGGCCACCGCCCAGGCCGGGGCCCTCCGAGCGCGATGCCGCCTTGCTGGCGTTGGCGCAGCACGCCGCGCTGCAGCAGAACACTGAGATCGTCCTCGACGAGGAGATGATCGCGGGCTTGGCGGTCGGTGCGGACAGCGCTGCGCGGACCCAGCCGCACACCGAACTGCGGTTCCGGGTGCACGCGCCGACGCTCGATGCGCTTGATCGGGGCGAGTTCGAACTCGCGATCACGGGGGCCTCCCGCGCGGCCGGGACCACGACCGGACGGTTCCTCCACCTGTTCGACACCGAGGATCGTGAGCGGATGGTCAGCACATATACCGGGCTGCCCACGGTAAGCGAGAACGCGCTACCCGTTCAGCTGTCGTGTCCTGCCCTCCACGCGCGGACCGAGAACGTCACCCGAAGCCCCGCGGTACTGCCGCACCTGCTGGCCCTGGCCGAACACCATCCGTGCGGCGACACCGTGATATCGCTGGACGATCTCGCGGTGAGCGGCGATGCCCAGCGGTTGTACCTGGTCTCGCTGTCCCGGCGGCGCCCGGTGGAGCCGGTGGTCTTCAGTGCTGTGGAACTCACCAACCACGCCCATCCCCTGCTGCGTTTCCTGTGTGAGATCCCCACCGCGCGTCTCGCGGTGTGCACCCCGTTCTCGTGGGGGGTCGCCAGCCGGTTGCCGTTTTTGCCCCGGGTTCGCTACCGGCGCTCGATCCTCTCGCCAGCAATGTGGGCGCTGTCCGCGACCGACCTTCCGGGCCCGACGGCCCCGTGGCATGACTGGGTGACCAGCGTGTCCGCGTGGCGGGACCGGTTCCGGGTGCCGGCCGCGGTCTACCTCGGCGAGGGCGATCGCCGCCTCCGCCTGGACCTCGACGAACCAGCCCACCTCCACGCAGTGCGTGCCGAGCTGGACCGTTGCGGACACACCACCGTGCGGGAAGCACCCGATCCCAGCGCGTTCGGATGGATCCACGGACAGGCGCACGACATCGTCATCCCGCTCGCCGCCACAGCCCGGCCGGTTCCCCAACGGGCCTGGTCGGGCCGGGTGATCAGCCGCGAGCACGGGCACCTCCCCGGTGCTAGCGATTGGCTGTACGTGAAGCTCTACGCCCACCCGGACCGGCACACCGCCATCCTCACCCACCACCTGCCCAACCTGCTGTCCGCATGGGACAGCGAGCCGCAGTGGTGGTTCCTCCGCTACCGGGATCCGGAGCCGCATCTGCGACTGCGGATCCGGCTCCGTAGTGCGGACGCCTTCGGCGAGACCGCGCAGCGTGTCGGTGCCTGGGCGGCTGGCCTGCGACGCCTCGGCCTGATCGGGCAGGTGCAGCTGGATACCTACTATCCAGAGACCGGGCGCTTCGGCGGCGACGCGGCGATGGCCGCCGCGGAGTCGGTGTTCGCCGCCGACTCGGCGGTAGCGATCGCCCAGCTGACGTACACCGGTCGCAGCGGCGCCGGGCACCAGCGCGCCATCATCGCCGCGAGCTTGGTCGACCTGGCCATCTCCTTCACCGGTGGTAACGGCGAGGGCATGCGCTGGCTGATCGACCACATCGGCAAGATCCCGACCCCCGCTCCCGCCCGGGAGGTTCACGACCAAGCGATCCGCCTGGCTTATCCGCACGACCACTGGGCCGCGCTACGCGCGATACCCGGCGGCGACCACATCGCGACCGCGTGGGCCAAGCGACGCACGGCGCTGGTCGCCTACCGCGACACACTGATCGCCTCCGGAGAGACCGCCCTGGAGGTGGTACTGCCGGATCTGCTGCACCTGCACCACGTCCGCATGGCCGGCATCTGTCCGGACACCGAGCGGGCCTGCGCCCGCCTCGCCCGTGCCGCTGCCCTGAGCTGGGCCACCCGAACCCCAGGAGCCCCGTGAGCCGTCCGGACCCGCACGCACTCGCCGCGGCCGCGGCCATCGCCGAGCGCCTGGCCGACCCGTACGCCATCCGCAGCGCAGGCAGCGCTGGAGGCAGTGGTCGCCGCCGGCCGCAGTCGTTGGCGGGCGGGGCTGCGGGCATCGCTCTGCTGCACATCGAACGCGCTCGCGCTGGCCACGGTGACTGGACCACCGCGCATGCCTGGCTGTCCGCCGCCGTACGTGACGATCTCAGCGCTGGCCCCAACGCCAACCTGTTCTTCGGTGCCCCGACCCTGGCGTTCGTCACCCACGCGGCGGCCGACCGGCCGGGGAAACTCGCCCGGGCGCTCGCCGATCTCGACGCGAGCACCGCCGCGGTGATCCGCCGACGCCTGCACGAAGCCCACGCGCGCATCGACCGCGGGGATCGCCCCTCGTCGGCCGAGTTCGACCTCATCCGCGGGCTGGCCGGCCTCGGCGCCTACCACCTGCAGCGCAACCCGCACCACGACATCACCGCCGCCGTCCTGTCCTATCTCGTCCGGCTGACCGAACCGCTGCCTGGCCGTACCGATGGGCTGCCCGGCTGGTGGACCGACCTCGCCCCCACCGGCCACGCATCACCGGACTTCCCCGGCGGCCACGGGAACGTCGGCATGTCCCACGGCATCGCCGGCCCCCTGGCATTGCTGTCCCTGGCACTGCGGCGCGGTGTCGTCGTGGACAGGCACACCGACGCCATCACACGCATCTGCACCTGGCTAGACACCTGGCAACAGGAGCACCCCGCCGGCCCGTGGTGGCCAGGCTTCATCACCCTGGAACAAGTCCACAAAGGACACGTCGGGCAATACAGGCACCAACGGCCGTCGTGGTGCTACGGCACCCCCGGCCTGGCCCGTGCTCAACAACTCGCTGGCCTGGCCACTGGCGACACCGCACGGCAAGACACAGCCGAGACCGCGATGCTCGGCTGCCTGCGCGACCCCGCGCAACTCGACCGAATCATCGACAGCGGTTTGTGCCACGGAATGGCTGGCCTGTTCCAGACGGCGTGGCGGATGGCCGCCGACGCCCACACACCGGACCTCGCGACCGAACTGCCGAGGCTGGCCGCGCGCCTGCTCACCCAGCTCCGCTCAGCACCAGAGGACACCGAATTCCTCGACGGACACGCAGGTGTGGCTCTCGCTCTGCACACCGCCGGAACCAACACCGCCCCGCTCGCCCACTGGGACGCGTGCCTGCTCCTCACCTGACCGGGAACCGGACGAAGGAACGCCGACCATGAACCACGGCAACGACCGGAGGCCGTCATGGCACCAGGTGTTCGTCCACTTCGACGGCTGGGACGCCGCTGAACACGCTGCCGTCGCGCACCTTGGCCCCTTGTTGACCGGTGCTGAGACCTCTGGGCTGGTCGCGTCCTGGTTCTTCATCCGGAAGACCCCGTGCTGGCGCGTGCGCTTCCTGCCCACCGACGAGAGCACCACGCAGGAGGCGACGACGTTCATTCAGCGGGGACTCGACAGTCTCCACGAGACTGGCCGGATCGCACGGTGGGTAGAGACCATCTACGAACCCGAGGCGTACGCCTTCGGCGGACCTGCCGGGATGGACACCGCTCACCAGCTGTTCCACCAGGACAGCCGCCACATCCTGACTTACCTCGGCAGCGATCGCGGTAGGGCATCGGCCGGCGGTGGCCACCGTCGCGAGCTGTCCATCCTGCTGTGCAGCATCCTCATGCGCGGCGCCGGACAGGACTGGTCCGAACAAGGAGACATCTGGGCCCGCGTGGCCGAGCACCGCGCTCTGCCGCCCGACGCGCCGCGGGATCGACTGCACGCCATGGAAGCCGACCTGCGACGGCTGATGACCGTGGACACCGCAAGCCTGGCGCAGGGCAACGGGCCACTGGCCTTCGTCTCCGACTGGGCCACCGCCTTCCACAACGCCGGCACGGAGCTGGGTGAACTCGCCCGCAACGGCATCCTCCTGCGGGGCGTGCGCGCTGTTCTCGCCCACCACGTGATCTTCGCGTGGAACCGCATTGGCCTATCCCACACGACGCAAAGCCTGCTCGCCAACGTCGCCAAAGCCGTCGTCCTTGATCAATAATCCGGCGTCGCGAGCACCGCAGAGCGCAGACGATCACCGAAAAGGGGCACCGTGGACAGAACCGGCCACGAGCTTCTGAGCGGCAGGGTAGCCGAGTGGTTTCCGCTCCTGCCTCGCGCGCGGCCGCCTTGCCGGGCGCTCCCGCGCCGTATCGAGGAGATCCGCGAACTCGCGCGCGCGGCGTCCGACGGTGCGAACGGCACCCGACTATCGACGGCCGCCGAAGCGCACAACAAGGCGGCACTCATCCTGAGTGATTGTGGCTTGGACGATCTCGCGCGGCAGTTGTGCTGGCGGCAATTCGACATCTTCCACGCCGCCACGCCGTTGACAGCGAAAACCGCGAAAATTGCCCTGCAGCCCATCGGCAACCTCGGACGGCTACTCACCCGCAGCGGCCAGAGTGCCCGCGCGTACACGATCTACCAGAACGCCTATGACGCGGTGGGAACCCAAGCAGCCACGACGATCGACGGCAGGTCCATCGACTTCAGCCACCTCGTTGACCAGGTGGAACAACGCCAGGAAACTCGTCGATTCCTGTGGAGCGTCCTGCTCGCCGACGGCACCCGCGCGCTCACCAGAGCCGGCCAATGGGACGAGGCGCTCAGGCACATCGAGCAGCACAAGGGCATCGGGAAACGGATGCTCGACGGCCGACAGGTCGCCATTCTCGCCCGCTGCACCGCGGGCGACTGCGATGGTGCCATCGACATGCTGAACGACAGCTCCACACCCGAGCCCTGGGAGCAAGCCGTCGCCGCCTGCCTGCGAACGCTCTGTCTCGATGTCAGTGATCGACCCACCGGCCCGTCTGTCGCCGGGATGGTGAGCCACTACCTCCAGCTCGATCCAACACCTGGGCACCTCGTGTTCCGTACCCGCCTCGGGCTGTGCGTACTCGACCTCGCTGGCGGTCCGGACGCAGCCGGGGGCCTGGAGGTCGCCGCCACAATCGCCAGAGATGCGGTGGCATCTGCCGACGCCTACATCGCTCGGGACGTGCTAGCCCACGCCTCGTGCCAGTTGAGCATGACCGAAGCCAACAGGCACACGCTCGCCGAGATCATCGACTCGTCTGGGCTGCACCGCGCAACCATGCCCGCCGACCTGCTACACGAACTCACGGCGTCAGCGAGGACCAGCGAAGTGCAGTTGGTACAGCTACTAAGCCGATCTATCCGTGGCCAGAGGCCACGCGTCTAGCATCTCAAGGACATCGTTCACGGTCACAACACGGGCCACCACGACGCACCCGCAGACAGCGGTCAACTCAACCCAGCCAGCCCGGCCTCAACCCAACCACCACGTCACCTACCAACCCAGCCACCCTCCTCGGCACAATGACTAAATCGGTGGGGAGATGTTCCGCCTACTGGTCGGTGAGGCCGTGCTCGATGGCGTAGCGGGTCAGCTCGACCCGGTTGTGCAGGTGCAGCTTGCGCAGGGTGGACTGCACGTGGTTCTCCACCGTTCGGTGGCTGATGACCAGTGATTCGGCGATCTGACGGGCGGTGCGGCCGGTGGCGACCTGGCGCAACACGGCGGTCTCCCGCTCGGTGAGCGTCGGGGTGTCGGAGCGCGGTTCCAGCGCCATCCGGCGGTACTCGCCGAGCACCAGACCCGCCAAACCGGGAGTGAACACCGCGTCGCCTTCCGCGGTGCGGCGCACCGCATCGACCAGCTCGTCCACCGAGGCTGATTTCACCAGGTACCCGGACGCGCCGGCGCGTACCGCCGCCAGCACGTCGGCATGGGCACCGGAAGCGGAGAGCACCAGCACCCGGATGTCGGGCCAGCGTTCGATGATCAGCTGGGTGATCTGCGCCCCGTCCGGCGCCCCGGACGAATCGACAGCGCCGAAATGCAGGTCCATCAGCACCACATCCGGACGGGCCGCCGGGAGGATGCGCAACGCGGCCACGCCGTCCGCCGCGGTGGCGACCACCTCGAAACCCCGCTCGGTCAGATCACGGGCCACTCCGGTACGCCAGATCGGGTGGTCGTCGACCACCATGACCCGGATCACCGCAGGACACCGTGCCGTACCCGGGCCAACCGCACTTCCCATCCGGTGCCCCGCCCCGGGCCGGTGTCGAGGGTCAGGGTGCCACCCAGATCGGCCACCCGACCCCGGATCGAGCGTGACACCCCCATCCGTCCGCCGCTCTCGGCGTCGGCGAGCGTCCGGCTGTCGAGACCCGGACCGTTGTCCCGGACGGTGAGCACCACCTCCTCGCCGAGATCCTCGACCAGGATCCACGACCTGGCCTCGGGACCACCGTGGCGGGCGGTGTTGGCCAGCGCCTCCCGGGTGACGGCAATCAGTTCCTCGACGGCGCTGACGGGCAGCGACACGGCGGTCGCGGGCACCGAGATCTCCACCCTGGGCCCGGCCAGCAGCTGGATCGCCCCGGCCAGGTCTCGTTCACCGGTCGCGGTCACCGGATTGGTCGAAAACAGCGAGCGCAGAGCGATCTCCTGC
Organism: Pseudonocardiaceae bacterium; assembly: GCA_050699515.1. Lineage (GTDB taxonomy): Bacteria > Actinomycetota > Actinomycetes > Mycobacteriales > Pseudonocardiaceae. The sequence continues at coordinate 6,706 of JBOHFF010000034.1, forward strand.
TCGCCGGCGAGTCGGGCCAGCTCACCGGCCTCCCCGTCGAGCTGGCAGCTCCGGGCCCGCACCCGGGCCAGCACCTGCACCACACTGTCGTGGATGGACCGGGCCAGCCGCTCCCGCTCAGCCGTGGCCGCCTCGACGCGGGCCGCCCGGCGCAGCGCCTCGGTGGCTCGGCGCGCGGCCGTCGCCACCGTGCCCAGCACCAGGCCCGTGCCGATCAGCAGCAACGCGTCACCGGCGAGGTCGGTGGTGAAGGCCCCGCGCAGCCAGATCGCCATCACGGAGACGATGAAGCCGAACAACGCCCCGGCGAGGCGGCCGGAGTGCACGGCGGCGGCGACCACCGGCCCGCACGCCCACACCGTGGGCAACAGCGGGGCCCGCTGGGTGACCTCGGTGAGCTGCTCCGGAGACAGCACCAGCACCGAGGCGCCCATCAACACCAGGGTCGCCAGCAGATCCACCACGATGATGTCCAGCCGGCGGGTGCGGTCATCGCTGTAGGCCAGGCAGGTCAGCACGGTCCACGTGGAGATCACCGCGAGAGCCGCCCAGCCCAGATCCGGCCGAGCGAAGCCGTCGTGATGCACGATGATCGCCGCGATCGCGAAGGTCGCCGTGATGATCCGGAAGACCACCACGCCACGCCACAGCGGAGTCGTGATGTCGGTGGCACCCGGCATGGCCGCGGATCATGCCAGGTGCTTGGCGCTGGCGGGCAGGGCGGGTACTTGGGAGTCTTGGGCATGTCCCGCAAGCGCTCGCCGTTGCCGGTAGAGGTGCTGTCGTTCCTGCTGGCGACCCTGCTCGGGGTGTCGATCGGCAATCTGACCAGTGTCGCGGGCCCGCTGCCGTGGGGGTTGGAGCTGCTGCGGCGCCAATCGCTGCCGCTGGCCGGCGGCACGGTGGTGCTGATGATCGGGGTGATGATCTGGCAGCGTCGAACGGAGGAACGCTCAGCTCGTCCGCTGTGGGACTCGGATCGGTCACCGTTCCCGGGGCTGGAGGCGTTCACCGAGCGCGACTCGGCGGTGTTCTTCGGTCGCGACGCGGAGATCGCCGAGCTGCTGGACCGTCTTCATCCGGTGGTCGCTGGGCAGGCCAACCGGCTGATCGCGGTGGTCGGTCCCTCGGGTGTGGGGAAGTCGTCGCTGGTCCAGGCCGGTGTGGTGCCGCGGCTGCGGAGGCGCAGGAGCGGTTGGATCGTGGTGCCGACGGTGCTTCCCGGGGATCATCCACTGCGCAGCCTGGCTCGTAGTCTGGGAGCTGCGGGCTCCGCTTCCGACGGCACGCCTGCTTTGCGCTTCGCCGACGAAATTCGCGGCGCTGCCCGTCACCCGAACGCTCCGGTACTGGTGATCGTCGACCAGGCTGAGGAGCTGATCACCCTCGCTGGCCCTGCTGAGCGCGACGCATTCCTCGGTCTGCTGGCAGGTGCACTGGACGCCGATTCGCGACTGTGGATCATCATGATCATGCGGTCGGAGTTCTTGACCGCTTTTCTGAGCACTGCGCAGGCTCGACTGTTCCGCGATCCGGTCGCGGTGGGGACGCTGGGGCATGCGGCGCTGGTCGAGGTGATCCAGCAACCGGCCCGGCGAGCGGGACTGAGCTTCGACCCGCCGACCCTGCCGCAGCGGATGGCGTCCGAGGCCGGCGGCGGTGATGCGTTGCCGCTGCTGGCCTACGCCTTGCAGGAGCTCTGCCTGACCGCTAGGCGGGGTGGCGCGTTGACCGCCGATGCCTACCAGCGCCTCGGCGGGGTCACCGGGGTCCTGACCCGGCAAGCCGACAAAGTCGCCGCCGAGCTCGGTGGCGCGGACGGGCTGGTGCTGTCGACCCTGCTGAAGTTCGTCACCATCGGCGAGAACGAGCCCACCCGCCGCCGGGTGCCACGCAGCGTGCTGACGGATGCCCAGTGGCGGATTGCCGAAGCGTTCATCGCCGCGCGGCTGCTGATCAGCCACACAGACGGCGACGACGCCATTCTGGAGGTGACCCACGAGGCCCTGTTCCGGCACTGGGCACCCCTGCAGCAAGCCATCGAAGTTTCGGCCGATCAACTCCGCTGGCGCGCTGACATCGAACGCTGGGCCCGGGACTGGGACAACTCCGGCCACCAAGACGCCTACCTACTCCGCGACGAACGCCTCAAAGCCGCCCAACGCTGGGCCACCTCAGACGGCGACGTCATCGACGACCTCCCCCTAGTAGCGGAATTTCTGACCTACTCAAACCAAGCCGACCACGCCACCATGGAACGGCTCTCCGAGACCATAGCCCGCCAGGCGCTCGCCACCGTCGACAGTGATCCCGACTACAGCCTGCTGCTCGCACTCGCCGCCTACGAAGAATATGGCCCCACCGCACTCGCTCTCCGGGCCCTGACCGCAGCACTTGTCGCCTCCCAGGTTCGTGCCGTTCTCCGTGGTCACGAAGATCTGGTTCACGGGGTGGCCTGGTCACCGGACGGTCGGCGGCTAGCCAGCGGATCGAGTGACCGGACCGTCCGGATCTGGGACACCCACAACCGCAAAGAGCTCGCTGTGCTGCATGGCCACGAAGATTGGGTTCGGTGGGTGGCATGGGCACCAGACAGTCAGCTATTGGCCACCGCGTCGCGCGACCGGACGGTCCGAATATGGGACATCGAAAACGGCGCCGAGCCACTGGTGCTGCACGGCCACAACGCTGAGGTGTGGGTAGTGGCATGGTCACCAGACGGACAACGCCTCGCCACCGCCTCGGACGACCGCACTGCTCGAATCTGGGACGCCAAAACCGGCAGCGAGCTAACCGTGCTGCACGACGACGAGCATTGGGTCCGGTGGGTGGCGTGGTCACCGGACGGTCGACGCCTGGCCACCACGACGTCGAACGGTCGGACGGCCCGAATCTGGGACATCAACAGCGGCGACGAGCTACTGGTGCTGCGCGGCCACAATGGCTGGGTTCAGGCAGTGGTGTGGTCACCGGATGGTGAGCGGCTGGCCACCGCATCGGAAGACCGGACCGTCCGGATCTGGGAAGCAGTAAGCGGCGGCGAGCTCATGGTCCTCTCCGGCCACGACGAGTGGGTCAAGCGAGTGGCCTGGTCACCTGACGGTCGACGGCTGGCCACCACGTCAAACGACAGCACTGCCAGGATCTGGGACGCCGACAGCGGCAGCGAGCTCTTGGTACTGCGCGGCCACAACGGCTGGGTTCGCGGGGTGGCGTGGTCACCGGATGGTAAGTGTCTAGCCACCGCGTCAGACGACCAGACTCTCCGAATCTGGGAGACACGGGGTACGAACGAGCTCGCTGTGCTCTACGGCCACTACAGTGAGGTTTGGGGGGTGACATGGTCACCAGATGGTGCTCGACTGGCCACCGCGTCGACCGACGGGACTGCTCGAATCTGGACCGCTGACAGCGGCAGCGAGCTTGCAGTGCTGAACACCCACGACGACGAGGTGTGGGGAGTGGCATGGTCGCCAGACGGTGGTCGACTAGCCACCGCGTCGCGTGACCGCACGGCCCGGATCTGGGACACCGAGAACGCCAGCCAACTCAGGGTGCTGGGCGGCCACGACGATCAAGTTTGGTGCGTGGCGTGGTCGCCAGATGGTCGACGACTCGCTACCGGGTCGCGCGACCGTACCGCCCGGATCTGGGACACCGAAGCTGCTACTGAGCTCGCCGTGCTGGGCGGCCACGAGGATTGGGTTCGGCACGTGGCGTGGTCGCCAGATGGTCGACAGCTCGCCACCGGGTCGCGCGACCGTACCGCCCGGATCTGGGACACCAACAGCGGCAGCGAGCTCGCTGCACTGCACGGCCACAGCAATTGGGTTCGGGGAGTGGCTTGGTCGCCGGACGGTAAACGCCTAGCCACCGCGTCGCGCGACCGGACAGTCCGGATATGGGACGCGCAAGGCGGAAGCGAAATTGCAAGGCTGTACGGTCACGACGATGAAGTTCGTGGGGTGGCTTGGTCACCGGACGGACGGCAGCTGGCTACCGGGTCGGCGGACAGGACCGTTCGGATCTGGGACGCCGAATCCGGCGCCGAAATCATCGTCGTCGGTGCCCACAGCAAGGCAGTCGACAGCGTGTCGTGGTCTCCGGACGGCAGACGAATCGCCTCTTCTTCCCCGGACGGTACTGCCCGGGTGTGGGATGCCACGATCAGCGTCAATGACCTGGTAGCTGATGCGCACCGCCGCATGTCGCGGGAGCTGACTGCCGAGGAACGGCACAACCTGATGCTTCCTCCGATCGGTGATTGATCAAATCGACTACAGGCCCTCGAAACGTCCGGGTAGCTGATCCGGACACACCATGCGCACCAGTCCGACACAGCGGACACGGCAGCCCGACACACCGGGAAGCTGGGAGACTCAGCGGTGTGTTCCGCAAGCGTTCGCCGTTGCCGGTGCAGGTGTTGTTGTTCCTGCTGGTGACAATGCTGGGGATCGCCATCGGGAACCTGAACAACAGTCCGGGTGCGCTTCCGTGGGAATTGGAATTCGTGCGGCGGCAGTCGTTGCCGCTGGCCGGCATCATCGTGCTGCTGATCATCGGAGTGATGGCCTGGCAGCATCGCGCCGACCAGCGTTCGGCGTTGCCTGCCCGGCCGGTCTGGGATTCGGACCGGTCGCCTTCCCGGACTGGAGGCGTTCACCGAGCAGGACTCGGCGGGTGTTCTTCGGTCGTGACGCCGAGATCGCTGAGCTGCTGGACCGTCTGCATCCGGTGATCCCAGGGCAGGCCAACCGGCTGATCGCGGTGGTCGGCCCATCGGGTGCGGGGAAATCGTCGCTGGTGCAGGCCGGTGTGGTGCCACGGCTAGCGAATCGCCTCCGCTTCGATGGACGGGACCTGCCGAATCTGGGATGCGACGATCAGCATCGAGGATTTACTGGCGAACGCCCACCGCCGCCTGCCGCGGGAGCTGACTACCGAGGAACGACGCAGTCTTATGCTGCCCCGACCGACCTAACCCGCCGACGTGTCGATCTCCGAGCCCTGCCGATCACGTTGTCGTTGTCAGCAGCTCCGCGATCACCGCCAAGCTCTCGTCAACACCGAGAGCCCGGTCTCGGAGTGCCGCGAAAAGCCCATCGAACCGAGCCACGGTCATCCGGTCATCGGTGAGGTAACCGCCACCCGCGTACTCCTGGTAGGCGACATCGGGCAGCACCCCGTCCAGGAAACTCAGCAGCGAGAGCGGCCCCAACATGCTCTGGTGCAGGCCGGCCGAGAAAGGCAGCACGCGCAGTTCGACGTTGGGCAGGCAGGCCTGGGTCCGCAGGTGCTCGAGCTGCCCTGAAGCAATCGCCGGATGGTTGGCACACCGCCGCAGTGCCGCCTCCGACACCACAGCTGAGAGCCGCAGCGGCTGCGATCCGGTCAGCCGGTGCTGGCGCTGCATGCATGTGGCGACCTGCCGGTCCAACTCATCGGGTGCCATCATGTAGCCGCCCAGCACATTGACCTCACGGACGTAGTCCTGCGTCTGCAGCAGGTCCGGGATCAGCTCCAGCGAGAAAGACCGCAATGAGGCCGCGTCAGCCTCCAAGCCGACATAGGCCGCCAGCCATTCAGGCAGCCGGGCATTGGACCACCAGGCGCGCTGGCTCGCTTGCCGGCGTAATTCCTCCAGCGCGGCATGCTGCTCAGCGCTGACGCCGTAGAGCTGGAGCAGCACCGTTAGCTCAGCCCTGCGCGGTGAGTTCCGGCCCGACTCCAGGTGCGTGATCTTCGTGATTGAGCAGGCGATCTCGACGGCGGCGGCTTCGCGGGTGACACCCGCGGCGTTACGCAGCCTGCGCAGCTCGAGTCCGAGCTGGCGCCGGCGGAGAGTGGGACCGGCCATAGTCACAGCGGCATATCCTCTCGTTCAATCGGCACTTATAAAACGTAATGTTCCGTTATAACCTGCGGTATGCTACCACCGAAGAGACAGTGACGCCACCGCGGCGGCACTGGCCACCATGGTCTGCGCGGCGGTGCCGACGAGTCCGGCCGTTGATCTCCTTGACTTCGGTTGGTCGGTCGTCGCGCACGTGGCGTTGGCCGTGGGCCTGCGCCTGATCGCGTTCCCGGGTGGCGGACTGGCGTTGTTGGTCCACTACATCAAGCGACGACGCTCCGGGTAGCGGCTCCGGGCGCTGCGGCACGTGTCCCAGGCTCGACCCCGCAGCAGAGGCCACGGGGTTTCAGCGTGGCGCGACCGCTGGATCGGTCGCGATTTCCACTCGGCGCGCGATCGTGAAGAGTTCCGCGGTGACGGCGTGCGGAGGGAGGCGTTCGACGACTCGGTGGTGCACGTGCTGGCGGTGGACTACTCGAGCCAGTGTCGTGAGTGCGGTCATGTCGAGCTGGTGCTGGGAGGCGAAGCACCCGAGTGCGGCCTTCTTCGCTGTGAGGAGGTCCGATGTGCCCATGAAGATCATGTTCGGGTTGAAGCCGAGGCTGTAGGGGGAGCGGAAGTAGGTCAGGTTCGCCGCTTCACGTAGGGCGACGGCGGTGACTTCGTGGGCGGTGGCCGTGTGGTCGAGGTGCTGGTCCGGCGGGTAGTGGGTGTAGACGATGTCGGGCCGGCCGCATCCGAACACACGGAAGAGCTCGGCGTTGATGTCGCCGCGGTGGTCGGTGAAACGGGTGTCGGGGATCTCGGAGAAGGTGTAGTTCTCGACGCCGAGCACGGCGCCTGCGGCAAGGCATTCCTCTCGGCGCACGTCGCTGCCGTTCGGGGCGGGAGATCCCATGGTCAGGCAGTGCACACGGACGTGGGCGCCGTTTTCCGTATACCAGCGGATCCGCATGCCCATCGCGATCTCGGCGTCGTCGGGGTGGGGTCTTGGTGTTCTCGGGTGTACGCGATTTTGGAGGTCTGGCCGCCGTCGAGATGGAAGACCTGGGTGGGGTCGAGCCCGGCTTCGGTGCACAGGTCGGCGGTCTCTTGGGGGGTGGTGCCCTGGAAGGTGCTGGTCAGGGGCGCACCGTCGAGGACCTGGAGGTGGAGCTTGTTGTCGGAGAGCGAGCAGGGTGCGGGTGTAGCGGGCGGTGAGCCGGAACGGGGAGGTGCCCAGACTCTGGTCCCAGAACTGGGTGCGGCCGGCGACGGCGTCGGCGGTGGACGGTCCGAGCGACAGCGCGGACTGTAGGTCTTTGGCTCGCAGGGTGTCGATGCTGGTCACGTGGATGGGTGCGCCGTGGACCAGGGACGGCGGCTGCTCGGCACGCGTCGGCCATGAGTGCCCGGATGTTCTCGATCGCAACCCGCATCGGCTGGTCACCCGGAAGCGTTCACTAGGTGTTCGAGGGCGGTTCGACCGCGGGCGATGAGCACGGGATCCTGCTGAGTGATGCCCGTGGTGAAGTAGGAAACGGCCAATCTGGCGGTGAGAAGGGGCAGAGCTCGCTGCTCGACGGCGGACAGCTCGCGTCCGTAGCCGGAGAGGAAAGCTGTCTTGAGGTCTGGGCGCGTGGGCCAGACCGCGCCGTGCAGCCACACGAAATCGTCCACGGCGATGCCGTGGTCGGCCTGTTCGAAGTCGATCAGGCCGTGAGTGCCGTGCGTGGCGTCCCACAACCAGTTGCGGGGCGAGTAGTCGCCGTGGCGGTAGATGAGAGGGAGATCCTCGGCAAGACGAGGCAACTCGAGGACCACCTGCCGCACTAGGGCGCGCTGGGTGTCGGTGAGGTGCTCGGCGGTGCGCTCCAGACACGATGCGGCCTCGTCCGCATGCTCGGCCACCGACGCCCTGATGGCATCGCGTGCCTGCTCTGTGATCTGGTCGGGCAGATCGTGCCACCGCCGCAGCAGCCGACCAGCGAGTTCGTGCACCCAGGTTTCGACCTCGACGGTGAGGGGGAGCCCACGGACGACCAGCCCCGGCACCGGTGAGGTCATGATGGCCCGCAGGTCGGGATCCGCAGCCAGCAGGCGGGGAACCTCGTGGGGTGCGAAGCGGGCAGCGTGCTCGTAGGCGTGCACCTCTCGCGCGTAGTCCTTCTCGGTGAAACCCAGCTTCACATAGACCTCGTCCGTGCCCGAGGCCACGCGCCAGACCCTGGAGCAGCCGCGAGGCCAGGAGGCGTCCACGACGGCGTCGAGACCGGGCAGGTGGTGGGTCACCCATTGCCGCAGGTCAGTGGGCAAGGGTGCGTCGAGCGTCATGCGAGGGATGTCCTCCGAATCCCGTGGGAAACAGGCGCTGGCGGGTGGTGAAAGGCTGCGCGAGGGCATCAGATCACGTCCTTCACCACAGCGTGGGTGAGTCGCTGGTCCAGATGCTCGGTGAAGCTGATGACCCGGGCATCGGCGGCCCAGGGCATCAAGGCGGTGGTGATGGCTCGCAGGTAGTTCTCAGCACGTGCCGAAGTCACCCGGGCCAGGATGTCCAGTGCCCGATGGCCGCAGTCGAGGGCTTGGTCGAGGTCGCGCGCCTGGCAGGCGGCGGTGGCGACGACGGCCAGGCGAAGCCCGACGGCACGGGTGTGGACGTCGGCGGACATGTCGCTGGCCTGCTCGCTCCACCCGAGCGCGGCCGTCGGTTGCGGAGGTCTCGGAAGATCTCGGTGGCGTCGGCCGCGAGGCGGCCATAGGTGACATAGGAGATCCACCTCGGGTCGCGCACTCCGGGTTGGACCTTGTCCAGCAGTGCCTCAGCCCGGCTGAGCGCACTCCGTACTTATGGGGTCTGCGCCGCTAACGCGTGTGCTATGGATGCTTCGCTGGTTCTCACCGAGCCCATGAGATCGTCGAGTATGCCAGCGGGAATTGTTCCGCGTCCCAGGCCGGAGGCCCGGACGATGTCGGTCAGCGCGCGCGAATTCTCGGGGGCTGTCTGCGTATGGCACGTCTGGTGTGACAGTGCGGCGTGAGCGGCGTAGGCGTCGGTGGATTCCAGAGCATCGCGGACGATCACGTTGGCGATCTGCGGGGTTTCGTCGACGTCAGCGGCAAGATCGAGGACGCAGAGTCCGAGACCTACCCGGAAGACGGTGTGCTCAGGTGCCGGTTCGAGCCGCAGATAGTGGTCCACCATCGCGGTGATATCGGGGTCGGCTTGGGGGTCGGCCAGTCTGCAGCACAGGATGGCCAGGCAGGCGGCGACTGCTTCTTCCCACGCGGTGGGGGTGAGGGTGTGGGCCAGCATGCTGCGGGCGGCGTCGAAGTCGTGATCTGCGGCGTGGGTGAGGATCGCGACTTGGCGGCCGTCCAGAAGTCGTTCGCCGATGCCGTTGTGCTGCTGGGCGTGGGAGAGTGCCTAGGCCCATCGGCCGGCCCGGGTCAGGGCCCGGGTACCGTCGGAGAGCAGGACCGACCACAGCCATCGGATGACTTCACGGTGATCGTCACCATGGCCGATGAGGTGACCGACACGGACCTTCCTTCCGTCGATCACGGCATCCATATCCGTCTGGGATGTGACCGCTTCGAACAAGGCCGCGAGCAGTTGGTATGCGGCGGTGCCGGCTCCGTCGCGGATGAGCAGACGGCCGAGGTTGATCAGAGGCTGCAAGGCCAGTTTCGCCGTCGCGGCATCGAGAGACCGGGCGGTGCGGAAGAGCTCGAACTGCCGCCAGCACAGGTTCCGGGCAAGACCGGGTAGGCCGCAATCACTGAGGATCAACGCGGTCAGGTTGTGTGCCTCGCCCGCGCGGACGAGCGATTCATCGGTGCGCTGGGCGGCCAGGTCGGCCAGGTGGCGGACGCGGGCGACGCGGACCTCCAGCGCCCGGCACACGGGCTTGGTGTGCGGAACCAGCGGGAACCGCTGCGCCATCATGGTGTGCAGGTCCAACGCTGACCTGACCTGGTCGGGTCCGGTCTTGCTCACCTTGGTCGGGCCTCCCTGATGCCGGGGCGCCCGCGGAGGTCCGGAGGAGCCAGGGCATCTGGCTCATGGTTGACCGGCCTCCTGCCCTGGATTGGTGAGTCGGCGGTCTGGATGGTCACCGGGAATCGCTCACCAGGTGATGGTGATCGACGTGTGTGGTCGCGCGATGTGTGTCCCGGTGCTACTGGGATCGCTGGGGTTGCCAGCCCGGTGGGCGGTGATGGTGGGTTGGCTGGGTCGCTGGTGGTCCCACTGGTGGAGCAGGTCGGTGGTGTGGGCGGTGAGTGTGGCACTGTCGGGACCGTGGGCGATGACGCCGAGTTCGTTGACGTCGTCGGTGAGCTTCCGGGCTGCGAGGTAGGCGAGGGTGCCCCCGTCATAGAGAGCTGCGCCGGCCCAGCGCCGGGCGGGGTCGGCCAGGCCGCTGGCGCGGGCCGGCGCTCCGACCGAGAGACGGGCGAAGTTGCCGGTGGTGGTGGCCAGCCACAGGTCGAGGTGTTCGGCGGGTTCGTCGTGGCGGACGTGGATGCCGGTCCAGTGTTGTTGTGGGGGGTGGGTGAGGGTGTGGGCGAGCGCGGCGTGGTCGGGCAGGTCGGCGGCGTCGAGGTTGAGCACGACGTCCTCGGCCAGGCGCACGTGGTGGTCGGGGCGTTCGGCGGCGCCGCGCAGGGGGACGAGGCCGCAGACCGCCGCTGAGGTGCTGATCATCTGGTCAGGCTGGTGCCGGTCGAAGGCCAGAGCCCGGGTCAGGCCACTGCCATGCAGGCGCAGCGGCACCACGAGCCGCCCGCCTATGGTGAGCTGGTCCCACCAGGCGGGGACCAGGTCCCACGTCCCGGCGGTGACGATGATCCGCTCGTAGGGGGCGCCGGGCGGGTACCCGGCGGCGCCGTCGCCGCAGATGACCCTCACCTGAGGGTAGCCGGTCGCGTCCAGGTTCTTGGCCGCTGCGGCGGCGAGGTCGTCGTCGAGTTCGAGGGTGACGACCGTGCCGGTCGGGCCGGCGAGCTCAGCCAGCAGGGCCGCGTTGATGCCGGTGGCCGCGCCGATCTCCAGCACCCGCTGGCCGGGCTGGACAGCGAGCTGTTCGAGCATGGTGGCGACCAGTTTGGGGCTCGACGCCGAGGACACGGAGCTACCCTCGGCGGTGCGCCGGGTAACTACCGGATTGCGTCCATAGGCAACGTCGAGGTCGACCCCGGGCAGGAACAGGTGCCGAGGCACGGTACGAAACGCGGCTTCAACCTGCGGGGTACGAAACGTTCCCCAACTCTTGACGTAATCGGCCAGGTCAGCGCGCAGCTTCTCGGCGCGGGCGGTGGTGTCGGGGTTTGGGCTGATCACCGGGCTGAGGGTAGCCGGGTCGGTGCCGCTGGTCGGGTGGGCGGGCGTCGTGTTCGGGGTGGTCGATGCTGCGCCGAAGATGATCCGGCTGGCCGCGGCGGCGAGCACGTACTGGTCGTGGGCGGCGATGCCGTGCCGGTTGAACAGGAACAGCAGGTGCTGGGTGAGCACGCCGCGCAGTCCACGCGTGAGGGTGCCGTGCGCGGCCAGGTCGGCGAGGCGCCGACCAGCGTGTTCGACCGCCTCGACCCAGGTGGGCGCGGTGTGCAGCGGGCTGGCGGCGGTGTCCGTCGTGGCCGTGATGAGCCGGTGCACTGCGGCGGTAGTCGACGGTGACGGGTCGGCCACTCCCGACGCTGGGGTGCGGTGCGTGGCGAGCTGTATCCAGCAGTCGCCCTGCTCGTAGCGGTCCTCTCCGGCGGCGCGCAGCAGGCGGGTGGCCAGGATGCGGCCAGTTCGCGGCGGTGGTCCTGGTCGGCGTGGGCGAGGTGGTCGAGCAGGTGGCGGCTGTCAGCGTGAAAGAGATCGTGAGCGATGTCCAGGGCGGCGGGTCCGCCGAACGCGTGGGTCTCGGGCTCGTAGATGGTCTGCGACCAGCTGCGGACCGCCTCCTGCCTCATCAACGCGGTGGTGATCTGATCGAGGAACACCGGAGTTGCCGGTCGCAGCCGCACGCGCCAGGTGTCGCCCTTGCGGACGAACCACCAGGCGGTGATGATCCCGGCGTCCTCGGCGTCGGTGAGCAGCGGCCGCAGAAAGGTGAGGGCCATCTGTTCGGCGGCCTGCCAGTGCTGGCAGGTGAGGTTGAGCTGGCCCCATCCGGTGGTCGTGGTCGGTTTGGTCATGTCAGGTCCTGTCAGTTCCGGGCTGCCGGGTAAGGGTGGTCAGTTGATGAGCAGGCAGGCTGGCCAGCTGCTGGGCGTTGCGGCGGTGATGGCGTGCAGGGTGAGGGCGACCCCGGCGTGGCCTTGGATGAGACCGGGCAGCGGGCTGGTGATGTCCTCTTCGGCGTGCTCGATCAGGGCGCCCAGCAGGTGGGGTAGGTGGGCGTCGAGGTCGGTGGTGGCGTCGGCTGCGGCGTACCAGATGGTGGCGGCCAGCCTCAGACGCTGGGTAAGGGAGCCGCCGCGCCCGACGCGGTAGAGTTTCAGCGCGCTCGATGGGTGAGCGTAGTTCACCGTGAGGTGCTCCCCCGATAGCCTGTTTCGGTGCCTCAGAACTG
>JBOHFF010000035.1:0-4064 GCA_050699515.1 Pseudonocardiaceae bacterium
TAGCCGCTGCGCTGCAAGGAGCTGCCAAGGTCTCGACCAACCACCCACTAGCTGTTCAGCTTCGCGCTCACGCAGCCCGCGCCTACGCGCGCTCAGGCCAGCGCGAACCCTGCGCGACACTCTTCGCCGAAGCCCAGCGGCTGCGTGAACGACTGCCAGCCAGGGTACCCCGCCGGTTCACCATGGACACCGGCATCCATGCTTCCTACGCCATGACCGCCTTCCCGGCGTCCGCCTACCTCTGGCTGGGAAATCTCGACACAGCCCGCACACACGGTGAAGCGGCCCTGACAGCGATCGAGTCAGCACCGCCTGGCAGTAGAGAACAACGGCAGGCTCTTGCCCAGCTTATCTTGGCCACGGCACTGGTAGGGCTGGGCGCCCCTGACGACGCTGTATCTCTGGGGAATCAGGTGTTGACGTCAATGCGTATGAACATGCCGCTGGTTGCGACTCGCGCTCGCGATCTTAATAGAGCATTGGTGAGCCAATACCCGAAACTGGCCTGCGTCCGGGAATTCCACGAGCAATACCGGCACATCGCCCAGCGTTCAACCACCAAGAAAGAGCTATGAGCGATACTTCGGACCGTGGGGTAACCAGCATGACCACCACCGACCTTCGATTGTCGTCGTTCGTTAACAAAGTCCTCAATCGTGTGGAGGGCACCCTGGGCGTGGCGCTGGATCGGGCTACTGCGACCTATGGCTGGCAGGGGAGGACGTTAGGCTTTGCGACGAAGTCCAGCCCTCAGACCTGGGTGCGGATTTCGTACCGACCCGTTGGAGATATGAACGAGCGGCTCTGGACCGGCGAAGAGTGCGCGTCAGTCCTCGTCGATGTGGCCAAGCCGACATTGCTGCGATCATTGCGGTGGCTGGACGCCGACCGGGCGCTGGTCTGGCGGGCCGATGAACTCACTCACGCCCAATCGGAGATGATCAGCACCACGTCGGAGATCGTGGCCGATCCGGAGCTGCCAGCCCAGTGGTGGGAGGAGTTGAAGAGGTCATTGGCGGCCTTGACTGAGCACCGGACGGTACGGGTGGGTGCCCGGCAGAATTTGGTGACCCGCCGGGTCACCGAGATCTCTGGGGGTTCGGTGAATCCAACCGTGAAAGAGTGGTCGACTGCGCACGCCGACCTTCACTGGGCGAATCTGACCGCTCCGCAGTGCGAGATTTTGGATTGGGAGGGCTGGGGAATCGGCCCGCGAGGACTGGATGCCGCCACGTTGTGGGGGTACTCCCTGGTTGTCCCCACAGTCGCCGAGCGCATCGCGACAGAGTTCGCCGACGATCTCGCGACCCGTTCCGGAAAGATCGCACAACTGTTCACCTGCGCGGAACTGCTGCGCATGATCGTCAAATTCGGTGATCACCCCGACCTAGAAGAACCTCTGACGCTGGCCAGTCATCGCCTAATCGAGGAACTGCGCGACTGATCGCTAACCCTAGTCCACCAGCTCAGTTCGATCGCCTGACCACCGCTGCCGGGCTGCCAGAAGCCGCCGATACTTGGCGATCTTGGCGTAGTCCGCGTCGAGTGTCGTGCCATGCAGGAGCTCATCGAGGTGCCGCTCGCTGTTCGTACTCACCGCGACGCGATCGGCGCCGGGCAGCTCGTAGGCCAGCCGGAATGCGGCCTGGAAGCTGGATGCCTGTTGCCCTGGTGAAAGGAACAGGTGTGGGTTGGCCTGGTCCCACAGGGCGGCGTCAGCGATGCCACCGAACGGGCTCATCGTCCAGCATTGGGCCCGGGTCACGCCGAACTGAGCGCATAACCGTTCAGTCGCATGCAGTGTCGCGGCATTGACGAGCAGCCCGCCGCGAACCATCAGTACATCCGGAACCGGCAGCATGTCGAGCCGCCCACTGTTCAGAACGGTGACCAGCGGTGCGGGGTTCCAGGTGGAAACTCCCCACGCCTGACATTCCCCGGCCTGACAAGACTGGCGAACTACATCGATGGCCTGAGACAGGACGTCCAACCTTTCGCCTAGTTCGACCGTGCCCACGGTGACTTCCGGATTGTGTAGCAGCACCACAGCCGGCCGACAAGAGAGCTCCTCTACCGAGCGGCCGATAGCTTGCCGCAACTGCGTCGGGTCCAGGCTGTGCTCAGTGTGGTTACCGTCAGGGAAATAGCCAACCTTCGTGGAGATCTGAAACTGCGGCAGCAGATCACCCGCGACCCGAGCAAGGGTTCGATGAGACGTTCCGCCGTAGTAGTTGTAGGCAGTGTCGAGGTCGGTTACCCCACGGTCCAGAGCGTGTTCTAAGAACGCTCGCTGGTGATGAGACCGGTATAACCCGAGGACAACTCTTCGGTCAGTTGAGCACAAATTCCCTCCTGAATGAGTACATCACCAAGCCGCCTCGCGTCAACGCCCGTCTCCGCGCTGACCTTACCAACCTGCACGGGATCGCCACTGACGAGTTTCCGCAGTGCCGGTACCGCAGCTCGCTTGAAGGTCAGCTTCTTACCGGCCGCGACAAGAAGCACGTGCTCACCTACCTTGCTCATCTGAGGTGGAAACTCTGTCACGCACACAATCGAGCCGGACTCGTCAAGAGCAGTCAATGCAGGCACAACCCGGGTTCGGATCGACTCTTGCTCACGTCTGGCCAGAAATTTCTCTGGCGACCACTGTGACAGCAGAGCACCGGCTGTACTGGTGAGTGCGTCGTCCTGGATGGCGCGCCCGCCAGACGTGCCCGACCGGATCAAGTCCCGCCGGAAAAGCTCCTCCTCACGGGAGCGGTCCGCCACCCACGCCAGCCAGTCCACGCCGGTGCGTTTCACGAACCCAAAGGTCACATGCAGGCTTAATCCAGCTCCGCAGTCGTCGCGCGTGGCCCGGTGCCAATAGCCGCGCGGGATGTGCATGACGTCACCCGCTCGCAGGGCCCCGGACCAGACCAACTCATCACTGGGCGTCAGGTTCGGCATCGCGTCCCGGTACATCGGCGCGACCCGTGAGCTGCCGCGAACCTCCCAGTTCTTGTGCCCAGCGAGCTGTACAATCAGGACATCATGATCATCGAAATGAAGCGGAAAACCGGGGGCATCCTGAGTGGTCAAGTAGGCATTCACTTGGACACGTTCACGCGACCACCACTGAAACGCCCGGCATGCGATTTCCATCGTCGGGTCGAACACATCCAAAGCATCCAGCACAGCGGTGAAACCCTCACCGGCCAGCCGCGCGAGGCTATGCATATCGACCATACGGATCGCTTGCCGACGCCTGGTGACCATCGACGTCACGTACTCGTTGGGGTGCAGCTCATGGCCATCTTGGAAGCAGCGAAACTGCGGTGGCTCCAGGCTCCGGCGCATGATCAGGTCAAGCAGCTTGCTTGGCGTGAGGAGACGTTCGCACAGAGCCGCGTCCGGCAGAGCACCTCGCGCGAACCCAGCGCCGAGCAACTCAGGACCAGGCCAACAAAGCGCCTTCTCTACCGCCGCAACGACTTGATGATCCACTGGCCCGTCCCGAATCGGTTGTTTAGGACTCGGGGTAGTTCAGCCCATCGCCCCCGCCTGACTGGCCGCCATCACTCTTACCAGTGCTACCACCATCGGAGTACTCGAACGCACAACGATCCTGAATCGAGGTGATGGTCTCAACCGCGACCAGCAAATCATCCTCGGTGGGCACGTTTTGCATGCCATCTCCTCATATCGGTTGACTGTCGCCCATCCTCGCAGAGCGACGTGTCGCCTGCAATCGGCTGGTGGGTGGGGTATCGGGTGAGATTGGCACGCACCTGGTCCTCGCTAGGCTGGTGATCGGTTCGCGATCGAGTGGTCACCAGAGACAGGGAGCAGCAGGCGCGTGGCACGCCCACCAGAACACCTCGTCGAGCAGCAACGCACGCTCGGCCGCTACCTCACGGCCCTGCGCGACGCGGCTGGTCTATTCCAGGCCGATATCGCGCGGGCCGTGCCGTGTCATCGCACGACGGTGACCCACGCCGAAGCCGGCTCCCAGCTCCCAGCAAGTGACTTCTGGGAGACAGCGGATCGACTCCTCGGCGCGAACGGCGCACTGATCGCCC
>JBOHFF010000036.1:0-15464 GCA_050699515.1 Pseudonocardiaceae bacterium
CGGTCACATGGAAAGCGGCCGTAACCAGCAGCAACCAGCGGAGGTCACCGGCCTGCTCCGCTACTACGGCGCGGATCTGGCCGACATCGACCGGCTGGCCTCACTCGCCGGTGGAGCCGACCGGCAACCTCTTGTGCCTACCATCAGAAACGACGTGCGTACGATCTAGACCGCCACACGCCGTTGGTCACGTCCTACACGAAGGTTTCTCACTATGCGCTGGTCTCAGATGCACATCCCAACCTTGCGGGAGGATCCTGCGGAGGCGGACGCGCCGAGCCACCGACTGCTACTGCGGGCTGGCTACATCCGGCAGCTGATGGCCGGCCACTACAGTCTGCTGCCGCTTGCCACGCGGGTACGGGCCAAAGTGATTGCTGTCATTCGTGCAGAGATGAACGCAATCGGCGCACAGGAGTTCATGCTGCCCACCATGCACCCAGCCGAGATCTGGAAGCGCACTGGTCGATGGGACACGCTGGGCGAACTGTTGTTCCGGATCCGCGACCGAAAGGGGGCGGATGTGGTGCTCGGTGTCACCCATGAGGAGATCTTCGCGACGTTGGCCGTGGAGCTGAACTCCTACAAGCAGCTGCCGCAGCTGTGGTACCAGTTCCAGACCAAGTACCGCGACGAGCCTCGCCCGAAGGCCGGGCTGATGCGCACCCGCGAGTTCACTATGAAGGACTCGTACAGCTTCGATCTGTCCGCCGACGGCCTCGACCGCTCGTTCGATGCGCACCAGGACGCGTACAAGCGGATCTTCGTACGGCTGGGAATCCCCGCGATCGCGGTGGAGGCGTCCAGCGGTGCGATGGGCGGGTCGACGTCAACGGAGTTCATGTGCCCCTCGGATGCCGGTGAGGACGACGTGGTGCACTGCCCGGCATGCGGCTACGCAGCCAATGTGGAGAAGGCCACTTCAGGGCTGGCTGCGGTCATTGACGGCCCGGGTCTGCCGGCACCGGAGCGGTTCGACACACCGGGGGCGCGCACGATCGAGGAGCTGGCCAGTGGGTTCGGAGCGCCGGCCGACAGGCAGGTCAAAACCTTGGTGTACGTACTGGATGGGCAGCTCACCCTGATGTTGCTCCGCGGTGACCACGCCTTGGTCGAGCAGAAGCTCATCGACGCCACCGGCGCCATCGCGGTCCGCCCGGCTCGCCCGGACGAGATCCGCGACGCGCTCGGCGCGGCGCCAGGCAGCCTTGGCGCGGTCGGCGTGACCACCCTGCCGGTCATCGCCGACGAGGCGCTGCGCGGGCGCCGGGACCTGTTCACCGGCGCCAACACCGACGACGTCCACCTGCGTGGAGTCGACATCGACCGGGACATCACCGTGAGCCGTTGGGCCGACTTGCGCGCGGCCGTCGTCGGCGAGCCCTGCCCGGCTTGCGGGCAGCCGTTGCAGGTGCAGCGGGCCATGGAGGTCGGGCACATCTTCAAGCTCGGCTCCAAGTACAGCGAGGCCCTCGGCGTCACCGTGCTCGACGCCGACGGCAAGCGGGTCATGCCGATCATGGGTTGTTACGGGATCGGAGTCGAGCGGGCCATGTCGGCGATCGTGGAGTGCCACCACGACGACAAGGGAATCGTCTGGCCCAAGGCGGTCGCCCCGTTCCAGGTCGCGATCGTCATCGCCCAGCCTGACGACGACGAGGTCGTCAAGGCCTGCGAAGACATCTACCAGGACCTGCGCGAAGTGGGCATCGAGGTGATCGTGGACGACCGGCCGGAACGGGTAGGCGTGAAATTCCGCGATGTGGAGTTGGTGGGTATACCAGTACGGGTCACGGTCGGCAAGCGCGGTCTGGCCGACGAAGTGGCAGAGCTCACCATCCGCGCCACCGGTGAGACCACCCGGATTCCCCTCCGTGAGGTGGTGATCGGCGTCGAGGGGGCCATTGCCTCGGCGCCCTGAACGGGTCCGGGACCCGGCATCATGGTCCCTCCTGGCCGCCGGGTCAGTCGGGCTGCTCGACGGGTCGGACCACGATCTCGCTGAGCTCCACGTGGTCCGGCTGGGTCAGCGCGTAGGCGACGGTCCGGGCGACGTCCACCGGAGACAGCGGCGGAAACCGGTCGAGAATTGGGCGCCGACGGTCGGGTGCATGGGCGAAGAAGTTCCGGCCGAAGCCGGTGTTGCCGACGTAGCCGGGCGTAATCAAAGTAATCTTCGTGGGTACTCCGTCCGCGCGGAGTTCCGCCCGGTGGCGAGCCAGCAGCAGTGCGCCGGCGGCCTTGGTCGCTGAGTAGACGTCGTTTCCGGGCGTCTGTGAAGGGCGCGTCCCAGCGAGCGACCCGATCTGCACGAAGTGGCGGACTGGCGTCGGCAGCATCCGCGTCTGCGCGAGTACTGTGAGCGTGCCAAGGAGGTTGGTGTCGAGAATCTGCTGCCACTGTGGGGCGTACCGCTCGTCGATGGGTGCGTAGTAGCCGACGCCTGCGGCGTTGACGATCCAATCGATGTCGCCACCGTCGAGTGTGTCCTGAAGGACGCGCGCCACGCTGTCCGCGTCGCGGATGTCGCAGTGCTCCGGCGTTGCGTTGGTGCCGGGTGGGGCCGTCGCGCGCCGACTCGCTGCCACCACATGGCAGCCCTGTTCAGCCATGAGAGTGGCCACCGCCGCGCCGATGCCGGATGAGCCACCGAAGACGACACAGCGAGCGGGGGCAGCGCCGAGTTCAGCGGTCCCGGTCATGATATCAGCAACCGATGCAGCATGGATGTGTAGACCTCGCTCCACTCGTGGACCTGTGTCTCCGTGAACGCGCCCTGGCGGTACCAGTGGTTGAGCGACATCTTCCCGTCCGGTTGTTCCATGACGATGAGCTCGAGGTCCCGCATAAGTTTGCCGTGGGGACGACGTAGCTGCGCGAACTCCTGGTCGCCGAGATCGTCCGTCTCCGCCACGGTGTAGGTCCGCGGCCCCTGGCACTGCGGGCGGGGATAGTTCTGGAACAGGATGTACGCGTGGAACGTCTCGTTGATGTCCTTGCCGACGAAGGGCTCGACGTGCTCGATGAGGTCAGCCAGCACGTAGTTCTGCCGCCGGTGGAACTCCAGGAGCCGGTCCTCCACGAGGCGGATCACGTCATCGGCTCCTGACCTGCCAGCCAAGTCGACGCGTACCGGAAGTGGGTTGACGAAGACACCGATCATGGCCTCGGTGCCGGGCAGGTGCCGGCCCGCGGCGGTGGTACCGAAGACCAGGTCCTCCTCGCCAGTGACCGCTCGCAGCATCAGGACGAACGCGGAGACCAGCACCGGGAAGACGGTGGTACGTCGGTTCTGGGCGAATCGGCCGAGCCGGGACACCATGTCCGCGTCCAGCATGGTGTTGACGCAGCGGCCGGACTCCGGATCGGCACCGTCCGGAAGCGCCAGCCCTCCTGGCGACGGTAGGCGCGTTGGCCCGGCCGAGCCCGCGAAGTGCGCCTGCCAGTAGGCACGCGCCTCGGCGATGGCACCACGCTCTACGTAGGATCGCTGCGCGGCGGCGAAGTGGGCGTACTGCGGTAGCTCCGGAAGCCGACCCGGGTCGTCGCCCCCTTCCAACCACGAGTAGACCCGGTCGAAGTCCTCCAGCATCAGGCTGAACGACCATCCGTCCACGGCGATGTGATGCATCCGTCCGATCAGCGTGTGCTCGGTCGGGCCCAGCCGGAACAGCTCGATGTCGAACGGCACCTCGCTGGTGAGGTTGAAACGGCGCAGCGCCCTGGTTTCCGCGTCGCGGATCGCCGCGGTGATGGCGGCGTCGGGCGCTCCGGTAAGATCGGTGGTCCGCAGCGCGGGAGACCACCCGTCGACGGTCTGCTGGATCAGGCGTTCGCCGGGCTGATAGCGGCTGCGCAGGATCGCGTGGCGCTGGCACAGGTGCGCGACTGCCCGGGCGGCCAGCATTAGATCGAGCGGTCCAGCGATCTTGACTCGCAGGTCGATGTGGCCGTACCCGCGCGCGTCCATGTCGAACCAGCGCTCTTGGAGCACGGAGGTCACCGACCCCTCCGGCTGGGAGGTCGCCGACAGGAGGCAGTCTGATAGTCCGGGACCGCCGTCGGCGAGACTCCTCTCGATCCGGGTGACCAGGTCCGCGAAGTCGACCGCCCGCAACATGTCCTGTGCCGACAGCAAACAGCCCAGTCTGCGGTTGACTTCCAGTACCACCTTGATGGCGCTGAGGGAGTCGCCGCCCAGGCTGACGAAGTTCGCGTGGTCGTCGACTGTGGTCCGCAGGGCCCGCCGCCATGCCTCCCGTGCCACGTCCCGCACCGACGCGCTGTCCGGCGTGTCTTCGGCGCTGGTCTGCGCTGGTCCGGGGCGAGCACCGTCGGCGCCGGTGAGGCGCTCCACGAGGTGTATCCGTTCCTCCAGGTCCGTGACGGACACGAGCACGCGGCGGGTTGGGCTGGAGAGAACGTCGCTGAGGCAGGATAAGGCGTCCGGAAGCGGCATTGGTTCGGCCGCGACGCTCGTGCCGAGCGTGACGACCGTATCTGCGGAATCTATCGATCGGTCGAGGTCCCAAACGTCCCAGTCGACGACCTGCCACCGTCCGAGTTGGAAGACGAGCGATCCCATGAGGGCGTTGGCGGCAGCGTAGGAGGCGTACCCGAGACCTCCTAGGATCACTGAGTTCGACGAGAAGGCGCAGCGGAACCTGAGCCGGTGTCCACGCAGGACCTCGTCGAGACAGGCCAACCCGGCCACCTTGGGAGCGACCTGCGCCAGGAGCGCTTTCGGGGTGGTGTCGTGCAGGAAGCTGAGGAACCCGTCTCTGTCTATCGCGGCGGCGGCGTGTATCACCCCGCGGACGGGTCCGAGCACCGCCTCACCTGCCCTGACCGCGGCAGCCAGCTCGCAGCGGGCGGTCACGTCCGCCTGCTGGTAGCAGACCTCGAGGCCAGCGGCCTTCAGGTCCGACAGCTTCCGCTGCGCGGCGGCGCCTGCGGAGTGGGGGGCGGTCGCATCGGTACGCCCGACGATGAGCAGTTTGGCCCCGTGCTCTCCCAGATAGCGGGCCACATGGAAGCCGACCGACCCCAGGCCGCCGATGATCAGACATGTCCCGTCGAACCGTCGCGGCCGTCCATCACCACTCGTCTGCGACAACGACACCGGCTGGTATCGCGGAATAGAACGGCGACCGCCGTGGTACACGATGAGTCGGTCCGACCCGTCCGACCGAGCCTCGGCCAGGAGGGTGTCCGGGTCGATCGGCCCGTCGGCGAAGTCGATGTGCCGGGTTCGCAGGCCCGGCTGCTCCTGCGCAGCGACGATGACGGTGGTTGTGAGTGCTGCCGGTCCCCCCGCCTCATCGGTGTCCGGCCGGTAGGCACCCCGGGTGGCGACAACCAGATTGACCCGATCGACGGGCAGTGACCGCACCAGTTCCCGGTACGCGGGGAGGAACCGCAGGAGCGGACCGGCTTGGGGGTCGGACGGCGCGCTGTCCACGTAACACACGGTGAGCCGGTGGACCTGAAGACTCTCCCGCAACCGCCCGGTGGCACGGGCCACCTCGCCGCACTCGGCCGAGGCGGCGATCACCGTCGATCCGCGAGCCATCAGGCGCTCGACGATTGGGTCCAGGTCGGTGGTGGTCGGACCGATGAGCAGCCAACCATCGTCTGGCTGTCCGGTACTGGCCTCGCGCGGCGCCGCCTGCCAGGTCATTTCATACGTCCAGCGGGCCCGCGGCTGGCGCGGCAGTCGCGTCGCCGACCGTGCTGCGACCTCGCGCGGCAACGGCAGGAGGTACTCCTTACCGCGGAACGGGAACGGTGGCAGAAGCACGCGGCGCCCCGGATCGTCGGCGTGCAGGCGACGCAGGTCGACGGCAACGCCGCGGCGCGCGAGGTCGCCGACGCTCTCCAGTAGTTGCTCCTCCTCGTTCGTACCCTGTCGGGGTAAGACGGCGCAGGCGCTGAACCGCTCGTCGTCCGCGAAGTGGAACTCGGTGAGGCCAGCTAGACCCGCCGGTGGCCCAACCTCCAGGAAGATTGTCGTGCTACCGCAGGACACCGCGCTGTCGAGAGCTTCGGCGAAGCGGATCGGCTGGGTGATGTGGCGGACCCAGTGGTCCGGTTGGGAGAGCCGGTCGATGCTGACTGGCGCGCTGTCGACGCAGCTAATAATCGGGATCTCTGGTTCCCGCCAGGTTGCGAACCGCAGCGCTCGGCGGAACGCGTCCGCGGTCGGCCCCATGAGCGGCGTGTGGTTGGGCCGCCGGTGTGACAGCCGCCGGTGCTCTACGTCGGCGGCTGTCAGCCGCTCTTCCAGGGTAGCGATGTCCTCAGTGGAGCCTGCAAAAAGGACGTGCCCCCGGCTGTTGTGCCCGGCGCGAACGACGGTTTCCGATTCGAAGCGGACCGCCGAGTGCCAGGTGAGTTCCGCGGAGAGCATTCCACCCGCAGGTGCGAGCGTGTCCTCCAACCGGCCCCGCTCCTCGACCAGCAAGGCGGAGTCGCGCACGGAGAGCGAGCCGGAGATCGTCGCCGCTGTGAATTCGCCGAGCGAGCTGCCGATCAGGCACCTGGGCCGGATGCCCCAGTCCATCAGAAGCAGCGCGGTCGCACGGCTCAACAGGAAGACCAGGGGCTGCAGCAACTCGCTTCGCTCAGCGACCCCCCGGGCAAAGCGGATCGGCTCGTTCAACCAATCTCGCAGGGCTGCGGTGTTGGCTGGATCTAGCTCGGCGAGGACCTCGTCGGCGCGATGCCTGAACACGGAATACCGCTGGTAGAGCTTAGCACCGACGGATACCTGCGATCGTCCTCCGCCGGGCAGGAGGAAGACGACGCCGTCAACGCGCGCGGGCGGCAGACCGGCCACCGGGGCGGTGTCCCGCAGCCGGGCGATCAGTTGGGCGCGTCGGCTGGCCACGACCCGGCACGGTCAGCGCCCTGCGGTCATGCCCGGTGTTGCGGGTATAGGCCGCGTCCGCCACGGTGATTTCCGGGTTGGCGTCGAGGTGTTCGGCGAGCTCGGCTGCCAGCGCGGTGAGCTGGTCTGCGCGGTCCGCGGTGAGGGTCAGCAGGTACGGCAGGTCCGTCACCTCGGGACTAGACGGGCGGCTCCACTGTTCGACCACGACGTGCGCATTCGTTCCACCGAAACCGAACGAGCTCACCCCCGCACGGGATGGTTGCCCATCGGCTCGCAACTGCACCGGCTTGGTTGGCACGATGAACGGGCCGTCGTCCAAGTGCAGCTGCGGCCCTGGCTGGCAGTGGCCGACTGTCCCCGGCAGCAGCCCGTGGTGCATGGCAAGGACGGCCTTGATGAGACCGGCGATGCCGGCCGCCCGGTTGGTGTGCCCGATGTTGCCCTTGATCGAGCCGAGCTGAATCCGCTTGTCCCGGACCACGCCGAACACGTCGTGCAGGGCGGCGACCTCGATGGCGTCGCCGAGCGGGGTGGCCGTGCCGTGTCCCTCGACGAAATCGATGTCCGCTGGGGTCAGGCCGGCGGCGCGGAGGGAGTCTCGGATGACCCTCGCCTGCCCGCTGGCGCTGGGTGCCGTGTACCCGGCCTTGTCTGCGCCGTCGTTGTTGATCGCGGTGCCACAGATGAGAGCGAGGATCGTGTCGCCGTCCTCGATGGCGTCGGTGAGTCGCTTGAGGACGACCAGGCCGACTCCGCTGGTGATGTTGGTGCCGGCCGCGGCCTTGTCGAACGGCCGTGTCATCCCGTCCGGGGAGTAGATCAGTCCTTCCTCGTGGCGGTTGCCGAACTCCTGAGGGAACTGCAGCGAGACACCGCCGGCGAGGGCGAGGTCGCACTCGCCGAGCAGCAGTGCCTGGCGGGCCAGGTGCACCGCGACCAGCGACGTCGAGCAGGCGGTCTGCACGGTGATCGCCGGTCCGGTGAGGTTGAGCTTGTGAGCCACCCGGGTGGCGAGAAAGTCCTTGTCGTTGCCGATGAGGGCCTGCAGATAGTCGCCCATCGACTGGACATGAGGCCGGACGTTGGCGATGTACCCAGGGAACTCGCCGCCCACGTACACGCCGACGTGACCGCCCTGTGACGGTGGATGTCCGCCGGACTCCAGCGCCGCGTACGCGCACATGAGCAGCAGGCGTTGCTGGGGGTCGGTCCATTCCGCCTCCCGCTCCGAGTACCCGAAGAACTCCGGTTCGAAGTGGTACGCGTCGGCGAGAAGCCCAACCATGGGAGGCGGGCCTTCGGGGTGGGGCAGGTCGGGTATCCACCACGACGCGGTCGGTCCACCCGGGTGCGGGGTGAGGCCATGCCGACCGTCGATGAGCATGCGCCATAGGGCGTGCACGTCCGGTGCGCCGGGAAATCGGCCGGCAATCCCGATGACGGCTAGCGGCTCGTCAAGTCCCCGGTTGGCCGGTGCCGGGGCTGGCTGGCCCGTTGTCGTCTCGCGATTCGATGCCTGACCGGCGCCGCTACGGCGGCAGATTTCGGCCGTCAGCTGGGCGGTGCTCGGAAACCGGAACAGGTCGACCGTGCGTAACTGGGTATTCAGTTCCCCGCTGAGCACCTGCGCGGCCCGCACCAGGGTGAGTGAGGTGGCGCCTGCATCGAAGAATCTGGTCATAGGTTCAAGGTCCGGGGATTCCAGGACACTTCGGAGGATGGCAAGGACGCGCTGTTCCAGTCCCTCGCCGACCGCGTTGCTGGGGGGAGACGACTCTTGTCGACCGGCGTGGCGGCGCAGCGCCCCACGGTCGATCTTCCCGGTCGCCGTGACCGGGAGAGCGGCCAACAGCTGAAACCTGGACGGGACCATGAATGACGGCAGCAGTCCGGCCAGGTGGGCCCGGAGATCTCTTTGCGGGCAGTCCGCTGTGATCGTGTACCACACGGCCAGCTGGTGCTCGCCGTCCGTGGTGACCAGCACGTCGACCGCACACTCGGCGATCGCCGAGTGTTGCCTGAGTGCCGCCTCGACGTCACTGGGCTCGACGAGGTGACCGCGGATCTTGAGCTGCTGGTCGGCTCGGCCGACGAACTCGAACACTCCTCCGGGGTGCTGGAACGCCAAGTCGCCAGTGACGTA
Source organism: Pseudonocardiaceae bacterium (assembly GCA_050699515.1). Classification (GTDB taxonomy): domain Bacteria; phylum Actinomycetota; class Actinomycetes; order Mycobacteriales; family Pseudonocardiaceae. The sequence goes on from JBOHFF010000036.1 coordinate 9,036, forward strand.
GTGACGTTTGTCGTCGATGATGACGAACCGCTTCTCCTGCTCCTCGGGCCGGTTGAGGTATCCCAGCGCAAGGCATTCGCCGGTTATCACTATCTCGCCAGTTTCGTCAGCCTCGCCGGGCCGCGCAGCCGAGCCGTCGGCCCGCCGGAGGTAGACGCGGGCTCCGGCGACCGGCACCCCGATCGGCATCCTGGCCGGAATTTCGCCCATGGCGCCGCTGATGGTGTGGGCCGTCACGACGTGGGACTCGGAGACTCCGTAATGATTATGCAGGCGCAGCCGGGGGTTCGCGAGCAGGTACGCGCGAAGGGCGTCGTTGAGGTAGAGCTGTTCGCCCGCAGTGACGATGTCGGTGAGGGTGCCGGGCAGCGTGCCGAGCCGCTCGGGAGTGGCGAAGAGTCTGGTCAGGGTGGAGACCGAGAAGAAGACCACATTGACGCGCTGCCGGCGGAGCAGGTCGACCATGAGGTCCGGGTCGAGCCGCTCGTCCTCACTGCTGACCACGAGCGTGCCACCGGCAGTCAAGGTGGACAGGATCTCCTGCAGGGAGACGTCGAAGGCGAGAGAGGAGTTCTGCAGGACCCGCCCGTCGAACCGGATGTTCGTCTCATCGTTCTCCCAGCGGACCAAGTTGCGGATGGTCTGGAAGGTCTGGACGATTCCTTTCGGCTGACCGGTCGAGCCGGACGTATAGATGACGTACATCGGGGCGGTCCCGGCCGCGACAAAAGACGGCGCTGAGATGTCACCGGCGAGCTGACAGGCCTCGGTAAGGGTGCTGACCGGCTGGTCCCAGTCGGCCAGCGATGAGACGTGTCGTTCGTGGTGGAGTACCAGTCGGGGCTGGCAGTCGGCCAGCATCGCTGCGAGCCGGGCGGCCGGGAAGGCTGGGTCCATGGCGACGAACGTGGCGCCGAGACGGATGCTGGCCAGCAGTGCTGTTACGGCGTCTGCGCCCCGATCGAGCAGCAAAGCCAGCCGTTCTCCGGCGGCGATACCGAGCCGGGCTAGGGCCGCCGCGAGCCGGGTGACATCGGCGTCGAGCTCCGCGTAGCTACGAACGCCGTCAGGCGCGATGACCGCGACCCGTTCCGGGTGTCGCGCAGCGTTGGCCTGGAACAGGCGGTACAAGCAGAGCTGGCCAATTCGGTCTGCGTTGTGTTGGAGCATCGTTATCCGTCTCAGCTCGGTGTCGGCGCCTTGACGATGGTTGCCCTGCTGGGCCCGGTCCGCTCGTCGCGCTCGGATCGATCGGCGGCTCGCGGTGTCCGGCGCGGCGCGTAGGGATTGAGGGCGTCGTCAGGTATGAACTCCAGTTGAATCCGCCGCCCGACGCCCAGCTCGACCGCGAGTTCGAGGACCACGTCAAGGGCGACGTGGTCCTCCAGTGCGAAGCCAGTGGAATCGAAGACGGTGAGTCGCCGCCGGTGCGGATGCGCCATCTGGGGGTGGGCGCACAGGGTCGGCAGGTCCGGGCCGAGATCGTCGTCGCCGAGCTGCTGGCACTCGCCTTCCCGGCGCGCCTGCTGGACGTGGTCCGGGCACACCAGCGCGCTCCTGAGCAGCCCGACCGGCAGCTCGGTCTTGCCAGGCAGGTCGGCACCGACCGCGTTGACGTGAACGTGCGGCTGCAGGGCGGTACCAGGCAGTACCGGCCCGGCGCCGACCGGCACCGAGGTGGCGGTGCTGATGATGTCGGCCGACGCCTCGATCTCCGGCACGCCGACGATGTGGACGTCGACTCCAAGGAACGCGACGCGATCGGGGAACGAAGCGGCGTGCCCCGCATTGGTGTCGTGGACGAGTACCCGTTCCAGGTCGAAGATCCGGCTCAGCGCGTGCAGCTGGGTGACCGCCTGCGCCCCCGCGCCGACCAGTCCGACAACATGGCTGTCAGTACTCGCGAGCAGCCGGCTCGCCACGGCCGACGCCGCGCCGGTGCGAAGTGCCGTGAGCAGTACTCCGTCCGAGACTGCGACGAGATGGCCAGTGATGTCATCGAAGCGGGCCACCGTGCCGAGGATCGTCGGCAGTCCCAGCGCGCCGGGGTTGGTGGGGGTATAGGCGACTGTCTTGATGGTGACCGACCGTCCCGGTTCGTGGTGCGGCATCCACTCCAGCACGCCGGAGGCGTCCTGGCAGCGCCGGAACCCGTCGCGCGCCGGGGTGGTCCCGTTGCCCCGGGCCGCGTCCACGAACGCCTCCTGAAGGCGGTTGATCATAAGGTCCATGAGGGTGTCCCATCCGCAGGTCTCGACGACCGCGGCCAGGTCGTCCTGGCCGATGATGTGGGTCTTCTGGATCATGCGGGAGTACCTCCGGTCATGGCGGGGAGTGCCTGCGCGGCGAACAGGCGGGCGTACGCGTCGCCGGTGGTGTCCTGCGCCCGCGCTCCGATCTCGTCGAGCGTGGTCCTCCGGGATTTCCGTCGCCCGGTATGCGGTATGCGCGACCTCCACGCGCCGACCTCCGGCCGGTTCCAGCATGTACGCGGAGAACGTGTCGTTGTCCCAGACCGGGTTGTCAAAGTCGAGGACGAGCTGCCAGGTATGGCTGTGCGCCGGGTTCCGGGCGTACAGGATGAGTCGGCGCCGCCGCTCCTCACACATGAACGAGCTGGTGCCTACAACCAGGCATTTACTGAGGCTGCCGACCAGGTTCACACCGTCGCAGACGTGGTCGGAGAAGGATGAGAAGTCGCTGTGGGTCGCGGTCGCCGATGCCAGGTGCAGCGGAGTCTCTGCCGGAGAGTTGAGCAGGTACCGGACCAGGGCCAGAGGGTGACTGAGCTCGGACAGCACGCCCATCGTGGGTCGGGGGTCGCGGACACGGTATTTCCCCCAGTAGAACTTCACCCGGCCGATGCTCGCCGACTGCCGCGCGAGCCAGTCCATGCAGTCGTCGATAACTGGGCTGTAGCGCTTGCAGAAGTTCACGGAAACCGGAACACCCCGCCGCTCCGGCGCCAGCAGGCGGAACTCATCGATTGTCCGTGTCAACGGTTTCTCGCACACCACATGGCGTACCGAGCGGGTGGCCAACACCGCGTCCAGCACGGCGAAGTGAGCCTCCTCATTGACACAGACCACCACCACCTCTGGCGCCTCCCGACGCAACGCCAGGTCGAGATGCGCGTAGGCGTTGTGGTTACCGTCGACCGCGGCCAGCCGCTTGGTGTCGCCGTCGACGAGCGCGACCACGTCGAAGCGCTCGGCGCACCGGCCGTACCGCAACGCCTGGTGAAAGCGCCTGCCTGCGTTGCCGGGACCGACGAGGAGAGTGCGAAACGCGCGAGCGGAGGCCATCAGGCTCCGGCCTCCTGGCCGCCCAGAGCCATGGTCAGCGCGGCCTCGCCCCGCGCCCCAATCCACAGTTCGTCTCCGATGAATCGGGATGCTGGGTACGCCTGCATCGCGGAGTGATAATAGATCCGGAACGCGTCATGGAGCAGCACCACGGTGTGTTCCGCCATCAGCTTGAGCGCGGTCAGCAGACAGCGGCGGCGCTTGCGTCCGTCGACGAGGATGACGTCAAAGTTGGCCCCTGCTGACAGCGGGTAATCCACATACGCGTCGAGGTCGGCTGCGCGATCAGCGACGTATTTATCACCGAGAAAGGGCCGCAGGGTGGCGCGGTTCCAACACATCACTTCGGTCCGCGGCGCGCCGTCACCCGGAGGTCCACTCAGGCTCCGGCCATCCTCGACGTAGCGGAGTGCCGCGCCTGGGCGGGATAGCAGTTCCGGCGCGATCGAGGAGTCGCAGAACTCCCGGTCGTACTCCAGTGCGAGCCAGTGGGACAGCAGATCTTCCTCGCTCAGGACTGCGGAGAAGGACAGCGTACTCAGGCCAGCGCCCCATTCGAGAACCCGCAAGCGCTGTCCCCGCCGGTGCTGAGCGGCGTTGAGCAGGATGGCCTTGATCAATTCACCGTCGCGTGCGCTCATCCACGCATACGGGCTCAGTTCCTCGGAGCGCTCCGCACGACGCTGTTCAGCCTGCACGGTCACGTCCCGCCGGTCGGCGGCTGGCGTTCGCCGGATGCGTCGGTAGATTCTGACTCGGTGCAGGAAAGAGTAGTCGACTAGGATTGCGATGCCGCGGAGGACCTGGTTCAGCTCCACGGCCTCGTGGTCGCTGTGCGCATGGCAGATGTCTCCGCTGCCGAAGACGACCGTGTCGAGACCGCCGATGCGCGAGTACAACCTCGCATCGCAGCTGACGTGCCACGCGCGGGGCTCGTCCTGGACACCGCCGCGGACCCGCACCGCCTGCCGAAGGCGGCTCGCGGTCGGGCCGTCGGCGGACCCCAGATAGGCGGCGTTGTGGATACCCTCCCAGGCCACGCAAAGGCGTACCCCGTCCGACCCCGCTCCTACCGCCGCCACGATCTCGGAGCGCGCCTCGTCGGGAGTACGGTCCGGGAGGAAGCCGAGGCTAACCTCGAGGACGCATCGGCGCGGGCTGGCCCCGTGCCAGCCGCTGGCATGGATGCCGCTCACATTCAGCTGGACCGGCGCGGGCGGGCCAGCGAAATCTCGCCAAGACTTGGCCTGGCCGAGCCACTCTGCGGCTAGCTGGCGAAGGCGGGCGATGGCCTCCAGGCAGTACTCGACAGGATTCGCTCGGTGCTCCGCCGAGCCCATGTGCCGAGGCTCGCCCTCGGCGACCACCTTGAAGGACAAGCATCCCCGGTGGCCGTGCAGGACCCGCAGGCTGGTCGGCTCCAGCACCACCACCTCATCCGCGGCGCAGCCGTGCAGGATAGTGGACAGCGCGCCGTTTCCGCCCGCCTCTTCGTCGCTGACTAGATCCAGCGCGACATTAGCCCGGGCTTCGAGGCCGAGGTCGTCCATGCAGCGCACTGCCTCGATGACCAGCACGATGTTGTTCTTCGTGTCGACGCTGCCGCGGCCATGAACCCAGGCGCCGTCGTACCGCCCGGACCACGGCTCCGGGTGGCCGAACGGCGGCACCACATCGACATGTGCGGAGAACAGGACCGTCGGCAACGCCGGGTCGACACGCCTGATCGCGCGCAGATTGGGTCGCGGTGACTGCCGGTCCGGCAGGAACGGCGCGGTGAACTCCGGATGCGCCGCCAGCCGCAGGTGCGGGGGCTCGGTACGGACCTCGAACTCGGCGGTGCACAGGTACTCGCTCATGACCGCGTACCCGTCGGGCTCGCGTGGCGCCACCGTCGGAACGCGGACCAGCTCACCGATCATCCACGCGACGTGCTCGCGACGCGCCTCGATCCACTGTGAAACCAGGTCAGCGTCCGCGCGGCGGCGCCTGGCCGGCACGGCAGTCACCAGCGCCACTCGTCGAGCAACTCGCGCACTTCCACGCCGGCTGCGGTGAGCGTCTGTTGCGGCTTCACCCCTCGGGCCCCGGGCCGAACCAGACCTGCGGTCCGAGAACGCCTTGGAGATCGAAAATGGCAGCGCGAAGAATTAGGACAAAGACTCGCCGCTGTGAGATAGACCCGATCATCGGATACCGCTCCGCTCTGGCTGAGTGTGCCAGGATCTCCCTGTCGAAGCGGGACGTCCAGCCAATTCGTCTCCGTGGCGATCAGTGCCCACCATCACGGGGCTGCCTGCTGGACGCGGATGCGGCGGACCAGCTCGGTGATGAGTTCGTCATTGGCGGCGTTGTCGCCGCGCTCTGCGTTGGCCAGGAAGTAGTCGCACAGCGCCTGGGCAGCAGCTGGACTATCGATCAACGGGGGACCAGCCCCGCTGGTGAGAGTTGGGTCCGGCTGGCGGCCAGGAGCTGGGGGCAAGGGGGTGCTCGACCGGCGGCCAGCCGGAATCTTCGTAGGAAACTGAGGATCGGGCACCCCGCGCACCCGCAACACCGCAGTCTCCCGCGTCGGCATTGCGGCATCGACGTCGTAGGTCACCTCGGCCATCGCATGCCTCCTGTTAACACCAGCGACCTGTCGTCCCGTCTGCGGTGTGGTGGCGCCAATCCGGTCCTGCCGGGGGGAGGTGCGGGCCGGATTGGCGGTGGAGCCGGCAAGACCGGGCCAAGCCGGAATGCCTGACTGCGGGCTGCCGTAGACTAGTGTACGTAATGCATTACGGAACACTATCCACAGATCGGGTGATGTGGGCATGTACGTAGTGCACTCGGCCAGTGCAGACTGTCACCACGGCTGGGCCCGTGGACAGGAGGCAAAAGGTGGCCGACCGGGAAGATCCTTCGGCGTTGCGGTGGCTGATCGGGGTGGAACTGGCGAACTTCCGCAGGAGAGCGGGCCGCAGAGCCATCGACGCGGCGAAGGCGATCGGCTGCTCCCAGGGCAAGATCGGTCACATGGAAAGCGGCCGTAACCAGCAGCAACCAGCGGAGGTCACCGGCCTGCTCCGCTACTACGGCGCGGATCTGGCCGACATCGACCGGCTGGCCTCACTCGCCGGTG
>JBOHFF010000037.1:0-14208 GCA_050699515.1 Pseudonocardiaceae bacterium
GCACTTCGTCACGGTCGACCTTGACGATGGTGCCTTCGACGATATCGCCATCGTTGAAGTACTTGATGGTCTTGTCGATGGCGGCGAGGAAGTCCTCCTCCGTCCCGACGTCGTTGATCGCGACCTGTTGGGCGGTCGGGGCGGTGGTGGTGTCGGTGGACATGCGGTGGGGTGCTCCGAAGGGATAGGGTCGAGTGGTCAGTGTGGTGTTAGCTGGTTGTGACGCTAGTTTCTGGGTGTAGCGGTGCTGCGGGTCACCCTCGCCGCTGAACTGAGTTGAAAGCCTGAGCTGGTCAGACAACCTGGACAGCACAAAACTGCAGCGCCATTTGATCCTACTCAGGGGGAGCCAGAGCAGCAAACTCGGCTCCCGGCGCGCCAGCATCTTGGTGAGAGACTGCCCCATGTGACAAGCGCACCGCAAGCGGGTGAGTCCGGGCACCGTACGCGTCACGAGCGTGCGGAGACGGTGTTGGGCACTGTCGGTGTGGTGAACCGGCTGGTCAGCGAGGCGGAGACGGTAGCGGCCAACCGCCGCTGGTGGGACGCTGACGCTGCCGACTACCTCGTTGAGCACGGCGATTTCCTGGGCTCGGCGGATTTCGTGTGGTGCCCGGAGGGGCTCCGCGAGCCGGCGGCCGGCCTGCTCGGCGAGGTGGTGGGTCGCCGGGTGCTCGAAGTGGGTTGCGGGTCGGCGCCGTGTGCCCGCTGGCTCGCGGGGCAGGGCGCGCAGGTCGTCGGGCTGGACCTCTCGGCGCACATGCTGCGTCATGCGGTGGACGCGGCCCGGGAAACCGGGATTCCGGTCCCGCTGGTGCAAGCCGACGCCACTCGCTTGCCCTTTGCCGATAACAGTTTTGACCTGGTCTGCTCGGCGTTCGGCGCGGTGCCCTTCGTCGCGGACTCGGCGGCGGTGATGCGAGAGGTCGCGCGGGTGCTCCGGCCCGGTGGTCGGTGGGTCTTCGCGGTCGCCCACCCGTTGCGCTGGATCTTTCCTGATGATCCGGAGAAAGCCGGCTTGACGGTCGCGCAGTCGTATTTCGACCGCACTCCCTATGTGGAGGTGGACGACCGGGATATCCCCACCTACGTGGAGCACCATCGCACTCTCGGTGACCGGGTCAGAGAGATCGTCGCTGCTGGCCTGATACTGGAGAACCTGGTGGAGCCGGAGTGGCCACCCGAGCTGCACCGGAACTGGGGCCAATGGAGCCCGCTACGTGGTGCGCTGTTCCCCGGAACCGCCATCTTCTGCTGCCGTCGCCGATGAGCAGGCCATCGGCGGGGCCATCTCTCAGTGTGCCGCGTTGTCCCAGCTGCGGCCGACTCCCACGGAGATTTCGAGGGGGACGTCCAGAGGGTATGCGGAGGCCATCTCGCGGCGCACCAGGGTCTCCAACGCGTCCCGCTCGCCGTCGGCGAGTTCCAGGACCAGCTCATCGTGTACCTGCAGCAGCATCCGGGAGCGCAATCCCTCGGTGCGCAGTGCTCCGGCGACTCGCAGCATCGCGACCTTGATGATGTCCGCGGCGCTGCCCTGGATCGGCGCGTTGAGCGCCATCCGCTCGGCCATCTCGCGGCGTTGCCGGTTGTCACTGACCAGATCGGGCAGGTAGCGTCGGCGCCCCATGATGGTGGCGGTGTAGCCCTCCATCCGCGCTCTCTCCACGACCGAACGCAGGTAATCGCGGATCCCGCCGAATCGGGCGAAGTATTCCTCCATCAACGCGCGGGCCTCTTCGGTAGAGATCCGCAGCTGGGCGGAGAGCCCGAACGCGGACAGACCGTAGGCCAGTCCGTAGTTCATCGCTTTGATCTTTGCGCGCTGCTCGCCGCTGACGGCCGCGGTGTCCACCGTGAACACCCGCGCGGCGGTGGCGGCGTGGAAGTCATGCCCAGAGGTGAACGCCTCGATCAAGGCGGTGTCCTCGGACAGGTGTGCCATGATCCGCATCTCGATCTGGCTGTAGTCCGCGGTCATCAGCTCCGCCCAGCGAACCTCACCAGTGCTGGGGCCGACGACGAACGCCTGCCGGATCCGCCGCCCGGATTCAGTGCGGATCGGGATGTTCTGCAGGTTCGGCTCGGTGGAGGACAGCCGCCCCGTCGCCGCGATGGTCTGGTTGTAGGTGGTGTGGATCCGCCCGTCATCGGCTACCGCCTTGAGTAACCCGTCCACCGTGGTCTTGAGCCGGGTCGCGTCGCGGTGGGCCAACAAGTGCGCCAGAAACGGATGTGCGGTCTGTTCGTAGAGTGTCTGCAGCGCATCGGCGTCGGTGGTGTAGCCGGTCTTGGTGCGCTTGGTCTTGGGCATGCCGAGCTCGTCGAACAGCACGACCTGCAGCTGCTTGGGCGAGCCCAGGTTCACCTCGCGGCCGATCACTCCGAAGCAGTCCTGCTCGGCCTGCTTCACCGCGGCCGCAAAGCCGGCCTCGAGCTCGGCCAGCACGTCACCGTCGACGGCGACCCCGGCCGCCTCGAGCTCGCCCAGCACGGCGAGCAGCGGCAACTCCAGGTCGGTGAGCAATGACCGGCCCGCGATCCGGTCCAGCTCGGCGTCCAGTGCGTCCGCCAGCTCGGCCACCGCGCGAGCCCGCAGGATCTCGTCGGCCACCCGGGCGGCGGTGTCCTCGTCTTCGAACAGGCTCGGTTGGGCCACCTCCCCGGGTTCCACTCTCAGCTCCCGGCGCAGGTAGCGCAGCACCAGATCGGCGAGGTCGAAGGACCGCTGCCCGGGCCGCACCAGGTAGGCGGCCAGCGCAGTGTCACTGGTCAGCCCGGCCAGGGTGATGCCACGGGCTCGCAGTGCGTGGAGCAGAGGCTTGGCGTCCTGCGCGGCTTTGTGCGCGGCCGGGTCGGCCAGCCACTGCTCCAGCGCCCGCTCGTCGTCGGGGCTCAGCGCGCGGGGATCGAGGTAGCCGCCCTCGCCGTCGGGCGCGGCAAGGGCCAGGCTCTCCAGATCACCGGTACCCCGCGCCCAGCTGGCGCGGAAGGCGAGCCCGGTCCGGCGCCCGTCCCTGGCGTGCTCGTCCAGCCAGGCGGCCAGACCACCGGGCTCGATCATCCCGCCGCGCACCTCGAAGCCTTCCTCGGCCTCGGGCTCGGGTGTGCTCAGCGTGGCGAACAGCCGGTCCCGCAGCACCCGGAACTCCAGCTCGTCGAACAGCCGATGCACCGCGTCCCGGTCCCACGGTTTGAGCTCCAGGTCGGCGGGTTGCTCGGGCAGCTCGACATTCCGCACCAGTTCGGTGAGCCGGCGGTTGAGCAGTACCGAGTCGAGGTGCTCCCGCAGCGCGTCACCGGCCTTGCCCTTGACCTCGTCCACCCGGTCGATCAGCGCCTCCAGTGAGCCGAACTCCCGTACCCACTTCGCTGCGGTCTTCTCGCCCACCCCCGGGATACCCGGCAGGTTGTCGGAGGGGTCACCGCGCAGAGCCGCGTAGTCCGGGTACTGCTGCGGGGTCAAGCCGTAGCGCTCGGCGACCTCCGCGGGGGTGAACCGGGTCAGGTCCGAGACCCCTTTGCGCGGGTAGAGCACCGTCACCTGATCGCTGACCAGCTGCAGGGCGTCCCGATCCCCGGTGCAGACCAGCACCTCGAAGCCCGCTGGCTCGGCCCGGGCCACCAGGGTGGCGATGAGGTCGTCTGCTTCGTAGTTCTCCCTGGTGAGCACGGGGATGCCCAAGGTGGCGAGCACGTCATGGATCAGCGACACCTGGCCGCGGAACTCGTCGGGTGTCGTGCTGCGGTTGGCCTTGTAGGGCGTGTAGGCCTCCGCGCGGAAGGTCTTACGAGAGATGTCGAACGCCGCGGCGACGTGGCTGGGTTGCTCGTCGCGGAGCAGATTGATCAGCATCGAGGTGAAGCCGTACACCGCGTTGGTGGTCTGCCCTGTCGTCGTGCGGAAATTCTCCGTGGGCAGGGCGAAGAACGCCCGGTAGGCCAGCGAGTGGCCATCGAGTAGGAGCAGCCGCGGTGGGGAAACCGTCACGGCCCGCGAGTCTAGGCCCGGCCACCGACAGTCTGTTTAGCCAGCACCTACAGTGGGGGTCCACTCTCGTCTGATCCGGCTCAGCAGCCATGGAGGTTCGTGCGTGGCCACGTCCGCGTTTCCCTTCGACGTCGACCCGGCCAGCAGCGTGGTGCTCACCCGCTGGGCGGGCGAGCAGCTCATGGACCGGATGGGCATCAAGATCACCGAATGGGACCCGGAGCGGGTCGTGGGGACCATGCCGGTCGCGCACAACCGGCAGTATTTCGGTCTACTGCACGGTGGGGCGAGCGCGGTTCTGGCGGAAAGTCTCGGCTCGATCGCCGGGTGGCTGTGGGGCATGCCGGACAAGATTCCGCTGGGCGTGGAGCTGTCCTGCTCGCACCATCGCTCGGTCACCGAGGGGGAGGTCACCGGGGTGTGCACCCCGCTGCACCGCGGTCGCACGTTAGCAACCTACGAGATCCGGATCAGCGACGCCCAGGCCCGCTCGGTCTGCACCGCCCGCCTGACCTGCCTGCTCCGCGAGCACCCGGCACCCTGACCTCAACCGTCGGAACACCGAGCGGCCTGCGGTTCGCTGATGACCCCGGATCCATCCAACGGGTCGCCGGACCACGGTTGCGCAGCAGGCCCTGCTCGCTAGCGTGCGCCGGGTATGGCTCACTATGGGCGACTGAGTGGGCCAGCGGGGTTTGCATCGGACTCCACCGGCCGTCGTCGACCGTCAAGGAGATGCTCACCCGTGCAAGGCGCAGGTTCCGTCCGGCCATCGAACGGCACGCGGTCGGCGGGTTCTGGAACGACGCGCCGGGCGATCGGCCCGCTGTTCGTCGCGCTGATCGCGTTGGTGATCGGGGGTGCTGCGCTGATCGGGTTGGCCGCCCCGGCGCTGGCCAACGGGCAGCCACCTCCCACCCCGCCGACGCCGTCGCAGCCGCCCTCGGACGAGCAGCAGGGTCTACCGGTCAGCGGCACCTTGCGCAACGTCGACGGCACCCTGCTGGCCGGTGTGCGGGTGCTGGTCCTCGATGCTGCTGGTCAGCAGGTCAACTCGACCACGTCGGACACCGGTGGTCGCTGGGAGCTGACGGTGCCCAGACCCGACCGGTATACCTTCCGGATCGACCGGCAGTCGTTGCCCCGGGGTGTGCAAGTGCTTCAGGGGGAGGTGGTCCGGGATGTGGTGCCGGGAACGTTGTCGCTGGTCGTGTTCCGGTTCGGCGCGCAGCGCGAAGGCCTGCAGACCTCGGCAGGTGCCGCGGCTCTGCGGGTCCTGGTCGACGGGATCCGGTTCGGTCTGGTCATCGGGATCACCGGTGTGGGTCTGTCGCTGATCTTCGGGACCACCGGGCTGACCAACTTCGCGCACGGTGAGCTGGTCACGATCGGCGCCGTGCTGGCCTGGACGCTCAATGTCGCGGCTGGGTTCCCGCTGATCTGGGCCACCGTGCTGGCAATCATGATCGGCGCCGGCCTCGGTGCGGCCAATGATCTGGGCATCTGGCGGCCGATGCGCCGGCGCCGCGCCGGTCTGATCGCCCAGTTGGTGATCTCCATCGGGTTGGCACTGGCGCTGCGCTACCTGGTGTTGATCTACCTCGGTGGCCGGTCGGAGTCCTTCGCCGACTACACCAACCAGGTGGAGCGCGACTACGGGTTCATCAGCATCACCGACAAGGACCTTGCCACGATCGTGATCAGCCTGGTTGTCCTGGTCGGGATCGCGCTACTGCTGCAACGGACCCGGATCGGCAAGGCGATGCGCGCGGTATCGGACAATCGGGACCTGGCCGCCTCGTCAGGTATCAACGTCGAGCGAGTCGTGCTCTTCGTATGGATCCTGGCCGGCGCGCTGGCGACATTGGGAGGTGTGCTGTTCGGCCTGTCCGAGCTGAGCGGGACGGTGCAGTACGAGATGGGCTTCAACCTGCTGCTGCTGATGTTCGCCGGGGTTATTCTCGGTGGGCTGGGAACCGCCTACGGCGCCCTGGTGGGCTGCCTGATCGTCGGTGTGCTGGTGCAGATCTCAGCTCAGATCATCCCGGTCGACCTGAAGTACCTGGGTGGGCTGGCGGTCCTCATCGTCATCCTGGTGATCAGGCCCCAGGGCCTGCTCGGCAGCCGCGCTCGGATCGGATGAGCAGATGATCGACCTTCCGAGCCTGCTCGCCAACGGCGTCGCGGCGCTGGTCGGCCCCTCTACGATCTTCTTCGCCCTGCTGGCGATCGGGCTGAACATCCACTTCGGTTACACCGGTCTGCTCAACTTCGGTCAGATCGGCTTCGCGCTGGTCGGTGGGTACGGGATGGGCATCGCGGTGCTGCGCTTCAGCCTGCCGTTGTGGGCGGGTGTGCTGGTGGGGATGCTCGCCGGGGTCGTGCTCGCCTTGTTGCTCGGGATCCCGACGCTGCGACTGCGCGCCGACTACCTGGCGATCGTCACGATCGCGGCGGCGGAGATCCTGCGGCTGATCACCCGGTCGACCTCGATGACCGAATTCTCCGGAGGGACGCAAGGCCTCGCCGGTTACGGGGAGAGCTTCCGTCAGCTCTCCCCGTTCGACAACGGCCGTTTCTACGGCGTGTTCGGGGTGCGGTTCCTGGGCCAGGACCTGTGGTCGATCTGCGTGGGCTGGACGGTGGTCGCTCTGTCGCTGATTCTGGTGTTCCTGCTGGTCCGCAGCCCGTGGGGGCGGGTGCTCAAAGCGATCCGGGAGGACGAGGATGCCGCCAGGGCCTTGGGCAAGAACGTCTTCGTCTACAAGATGCAGGCGCTGGTGCTGGGCGGGGTGTTCGGTGCGGTCGGTGGGATCGTCTTCGCGCTCACCACGCAGTCACTCACGCCGGATTTCTACTCCCCGCCCCAGACGTTCTTCGCCTACGCGGCACTCATCATCGGCGGCGCCGGTCGGGTGTTCGGTCCGGTCATCGGCTCGATGATCTTCTGGTTCGTGCTGTCGATCACGGATAACTTCTTGCGCCAGGCCACTGCCGGTAGTAACCCGCTGCTCTCGTTCATCGACAATCAAGATGTCGGTGCCATCCGGTTCATCCTGGTGGGGGTGGGCCTGGTGCTGCTGATGGTATTCCGACCGCAGGGCATCTTCGGGAAGAAGAGCGAGGTGCTGCTCGATGCGCGCTGATCATCCGGGTGTCGCTGATCATCCAGGTGGCGCAGTGCCCGCGCAACCAGGTGCCGGCAAGCCCGATCCGGTGCTGGTAATCGATTCGATCACTCGTTCGTTCGGTGGCCTGTGTGCCGTCGATGTGGCTCACCTGGAATTTCAGCGAGGCTGGATCACCGGATTGATCGGCCCGAATGGAGCGGGTAAGACCACCCTGTTCAATCTGATCACCGGGTTCGACCGGCCCGACACCGGCCGCTGGACCTTCGACGGGATGCCGCTGTCCCGGCTCGCCCCACACCAGGTGGCCCGCCGCGGGGTGGTTCGCACTTTCCAACTCACCAAGGTGCTGGCCAAGCTCACTGTGCTGGACAACATGCGCCTGGGTGCTCCCAATCAGAGCGGGGAGCGGTTCTTCGGCGCCCTGCTCAGCAACAAGTGGGCACGGCAGGAGCGGACCATCACCGAACAGGCGATGGAGCTGCTCACCCGGTTTCAGTTGGGTGGCATGGCCGAGGAGTTCGCCGGTTGCCTGTCCGGTGGGCAGCGCAAGCTGCTGGAGATGGCCAGGGCCCTGATGATGAATCCGGCCGTCGTGATGCTCGACGAGCCGATGGCCGGGGTGAACCCGGCGCTCACCGAGAGTCTGTTGCAACACGTCAAGTCGCTTCGCCAGGACGGCATGACGGTGGTGTTCGTCGAGCACGACATGGACGTCATTCGGGATATCAGCGACTGGGTGGTGGTGATGGCGCAGGGACGGGTGATCGCCGAGGGGCGACCGGAGGCGCTGTCGTCGAACAAGGCTGTCGTCGACGCTTACCTGGGCGCGCATCACGACCAGGCACTGGAGTTCGACGCCGAGGGCAATCCGGTGGGGCGGACCGCGATGCTCGTCGCTGAGATCGAGGATGAGCACCAGGCGGCTGTCGGATGTGGTGAGGGCTCGTCGGCGTGAGTGGTCCGGTGAATCGATCCTCCCCCGCGGAGCTCGCCGCGACCCCGCAGCGGCATCGGGAGCTGGCGAGAGGTGCATTGTTGCGAGCGGATGACCTGGTAGCTGGCTACCTACCCGGCGTGAACATCCTGCAGGAGTGCAATTTCTTCCTCCGCAAAGGGGAGATCGTCGGCATCATCGGGCCCAACGGCGCGGGTAAATCGACGCTGCTCAAAGCGATGTTCGGGCTCATTCCAGTACGGGCCGGCGCGGTGACGTTGCGCGATGTGGACGTGACGTCGGCCAAGGCGCACACCCTGGTCACCAAAGGCGTGGGTTACGTGCCGCAGACCGACAACGTGTTCCCCTCGCTGAGCATCGAGGAGAACATGCAGATGGGTGTGTACCTGCGGCCGCGCACCTTCAACGCCAGATTCGACGCGGTGTGCTCGCTGTTCCCGTTGCTGGGGGAGCGGCGCAGGACCAAGGCCGGGGCGCTCTCGGGTGGCGAGCGGCAGATGGTCGCGATGGGCCGGGCCTTGATGATGGAACCATCGGTCCTGCTGCTCGACGAGCCCTCCGCCGGGTTGTCGCCGATGTTCGCCGACGAGGTCTTCGTGCGCTGCAAGAAGATCAACGCTGCCGGCGTGTCCATCGTGATGGTCGAGCAGAACGCCCGTCGTTGCTTGCAGGTCTGCGACCGCGGCTACGTCCTGGACCAGGGCCGCAACGCCTACACCGATACCGGCACAGCCCTGATGACCGACCCCAAGGTCATCGACCTCTACCTGGGCACTCTCGCCGGTTCCCACGGCGAGCATTCAGCGGGCTGAGCGGGGTTATTCGACGCTCCGAAACCCCGTTCAGCCCGCTGAATGCGGGTGCCATCGTTGTCTCAGCGACCCACGACGCGGTACTGGACCGCGTTTTCCTCGAGTCTGTTCAGGGCGTTGAACTTCAGGATCGCGTAGGAGCCGACCGCGCGCTCACCGGAAGCGTTGAAGTCGAGGGTGCCCGTGACGCCGTCGTAGTCGGGGTTGCCGCCGCTGTCGATGATGTCCCGGCACTGGCGGAAGCTGACGCACTTCTCGCCGTCCTTGGTGATCCCGTTGATCTCCGAAGCGATATCCACACCTTTGGTCGACTTTGCCCGCTCGGCAGCCAGCGCGACGATCACGACGGCGTCGTAGGCCTCACCGGCGTAGCTGATGTCCAGCAGCTTGGGGTCGTCGGCCTTTAGCCGTTGTTCGAAGGCGGGCGCGAGCTTGGTCTCCGGTCTGGTGCCCTTCATGCCGTTGAGCAGACCAGGTGGCAGACCCACGCCCAGCGCGTTGCCCATGTTGCCGTCGGTTCCATAGACGAGTTTCTGCGTGGGGCCGATCTGCACCTCACTCATACGGGTGAGGATCTTCTTCGACTCATCGAAGCCGATTACCGCGATCGCGTCCGGGTTGAACTGCCGAACCTTGTCGATCTCGGTGTTGTAGGAGGTTGCGTTCGGATCGTAGATGAGCTCCTGGATCTGGGTTCCCGGGATGCCGGCCTTACGCAGGTTTTCCACCGTGTTCTTCGCCAGGCCGCTGCCGTAGGGGTCGTTGCGAGCCAGCACCGAGACTCGCTGAGCGCCGTCGCCGGCGATCAGTGCCGCTAAAGCTTGAGCCTGCAACGAGTCGGGTGGCGCGGTCCGGAAGTACAGGCCCTTATCGGGCCAGCAGGTGAACTCGTCGGAGGTGTTGGCCGGCGAGAACTCGACCACACCGGCGCCAGTGATCTTGTCGATGATCAGCTTGGTCACCCCGGACGCGGCCGCACCGATGATCACCTGGGCGCCCTGGTTGAGCTCCCGATCCACGGTCTGGTTCGCCGTGTCGGTCTTGTCATCACCGGAATCGCCCCGGCTGTGGACGACCGGGTTACCCATCACCCCGCCGGCCGCGTTGATCTCCTTGATCGCCACGTTGACGGCGGCGAACTGAGGTGGGCCCAGGAAGTTCAGGCTGCCGGTCTCCGGCAGCACCGTGCCGATCTTCAACGGCGCGGTGCTCGGTTGCCCGCTGGCCTTGGCTTGCGCGGGCTCACATTTCGGTACCGACGGACTCTCACCAGCCGGTTGCTGGGCCGTGGTGCTGCCTCCACCGCAGCCGGCCATCACGACCGACAAGGCACCGAGAAGTGCCGCCGCACGGAGAACGGTGCGCTGCGCCATGCCATCTCTCCTCAGAACTGACGCCTACTGCGGGCGGCCAGAGCCGGTGTCCCGCGATGTGATCGTCAGACCGTAATGCCGTCGGAGGCGGATGGGCAAAACCGGAGGCTTGTCGTGACGAAGATGTGATGCTAGGCCAGGCTCTCCAGGACGGCCTGGGCCACCGCTTTCATGGTGGTCCGGCGGTCCATCGCGCTGCGCTGGATCCAGCGGAATGCCTCGGGCTCGGTCAGACCATGGCGAGCCATCAGCAGGCCCTTCGCGCGCTCCACCGTCTTGCGGGTCTCCAGCCGATCAGTCAGTCCCGCTACCTCGTTCTCCAGCGCGACCAGCTCCCGGAAGCGCGACACGGCGAGCTCCACCGCGGGCATCAGGTCCTTGCGACCGAACGGCTTGACCAGGTAGGCCATCGCGCCGGCGTCGCGGGCCCGCTCCACCAGATCCCGCTGGCTGAACGCGGTGAGGATCACCACCGGTGCGATCCGCCGCTCCGCGATGATCGACGCCGCGTCGATGCCGTCCATCTTCGGCATCTTCACATCCATGATCACCAGGTCAGGGCGCAGCGCCTCGGCCTGCTCGACGGCCTGCTGCCCGTCGGCGGCCTCGCCGGCCACGACGTAGCCCTCCTCGGAGAGCATCTCGACGAGGTCCAGGCGGATCAGCGCCTCGTCCTCGGCGACCAGCACTCGGTGTACGGTCCCCAACCGGTCGGACTCAGTGGGCACGCTTGCGTTGGCCTGCGGGTTCACCTTCAGACCTCCGTTTCCCGGGGGTAATCCCGACCTCGCACGATAGCGATGCCGGGAGCCGGGCGGGGCGATCTGCGCGCAGGTCGTACAGTGATCCCGCCAACATCGATCCCTCCGATACTGTGATCCACCCACCCGACCTGCCCCCGTAGCCCAACCGGCAGAGGCAACGGACTCAAAACCCGTCCAGTGTGGGTTCGACTCCCACCGGGGGCACCATCGCTGTCCTACTTGGCGGGCTGCGGGGTTCACGCAGGAGAGCCTGGCTGAACGGCTGGAGGTTGACCGGACGACCGTGGCCCGCTGGGAGTCCGGGGAGTACTCGCCGCAGCCGTGGCTGCGTCCCCGGATTGGTGATGTGCTTGGGGTGTCGCTGAGTGGGCTCAGTGAGCTGGTGGATGGGGTGGGCGTGGCGGAAGCGACGCAACAGACGGTCGAGGTATCCACGGCACTGGTCAAGGTTGACGATGTACCACCAGTCGGACACAACGAGATGGCAGATGCCAAGCAGAACCATGATCGGCTAAGCCAGGCGATGGAGCTGGCCAGGGCGTACGCTGGGGTGGAAGCTCTGCAAGCTCCAGGAGTGCAATCACGGGTACCGTGGGAGATAGATCAACTGGCTGTGCCCATTGCGCGAGCGATCCTGGCAGCGTTCGCGACGGTAGCGGAGGTAGCACCGGCAGACGGCTTGGCAGGGTCACTGGCGTCGCTCGCCTCCGTGAGCAGCGCCACCCGGACAATTCCTGCCGAATGGGAGGACCGGCTCTACGATCAGCTCAAGAGCGTCCTCGGTGAATGGGCTCCTACGATGAACCGTCGGAAGCTTCTTCGGCTGCTTGGATGGGCGGCAAGTATTGTTGCTGCCCATCCGGTGAGTGGCCTTGATCCCGACGAGCAGGAACGACTGGTCCGGGCGCTTGCTTTGCCGAGCCGGGTGGACGGTCCGGTTATTGACCATATTGAGACCATGCTTCAACACTGCAAGCGGCAGGAAGATGCGTTAGGACCGCAAGCTGTATTGCAAACTGTGCTTGCCCAGCGGCAACTGGTGAATTCCCTCCTAGGTGAATGCCCGGACTCGCTCCGTCCCCGGCTGTTGTCGGTGTATAGCAGTATGTCTACTTCGGTCGGTGCCTATTGCTTCAACCTTGATGACGCTGGAAGCGCTCAGCACTACTGCGACCAGGCCAGGGCAGCCGCTCAGGAAGCTCGGGATACTGAGCTGGCTATCCACGCGCTGTGCACGATGAGTTTTTTGCTTCCTGGCAGGGCAAAGCGCATGCCAGTATGGACTGTGTGGCAGCTGCGCAGACCTTCGGCGCTAAAACTGATGATCACCTGTTGCGAGCCCGCACCGCCGCAGAGTTCGGCTTCGCGTACGCAATTGACGGCCAGTACAAGGAATGCTTGGACGAGTTTGACCGGGCAATGGCAATCCTTACGATGCCAGGTAGTCAGCGGTCTCCTGACTCACCGCTCTACTGGTTCGATGAGGGGACGGTTGCCAGCTGCCGAAGCGATTGCCTGATAAGGCTCGGCAAGCCAGCGGAAGCCGCTGCCAGCGCCGAACGGGCACTCCAGCTGTCCGACAGCTCGGTCAGTGGTGTCGCATACAGCACCCTTCGCCTCGGCACTGCCCGCTTGCTATCTGGCGAGATTGAAGAGGCTGCGCGAGTTATTGGTGACGGTGCGGTGCTGGCGGCTCGCATCCGTTCGGCACGCCTGACGAAAGAGGTGCGGGCTGCCCGTGGCCGGTTGGAGCCGTGGCGGGATACACGGGCGGTACGGGAGTTGGATGAGCGGGTGGTGGGGATGGGGTTGGTTTTGAATGGGAGTTCTTAGAGATTGAAAAAAAGCCAAAATCGGCATCAATAAATCGAGAGCATCCCGCCAATGTCTAGCGGCTCGCCTGTCTTCGATAAATACAACATGCATGCGCGACTATACCCAGGGCTATTGATGGCATTACCGGTTACGGTACTGGCGTTTTCGCTCGTGGCATTCACTGCCGCTGCCGCCATCGTGCCACTGCTGGTTTCAAGTGGTGTACTGTTTTTCGTCGCGCAGCAGGTCCGTAGTCTGGGTGTTAAGACAGAAGAGCGGCTGGCGGTCAAATGGGATGGTATGCCGACCACACGGCGGCTTCGCCTGCGTAACACCTTGATGTCAGGGCACCAACGCACCACCCGGCTTGACCTGGGGTGAGGGCTCGTACGCTTGTCCGCGGATCGGGCAGGTACCCACCTGCCCCTGATCAGGCCCGATGTGCGCCCTCGCGAGGGTCCAGGTCAAGCCGGGTGGTGCACTGGTGCGCTTACCACTGGTCACCGCCCTCCGGTCGGTCGGGCGGCTTATGCAGCCAACCACCGCCAGCGAGCGGCCCATCACCGGTCCTTCGGACACGGTCATACCGCCCGACCGGAGCCCCCATCAACAGCCTGGACCACGGCACGCCTCGTCGGGCTGGGGCGCAGCCCCGTTAGTGCTCAGTGTGAAAACCGTCGAGTTCCACCTCAGACATATCTTCAGCAAGCTCGGAGTCAGATCCCGAAGCCCGCTCATCCTTCAGTTCCCCAAGGCTGGGGAACGAGTCAAGGTGTTTCCCTGAGGCGGGAGCGAACGTATCCGTCTACCTTCTGTGCAAGGAGGTTTGAGGATGGCCCGCTTCATCGTCGAACTCCACCGGACTGAGGCTGGTGGAGTCGAGGGCGTGGTCAGCCTGGAGGAAACCGGCGAGTCACAGCCATTCTCCGGTTGGCTCGAGCTGCTGCGGCTGCTTGAGGGAGTTGAGACACGGAACCACATCACCATTCCGAGTAAACCGGACATACGCGAGACCGCGGTGCGTAGCCGGCGGGCCCGACGTCGACCCGGTACTGCGCGTACCAGATTCTTGACCCGCACCGCGCTCAGCGTTCGTGCTAGGGCTCCTTGGACCCTGAGACTTTGACACTTGAGCCAAGTTCTCAAGAGGGCGTAGTGTTCTTCTCGTCCGCTCCCACACAGGCGTTTCGACCGCCTGACCAGCCACGATGGGTGGCACAACGACGGCGACTGAAGGCTTAGGTCGCCCGATTCGGCGCAGCGGATGGCGACGGTCGGCCACCCCAGACCGGGAGTCCCTGCGGGAGCTTGCGCTCAGGAAGCCGCAGGGACCATTCGGCGTGCCCAGAGGCTTGGCGGTCCGAGGC
>JBOHFF010000038.1:0-179502 GCA_050699515.1 Pseudonocardiaceae bacterium
CCCGGAAGCTAAGCCCTCCAGCGCCGATGGTACTGCACCCGCCAGGGTGTGGGAGAGTAGGACACCGCCGAACACAACCCCACACACCACAAAAGGGGCCCCCACCACAACCCGGGGGCCCCTTAGCTCTGCGAATTGGATGAGAGGATCTGTGACCGTGTCAGCCGGGGAGAACAAGTCCGGAGACGCGGACCGCAACGGTGGCGCGGACCGGACGGAGGCCATGCGTGGCCGGGGCGCTGGCCGCCCCAAAGCGAAACAATTCGGCACCCGACAACCTGGTTCCCAACAACCTCGGATGGCGAATCGGGGTGCTCGACGTCAAGACAGTGCCCCCGCGCCGGGTGAGGGTGTCTCATTGCCGGCGGGCGATCTGTCGCGTCCGGAGCTCCCTCCGGACGTGGATCTCAACGAGTTGGACCAGGAAGTCCGCAAGGAACTGATGACCCTGCCCAAAGGCTTGGCTGAGCTGGTCGGCAGCCATCTCGTAATGGCAGCGCGGGTGCTGGAGGAAGACCCGAAGCTGGCTCTTGCGCACACCCGGTTCGCGCGGAGCAAGGCGGGCCGGGTCGCTGCGGTCCGCGAGGCCGCCGGACTGGCAGCCTACTTCGCCGGGGAATGGTCAGAGGCGTTAGCAGAGCTGCGCGCCGCCCGCCGGCTGGGCGGCGATCCCGGCCGTCTGGCGGTGTTGGCCGACTGCGAGCGAGCGCTGGGGCGCCCAGAGCGTGCCTTGGAGATCGCGCGAAGCCCAGAAGCTCGGCTACTCGGTATTGACGAGACGATCGAGTTGCGGATCGTGGCTGCCGGCGCCCGGCGCGATCTTGGCCAGTTCGATGCAGCGGTGATCGCTTTGCAGGGTCCGGATCTGGACGCGGCAGGCGAGGAGCCGTGGCGAGCCAGATTATGCTACGCATACGCGGACAATTTGCTCGCCGCTGGGCGAGATCAGGATGCGATCCGCTGGTTTCTGGCGGCTGCGCAGGCCGATGTCGAGGGTGATACCGACGCCGCGGAGCGAGCCGTCGAGCTCAGCGAGCGGCCGGAAGCGGAGTGAGCGGTTGCTGGACGGCTACGACGCGGTGCTGCTCGATCTCGACGGCACCATCATGCATGGAGCTCAGCTGGTGGGCGAGGCGCCGGACGTCGTCGATGAGTTGCGCCAAGCTGGGCGGGCCGTGCAGTTCGTCACCAACAATGCCTCGCGGTCACCTGACGAGGTAGCCAGGCATCTGACCGCGTTGGGGGTCCGGGCCGCTCCGGAGGAGGTTCTCACCAGCGCTCAGGCCGCGGTGGAGCTGCTGGCGGCTCGACTGTCGGCCGATGCCGCAGTCCTGGTCGTCGGGTCAGAGTCGCTGGCTGCCGCGGTGCGGTCGGTGGGGTTGCGGCCGGTGAGCGCGGCGTCCGACCAGCCGGCCGCAGTCGTGCAGGGCCACTCCCCGGGAACGGGATGGGCGCAACTGGCGGAGGCGTGCCTGGCGATTCGCGGTGGTGCGACCTGGATCGCGTGCAATGTCGACCGCACGTTGCCGACCGAGCGAGGTTTGCTGCCGGGCAATGGCGCCATGGTGGCGGCGTTACGGGCGGCCACCGACCGGGAGCCCACCGTAGCCGGCAAGCCCGCGCGCTCGCTGCTCGATACGGCGGTGCAGCGCACCGGCGCGCTGCGGCCTCTGGTGGTCGGTGACCGCCTGGACACCGATATCGCCGGTGCACGGGCCGCTGGGCTGGACTCCCTGTTGGTCCTGTCCGGGGTCAGTGACGCCGCCGCGCTGCTCGCGGCACCACCAGAGCACCGCCCCACCCATCTGGGCATGGACCTTCGGGTGTGTCGCGAGCCGCTGGCGAATGCCCTGATCCAGCCGCGGCCCGGCTGGCGCGTCGAGCTCGATTCTGACCGCACCCTGCTGCTGCACTCCGATGGCAACGCTGGCGACCCCCTTGATGCGTTGCGCACGCTGTGCGCTCTGTGGTGGGTTGAGCACATCGGGCCGGTGCAGGTGCAGGTGGGCGACGGTGCTGCTGGGGCTGTGGTGGACGCGCTGGGCCTGGGCGAAATCATCCGGTGATGGCTCCGTCATCGGGTCGGCCCTCGCTCGGTAGCGTTGCTCGTGACCCAGTGCTCAGGAGACCAGTGCTCAGGAGACCAGTGCTCAGGAGACCAGCTCGATGACCTCCCAGCCACCCTCGCCTACGTTTGCTACTGCGACAGGCGTCACCGACGCGCTCGCCGGTCTGCGGGGTCTCGATGAGCTGCCGACGGCGGATCACGTGGCGCGATTGCGCGCCGTCCACGATGCGCTCACCGCGGCCCTATCCAGCATCGACGAGGTTTAGGGTGGTCTGGAGGCTGAGATGGGGCGCGGTTTAAATGGGGCGCAGAGCCCGGCTGGACGCGGAGCTGGTGCGGCGCGGCCTGGCCCGATCTCGTGACCACGCTGCAGAGCTCGTCGCGCAGCGCCGGGTCCGGGTCGGTGGAGTGACCGCTACCAAGCCGGCCACCGGGGTCGACGCGGACACCCCGCTGCTCGTTCGGAAGACCGACGATGAGCCCAACTGGGTGTCGCGGGGCGCCCGGAAGCTGCACGGCGCGCTGGAGGGCCTCGTCGGTGGCGGCCCGACCGTCGCGGGCCGGCGTTGCCTGGACGCCGGCGCGTCCACCGGTGGTTTCACCGACGTGCTGTTGCGCCGTGGAGCCCGCGAGGTGGTCGCCCTTGACGTCGGCTACGGGCAGCTTGCCTGGTCGCTTCGCACTGATCAGCGTGTTCAGGTCCTGGACCGGAGGAATGTGCGCACGGTGGCGCAGCAAGACATCGGTGGCGCTGTCGAGCTGACCGTCGCCGACCTGTCGTTCATCTCGTTGCGCTTGGCGCTGCCCGCGCTGGCCGCGTGCACCACACCGGAGGGCGACCTGCTCCCCATGGTCAAACCCCAGTTCGAGGTGGGGCGCGAACGGCTGGGCGCGGGCGGTGTGGTCCGGGATCCGCTGCTGCGCGCGCAGGCCGTGCTCGACGTGCTGGCGGTCGCGACCGGACTCGGCCTGGGCCTGCTCGACGCCATCGCAAGCCCGCTACCAGGGCCTTCCGGCAACGTCGAGTACTTCCTGTGGCTGCGCCGTGGTCCGGCCGATCCGCTGCGCCCCGCCGAGGAACTGGTGCACACCGCCGTGCGGAGCGGACCGCAATGAGGTTCGCCCGTGAGGTCCTGCTGGTGATGCACACCGGGCATCCGGAGAACCTGCGCATCGCCGAGCAGGTCGCCCATCAGCTGGCCGTAGCCGGGATCGGGCTGCGGGTGCTCACCGAGGAGGCCGGCCACTTCGACCCCGCGCTGGTTGAGCGCCAGATGCCGATCGGGCCGCAGGCCGCTGCGGGTGCCGAGCTCGTCGTGGTTCTCGGTGGCGACGGCACCCTCTTGCGGGCCACGGAGCTGGCCCGTCCGTGCGGAGTGCCGCTGCTCGGCGTCAACCTCGGGCGGATCGGCTTCCTCGCGGAGGCCGATCGGGACTCCCTCGATGTGGTCGTGCACGCCATCATCGGGCGCGACTACCTCGTCGATGAGCGGATGACCATCGAGGTCACCGCTGGCCTCAACGGGTCCACGCTGGCCCGCACCTGGGCGCTCAACGAGGCCAGCGTCGAGAAGAGCAGGCGGGAACGCATCCTCGATGTGGTGGTGGAGGTGGATCGCCGGCCGGTCTCCGGTTTCGGCTGCGACGGCGTGCTGTGTGCCACCCCGACGGGATCCACCGCCTACGCCTTCTCCGCGGGAGGGCCGGTGGTGTGGCCCGATGTCGACGCTCTCGTCGTGGTCCCCAGCAACGCGCATGCGCTGTTCGCTCGGCCGATGGTGGTGTCTCCGGACTCGGTGGTCGCCGTGGAGACCGATCCGCGCGGGCACACCGCGGTGCTCTGCTGCGATGGGAGGCGGACCTTCCCGCTGCCCGCGGGAGCTCGGGTCGAGGTGGTCCGTGGCGCCACCCCGATCCGGCTGGTGCGCCTGCACGACTGCCCGTTCACCGATCGGCTGGTGCGCAAGTTCGAGCTGCCAGTGCAGGGTTGGCGGGGTCCCCGCCCAACCGGCTCGTGAGTGCGTGACGGGCCGGTTGGCCTTCGCGCTAGGGTGCGGGCCGTGCTCACCGAGATGCGCATCGAGGGCCTCGGTGTGATTGACGAGGCCACCCTGGACCTGCACCCCGGCCTGACCGTGGTCACCGGGGAGACCGGAGCGGGCAAGACGATGGTGGTGACCGGTCTGCAGTTGCTCGCCGGCGGGCGGGCCGACGCCTCCCGGATCCGGCGCGGTGCCGACCGGGCCATCGTCGAGGGCCGCTTCCGGCCACCCGCGGGCAGCCCAGCCGCGGATCTGGTCAACGAGGTGGGTGCCCGCGCAGACGAGGATGGCAGCCTCATCGCCAGCCGCACCCTCACCGCCGACGGCCGTTCCCGGGCCCATCTCGGCGGTCGCTCGGTTCCGGCAGCAGTGCTGGCTGAGCTGGCCGAGAGCATGCTCGCGGTGCACGGCCAGAACGACCAGCTGCGGCTGTTGCGCGCCGCCGAGCAGCGGGCCGTGCTGGACCGCTATGCCGGTGAGCGGGTGACTGAGCAGCTGAGCGCCTACCGGAAGGTCCGGGAGCAGTGGCTGCGTTGTGGCGCCGAGCTCGCCACCCGCCGGGATCACTCCCGGGAGCTGGCCAGAGAAGCCGACCTGCTCGGTCACGGCCTCGCCGAGATCACCGCGATCGACCCGCAACCGGGGGAGGACGCTGCGCTGCTGGCCGCGGCCCGCCGGCTGGCCGACTCGGAGGCGCTGCGCGAGACGGCCGCGCTCGCGCAGTCCGCGGTGTCCGGTGCAGCGGATGGAACACCCGACACGCCGAGTGCGATCGGCCTGGTCGGGCAGGCGCGCCGGTGGCTGCACGCGGTGGATGACCCTGAGCTGCTGGCGCTGGGTGAACGCCTGGGAGAGGCCGCGGCGGTGCTCGGCGATGTCGGTGCCGAGCTCAGCGGCTACCTCGAGGCACTGGGTGCCGATCCGGACCGGTTGGAGCAGGTGCTGGCCCGCCAGGCCGAGCTCAAGCGGCTCACCCGCAAGTACGCCGCCGACGTCGACGGGGTACTTGCCTGGGCCGGCCAAGCCCGGCAGCGCCTCGCCGGGCTGGACACCTCAGAGGAGGCCATCGCGGCGCTGGTCGCGCGGCGCGATGAGCTGGCCGCGCAGCTCGTCCGGCACGCCACCGCGCTCACCGCGGCCAGGACCGCGGCCGCCCGGGAGCTGGGTGGCGCCGTCACCGCGGAGCTGGACGGGTTGGCGATGGGGCAGGCGCAGCTGTCCGTGGTGCTGCAGCCGAGCCTGGCCACCGATGGCGACGAGGCAGCACTGACCATCGAAGGGACGCGGCTGCGAGCCGGTCCGGATGGTGTCGACGAGGTGGAGCTTCGCCTGGCCTCGCATCCCGCCGCGGGGTCGCTGCCGGTGCACAAGGGCGCCTCGGGGGGCGAGCTGTCCCGGGTGATGCTGGCCCTGGAGGTGGTGCTGGCCGATGCCGATCCGGTTCCCACGATGGTCTTCGACGAGGTCGACGCCGGGGTCGGTGGGCGAGCCGCGGTCGAGATCGGGCGGCGGCTGGCCAGGTTGGCCCGCACCCACCAGGTCGTGGTCGTCACCCACCTGCCGCAGGTCGCCGCCTACGCCGATCGGCACCTCGTGGTGGACAAGGCGACCTATGCCACCGGTCTGACCCGCAGCGGGATCCGGGAGCTCGATGAGCCGGCCAGGGTCGGTGAGCTGGCCAGGATGCTGGCCGGATTGGACGGCACCGAGACCGGGCGCGCGCATGCCGAAGAGTTGCTCTTGTCGGCCATCGCCGACAAGAGCAAGCTCGTGAGTGCGTAACGATGCTATAGAGGCGAATGCCATTCACGAGCCATCCCTCGGCGCGCCTACGCGACGAGGGATGGCCCATTTGCCACCATTACCTGCATGAAAATCGCCGGTCTGCTCAGCCGATCCGGCCGAGATCTGCCCGGGGTGACGGGGTTGGCCAAGGTGGATCGCTGCGCCGACGCGCTGGCGCGGCGCGTCGGCCGCGGTGACATCGCGGTATTCGACCAAGTCGATCTGGACCGCAGGACCGCTGATGCGCTGGTGGCGGCCGGGGTCGCCGCGGTCGTCAACGCGGCACCGTCGATTTCCGGCCGGTTCCCCAACCTGGGGCCCGAGATCCTCCTCTCAGCAGGTGTCGTGCTGATCGACGGAGTCGGTGCGGATGCGTTACGGATCAAGGACGGCAGCCGGCTGCGGCTACACGAGGGTGGGATTTATCTCGGGGACACCGAGGTCGCCCGCGGCATCGAGCAGGATGCCGATTCGATCGCCGACCTGATGATCGAGGCCAAATCCGGGTTGTCCGCTCAGCTCGAGGCCTTCTCGGCGAACACTATCGAGTTCCTCCGGCATGAACGAGCCCTGATCATCGATCGGGTCGGCGTGCCCGATGTCAACGTCCCCATCCGCGGCCGCCAGGTGCTCGTCGTGGCCGCCGGCTACGACTATCTCGAGGATCTGGCGGGGCTCAAGCACTTCATCCGGGAGTACCAGCCGGTACTGATCGGCGTCGAAGCGGGCGCGGACGCGCTGCGCGCCGCCGGACACCGGCCGCATCTCATCGTCGGTGACCCGTACCAGGTCGAGACCGACACCCTGAAATCGGCCGACGAGGTCGTGGTGCCCGCCCAGCCCGATGGCTTCGCCGCGGGGTTGGCGCGCATCCAGGATCTGGGCATCGGTGCGGTGACCTTTCCCACGGTCAGCAACCCGGAGGATCTCGCACTGCTGCTGGCCGAGGCGCACGGCGCCGAGCTCGTCATTGCCGTCGGCTTTCACGCCACGCTTCACGAGTTTCTGGACCGGGGGCGGTCGGGGTCCAACCCGTCGACGTTCCTCACCCGGCTGAGGCTGGGTAGCAAGCTCATCGACGGTCACGCTGCCGCCGTGATGTACCGCAGCCGGGTGTCAGCGGGTGCGGTGCTGCTCATGGTGCTCGCCGCACTGGTCGCGGTGACGGCGGCGCTGCTCGTCTCCAACGTCGGTGGCGCCTTCGGCGTGCTGGCCAGTGATACCTGGACCGGCGCCTGGAACAACGCAGTCTCCTGGATCAAGGGGTGGGGATAGACCGTGATCTCACTGCGTTACCACATCATCTCCATCGCAGCCGTCTTCTTGGCTCTCGCGCTGGGAGTGGTGTTGGGATCGACTGCGATCAGCGACCGGCTGCTCTCAGGGCTCAGTTCCAACCGCGCCGAGCTGAGCCGCCAGGTGAGCGAGCTGCAGACCGAGCGCAACGGGCTGCAGGCCCGCTTGACCGATGCCGATGTTTTCGGCGCGGCGGTCGGACCCCGCGTCGTGAGCGGCGCACTGCGCGGTCGCACCGTGGTGCTCGTCACCACCGCGGACGCCAACCCGGCCGACCGGGATGCGCTGACCGGTCTGATCAGCAGCGCCGGTGGCACCGTCACCGGTGAGCTGCAGCTCACCGAGGCGTTCACCGACCCGTCCCGTTCCGATCAGCTCAGCGAGCTGTCCACCCGGCTGCTGCCGGCGGGGTTGCGGTTACCCCCCGCATCGGATGCCGGGACTTTGTCCGGCGGGTTGCTCGGCTCGTTACTGCTGACCAACCCCCGCAGCGGTAAGGCACAGGCCACCACCGCGGAGACCACTGCGGTGCTGGCCGGCCTGGGCGATGGTGGATTCGTCCGGCTCGGTCCGCAACTGCAGCCCGCGCAACTCGTGGTCGTGCTCACCGGAGGCGCGAGCCGTGGCAACAGCAGCGGAGACCGGGCCGGAATCCTGGCCCGGTTCGCCACCCAGCTGGACCGCTCCGGTGTCGGCGCGGTGCTCGCGGGCAGACCCGGGTCGGACGAGGGGAACAGCCCTATCGGCTTCGTGCGTGCGGACACCGCGTCGGCGTCTGTGCTGTCCACGGTCGACGATGTGAGCACTGCGGCCGGCCGGGTGGTGACGATCCTGGCGCTGGCCGAGCAGGCCCAAGGTCACACCGGGCGGTACGGTACCGGCGGCAATGCGCAGGCCGTGGTTCCCGCGATCCAGGGCTGACCGGCGAGGCGGTGCCCCTGGACCAGCGCTGGCAGTGTTACCGTGAGATTCCGTGGTCGGCGGCGTGCCGCCAGCTGCATCGCAACCGGTGCCAAGTCGAAGGGCCGGTCCGGACCACGGGAGACGGTCTTGGTCAAGCTCGCCCACCCAACCAGGTACCTGTTCGTCACCGGAGGTGTCGCCTCCTCCCTGGGCAAGGGGCTTACCGCGTCGAGTTTGGGTCAGTTGCTCACGTCCCGCCGGTTGCGGGTCACAATGCAGAAGCTGGACCCGTACCTCAATGTCGATCCGGGCACGATGAATCCCTTCCAGCACGGTGAGGTGTTCGTCACCGAGGACGGCGCCGAGACCGACCTGGACATCGGGCACTACGAGCGGTTCCTGGACCGCAATCTCGGTCGCAAGGCCAACGTCACCACCGGCCAGGTCTACTCAGCGGTGATCGCCAAGGAACGGCGCGGAGAATATCTCGGCGATACCGTGCAAGTTATCCCGCACATCACCGACGAGATCAAGTCCCGGATCCTGGCCATGTCCGAGCCTGGGGAGGACGGTCGGTCACCGGATGTGGTGATCACCGAGATCGGCGGGACGGTCGGGGACATCGAGTCGCTGCCGTTCCTGGAGGCGGCCCGCCAGGTACGCCACGACGTCGGCCGGGACAACTGCTTTTTCCTGCACGTCTCCCTGGTGCCCTACCTCGCTCCCTCCGGGGAGCTGAAAACCAAGCCCACCCAGCACTCGGTGGCCACGCTGCGCAACATCGGCATCCAGCCCGACGCCTTGGTGTGCCGCGCGGACCGGGAAGTCCCGGACGTGCTCAAGCGAAAGATCGCGCTGATGTCCGATGTGGACATCGATGGGGTGGTTGCTGCACCCGACGCGCCCTCGATCTACGACATCCCCAAGGTATTGCACTCCGAGGGCCTCGACGCCTACGTGGTGCGCCGGCTCGGGCTGCCCTTCCGGGACGTGGACTGGACCGAGTGGGGGGATCTGCTCGACCGGGTGCACAACCCGACGGCGCGGATCCGGATCGCGCTGGTGGGCAAGTACGTCGATCTGCCGGATGCCTACCTGTCGGTGACCGAGGCACTGCGTGCCGGGGGTTTCGCGCACCGGGCCAGAGTGGAGATCCGCTGGGTCCCCTCGGACACCTGCGAGACCCCCGCCGGTGCGCAGACCGCGCTGGCCGGGGTGGACGGCGTGCTGGTGCCTGGTGGGTTCGGGGTCCGCGGGATCGAGGGCAAGATCGGTGCGATCCAGCATGCTCGCACCCGTGGGATCCCTGTCCTGGGTCTGTGCCTGGGCCTGCAATGCATGGTGATCGAGGTCGCCCGGAACCTGGCCGGTCTCGACGGTGCCGGATCGACAGAGTTCGACGCGGCGACGCCGCATGCGGTGATCTCCACCATGGCCGATCAGACGGACGTCGTAGCTGGTCAACGTGACATGGGTGGGACGATGCGGCTGGGTAGTTACCCGGCGGTGCTGGAGGCGGGCTCGGTGGTGGCCCAGGCCTACGGCGGCACCGAGGTTCGCGAGCGGCACCGGCACCGTTACGAGGTGAACAACGCCTACCGGGACAAGCTCATCGCCGCGGGTCTGGTGATCAGCGGGTTGTCGCCGGAGCGCCATCTCGTCGAGTTCGTCGAGTTGCCTGCCAGTGCCCACCCGTTCTTCGTCGGCACTCAGGCCCATCCCGAGCTGGCCAGCCGGCCCACCCGCCCGCATCCGCTGTTCGTCGCCTTCGTCGCGGCGGCGCTGAGCTATCGGGCTGCG
The DNA here is from genome assembly GCA_050699515.1 of Pseudonocardiaceae bacterium. Lineage (GTDB taxonomy): Bacteria > Actinomycetota > Actinomycetes > Mycobacteriales > Pseudonocardiaceae. The sequence continues at coordinate 9,895 of JBOHFF010000038.1, forward strand.
GACTGGTTGCCGGTCGAGATGCCGGCGGGATTGCGGTGAGCCGACCGCACGAGTTCGCGGTGTCCGGCAGCGACACCCTGCACGTCGGCCGGGTCCTCGCGTTGCGGCTCGATCAGGTGGAGATGCCTGGTGGCCGGGCCGCGGGACGGGAGGTGGTCGAGCACCCAGGATCCGTGGTCGTCCTGCCGCTGCACGACGACGCGTCGGTCGTGATGATCGATCAGTACCGGCATCCGCTGGGCCGCCGGATCCGTGAGCTGCCTGCCGGGTTGCTCGACGCGCCGGGGGAGGACCCCGTTGCCGCCGCCCGGCGGGAGCTGCTGGAGGAGGTCGGCTACACCGCGCAGCACTGGTCGCTCCTGGTTGATCTGGTGCCCTCACCCGGGTGCAGCGACGAGTCGCAGCGGGTGTTCTTGGCCCGCGGGCTGACTGAGGTCGGTCGTCCCGCTGGAGGCGATGACGAGGAGGCTGATCTCGACGTGGTCCGGCTGCCCCTGGCTGAGGCGGTGCGCCAGGTGCTGACCGGAGAGATCGTCAACGCGGCGGCTGTCGCTGGGCTGCTCGCTGTGCACGCAGTGCTGGCCGGCGCCGTTGCCCCGCGGCCGGTAGACGCGTTGTGGCTGGACCGGCCGACCCGCTTCGCGGCTCGCGGCAGCTGATCGCACAAGAGACCAGGCCGATCAGTCCTCAGTTCCTCAACTGCCGGCCCTGCCTGTCGTAGCCGCCTTGGGCGAGGATCACGATGCCGTCGATGACGCACCAGATGATGCCGACACACAGGACTGAGAGGATCAGTTGCGCAACTGCCATCCCGTAATGGCCGGTGTAGAATCGTCCTACCCCGAAGGGTAGAAATATCTGCAGCAGGCCGGCGGCCAGCTTTGACTTGTCGGACAGCGGGCGGTTGGGCTCGGTGCCGTAAAGCGGTGAGTATCCGACTTTACTGGCCGGAATGTCGGCTGATTGTTGCTGGTAAGTCGCGTGTTGCGGCGGGGATGGTGGGCGATAGTGTGGAAGGGGTAGGTCAGCAAATAAGTCGTCGAGCTCGGCGGCGGTGCGTGCGGTCGCCGCACGATTGATGCGCTCGGTATACTCGTCGACTTCCAGGTGTCCAGTCTCCATGTGTTTACCCAATGCCTTCATCGCGGCCTCGCGCTCTGCGGTGCCCACGCGAATCCGCACGTCTGGTTCCTCGGCCACAGCGTTAGGATATCGCGGCGAGTCTGGCGGATCATGCCGCTCCTACGGGACCCAGCTACCGTGCCTGAGCACCGGGCTCGAGTAGGGAGGCACATCACCGTGAAGATCGGTGTTCCGCGTGAGCTGAAGGTTGGCGAATACCGGGTTGCGATCACGCCTGCCGGGGTGCTGGAGCTGACCCGCCATGGGCATGAGCTACTGGTGGAACGCGGTGCCGGGGTTGGCTGCGCCTTCCCTGACGAGACCTATGTGGCCGCAGGCGCCCGGATCGTGCCGCAGGCCGATGACGTGTGGGCCGAGGCCGAGCTGGTGCTCAAGGTGAAGGAGCCCGTGCCGGCGGAGTATCACCGGATGCGCAAGGGCCAGATCCTGTTCACCTACCTGCACCTGGCCGCTTCCGCGGAGTGCACGACGGCCCTGATCGAGTCAGGGATCGACGCGATCGGCTACGAGACCGTGCAGCTGCCGGATGGCTCGCTTCCCCTGCTGGCTCCGATGAGCGAGGTCGCAGGCCGGATGGCCCCGCAGGTGGGGGCGCATTGCCTGGAGCGCATGCAAGGTGGGCGCGGGGTGCTGCTCGGGGGGGTCTCCGGGGTGCCCGCAGGCAAGGTGGCGGTGCTCGGGGCCGGCGTGGCGGGAATGAACGCGGCCAGCATCGCGCTGGGCATGCAGGCCGAGGTGGTGGTGCTGGATACCAACATCAACCGGTTGCGGGAGATCGACTTCAGCTACCGGGGGCACCTGCAGACCATCGCGTCGAATACCTATGAGGTGGAGAAGGCCTGCGTGTGGGCGGACCTGGTGATCGGGGCCGTGCTACTGCGGGGTGCCAAAGCGCCCACCCTGGTCAGCAATGACCTGGTTGGCGAGATGCGCAGGGGATCGGTGCTGGTGGACATCGCCATAGACCAGGGCGGATGCTTCGCTGACTCGCGGCCCACCACCCACGTCGAGCCTACGTTCACCGTGCACAACTCGGTGTTCTACTGCGTGACCAACATGCCCGGCGCGGTGCCGCACACCTCCACCTATGCGCTGACGAACGTCACCCTGCCCTACGTCTGCGCGCTGGCCGGCAAGGGACTGCGCAAAGCCGTGCGCGAGGACCCGGCGCTGGCCCGCGGCGTCAACGTGGTCGCAGGCTCGGTAGTGCTCGCCGAGGTGGCCCAGGCGCACGACCTCCAGCACCTACCGCTGGTAGAGGCACTCAGATGAGCCCCAGCCCGCCCCAGTCGCCGCAGGACCTGCCGCCGGCACTGGCGGCGGTGATCTTCGCGTACCTCGATCACCTCGCGGTGGAGCGGGGCGCGTCGGCCAACACGCTGGACTCCTACGGCCGGGACCTGCGGCGCTACGGTGTCTACCTGGCGTCGACTGGGGTCACCGGGCTTCCCGGGGTGCGCGAGGAGCAGGTAAGCGGTTTCCTCGCGGCGTTACGGGACGGGGACGGTGAGCGTCGCCCGCTGGCCCCGTCCTCTGCGGCCCGGGCACTGGTCGTGGCTCGCGGGCTGCACCGGTTCGCCTTCCGGGAGGGGCTGGTGCCGGCCGATGTCGCTGCCGATGTGCATCCCCCGAGCCCACCGAAACGGCTGCCCAAGGCACTCGGGGTGGATGAGGTGCTGCGGATGCTGGAGGTGTTCCCCGCCGACGGGGGACCTCGCTGCCTGCGTAACCGGGCGCTGCTGGAGCTGCTGTACTCCACCGGCGCGCGGATCTCCGAGGCGGTCGGGCTGGATCGCGACGACGTGGACGCCCCGGCTCGCACCGTGCTGCTGCGCGGCAAGGGTGGCAAGCAGCGGCTGGTGCCGGTGGGCCGGCCAGCGCTGGCCGCGCTGGATGCCTACCTGGTCCGCGGCCGCCCGACCTTCGCTGCGCGGGGGCGTGGTACCCCGGCGGTGTTCCTCAACGCCCGCGGCGCCCGGCTGTCCCGGCAGAGCGCCTGGGCGGTGTTGCAGGAGGCCGTGGTGCGGACCGAGATCACCGCCGCGGTGTCACCACACACGCTGCGACATTCCTTCGCCACCCATCTGCTGGAGGGCGGCGCGGATGTGCGGGTGGTGCAAGAGTTGCTCGGTCATGCCTCGGTAACTACCACGCAGGTCTATACCCTGGTCACGGTGGACAATCTGCGCGAGGTCTACGCCACCGCCCATCCCCGCGCGCGGGGATGACGGTTTATCCACAACGGCGAGGCGCGTTGAAGGCGATTCCTGCCGCGCAATAAACTCCCCGGGGATCGCACCGTGCTGACCCAGCATGAGGCGGAAAGGATGGGTTCCATGTCGTCCTCGGCGTCTGCGCAGCAACCGCTGGTTGCGCCGACGCTGGCTGTGCCAACTCCACCGATTTCGGGTGAGGACGGGTTCCCCGGGGACGGGATCTATCCCGCCGCACGTCCGCAGCGGGCGGTGCCGCAGCCACCTCCGCTGGATCGGCACGGGCCAGCTCAGGTCGTGGCCGTTTGCAACCAGAAGGGCGGCGTCGGTAAGACCACCTCGACGATCAACCTCGGGGCGGCGCTCGCCGAGTACGGCCGCCGGGTGCTACTGGTCGACTTCGACCCGCAGGGAGCGCTCTCCGTCGGGCTCGGGGTGCCCGCGCAGCACCTGGACCGCACCGTCTACAACCTGATCATGGGGCAGGGTGTCCCGGTGAATGAGGTCGTCCAGCCGACCTCGGTGTCCGGCATGGACCTGCTGCCCAGCAACATCGACCTGTCCGCAGCGGAGGTGCAACTGGTCACCGAGGTGGGCCGGGAGCAGGCCCTGGGTCGGGCTCTGCGGCCACTGCTGGCGCGCTACGACTTCATCCTGGTGGACTGCCAACCGTCGTTGGGGTTGCTCACCATCAACGCACTGGCCTGCGCCGATGGCGTGCTGATCCCGTTGGAGTGCGAATACTTCAGCCTGCGGGGGGTGGCGCTGCTGATGGACACCATCGACAAGGTGCGTGACCGGCTCAACCCGAAGCTGACGATCACCGGGATTCTGGCCACGATGTACGATCCGCGCACGTTGCACGCCCGGGAGGTGATGGCGCGCGTGGTGGAGGCCTTCGGCGACACCGTCTTCGATGCCGTGATCGGCCGGACGGTCCGGTTCCCGGAGACCACGGTCGCTGGTGAGCCGATCACCCGGTGGGCGCCGAAGTCCGCAGGGGCGCAGGCGTATCGTGCCCTGGCCCGGGAGGTGATCGCACGATGACCGTGCTGGATGATCCGGTGGTGGCACCAGCCTCGTCACCTCGCTTCACTGTGCGGCTGGCGAACTTCGAGGGCCCGTTCGACCTGCTGCTGCAGCTCATCTCCCAGCAGCAGATGGACGTGACCGAGGTCGCCCTGCATCAGGTGACCGATGAGTTCATCGCGCACCTTCGGGTGCTGGGTGATTCTTTCGACCTCGACGAGACCACCGAGTTCCTCGTGGTGGCGGCGACCCTGCTGGACCTCAAGGCGGCCCGGTTGCTGCCCAGCGCCGACGTCGAGGATGAAGCGGATCTGGCCTTGCTGGAGGCCCGGGACCTGCTGTTCGCGCGGCTGCTGCAGTACCGGGCGTACAAGCAGATCGCGGCCCTGTTCTCGGAGCTCGAGTCCGCGGCACTGCGCCGCTACCCGCGATCAGTGGGGATCGAGGAGAGATTCGCCGGGCTGCTCCCCGAGGTGTTGCTCGGCGTCGACGCAACCCGGTTCGCTGAGACGGCGGCCGCGGTCTTTCGACCCAAGCCGCCACCGCCTACGGTGTCCTTGGAGCATCTGCACACCCCCCGGGTGTCGGTGCGCGAGCACGCTGCGGTGCTCCGCAGTCGGCTGGCCCGCGATGGCCAGGCCAGCTTCGCCAGCCTGGTCGCTGACTGTGCACACACCCGAGAGGTGGTTGCCCGCTTCCTGGCGTTGCTGGATCTGTACCGTGCCGCAGAGGTGGTCTTCGACCAGACCGACCCGCTGGGTGAGCTGTACGTCCAGTGGACAGGTGGCCCCGGGCAGACTACGACCGCGTCGGGTACGGACGGCGAACAGGACGGTGATGACCGGTGAACGACACCGCGCTCTTGGAAGCACCCACCGGCGTCGAGACGCTGCCAGCGCTACACGGCGACGACGAACTCGACGCTGCCCTTGAGGCGTTGCTGCTGGTGGTGGACTCCCCAGCTGGGGAGGACGTGCTGGCCAGCGCGCTGGGCCAGCCGGTGACGCGGGTGGTCGAGGCGCTGCGACGGCTGCGGGACGGCTACACCGGTACCGGCCGCGGCATCGACCTGCGCCAGGTCGCGCAGGGATGGCGGTTGCACACCCGTGATGTGTACGCACCGTTCGTGGAGAGGCTGCTGCTGGACGGGCAGCGGGCCAGGCTGACCAGGGCTGCCCTGGAGACCCTCGCCGTGGTGGCTTACCGCCAACCGGTCACCCGCTCGCGGGTCGCCGCGGTGCGCGGAGTGAACGTCGACGGGGTGATGCGCACGCTGCTGGCCCGCGGTCTGATCGAGGAGGCCGGGACCGACCCGGACACCCATGGGGTGCTCTACTGCACGACCGAGCTGTTCCTGGAGCGGCTCGGGCTCTCCGGGTTGGAGGACCTCCCCCCGATCGCCCCGCTGCTGCCCGACATCGACTCGATCGATGACATCCCAGCCTGAGGCGATGGCCCACTCCGAGGCGTACCGCCCTGAGGCGACTGCCGCGCTGCCGAGGCTGCACAAGGTGCTCGCCCAGGCCGGGGTCGCCTCCCGGCGCGCTGCCGAGGAGATGATCGCGCGGGGCCGGATCCAGGTGGACGGGGTCGTGGTGCGCGAGATGGGGGTGCGGGTCGACCCCGAGACCGCGGTCATCCACGTCGATGGCATGCGGTTGGAACTGCGCGCCGACGTGGAGCATCTGGCGCTGAACAAGCCCCGCGGCGTGCATTCCACCATGTCCGATGACCGCGGCCGGCCCTGCGTCGGCGATTACGTGGCCGATCGGGCCCAGCGCCTGTTCCATGTCGGGCGCCTCGACGCCGACACCGAGGGTCTGCTGCTGCTCACCAACGACGGGGAGCTCGCCCACCGGCTGATGCATCCCTCCTACCGGGTGCTCAAGACCTACCTGGCCGAGGTGCCCGGTCCGATCCCCCGCTCGCTGGGCCGGGTCCTGCGCGCTGGAGTGCCCTTCGACGATGGCCCGGTGGCGGTCGACGGGTTCCGGGTCGTGCAGGCCCTGCCCGGCAAGGCCCTGGTCGAGGTGGTGCTGCACGAGGGCCGCAAGCACATCGTTCGCCGGTTGCTCGCCGAGGTGGGGCACCCGGTGCACCGCTTGGTGCGTACCGCGATCGCCGATGTCCACCTCGGCGAGCAACGCCCCGGTACCGTCCGGGTCCTCTCCCGTGTCGAGGTAGGTGCCCTCAACCGCGCTGTCGGCCGGTAAGCGCGCTTCCCGCGTTCAGCGGGTTTATCCAGGCCTGGTGAACCCGCTGAATGGTCGTGTGTGGCGCAGAATGGGCGCGGGTAGCGACGGCGGGAGGTCGGGGCGGGTGCGAGGAGGCGACAGGCTGCGGGGGGTCGTGGCGGTGGACGGGCCCGCCGGCTCCGGGAAGTCCACCGTGGCCCGCCGGCTGGCGGCGTCGTTGGGCGCCGGGTACCTGGATACCGGTGCGATGTACCGGGCCGCCGCGCTCGGTGTCCTGCGGGCCGGTGTCGACCCCAGTGAGTCCGCGGCGGTGTGCGAGGTGGTGACGCGGCGGCGCATCGAGGTGGGCACCGATACCTCGTCTGTTCTGCTGGACGGTGAGGACGTCTCGGTGGAGATCCGCGGTCCGCAGGTGACGATCGCCGTCAGCCCGGTGTCCGCGGTGCCCCAGGTGCGGGTGCTGCTCGTCGCTGCGCAACGCCGGATTATCTCCGCGACCGTCACTGCCGGTGGTGGGATCGTGGTGGAGGGGCGCGACATCGGGACGGTGGTGGTACCGGACGCGCCGCTGAAGGTCTTCCTCACCGCGAGTGCCGCGCAGCGGGCGGCTCGCCGAGCGGCCCAGGACGGTGTCGGTGACGTGGCGGCGGTCCGGGCCGCGGTCGAGCGCCGGGATCTGTTCGACGCGAGCCGGTCCGCCTCCCCGATGTGCGCCGCGGCTGATGCCGTCGAGCTGGACACCACCGCTCTGGACGTCGATGCGGTGCTGGCCAGGTTGCGGGACCTGGCCGTGGCGCGGGGCCTGGTCCTGGCGGCGGAGGATCGGATGTGACACCTGAGGTGCCGGAGGGCACGTGGCTGTGGTTGCAGGGCCTCACACGCTGGATCGGGACCTGGTGCTTCTTCGTCGCCTACCGGCTGCGGATCTGTCATCGGGAGCGGATCCCGGCGAGTGGGCCGGTCGTGGTGGTGGCTAACCACAGCTCGATGGTCGACGGCCCGCTGCTGTACGGGTTGCTGGGCCGGCGCGCCACGTTCCTGGTCAAGCAAGAGGTGTTCCGTGGGCCGCTGGGCGCTTTCCTGAGACGGATCGGGCAGCTCCCGGTCCGTCGCGGGGAGGTGGACCGGGCGTCGCTGCTCACCGCTGTGCGGTTACTGCGCCGTGGCGGGATGGTGGTGGTCTTCCCAGAGGGCACCCGCGGCGAGGGTGACGTGGCAGACGCGCAGCGGGGTGCCGCGTGGCTGGCCCGGACCGCAGGGGCGACAATGCTGCCAGTGGCAATCCGTGGCACGCGCCTTTCCGCAGGTCGCACCCGGCGGTTTCGGCCGCGGGTGGATGTCCTGGTCGGGGAGTCCTTCGCGGTACCGCCCGGGAAGGGGCGGGCGGCCCTGGTCGCGGCCACGGGCGAGATGCGCAATCGGCTGGCTGCGTTGGTCACCGAGCTGGACGGGATCCGCGGCCTGGGCAGGTCAGCTGCGGGGCGAGGAGAGGGAGCGTGATGAGCAGCCTGGCGTCCGGCGACGGGATCTGGTCCGACGAGGCCGAATGGGCGGCGCTGGACACTGGCTCACCGGCCGGGGACGAGCTGGACGTGGTGCTCGAGCAACCGGTGCTCGCCGTGGTGGGCCGGCCCAACGTGGGCAAGTCGACGCTGGTCAACCGGATCCTGGGGCGCCGCGAGGCGGTGGTGCAGGACGTGCCCGGGGTGACCCGGGACCGGGTGGCCTACGACGCGCTGTGGAACGGCCGACGGTTCACCGTGGTGGACACCGGCGGGTGGCAACCCGACGCGCGCGGTCTGGCCGCCGAGGTGGCGGCGCAGGCAGAGCTCGCCATGCGCACCGCGGACGCGGTCCTGCTGGTGGTCGACGCCACGGTGGGAGCAACTGCGGCGGAAGAGGCGGTGGCCCGGGTGCTGCACCGCTCGTCGACCCCGGTGGTGCTGGCCGCGACCAAGGTCGACGACGAGCGGGGGGTCGCCGACACCGCGGCACTGTGGTCGCTGGGGTTGGGCGAGCCGCATCCGGTGAGTGGGCTGCACGGCCGCGGTACCGGCGATCTGCTCGACGCCGTGCTGGCGGTGCTGCCCGCCGCGCCGCGGGACATGGTGGGCCGGGCCGGGGGACCGCGCCGGGTCGCGCTGGTCGGCAAGCCCAATGTCGGCAAGTCCAGCCTGCTCAACCGGTTGGCGGGGGAGCAGCGGTCGGTGGTGCACGAGGTCGCCGGCACCACGGTGGACCCGGTGGACTCCCTGCTGGAGCTCGACGGCGAGGCCTGGCGGTTCGTGGACACCGCCGGCCTGCGTAAGCGAGTGCGGACCGCGAGCGGTACCGAGTACTTCGCCTCGCTGCGCACCCGGGCGGCGATCGAGGCCGCCGAGGTGGCGGTGGTGCTCATCGACGCCAGCGAGCCGATCACCGAGCAGGATCAACGAGTGATCACTTCGGTGGTCGAGTCCGGCCGCGCGCTGGTGGTGGCGTTCAACAAGTGGGACCTCGTCGATGAGGACCGGCGCCGCGAGCTGACCCGGGAACTGGACCGGGACCTGGCACGGGTGGGCTGGGCGGAGCGGCTGAACATCTCGGCGCTCACCGGGCGAGCGGTCGGCAAGCTGGCACCGTTCCTGCGCACCGCCCTGGAATCCTGGGACCGGCGGGTACCCACCGGCCAGCTCAACGCCTGGCTGTCCGAGTTGATCGCCGCTACCCCCCCGCCGGTCCGCGGGGGCCGCGCACCCAAGGTCCTCTTCGCCACCCAAGCCACCACCCGGCCGCCCACCTTCGTGCTGTTCACCACCGGTTTCCTGGAGGCCAGTTACCGCCGCTTCCTGGAACGCCGCCTGCGCGAGACCTTCGGCTTCACCGGCACCCCGATCCGCATCTCCGTCCGCGTCCGCGACCGCCAGTCGCGCCGCTAGTCCCGTCGCTCGTGCGTGCCCCGCTCCCCCGCCTGAGGTTCGCCCCTGAGGTTCCCGAGCTCAACAGGAGCGCTGTCGATTCTTGATCAAAAAACTCTGCTGTTGAGCTCGGGAACCTCAGGGCAGTGGATAAGCGGGAGGTTGACTGGTGGGCTCCATCAGCTGCTCGACAGCGCGGTGGCTCGCTGGTGACCGTGTTGACTGCGCTAGGCTGTGTACGCGCCCGCGAGGGCGTGGCCGGGACGTGGCGCAGCTTGGTAGCGCACTTGACTGGGGGTCAAGGGGTCGCAGGTTCGAATCCTGTCGTCCCGACCAGATGATTCACGTCGGGACTCCGTCTTGCCTCGGGTGAGATGGGGTTTTTGCTGCCCAGGTATTTCGTTCGCCGAGGTCCATCAGGAGGTTGCGGGCGGCCTGGGTGGTCCAGGCTGCGGTCGGGTGAGCGGTCACGCCCAGGAGTGGACTCGTCGGGTGCGGACTTCCATGATGAACAGGACGTAGAGTCGGCGCAGGGTGATGGTGTCGAGGGTGTACGAGGTCGGTGGTCAGCAGTCTGGTGGCGTGGGCGCGTAGGAAGGTCCGCCAGCCGGTGTCTGCTCGGGGTGGTGCGGGGCCGAGGTGGGCGGCGGCCAGGATTCGGCGGATGGTGCCCGCGCCCAGGCGGTGTCCCAGCCCGACGAGTTCGCCTTGGATGCGTCGGTGGCCCCACAGCAGTCGAAACAGCACGTCCTTGCGATCATGAAATGATCGCAAGGACGCAACGAAACACCAGGTCACCACACTGGTGACGAGTCTTGGCACGGTACAGGGAATCGGAGGTTTTCGACACCCCGGCACGTTCTGAGTTGGTGTGGCTGAGCGTCCCGCCACGACGGCACGGGTGTGGTTACCCTGTCCCCATGGGTGCCATCGCTGCCATGCTGAACCGCGCGTTCGCACAGGCCTCCCCGGCTGAGCTCGGGAGGCGATCGTCCCGGAGGACTGGGAGTCGTTTGACGAGCAGTACCGGCAGGCTCTGGACGCTGCGGCAGAGACACTTACGCTCGACGCGCTCGAGAAGTTCCTCGCGCATTGGCGGCGTATCGCTTGGTCGCAGACCGAGATGGGCCATGAGAAGTGGCGGGTGATGCTGTCTCGTGCCGAGGAGACGCTGCGCACCGGGGTGTCACCTCCCGGCACAGTATCGGCCGACGAGATGCGCCAGCGGCTGGTGGGCACGCTTGGCTCGAGCCTGACCGGTGTATGAGGTTCGCGTTCACGAACAAGCGCAGGCCACGCTGGATGCCTTGCTGGCCCAGGTGATTGTTGCCTACATGGGTGTTCTTGACGTGCTGGAGGTGGCCTCTTGGAGTGGGGAGCCGTTGCGTAGGGACAACCCGGGCGGGAACGTGCGGACGCTGGTGTTCGGCCCCGGCAGCGAAGGTCTCGTGTTTACCTGATCCTGGAGGATCAGCGCCGGGTTGATGTGCTCGAGGTGCAGTGGGCTGGTTGAGCGGTGGTGCTGGCCGCGGTCGCTCGCGTAGTGCTCCGGAAGGGCCTCACTAGTCCGGACTGATCGTCGGGTTCGCCGTACGATCGCGTGGTGCTGCTGCGATGCACCAAGAAACTGCTGTCTGTCCTGGGCGGTGGGGTCGTGGTCGAGTCTGCGGGAGTGTCGGACCCGCAGGATTGGTACGCCAACCTGGTCTCCGTCGATGGCCGCACGTGCCTGCTACTCACCCATGCCGGGACGTTGTTCACCCTCCTCTTCAGTTTCCCAGTGTGATTACTCAGTCCTGCGCACGCGGGAATTGCATGTGCTTACTGGTCGATCCGTGTCGGTGGTGGTGCGAGCACGGTGACGTCGTTAGTGTCGCAGATCTGCCAGATAGCGTTATCGAGCCGTACCGGGAACAGGCCCAGTCGCGCCGGCGAGCCCCCGGGCGTATACGTCATAACGGTGCCCGTGTGTTTCGCCCCGTCGATAAGTTGTACCCGGGTGCCCGGTGGCAGTGGTGGTCCATTTTTAGTGGTCCTGCCCGTGGTTGGGGTTCTCGCTGTCTTTGTTTGTTTCATATTTCTGTGCCTGTTCGTCGAAGGCGCTGCGGCGGACTGGAGGGCTGCGACCGTCCACCACGGCAAGGTGGTGGCCTCGATCGCTCGCCAGGCCGCCGCCACCGCCCGAGATGCCGCGGCCATCTCTCGTGCTGCCGCTGGGTCACCCTTGGGTGCGCGCGCGGTCAGCTCCCAGATACGGCCGTGCCGGTAGGCCCCTCCTATGCCTGTGCGCACTGGTCGGCTGCCATCACGCCTTCGCCCAGGCCGGACGTGACATCACCGGTTGGCCGACGGGTTGGACGAGCTTGCCGACCGGCGCCCTGAGCCTGGGCGAACTCGGCGGAACCCGCCACCAGACTCACGCGGCCCGGTGCTGCTGGTCACCACCGCCTGAGGAGCCGACCGGTTTGCCCGGCTGCGGTGAGCGAATCCCGCTAGCGCTGGGTGCTGCCGTGAACCCGGTGGCTCGGTAGAGGTAGGACTGGTACTTGAACTCGCCGTTACCGGCCACCTTGGGCTCCGCCGTCATCCCTCCAGCCCGATCGGTCGCATGCCCGGTAAGACCTCACTGGTGGTCGGTACGGGTTGGACATCGGCAATGAAGGTGATCTCGAACGACGCGCGCTTGGCGTTGGTCTCGTCTGGATCGGTGACAGTGGCTTTCCACTGCCTCTTACCCGTAATCTGGTCAATCTTCTGACGGACCGGCCGATCGGCGGCCCGGTCCTCACGCGTCTGGTACTCGGTATCCGGCGTGACCTCGCCAATCAGAACCAGGCCTTGAGGAAATGCGCCATCGAACTCGATGGCGCAACCGGTGATCCCTAGAAATAGCCACGGACCCTTCCCTTCCTATCTGGACTGTCTGTGTCGTGCCGCTCTTCAGTGGGCGACACCACTAGATTCGTCCAGGTCAGGGTCTGTTCTCGACCTCGTAACTGTCTCTTTTCGGCCGTCTGTAGCTCGTCTGATCTCGCCTTGTCTCCCGAATGTGCTAGTCTCCTCTCGTCTCAGACTGAAAGAGGGGTCAACTCGGTGAACGCCAAGCCCGTCATGTTGAAGGCGCTGCTCCAGCAACGCCACATGCAGACTCACACCGCTTTTTGTCGTGAGTACGACAAGGTCGCCGCCGGGGTCGACCCGACCCTGAAGGGGGGTTGGCCGAGCAGGGCACAGTTCTACCGATGGCTTTCTGGCGACTTGATCAGACTTCCCTACACGGATCACTGCCGTATCCTGGAGAAGATGTTCCCCGACTGGAAAGTCGACCAACTTTTTCAAGTCCACGACGGTGGGATCGAGTTCATACCCGAACCGCCCGCACCCCAGATCAAGACGGTAACTATCCCGCCAACCGCGCCGATCGTTCAGGAAATAGACCAGGTAGTTGCATTTTATCCACACAGGGCGGATACACCGAAACGCCTTTGGATGGATCTGCTGGTTAACGCGAAAGAGGAGATCGTCCTATTCGCCAACGCGAGCCTATTTCTTCCTGAGGAAAATCCGGAGGCAATAGAAATTCTCAAGAAGAAGGCGGCCGGCGGTGTGCGGGTTCGGGTCCTGCTCGGTGATCCTGACCATCCAGCTATGGAACTGCGCGGTAGAGAAGAGCGACTCTTCGAGGCTATTCCCGGTAGAATCAGGATGGCGCTAGCGTACTATCGCCCCCTGGTTGATGTTGACGGGATCGAATTCCGGTTGCATGGGACGTCTTTGTATAATTCGATATTTCGTTATGATGACCAGATGCTTGTCAATCAGCACATCTACGGGACGTATGGGTACATTGCTCCGATCCTGCATCTGCAGAAGGTGGCGGGTGGTGATTTATTTGATACATACATGAAAAGCTTTGAACTGATTTGGCGAGAAGAGTCATGCGATATCAATGGTGAGGAGGCTGCGACTACGAACGAGGTGGAGGCTCGCCACTTCGGAGGCGAACCAATGCCGCGATGAATTGATCGGTGCTGCCGAGGTTGTCTAGAACCAGGTCGGCACCGGCTTCAGTCAATTGTAAGGCACTGTATATGCCCGTGGCCACTGCCAGTATCTTGGCGCCTCCATCATGTGCGGCCTTGACGTCAAATAAAGTGTCACCAATCAGGATTGTTGACGATCGATCGAATATTTTTCCATATTTTGTGGAGACTCTTTGCCGAGCGGTGTCAACCAAGTTTGAACGGACCTTGTCGTCCGAACCAAAACCGCCGACATCTAGATCGAGCCAAGCGTCTAGGTGAAAGGCGCTCAATTTCGCACGTGCATTAGAGGCAATGTTACCAGTGAGGACGGATTGAATCACGGCCGGTATTGACGACAGGAATGCAAGCGCCTCGATCACACCTGGAAGAATATGTCCGCGCCGTGGAAGCTGTGACGCATTTCGCTCCATAGCCTCGATAAGAACGCCTTCAAACTGGGCGATTTCGAAATATTTGTCAGTGTCGATCGAGTTAGCGGACAGTAGTTTATGCATTATCTGAAAATCGGTGCGGCCATCGGTAGTGGGACGTACCGAAGGAACGCATCCTGTCAGCAACTCAAAAGCCAAAGCATATGTTTCCTTGCTGACACCGCCGTTCTCGATGAGCGTGTGATCAATGTCCCACAGGATGAGTGTTTCTGGGAGATGCGCAACGATATTCAAAGACGCATCAGTCATGAAGGCATCGTCTCACACTGGCCCTCGACACAACACTCGTTGTCCAGTCGGCAGGAGGCCAGCCACCTGATCATCTCTGCAGAGCAGAGCCGGTCCGAGAGCGAGCGGTCTGACCAACGGCTTCACCAGGCCCGAGAGTGGGTCGGACCCTGATAGTCCGAGTTGCCGAACAACTTGCCGAGCGAGCCGAGGTGTCTGGTCCGACCTGACCGCTGCGCTCACACCGATGCACAGCGATCGAGCCGAGGAGCGCCTATCACTGTGCGTGGTTACACGGTCACGATACGTGGTCGTGTCACCGCGTTACACTGCGTGTGTTGCCGAATTCGCCTCTATGGGATCAAGGCGGCGCGCTCCGCGCGCCACGGGCCGGACCCGCCTCCCGCTCCGCTCCCGGCAGTCCGGCCCTTAGCTGGCCACATGATCCGAAACCACGCGTCAGACAAGCAATCTCGAATTTCTGGTGGACCCTCGGACGCGATGGCCGTGATGCGAGGAGTTCAGCTAGACCCGGCAAGAGGGTTTGGTCCCCCTCATAGTGGAGTGCTGCGGCATCTTCAGAGTTTGGGTTGATCGACGCATGCTTGTTTGCCCGTCAGGTGATTCGCGCTGTTTCATCAAGATTGGGAGCGTCCCCACCATCAGATTCCGATGAAGCAGAGCCCAGTCCAGAGCCCAGTCCCGAGCGCAGCCCCGAGCCCACTCCCGATCACAGTCCCGATCACAGACGCGAATCCAGCCTGCAGTCCAACCATGACCCCAGCCCCTAGCCCAGCCACGAGCGCCAACACGATCCCAACCACGCGGAAAGGCATAAACAGTGCAATCACGATCCCAACCACGAGCCCAGTCCCGAGCCCAGTCCCGAGCCCAGATACGAGTACAGCCCCGAGTACAGCCCCGAGCCCAGACACGAGTACAGCCCCGGGCAGCAGCGCTACGAGTACACCCAGCGCCTCTCGTCCAACATCGAGTACGCCTCTTCCGGTATCCAGTGCGAGACCCGTTGCTCGTGCTCGGTACGTACGGTCGAACCACCGAAAAATCGCTGCTAAGCGGTGTGGCACTCCTTCGAACAGTGCGGTTTCTAGTTGTTCCGCCACCCACAGCGGACGCTGAATACGAGGCACGGCGTACAGTTCCGCAACCAGCTCGGTTCGCCGAGGATCGCTGCGGGGATAGATCAGGACGATCAGACGTAGGCAAAAACCCGGGGCGAACCCAAACACAAAGATGACCAGAAGCAGACTCTTCCAGGAGGCGGCGGCATGCAGCAGCTCGGTCATCACGCCCACTGCCAGCTTAGGCCTGCGAACCGGGCATCGCGGCGGGCCTGTTGGAGGACGGCTCCAAGTTCCAGCCGACCTTTATCGGTCAGCTCGTAGTACCTGCGAGGTGGGCGCTTGTCCCGGATCGTTGTAGGGTCCTCCCACCCATCGGTGAGCCAGCCCTCGTCGAGCATCCGGGTCAGCATCGGGTAGAGCACACCAGAGCGGACGCCAGAGCGCTTGGACAGCTCGTAACCCCAGTGCCGACTAGCTTGATCTTCCATCAGTGCTATCGCCACCTGCACCAGAGCATGCGTCTTGCGCATAACACCGTACTCTACATAGTATTGAACGAGCGTCAAGTGATGTTCGATTAGGGCACTCTTGGTCGACCTAGTAAACGCAGTAGCTTTCTAACCAAGATCATGCCTTCGCCGGGCGGGCAGGTCTCCGGGATGGCCGGCACCAGCGCCAAGCCCGGTCGGTGGGGGTGGTGGGGTGTGTGGCATCCCGCCGACCTCCCCGAGGGCTACCACGCGGCGCCCCGGGGGCAAGCCTGGCAATCTCGGCCGGGGGTTGGGAGGGATGTTGCCCCCGGGGCGCCGCGTGGTCGGGCTGCGTCAGGTCGACGGGATGCCACCCTAGCTCCCAGCGTGCAAGATCGTCAGTGGTTGCCGGCATCCGAAGTATCACGATGGTGGACCGAGCATGATCAGGCCGTCTCCAGGCCGTGGGACGTCGAGTAGCGGCAAGAATCGGTGAGAAGTAGTGAGACATGTTTTCGCTGCTCACTCTCTGTTTTCCCGGTAGATCGTCAGGTCGGCACCTGCCAGGTGAGAGATCACCCAGATCTACGAGAGTCCAACTAGATCCACGCGTACCAAGCGCGACCACCTACCACCTAAGTGGCAGGAAGGTGAGCACGACACCGACGACTTGCCCGAGCAGCTGCGCAAGCTGTGGCTACCCGAGGATGACGGTTAGCCGTCCCTGATGGGGTTTGTCGTAATCCCCCGGTCGATCGCCTAACGGCGTTGTTCACCTTCGAGGCGCAGCGTTCCCTGTCGTGAAATCCAGGCGTCGCAGGATGGCCTCGCTTGTCGCTACAGCCGGTCCCGGTGCTGGTTAGATGATCTCGGACGGAAGAAGCGATGCCCCCACATGGAGACAGTTTCTGGCAGTGAGCAGAAAGAGGCCAGGGCTTGCACTCGAAGTTCGCGGACAGCACGTCTTTATTGCATCGGTACGACACGGTTTCTTGGGTAGTTCTCCAGTCAGCATGGACACTGCGCTCCAAACGACGTCCCATGATGTCAGGGAACAGCAAAACGATGGGATTGGTTTGTGTCAAATCAAGATTTTGACGCTGGCATTTGCGAATTTCTGCCGAGCTTGCCTCGGTGATAATTTTGCAAGACTGTCAATCTTGGCAGGGGTAAGAGTATTGGAACGGTTGATTCTTGCCACGGTCATGCCATAATTCTGCGCAATTTGCACTATCGCCGACACTCTACGCTCGAACTCCTTGCCCCACACCTTAGCACTTCGCATTACTGGATCCTCGCTCAGGTATATGCCGAGCGCATCCGCTAAGTAAGCATTAAGGTCTACCGTTGTAAGCACGGCTTGGTCGACCGCTTCGACAAATTTATGCACAGCTCGCACTAAAGCGGTAATTTCTTTAAAGGTTGGCTTTCTTGAGCGTCCAACCGAATCCAAAGTTTGATTAATAACCAATCCTTGATATAGTCCTTCGATATCTTGCGAGCACTTCTGCAAGCACGAGGCGAGGTGACTTCCAACTCTATTTCGCGCCTCAAAGTGAACCACGCGATTCCGCCAAATAATCGCCAGCTCGACAAGATATCTTTCGGCGGTATATTGCCCGGTAGCATTCGCAAGGGCTATCACTCGTTCGCCGAGACTTCCGCTCTCTAGCTTGTTCCGCAAGGCGCTGTCCGAGACAACAATAGGCACCGTTATCAAAGCGTG
The DNA here is from genome assembly GCA_050699515.1 of Pseudonocardiaceae bacterium. GTDB lineage: Bacteria > Actinomycetota > Actinomycetes > Mycobacteriales > Pseudonocardiaceae. The sequence goes on from JBOHFF010000038.1 coordinate 27,358, forward strand.
CACATACGCTTGCAATGCATCAACCAGCCATGCCAGCAGAGCGCTTATAGCAAATTCTCTACTTCGTCGAACAGATCGCTGGGGGTCGTGCGGATTCCACGAAGTTGAGAGTTCGGGAGGAACTCGCACTGCTCCCCGATTGACTGCATCAAGGCCGACTAAGATTGTGATCAGAAAGTGATTGTTTTGACCGGCTAACTCTTTGAACAGTCTCCGAGCTCGGGTCACTTCAAGATTAAGTGGTGGTGCCGTCATGCGCGTCCGGCATGATTCGAACATGCATCTCCCGCTTTAAGAGGCTTCCCTCTACCCGTAGGCAGGAAGCATATGAAGGCGGGCGCCTTAACCAACCGACCTCAGACGCGTCGTAGATTATACTGCGCCGTTAACTCTCCTCCGATTCGCCCTTCAGCCGACCAAACTCTGCCAGGCTGACCAAGTCTGCGACGCCGGCTACGGTAAGCGCAACGACGAGGGTGTCTTCGTTGATCTGGACCCCGCTGGTGCTTACCCAGCGTGGGGACTGAGCTACAGGGGTAGCACATGATGGGGAGCCAGAGTCCGGCGGTGAGCCTGACGACAGCGGTGACGACAACGTGGACGACAACCCAGCACCAGCAGCACCCTGCGAAAGCCGGGTCACGGCGCTGATCGGAGCCTGGAGCGCAGGGTTGCGTGCTTCTGGGGGTCAAGGGTTCGCAGGTTCGAATCCTGTCGTCCCGACCAGATGATTCACGTCGGAACTCCCGTCTTGCCTCAGGTGAGACGGGGTTTTTGCTGCTTGGGCTCGATGCGTGGTCGCGTCACCGCGTTACACCGCGTGTGTTGCCGAATTCCCCTCTATGGGATCAAGCGCGCCGCCTGCGGCAGCGCGGAGGTGGCTCAGTCAGTCGCGCTGCTCGCTTGCCCGCTCGGGCCGATCCCGCTTGCTGCGCGCGGCCTCACGGCCGTGCTCGCGCGGGTCGGCCCGGTCCGGGCGCGGTGGTCAACGGGAACCTGCGCAGCCGCAGGCGATGCGGGTTTTCGGGTGTCTTCCCACACGTCTGTTGGCAGGAGCGGCTACCTCTCATTAGGGAACTCGGTGAGCGGCGTGGACCTATTAAATGCGGGCTCGCCAGGGCATCCTATGGCGGTGATCGAAGGTGTCAGGCGTGGGCAGGACGTGGCGGCGGTGGACTTCTTCGTCAGTCATGCTGGGCGAGATCGGGCGTGGGCGGAGTGGGTCGCCTGGCATTTGATCGAGGCCGGGTACACCGTGGAGTTGGATTGCTGGGACTGGGCGGCTGGCGAGAACTTCGTCACCAGGATGCACCGCGCGGTGGATGCCGCGAACCGGGTGGTGGCGTTGTTTTCCGCGGCGTATTTCGAGGAGCTGCGGTACACCACCGAAGAGTGGACGTCGGCGCTGGTCAAGGAGGAGGGCGGTGGGCACCGGTTGGTGCCGGTGCAGGTAGAGCCGTGTGCGGTGCCGCGGTTGGTGCGCCCGCTGGTGCGCGTCGAGCTGTTCGATGTGGACGAAAGCGAAGCGGCACGACGATTGGTTGCCGCGGCGCGGGGTCCGGCGCGTCCGGATGGCAAGCCGGTGTTTCCCGGCTGCGGACGGGCGGGCGTATTGACCGGCCGGGGGGAGACGGGTCCTCGGCTGCCGGGGGTCTTGCCTGCGGTGTGGAATGTCGGGCCGCGTAATCCGGGATTCGTTGGCCGGGACGCCACGCTCAGGCAGCTGCGGGAACGCCTGCGATCCGGGGGGACGGCGGTGGTGCAGGCGCTGCACGGCGTGGGTGGGGTGGGCAAGACCCAGGTGGCCATCGAGTACGCCTACCGCTACGCCGGGGACTACGACCTGGTGTGGTGGGTCAGCGCCGAGGAAACCAGCCTGATCGGCGAGCAATACGCAGCACTTGCAACGGAGTTGGGCCTGATCCCGCCGCGCGCGGACACGGCCAGCGCAGTCGGGGCGCTGCGGGCCTACCTGCGGGGCCATAGCCGATGGCTCATGGTGCTCGACAATGCTGAGTCACCCGGAGAGCTGGGGAATTGGCTTCTCGCCGGCCCCGGGCACACAGTGATCACCTCCCGCAACACCGGGTGGGGCGAGCTCGCTGCTCGGGTGGAAATCGATGTGCTGCCGCGCCTGGAATCGGTGGAGTTGATCCACGTCTCCCGCCCGGGCGTCGATGAGACCGGGGCCGATCAACTGGCCGAAGCTCTCGGTGACCTGCCGCTGGCCCTGGCCCAGGCGGCCGGGTTCCTGGCCGAGACCGGTATGTCGGTGGAGCACTACCTGGGGCTGCTGGAAACCCGCCCGGAGGAGGTGCTTGACCAGAGTCCGCCGCAGAATCACCCACACTCGCTCGCTGCGGCGATCCGGGTGTCCACCGATCGTCTCGCCGAGGTTGACCCGGCCGCGCTCGCTCTGGTGCGTATCGGCGCGTTCCTCGCCCCAGAACCCATCCCCGCCGACTTCATGACCCGCCCCATCGTCACGGCCGACTGCAACCGGCCGCCGGAACTGGAAACGCTGACCGCCGCAGTGGCAAGTCTGGTTGCGGCGCACCGCAGCCTCGGGCGGGTCGGCAGCTACGGCTTAGCTCGCATCGTCGATTGCGGGTTGCAGCTGCACCGGCTCACCCAGGCAATCCTGCGCGACCAGCTCCCCGCCGATCACACCGCCGCTTACCGCTCCTACGCTCATGCACTGCTGGTCGCGGCAGATCCAGGTGACGAGCGGGATCCGACGGAATGGCCGCGCTGGGCTCGGATCTTGCCCCATCTCCTGGCCACCGATCCGGCTAGTAGTCCCAGCCCTGACTTGCGGGACCTAGCGTGCCGCGCCTGCCGGTACCTATGGAGCCGCGGAGAGACCCACCCAGCCCGTGACCTCGCCGAGCATCTCCACAGGCAGTGGCGCGAACACCTTGGCCCAGACGACCGGCACGCCTTAGATGCTGCCGGTAACCTCGTTAATGCCCTCACCGACGTCGGCTCGTACCGCCAAGCCCACCAGCTCGGCGACGATACCCTCACCCGGTGTCGACGAGTGCTCGGTGACGACCATCTCGTGACGCTGAAGGTAGCCCACGACCTTGCGAACTGCCTGCATGAGATAGGCGCATTCGAGCAGGCCCGGCAGCTCAACGCAGACACTCTGGCGCGTAGACGGCAAACGCTCGGTGATGAGCATTTCCTCGTCCAACACACGGCGAATAATCTTGGTCGTGACCTGCGCCAGCTAGGCGAGGTCGAAATGGCGCGGAACCTGCATGAGGGTGTCCTCACTTACCGTCGACGAACCTTCGGTGACGACTATCCCACCACCATTAACTCAGCTACCGAACTGGGCCTTGACCTGCACGCACTCGGCCAGATCGACGCAGCGCGACAGCTGCATGAAGACTGCCTCGCCCGAGCGCGGCGGGTACTTGGCGAGGACCATGCCTGGACCATGGCCTTCGCCAGTGACCTCGCTGGCGACCTGATCGCGCTCGGTGAGAATGAGGCAGCTCGACAGCTCAGCGAGGACATGCTTTCCCGAGCCCGGCGAGTCCTCGGCGACGAGAGCCACTACACCATCGATACCGCAAACAATCTGGCCACGGCCCTGCTGGCACTGTGTCAGCTTGAGGCAGCCCGGCAGCTCAGCGAAGACACCCACGCCCGAGCAGGGCGCATCTTCGGAAAAAGCCACGCCCGCACCCGGAAGGCAGCCCACAATCTCGCCGCCACCCGCCAACTCCTGGGAGAGGCCTAGCCGACTCCGCAGGACGATTCCTGTTACAGAGACGGCCCTCACCGTGAACCGATTCGATGGTGAAGCAGGCTGGTTGACTGGATACGTCGGAGCTATTTGACCTGGCAGGGTCGCGTGGATTGCTTTGATAGGTGTGCTTGCTGCTGCCGCGCTCCTTCATTGAATTATTGCACCCATCCGACTTAGTCTGAACCAGGACGCAAAGGAGCGGCCTGCACCGTGATCGCATCGGCTAATGGGCAGGGCAAAGCGGTCGCTAAGTCAATACTTGTAGATTCTCGGAGGTAAACTCTTTAAGTCCGTCCTTCAGCTGCTGTTTGACTATGGCGGGAGCCTCAACCCTAAGCAGTGCCTGCAGGCAACGGCATTTCCCAAGATCTCGGCCTGCATCAGCGCACACCCACACGCCAGCTATGTGAATCGATTTAATGATGACAATGACTTTGTAGCCAACGGTATTCACAATCTTCTTGGCGATGGCATCCGCAACTTTCCTGGCGATCATGGAATCGTTGCGCATCGCAGAAGTGGCAAGTTTCGCTACCTGTTTTTGTACTTCAGACTTAGCGTCTTCCATTCGCTGTGCAATGGTCGCCAGTATTCGGCAGCTATCGGCGGCGTTACTATCAGAAAAAAGCTCCCATGTGCTACGGTCCACCGCGCGAATAGCCCGCTTGGCGATACGCCGTCGCCAGAAAAACCCGTTGACGCGCTTACCAACCTTTGCTGCAGAGCGATACTCGGGATCATCCGTTTTGCGTGTTATCGAGCCATTTGTTCTCGTTGAACGCTTTCCGGTCTGGTGCGGTATGTGCACCGGAGGCCCTTTGCGGAACAGTAGCGCCAGCCACGTGTGCCGCCAGCATGTGTCACCACACTCTGCAACCTTGTTACGGCACTTCCTGCGACTCCAGGTATGCGTGCTGCCGCAGCGGTTCGCCACACATTGAGTATCCGTTCAATTGTGCTAGATAGGTACTGAAATACCTGGCGGTGCTCTCACGTCACCTCATCCCGCTCCGCCCGCCACTTCCGCAACAGACGCCCCACGCTTCGCGCACTAATGTGGTACTGCTCGGCAACTGCCCTCGGGAAGTACCGCCCTCGAAGGCAAGCACGATCGCCCGCATCTGGGTCTCATCCAGCCGGTCAGCAAGCCGTCGTTGCCGGAAGCCGGGAGCAACCGTGCTGACGCTTCGTACTGTGCGTTCACTACAGCCAACCGCCTCATTTGAGCTGCCTTGTCAGTTCGCCCAGGTCATGCAGGAGGTCGCCACGGTTCAAGTAGGCGCGGAGGAGGCCGACCAACACGGGGCTCCGCTGACGATGGACGAAATACCCACGTCAGCGGGCCTTTCGCGTAGTTCGGACCACCGTCTGCGGCAATGTGGACCTCGTGGGCTCGGGGACCGTCGGTGGATCATCTGTGGACCTGCGAGGTGGCTGGTGGTCGAAGGACCATCCTGTACCAACACCAGTCCCTGCGACGGGCTCGATGGCGGTGATTACTAGTGAGTTCCGACTTGGAAGACCTCACCCGATACGCGGTCAGGCCTCGCTCCGCGCTCGGCCGAGCCATGATGCCGTCCTGTTGACTTGAGGTCGACCGGTCGTCATGGGGGCGCTAATAGTCGCGTTGGCCTGCTGCGGGTGGCGGCCAGCCGGATGCGGCTGGAACAATCGCCCTTGCCGCCGGAGTGCATCCGCGACATGGGCACCACCTCATATCCCGGACAAGACGTCTTTCACAACACCGTAGGGGCAGCTGGTGTCTTCCCGATACCACCGAAGGGCGCGAGCGGAGGGTGAGATGGCGACGGTGGAGCTGACCAAGGAGAGCTTTTCTGACGTCGTGGGTGGCGCCAGGTTGGTGCTGGTTCACTTCTGGGGGCCGCAGTGTCGACTGTGTCGCATGGTCGAACCTGTTTTCGAGCAAGTATCGCAGCGTCATCATGACGCGGTGTTCGGCAAGGTGAACGCTGAGATGCATGGCCAGCTTGCCGCCATGTTCCGTGTCATGTCGCTGCCCACCTTAGTGATCATGAAAGAAGGCTTCGTGATCTATGCCAGATCGGGCACCCTGTCGCTGGAGGATCTGGAGGACCTCATGGGCCAGGCCCACGCACTGGACATGGAGGAAGTACGCAGAAAGCGAGCTGGCCGTCGCAGAACGGCATAGAACCGGCTATCGCCGGGTTCTTTGTCCGCCAGAACGCACCCCACGCACCGGGTGACGGTGGCAGAACTGGAAGCTCCAGCTACAGGCCAAGGGAACCCAGTGATGGCCAGATGTGCCCGATCGGGCACGGATGGCTGCCCGGGAGACGGCGCAGGAAGTCTGGCCACGAGCTTACGGTGCGGGGAGGGTAAAAGGCGCCGGCCTGAGATCGCGACGAGGTGCGCTCGTAGCCCGGAGGTGAGATGAAACACGTCGCGGAGCCTCCTGTCGTAGGACCTGACAAGCGGCGTGATGGGTACTGCTCGCCGCCCACCGAAGCGACGGTCCCTGCTTCGGTCGAGCGAGGGCTGTCGGAGGCGGGAGCGAGGTCGGTGCCACCGATTTCGGTGCGCTCCGCAGTGATGCTGCAGCGCCAAGCGGGAAATCGGGCAACGGCGCGGCTGCTCGCTCAGCGGCAACCGGAGCCGGAGCCGGTAGTGCAGCGCACTGTGCACCCGTTACCGGCGGAGGGAGCGTGGGCAGCGACGGGGGCACGGTCAACCACAAGAGCGACGTTCTCGCCGTGCTGGACCGCCTGCACGTGCTGTGGGCTATCGACAATGACGGCTACAACACCACGCGGGCGGCGGTCGTCGCGAGCGCGGACCCGGTTGCGGCCGAAGTGATCACGACACTCGGCGCAGCTATCGACCGGGGGGTCGCGGGCACTATCGCACCCGCGGTAGCCCAGCAGACCCTCGGGGTGACGATCGGCTCGGCGGTAGGCACCGGTCTGGCCAACCAACCTGATGACGTCCGTGTCCTGGGGCAGGCGCTGGCGGCCGAAGGCATGCTGACCAGCCACGAGATGAGTATCGAGACGGTCATCGGGGCGCTGGCGGAGCTGAAGCGGCGCATGCTCAGCGGCACAGCACCCGCTGCAGCCGGTGGCCGCAGCGGGTGCTGTGCCGGGTCCAGGTGGCACGGGTGGCGGCCCAGGCCCTGGTAGCGTCGCCCGGCGCTGTCGCTTGGGCTGGTCACGCTCAGCTCGGCGGAGCGGGAGCAGGTCGATGCCGCGGGAGTCGCCGGTTTTGCCGGCCTGCCGAATGCCTTGCGGGGCAAGGTGCAGGTCGAGAAGACCCTTGCCCGGGTGGGAGTGACCCCGGCCCAATGGTACGGCGGTTTTGTGGCCGCGAGCTTCCTCGGCAACACCACAGGCGACGGTCGCGGTCTCCACCCAGAGCTGCAGAACCGGCTAACTGCCGCCGAGACAGCATTGCTGCGGATGGGGTCTGCCGAGTCGTTCGGTATCCACCTGAATGACAAGCTGCGTGGATTTCGCTCACCACCGGGTGGACTGCACAGCTACGGCCTTGCAGTCGATATCAACTACGAGACAAACCCGTGGATCACGAGTGCCACCTGGAACGCTGCAGCCAACGCCGGTCTGCTGGTGCGCAGGGTCCCGCTCGCCAGCAACCCGATCACCCGACAGCCCTCCACCCAGACTGCTCCCGGCGCCTACGACCTGCTGTCCCGGGCATCGGCCGATCTCGTGGCCTACTTCACGCTCAAGGACGACGGTGCCGCGTTGGCAGCCGCGGTCACCGCGCTCGACCAGGCCGGGCTCAACGTGCCGGCACGCACCATCGATCAGTGGCGCGGAAGAATTGCGGCTGACTTTGCGGCCGTGGGACCGGATTTCCAAATGAGTGGCGCCTCGATGCGAGACCGCTCGAAGGGCTTCCTCGACCTCGATCGCCGGGTCGTCGAGCAGCTTACTGCCACAGGCCTCACCTGGCTCGGTGCTGTCGGAGCCGTTCAGGACATCCAGCACTTCCACTATTCGAAAGGTACCGTGAAGCTGGTGTGGGACACGTTCGATGCCTCCGGCGGCGACAAGTGGAAAACCCCGGCCTGAACGTCGCCGTGGCCCATTAACGACCGCCCAGTCGTCAAGTCGACGAACTCATATCCGAGGCGGCAGTGGAGCGGGGCGATGACTTTGCGGCACGGGCGGCTGGTCGATGCCGTATTTCGACCCGGAGACCATGGGCTCGGTGATCGACGAGGTCGTGGCACAACGGAGGCGTTGCTGTTCGGCCGGCGCACGTGGCAGACGATGGCCGCTGCCTGGCCTGGGCGTGCTGGCGACCCGTTCGCCGACCGCATGAACGAGATCCCCAAGTACGTGGCATCCCGCACGCTCACCCAGGACGACCTGACCTGGTCCGGCTCGACCCTGCTACCCGCCGACGACGTGATCGGCACGACCTCGTCGACGAGTACCGGCTGATGATCGAGCCGGTGGTGCTCGGCGGCGGAAAGCGGCCGGCAGGCCATTAAAGACCGGACCAGTGCCGCGATTCAACGGGCATGAACACCCGCGGATGGCGAGGCTTGAGTCTGGAGCCGGTGTATCTGTGTGGACACTCCGCGTCTCCCTTTCTCAGTGGACACGGCGCACGATCGGCCACCGGTGTCGACTGCGCGCGCCCTTGACGATGGAGAAACATCGGCGTTGACCCTAGGGAGACCACATGAAATTCAGTCATGAGCGTGCACGTCGGGAAGCTGGCTCTGGCGGCGTGTCACTGGCTGGCGTCAGTACGTCCTGTGGCGACGCTGCTGCCGTAAGAGGCCACTACGCGACGGTGGTCACGGCGCGGGACATCGATTGGCTCGTCGCCCACCTGCGGGCAGTGGTCATGGCTAGCCCCACTGTCTGGGCTGGCCGTGGAATGACGCTCCCGCAGCTCACCGCGCTGCACCTGATTGGTGCGCTGGCTCCGGTCAGCCTCACCGAGCTGGCTCAGGCTCTCGGGACTCGACCGTCGGCCACCTCCGCGATGGTCGATCGGCTGACCCATACCGGGCTGGTGCGCCGCACGCCGGATCCGCACCATCGGCGACGTGTCCACCTGACCCTCACCCCGGACGCTCAACAGATCGTCGGCGACACCGACCCCGACACCGCTACCCGCCTGCAAGCCGTGCTCACTGGCATGAGCTCGGCGGCCCGTCACCACCTCATCGACATCCTCATCGACACCATCCGACGGTCCGTCGACTAGCCCGGGACTACATGGTTGGCCTGGCCACATCTTGGACCCGTGCCGGCGAGGCTGGGACATGATGTCTGGGGGATGATGCGGGGGAGGAGGAGGCCATGACCCAGCGCGGCTTTGCCGCCATCGATCGGGCGGTCGCCGACGTGGCGGCTGGGCGCCCAGTGATCGTGGTGGACGACGAGGACCGGGAGAACGAAGGAGATCTGATCTTCGCTGCGGCCCGGGCCACGCCGGAGCTGCTCGCCTTCACCGTCCGCTACACCTCGGGATACATCTGTGTGGCACTGACCGGGGAGGACTGCGACCGGCTGGACCTCCCGCCGATGTACCACACCAACCAGGACAAACGGGGCACCGCCTACACCGTGACGGTGGACGCGCGGGAAGGCGTCACGACCGGTATCTCGGCGGCGGACCGGGCCCGCACCATCCGGTTGCTGGCCGATCCGGATGCCAAGTCGGTCGATTTCGTCCGCCCTGGGCACGTCGTGCCGCTGCGGGCCAAGCAGGGCGGGGTGCTGCGCCGTCCCGGGCACACCGAAGCCGGGGTGGACCTCGCCCGGATGGCCGGGCTGGCGCCGGCCGGGGCGCTGTGCGAGATCGTCTCGGCCAAGGACGACGGGGAGATGGCCCGTCGCGAGGAGCTGGAGGTCTTCGCTGCCGAGCACGACCTGGCGCTGATCACCATCGCGGATCTCATCGCCTACCGGCGGCGGTTCGAAAAACAGGTGGAGCGGGTCGCGCAGGCCCGGATCCCCACCGTGCACGGTGAGTTCACCGCGATCGGGTTCGACTCGCTGCTCGACGGCATCGAGCACATCGCGCTCATCGCCGGGGAGATCGGGGACGGGGCCGACGTGCTGGTCCGGGTGCACTCGGAATGCCTCACCGGTGACGTACTCGGCTCGCTGCGCTGCGACTGCGGCCCGCAGCTCGACGCCGCGCTAGCCGCGGTCGCTGCCGAGGGCCGCGGAGTGGTGCTCTACATGCGGGGTCACGAGGGTCGCGGCATCGGGCTGATGCACAAGCTGCAGGCCTACCAACTCCAGGATGCCGGCGCCGACACCGTCGATGCGAACCTCGCGCTGGGGATGCCCGCCGACGCCCGTGACTACGGCACCGGGTCGCAGATCCTGGTAGATCTGGGAGTGCGCTCGATGCGGTTGCTCACCAACAACCCGACCAAGCGGGCCGGTCTGGAGGGCTACGGCCTGACTATCACCGGGCGGGTCCCGCTGCCCATCCGGCCGAACCCGGAGAACCTGCGCTACCTGCGCACCAAGCGGGACCGGATGGGTCACGATCTCGACGGCCTGGACCCCAGCGGCGCCGTCATCATCGAACGGGCCCAGCCGTGAGCGGGACCGGCCAGCCCGCCCTGGAGGTGCCGCGGTGCAGCGAGCTACGGCTGGGCATCGCGGCGACCCGCTGGCACGAGCGCATCACCACGGCGTTGCTGGACCGGGCCAGTGCCGCAGCCGCGCAGGCCGGGATCGCCGAACCCACCGTGGTGCGGGTACCGGGCGCGGTCGAGTTGCCCGTGGTATGCCAGGAACTGGCCCGCCAGCACGATGCCGTGCTGGCGCTCGGGGTGGTGATCCGCGGCGGCACGCCGCATTTCGACTACGTCTGCGACGCGGTCACCGCGGGGCTGACCCGGGTCGCGCTGGATGCCGGGACCGCCGTCGGCAACGGGGTGCTCACCTGCGATACCGAGGAGCAGGCCCTGGACCGCTGCGGTCTGCCCTCCTCCACGGAAGACAAGGGGTACCAGGCCTGCGTCGCCGCCCTCCAGACCGCCCTCATCCTGCGCGACCTACGCCAGATCTCGCGGAGCGCCCCATGACCCCCCTGCCCGGCGTGTCGCGCCCTGGTGAACGCTGTGCAGGCTGGCTGTGCACGGATGATGCAGCGTGAAGCCCGCTGGTGTGCTCTTCGAGGCCCGACCCCGCAGGGCACGCCGCGTCGCGATCGCTGCCGCTGTGGTGCTGATCGTGGTGTTTTCGGTGGTCGCGGCGTTGTTGCGGCAAACCCCCACCGGTGTCTACTTCCAGCTCTCTGACCAAGTGGCCATGGCATTGGTGGGATTGCTGCTCGCCGCTGCGGCTCTGCTGTTCGCGCGGCCGCGGGTGCGGGCCGGCGCCGACGGTGTGGAGATCCGCAACCTGTTCGGATCGCGCACCGTGCCCTGGGCCCTAGTGCTCCGGGTGTCCTTCCCCGAGGGCGCTCCGTGGGCTCGCATCGAGATCCCCGACGATGAGTACATCGCGGTGATGGCGATCCAGGCCGCCGACGGCCGGCATGCGGTGCAGGCCATCCGGCGTCTACGCGCAGTGCACGCCGAGCGCACCGCGCCTCATGGTAGCGACTGATCGCGGCGGGGAGACGACTGCGATTGCTCCTCCTGGGCATACCGTGGAGTCCGGCCGGAAAGAGGTTTCGAATATCTCGGGCTAGGCGCTGAAGCCGAATGATGCCACGAACACGAAGTCGGCTGACTTGTTCAGCAGCCTGGTGACCACGAAGTCGTCGTATAAACCGGCCGGCACTTTGGTGTCCACGCGGACCCGGACGCTGACGAACACCGGGGACGTCAAGCCGGAGAGGTCGATCGGTACTTCCTTGACGTTGTTGTCCGCGCTGCTGAGCGTCACCGTGGTGAGCGGGATCTCAACGGCTTGCGGGGGATCGTGCGGAAACGGTTGGTAAGCGGTCACCGTGATGAGGTGACCCGGATATCCGGTGAATGTCTGCACGTCCTCGGTGTGCAGAACGAGCGTGGTGGTGTCCGGTCCGGCGGGGTCGGTCTTGCGCAGCGTCAACGGAAACTCCAGCGCGATCCCGGAATACGCCGCATCACCGTACACACCCGGCTCGTCGCCCAGGTGGAGTCGACCTTCCCAGACGAGTTCCGGTTGCACGCTCAACATGCTGACTCTCCCCTCGTTGTCGTTGTGCCGGCGGCGGGATTCGAACCCACACTGGCGGGTTCCTAAGACCCGTGCCTCTGCCGTTGGGCTACGCCGGCTCGTGCGGTGATGAGCGCACCAGGGTGCAGACAGACAGGATAGGGCGTCAGACTCCGAGATCCTTGCGCAGCTTGGCGACGTGGCCGGTGGCGCGGACGTTGTAGAGCGCCGCCTCAATGCGGCCCTGCGGGTCGATCACGAAGGTGGATCGGATGACGCCGGTGACCGTGCGGCCGTACATCTGCTTCTCGCCGTAGGCGCCGTAGGCGGTGAGAACTGACCGGTCCACATCGGAGAGCAGCGGGAACGCCAAGCTCTCCGCGTCACGGAACTTTGCCAGCTTGGCTGGTGGGTCCGGCGAGATACCCAGGACCGCGAACCCGGCGGTGTCCAGCTCGGCGAGGTTGTCCCGGAAGTCGCAGGCCTGCTTGGTGCAGCCGGGGGTGCCGGCCGCCGGGTAGAAGTAGACCACCACGGACCGGCCGCGGTAGTCCGATAGCGAGACGGGCTTGCCGTCGGCGTCGGGCAGGGCGAACTCAGGCGCGGCGTCGCCGGGGGAGAGCCGGACAGTATCGGTCACGAGGTTGGACGGTACCGCCCGGCGGATGGGGTGGCTTCGCCACCCGGGCACACCGTGACTACGGTGTGCCGCACGCATACCCCCGCAAGGAGGACTGATGGCTCGCGACGCCGACACCATCGAACGCGACATCGAGCAGGCCCGCGATGCGCTGGCCGCCACGCTCCAGGAGATCGGCACCCGGGCGAACCCGCAGCGCCTGGTCGATGCAGGCAAGGAGCAGGTGGAGACCACCATGGCCGATCCGAGGGTGCGCTACTCGCTGATGGGTCTCGGTGCGCTGATCGTGCTGGTGTTGGTGCGCAAACTCTTCCGCTAGGCCGTGACGGCCAGCACAGCGAAGGACTCACCGGCGAGCTCAACAGCGTGCTGCAGGGTGGTGGCTTCCCCGGACGTGAGCAGGATATGAGTGGGTCGGCCATCCAGAGCCACGGTAGCCGGCTGAGCACCCAGATTGATCACCACTCGCAGTGTGCCGCGGTGCAGGACCAGCGTGCGTGCGGGCTCGTCCACATCGACGGTCAGAGCGTCCAACCGGGGGTCGGACAGCTCCGGACGGTTCTTGCGCAACGCGATCAATGATCGGTAGAGCCGGAGCAGGGTGGCGTGCGGCTCGGTCTCCAGCTCCGACCAGTCCAGCCGGGAGCGAAGGAACGTCTGCTCGTCGTTCGGATCGGGGACATCCGTTTCGTCCCAGCCGTGCTCGGCGAACTCGCCGTAACGGCCGCGCCGGACGGCCTCGCGCAGCTCCGGATCGGGCATGAAACAGAAGAACTGGAACGGGCTCGCCGCGCCCCACTCCTCACCCATGAAGATCATCGGTGTGTATGGAGTGCACAGCACCAGCGCCGCGCCGCAGGCCAGCAGCCCAGGGGACAGGGTGGCTGAGATCCGGTCCCCGGTGGCGCGGTTGCCCACCTGATCGTGGTTCTGCAGGTAGGTGACGAACTTCCAGCCGGGCAGCTGCGCGGTGTCCACCGGGCGACCGTGGGTGCGCTGCCGGAAGCTCGACCAGCGCCCGTCATGGAAGAACACCCGGCGCAGGGTGCGGGCCAGCTCGGACAGCGCGCCGAAATCGGCGTAGTAGCCCTGCCGTTCACCGGTCAGCGTGGTGTGCAGGCAGTGGTGGATGTCGTCGTCCCACTGCGCGGCCAGCCCGTAGCCTCCGGCCACGCGCGGGGTGACCAGACGCGGATTGTTCAGATCGGACTCGGCGATCAGGGACAGCGGCCGCCGCAGCGAGGCGGCCAGAGCGTCCACCTCGCTGGCCAGCTCCTCCAGGAGGTGGGTGGCCCGGGTGTCACGCAAGGCGTGCACCGCGTCGAGCCGCAGCCCGTCCAGGTGGTAGTGGCGCAGCCACTCCAGCGCGTTGTCGATGACGTAGCGGCGCACTTCGTCGGAGCGCGGCCCGTCCAGGTTGAGCGTCGGGCCCCAGATGTTGCTGCCGGCGAAGTAGGGGCCGAAGCGATCCAGGTAGGCACCGGAGGGGCCGAGGTGGTTGTGCACCACGTCGAGGAGCACGCCCAACCCGCGGGCGTGGCAGGCGGCCACGAAACGCTTGAAGGCATCCGGCCCGCCGTAGTTCTCGGTGACCGCGTACCAGCCCACCCCGTCGTAGCCCCAGTTGCGTGGACCGTCGACGGCGTTGACCGGCATCACCTCGACCAGATCGACGCCCAACTCCACCAGATGATCGAGACACTCGATCGCGGAGTCGAAGGTGCCGCCTGGGGTGAACGTCCCGATGTGTAGCTCGTAGAGCACGCTGCCTGCCAGCGCGCGGCCGGTCCAACGCTGATCGGTCCACCCGAAGGCGCCATGGTCATAGACGCGGGACGGCGCATGCACCCCGTCAGGTTGCCACCGGGAACGCGGATCGGGCAGCGGGGTCTCGTCGTCGTCCAGCCGGAACGCGTAGTCACTGCCCGGTCCGGCGCGCTCGACATCGACACCCCACCAGCCGTCGCGCGTTCGGGCCAGCTCGTGCTCGCTGTCGTCCACCACGACCCGTACCCGCTGGCGTTGTGGAGCCCACACAGTGAAGTCCATGACCACCGATCTTGTCAGGGTTGAGTGGCATTGTCTGGCCATGACCACAGCAAGGGAGCACCATGGGGGCATGGCCACTGGGTTGGACGGGTTCGGCCCGGCGGGGGAGTTCACCGTCGAGGACCTCGAGCGGATACCCGACGATGGGCTGCGCTACGAGCTGCTGGACGGGACTCTCCTGGTGAGCCCGGCACCGGGAGTGTGGCATCAGGAGGTGGCGCTCGAACTGGCGATCAGACTGCGCACCGCGTGCCCGCCAGAGCTACACGTGGTGATCGCGCCGTTCGAGTGGCGCGGCGGCAGGCGTACCGCGTTGCAACCCGATGTGCTGGTCGCTCGGCATGCTGACCTGCTAGCCGTCGAGGGAGAGTTTCTCGCGGCGGCTCCTGTGCTGGCGGTCGAGGTGCTCTCGCCGAGCACCCGGCGGATCGATCGGCTGTCCAAGTTGTCCGCGTACGAGGAGGCAGGCGTGTCCTCGTACTGGCTGGTCGACCCGGATCCGGAGAGTCCCTCACTGCAGGCGCTGGATCTGGTGGATGGTCGCTATGTCGAGGTCGGGTGCGCCGTTGGCGAGGACTCGTGGCAAGCGAAGCGGCCGTTCCCGGTGACCGTCATACCGGCGGATCTCGTCGCAGGCCTGCGACGAGCCTGAACAGGGGCTCAGGCAAGCGGGCCCACGGACACACGTGAGTACCTGTGGTCGGCGCGCATGGATGGGTCAGTCGGCGGCGAGTAGGAGTGCGACGGGGTAGCGGGAGAGGAGGTCGGCCAGCCGCACGCCATCCGAGGCCGGGACACCGGTGAAGGCGTCGGACCAGGTGCCCTCGGGCAGGGACAGCACGGTCTCGCCCCAACCACCGCGGGTGGCCAGCCCCACCGGTAGCCGGGTGGCGACCGCGACGACCCCGCGGCGGGCGAACGCGATAGCGTGCGACGCGGCAGGGCCGAGGGCGCGCAACGCGGTGTAGCCGCTGAACCGCTCGGGATCCTCGCGACGGGCGCGCAGCGCGCGGGACACCACCAGCAGCTTCGCCGCGCCGGAATCGTCGACGTCGGGCAGCCGGCCGCGGTCTATCCGGGCCAGCAGCTCCGCCCTGGTGGTGAAGTCCACCGGTCGGCGGTTGTCCGGATCCACCAGTGAGAGGTCCCACAGCTCGCTGCCCTGGTAGGTGTCCGGCACCCCGGGCATGGCTAGTTGCACCAGTGCCGCGGACAGCGAGTTCGACCACCCTGGCGGGATGATCCGAGCCGCGGCGCCGGTTACCGCGGCGCTCAGCGCGGGATCGTCCAGTACCGCGTCGGCCAGAGCGTGCATCGCCGTCTCGAACGGCTCGTCCGGATCGGTCCAGCTGGTGTGGGTCCGCGCCTCACGCATCGCCTTGTCCAGGTAGGCGTGCAGCCGCTCGGGCGTCAGCGGCCACGCGCCGACGACGCTCTGCCACAGCAGGTGACCCAGCGCTGGGTCGGGCACTCCGGCCCCGGCCGCCGCAGCCAGCCTGGTGAAGTCCCGGACCGTATCGGCCCACCAGCGCGGGAGCTCAGCGAGCACCGCCAGCCGGGCCCGCACATCGGCGGAACGCTTGGTGTCGTGGGTGGACAGTGTGGTCATCCCGTGCGGCGCGATCTGCTCGCGGTGGGCCAATGCGGCGTGGAAGGCGTCGAGGTCGAGGCCGAAGCGGGCCGGGTCCCCGCCCACCTCGTTGAGCGCGACGAACCGGGTCCAGCGGTAGTAGGCGGTGTCCTCCACTCCCTTGGCCATCACTGAGCCGGAGGTCTGCTGGAACCGGACGGCGATCTCGTCGCGGGGATCTCGCAGTCGGGGTGAGAGCGTCTCCAGCGCGTCCACCAGATCGGGGCGCCGGCGTTGAGCACAGGCCAGCGCCTGATCCAGCTGGCTGAGCCCATCTTCGGGCAGGTAGGAGCGGTAGACCGGGAAGCAGGCCAGCACCGCGGCGAGCGCCTCGCCCACCGCGGGAATCGATGGTGCCAGCGTGGCCAGGCGATGCAACTCCGAGCCGAGCATGCCGGTGGCCACGTCGAGCTTGCAGTCGTGCACCAGGTCCGGCCAGTTGGTCCGGACGCCGGTCAGCTCGGTGTCCAACGCGGTGAAGGCGCTCTCGCCTGCCGGGTCGACGAGGATCCCGTCGACCTCGGCGAGCGCGTCATAACCGGTGGTCCCCGCCACCGGCCAGGACGCAGGCAGCTCCTCGCCCGGTTCGAGGATCTTCTCCACCACGATCCAGGCGTCGGGGGCGTGCGCGCGCAGCCGGTGCAGGTAACCGCCGGGGTCGGTCAGACCGTCCGGGTGGTCCACCCGCAGGCCGTCCACCTCACCCGCGGCCACCCACCGCAGGATCTCGCCGTGGGTGGCGGCGAACACCTCCGGGTCCTCGACGCGGACCGCGGCGAGCTCGCTGATCGCAAAGAACCGCCGGTAACCCACATCCGAGCGCCAGGAGACCAGCCGGTAGTGCTGTGCCTCGTGCACCTGCAGCGGGCTGCCGCCGGCAGTGCCGGGAGCCAGTGGGAAGGCGTGGGAGTGGTAGCGCAGCAGCTCACCGTCCACTCGGAGATCGGCTAGTGCGTCGGGGGAGTCGGCCAGCACGGGTAGGCGCAGTGGCCAGCCGGTGAGGTCGAACCACCGCGCGAAGCGCGAGGACGGTCCGTGGCGGAGCAGATCCCACCAGGCCGGGTTGGCACCTGGGTCGGCCACCCCGAGGTGGTTGGGCACGATGTCCATCACTAGCCCCACACCGTGCTCGCGAACCGCGGTCACCAGGGCGCGGCGGCCCGATTCGCCGCCGAGCACCTCGGATACCCGGTAGGGGTCAGCCACGTCGTACCCGTGTTGGGATCCCGGCATCGCCGCCAGCAACGGGGAGGCATAGACCGCGCCGACACCCAGCGACGCCAGGTAGGGCACCACGGCGCCGGCATCAGCGAAGGTCAGGCCAGGGCCGAGCTGGAGCCGGTAGGTCGAAGGCAGAGCTGTCATCGCTTCGTCTCCGTAGCAAGAGATCTCTGTTACGCACTCACAAGTGCGCGGACGTGTCCGCGCACTTCCCCCAGCCCGATGATGGTGCCTTCTGGGCCCGGGGCGGTCCCGGTGATCGATACTTCGTCGCCGTCGGCGAGGAAGCTGCGGGTGGATCCATCGGCGAGGGTCAGTGGAGAGGAGCCGTTCCAACTGAGTTCGAGCAGGCAGCCCCGCTCGTCCGGGGCAGCGCCGCTGACCGTGCCGGAGGCGAGCAGGTCGCCGGTGCGCAGGCAGGCACCGTTGACGGTCAGGTGCGCCAGCTGCTGCGCCGCTGTCCAGTACATGCCGGCGAACGGCGGCCGGGACACCAGCTGACCGTTGAGCCGCACTTCCAGGGAGATGTCCAGTCCCCACGGCTGGGCGCCAGTGTCGTCGAGATAGGGCAACGGGTGGGGATCGCGCACCGGTGGCCGGATGCGTGCGGCGCGCAACGCGTCCAGCGGGACCACCCAGGGGGAGATCGAGGTGGCGAACGACTTGCCGAGCAACGGCCCGAGTGGGACGTACTCCCAAGCCTGGATGTCCCTGGCGGACCAGTCGTTGACCAAGCACACACCGAAGACGTGGTCAGCGAATCCGCTCAGCGGGACCGGCTGCCCCAGAGCCGAGGGCACGCCGACGACGAAGCCGAGCTCTGCCTCGAAGTCCAGCGCGTTGGAGGGACCGAAAGTGATGGTGCCCTCCGGGAGACGCCGCTGGCCCTGCGGGCGGGTGACCGGCGTCCCGGAGACGACCACCGTGCCGGCCCGGCCGTGGTACCCGATCGGCAGGTGCCGCCAGTTCGCCGGCAGCGCAGGTTGGCCGGGTCGCAGGATGCGCCCGACGTTGGTCGCATGCTGCTCGCAGGAGTAGAAATCGACGTAATCTGCGACGGTGAACGGCAGCCGCATCGTCACATCGGCGGCCGGCCGGAGCAACGGCGCCAGCACACCGGCGTGGCACTCGCCGGTGAGCCAGCGGGTCAGCGCGGCGCGGACCGTGGACCAGACCCGGGGCCCGGCGGCGAGCAGGGCATCGAGGGTGCCGCCACCGAACAGCGCCGCGTGCTCGGGCAGCAGCGTCGCGCTGGCCGCGGTGAGGTCGAGGATCGCCTCGCCCACCGCGACCCCGACCCGGGGCTGCCCCCCGGCGGCGTCGGTGAAGACACCGAACGGCAGGGTGTGCAGGCCGAAGGGGTGGTCGGTGATCATGTGATCGGGTCTCGGCCTGACCAGCTCCACGGGTAAGCCGGATCCTCACACCCGGCGGCGCCCCCGCCCAGCTCCAGCGGGCGGAAGGTGTCCACCATCACCGCCAGCTCGTCGAAGAACTCCCTCCCGAGGCTGCGCTCGATCGCTCCTGGCTGCGGGCCGTGCGAGTGCCCGCCGGGATGCAGCGAGATCGAGCCCTGGCCGATTCCGCTGCCCTTGCGGGCCTCGTAGTCGCCGCCGCAGTAGAACATGACCTCATCGGAGTCGACGTTGGAGTGGTAATAGGGCACCGGCACGGACAGCGGGTGGTAGTCGACCTTGCGGGGTACGAAGTTGCAGATCACGAACCCGGTACCGGCGAAGACCTGATGCGCCGGAGGCGGCTGGTGGATGCGCCCGGTGATCGGCTCGAAGTCGGCGACGTTGAACGCGTACGGGTAGAGGCAGCCGTCCCAGCCGACGACGTCGAACGGGTGTCGCGGGTAGGTGTAGACGGTGCCGGCGGCACCTCGCGCGCCGCGGTGCTTGACCAGGACCTCGACGTCGGTGCCCTCGGCCACGACCAGCTGGCCGGGGCCGCGCAGGTCCCGCTCGCAGTACGGCGCGTGCTCCAGGAATTGCCCGAACCGGGACAGATAACGCGGTGGTGGGGTGATGTGGCTGTTGGCCTCGATGCAGTACGCGCGCAGCGGCCCGTCCGGGCCCGGCACCCACCGGTGGGTGGTGCCGCGTGGCAGCATCACGTAGTCACCGGTGCCGACCGCCAGCGGGCCGAACACCGTCTGCACGGTCGCCGAGCCGGACTCCAGGTACACGCACTCGTCGCCCAGCGCGTTGCGGTACAGCGGCGAGGCCTCACCCGCTACGGCGTAGCTGATCTGCACGTCGGCGTTACCCAGCACCAGCCGCCGACCTGTCACGACGTCAAGGCGTGTCCACTCCTGGTCATCGAACAGGTTGTGCAACCGCAGATGTCGTGGGAGCAGTGGTTCGTTGGGGGTTGTGCCGTGGTCGGGCAGCGTCCAGGGCCGGGCGTCGACGATCGCCGAGGGGATCTGTTCGTGGTAGAGCAGCGAGGAATCCGACGAGAAGCCTTCAGCGCCCATCAGCTCCTCGTAGTACAACGAGCCGTCGCCGCGCCGGTGCTGGGTGTGCCGCTTGCCTGGGATCGTGCCCGCCTGCCGGTAGAAGGCCATGGTGATCCCGGTGTCACAAGTTTCCGCGGCGGGCCTGCTCGCGCTCGATGGCCTCGAACAGGGCCTTGAAGTTGCCCTTGCCGAAGCCCAGTGAGCCGTGCCGCTCGATGAGCTCGAAAAAGACCGTCGGCCGGTCCTGTACCGGCTTGGTGAACACCTGCAACAGGTAACCGTCCTCGTCGCGGTCGGCGAGGATACGCAGTTCACGCAGGGTCTGGATGGGCACGCGGGTGTCACCGACCCACTCGCCGAGGGTGTCGTAGTAGGTATCCGGAGTGTCCAGGAACTCCACCCCCCGGGCCCGCATCGCGCTCACCGCGCCGACGATGTCGCCGGTGGCCAGCGCGATGTGCTGCACTCCCGGGCCGCCGTGGAACTCCAGGTACTCGTCGATCTGCGAGCGCCGACGGCCGGCCGCTGGTTCGTTGAGCGGAAACTTGACCCGGTGGTTGCCACTGGTCACCACTTTGGACATCAGTGCGGAGTAGCGGGTGGAGATGTCCTCGCCGACGAATTCCGCCATGTTCTCGAAGCCCATCACCCGGTTGTAGAACGACACCCAGGCGTCCATGCGACCCAGCTCGACGTTGCCCACGCAGTGGTCCACCGCCTGGAACAACCGGCGCCCCGTGGGCACCAGCGGCGGGTGGGCCACGAACCCGGGGAGGAAAGGGCCCCGGTAACGGGACCGATCGACCAGGGTGTGCCGGGTGTCCCCGTAGGTCGCCAGCGCCGCTCGCCGTACCGTGCCGTGCTCGTCGGTGGCCTGGGCCGGTTCCTCCAGGATGGTGGCGCCCTGCCTGCGGGCGAACGCGACCGCCCGGTCCACGTCGGGCACCTCGATGGCCAGGTCGCTCACACTGTCACCGTGCGCGCTCACCCGCTGGGTCAGCGGGGTGCCGGCTCGCGCTGCGCCGCGGAGCACGAACCGAGCCCGCCCGGAGACCAGCACGTACTCCACCGCATCCCGGTAGCCCTGTTCCGGGCCCCGGTAGGCCACACAGGTCATGCCGAACGCGGTGGAGTAGAAGTGCGCCGCCTGCCGCGCGTTGCCGAGTGTGAAGGCGATGTGGTCCATGCCGACGACCGGGAACGGGTCCGACCTGAGGTCATGCGCGATGCCACCGATCAGAGCGTCGACGTCACTGCGCTGCGCCGTCCCAACGGGCCGGGACGGCCGGGACGATGTGGTCACATTAACGATGCTAGCGCCGGTTCTCCCCGGTCCACGCCCACGATTAGGGCTGGCCTAGGGGGACGCGGCGTTCAGGGCCGCGCGCATCTGGGTGATCGGCGCCCGGTGACCGGTCATCAGCTCGACCTGGACGGCGGCCTGGTGCAGCAGGACCGCCAGTCCACTGACGATCCGGCAGCCGGCGGCTAGCGCGGAGGCGGCCAATGGGGTGGGCCACGGCGAGTAGACGACATCGAGCACTACCGGCCGGGTGACCCAGCGCTGATCGGTCAGCGGATCGGCGGCCCCCGCCGGCAGGGTGCAGATGACCACGTCGGCCTCGGGTAGCTCCACATCGGGTAGCCCACCGGAGATCGTCGGCCGGACACCGAGCCGCTCGGCTGTTGCACGCAGATCCGTCGTTCTGGTCGTATCCCGGACCAGCACCCTCGGCGCGCGCTCTCCGAGCTCGCGCAGCGCGGCCAGCGCGGCTTGGGCGGTACCGCCGGCCCCTAGGACCACACCGGCCTGGACTCGATCGACACCCGCTTCGCCCAGCGCGGCGAGGATGCCGGCCACGTCGGTGTTCTCGGCGCGACGGCTCTCGCCTGGCCCTCCGAGCACCAGGGTGTTCGCCGCGCCGACCGCGCCGGCCAGCGGGGAGACCTGGTCGGCCACGGTCAGCGCCACCCGCTTGAGCGGCATCGTCAGGGACAGTCCGACCCATTCCGCCCCGAGCCGCTCGACGAAGGCGGGTAGCGCCGACTGATCGCAGTGCACCGCGTCGTAGCGCCAGCCGGTCAGACCGAGCGCGGCGTATGCGGCGCAGTGCAGGGTCGGCGACAGTGAATGCCGGATCGGAGAACCCAGCACCGCCGCCCGTCGTCTCATCGACTCGCTAGCCGCCACTCACCGATCTTCCCACGGTGTCCACCTGCTGTTCACCATGGAGCTTGTATCAAGAAACCGGGACCGCAGATGCACGTGCTCTTGCACGAAACGTTTCCGGTCTGTTATTGAGATCTCGGGGGCGTAAGTTCGTCTTCGCGGTCTACAGCTGTTCTCCCGTCCAGCTCGTCGACGTCAGCAGGGAGGGTGAGGGGATGGAACTGCCGAGCTGGGCCTCTACCGACGTGGACATAGAGCACCCCAGCCCCGCCCGGGTGTATGACTATTACCTCGGTGGCTCGCACAACTTCGCCGTGGACCGCCAGTTGGCTCGGCGCGCCATCGAGCTGTGGCCGGACCTGCCGTTGATCATGCAAGCCAACCGGGCGTTCCTCCGCCGTTCGGTGCGCTACCTGGTCAGCCAAGGCATCACCCAGTTCCTGGACATCGGTTCCGGTATTCCCACCGAGGGAAATGTGCACGAGGTCGCCCAGATCGCCTCACCCGAGTGCCGGGTCCTGTACGTGGACATCGATCCGGTGGCCGCCGCACACAGCCGGGCCATCCTGTCCGGGAATCCGCTCGCCGACGTCGTCCAAGCCGATCTGCGAGACGTGACGGGGATCTTCGATAACCCCACGGCGAGGCGACTGCTCGACTTGACCCAGCCGATCGGTGTGCTCATGGTGGCGATGCTGCACTTCGTTCCGGACCCGGCGGACCCGGCCAGCATCGTCGGGCTCTACCACAAGATGATGCCGCCCGGCAGCCATCTCGTCGTCTCGCACGCCACCCACGAGGGCCAGCCCGACAAGGCCGCGGCGCACACCGAGCTCTACCGGCGCGCCGGTGCCCCGCTGACCATGCGTTCCCGAGCGCAGATCGAGGCGTTGCTGGATGGGTTCGACCTCATCCCGCCCGGCGTGGTGTTCCTGCCCCTGTGGCGTCCGGACTCGCCAGCCGACGTCGATGATCATCCAGAGCGGTTCACAGGTTACGCGGTGGTAGGCCGGCGAGCATGACCCAGGCTGCTCACGAGGCGTTCGCTCGGCGTTGGACCGAGGCGATCGTCGGCACCAGCTATGTGTCAATGGGGCGCCGCGTGCTCGCCAAGCATCTGCTGGGACTCACCGGGCAAGTGGTCGATGCGGTGCTGGCTCCTGATTTCGACCCCTCGATCGGGCGTCGGGTCGGCGTCGACATGGTCGCGGCACATTTCACCGGCACCGAGACGCTCAGCAAGACACTCGAACTGATCGCCGAGGGACTGCCGGGTCTGCTGGGTCGCGCTCCGGACGTCGACATCACCAACCGGCTGGCGCAGCTGATCGGCGCCCTGGCCGCGGGCTATGCGGGTGCGTTGCGTGAGCGCAGCCTCGATGAGCAGGATGCGGTTTATCGCGCTGGGCTGCGCGCACGCAGGCAGGCCGAGCAGGCGCTCGCGGCCAGTGAGGCGAAATTCCGGGCTATGTTCACCGACGCGGCGATCGGGATCGGGATCGGTGATCTGGAAGGCAACATCACCGAGGTCAATCCGGCGTTGCAACAGATGTTCGGTTACACCCACGAGGAGTTCACCCAGCTCCACGTCAGTGCGATGGTCCACCCGGATGACGCTCCCAGCGTATGGCAACTCTACGATGAGCTGATTCGCGGTGAGCGCGAGTATTTCCGAGCGGAGAAGCGGTACTACCGATCCGATGGCGGTGAGATCTGGACTCATGTGACCGTGTCGTTGGTGCGTGACGAGTCCGGAGAGCCTGCGTACCAGGTAGCGATGTTACAGGACATCTCCGAACGGCGTAGCCTGCAAGCCAAGCTGCACTACCAGGCCTATCACGACCCGCTCACCGAGCTGGCCAACCGGCAGATGGTCACCGAGCGGCTGACACAGATATTCGCCGATCCGGCGGGCGAGCGTCGGATCGGATTGTTTTTTCTCGATCTCGATGGGTTCAAAATAGTCAATGACAGCCTCGGGCACCACGTGGGCGATGAGTTGCTGAAAACAGTCGCCAACCGGCTGACCAGCTGTTGCGATCCGGGGCAGTTGGTGGCACGAATGGGCGGTGACGAATTCGTGATCATCGTTGAGGACACCACCGGGGAGGAAGAGGTGGCTGCGTTGGCCGACAAGGTGCTGGCTGCTATGGCTGAGCCGGTTCGAGTCGACCAGCATGAGCTGACGGTGACGACGAGCATCGGTGTCGTTGAGCGACAGGTGGCGGACACCAGCCCCGACGATCTCCTACAGGCCGGCGATATCACCATGTACCAGGCGAAATCCGCCGGCAAAGCTCGCTACGCCATGTTCAACCAGAACCGCAACGATGACGATGTGGCCCGATACACGCTGTCCGCGACGATGCTGGCGGCGGTGGAGCGCGGCGAGTTCTTCCTCGACTACCAGCCCTTGGTCCGCTTGCGGGACAAAGGGCTGATCGGCGTTGAGGCCCTGGTGCGCTGGCGGCATCCGACATTCGGCGTTCTGGGACCCGACCGCTTCATCGAGCTCGCCGAGGAGAGCGGGTCGATCGTGCAGCTCGGCCGGTGGGTGCTTGCCCGGGCGTGCGAGCAGGCCCGGGGGTGGCGGGACGTTTTCGGTGCCGGCGCGCCGTTCGTCAGCGTCAACCTCGCGCCGCGCCAGCTTCACGAGCCCGCCTTGGTGAGCGATGTCGCGGAGATTCTGGTCGCGAACGGGCTGGAGCCGGCCAGCCTGCAACTCGAGCTCACCGAGCAGGCCGTGATGGGCGATGAGGTGGGCCCACTCACGGTGCTGAGGAGGCTGCACGGGATGGGTGTACGCATAGCCCTTGACGACTTCGGCATCGGGTACTGGAACATTCCCGATCTGCGCCGGCTCCCGCTACATGACCTCAAGCTGGCGGGTTCGTTCGCGGTGGGAATCGCGTCCGGTCTGGTGGATCAGCGGATCGTAGCGGCGCTGGTGGATCTGGCGCACGCTCTGGGGCTGGCGGTCACCGCGGAAGGCATCGAGACTCGTGCGCAGTTCGGGCGGTTCCGCGCGGCGGGATGTGACACCGGCCAGGGTTCGTTGATCGCCCCACCCGGATCCGCCGAGCAGATCGATGCCCTGCTCAGGGCCGCCAGCCCGCTCTGCGACGTCAGCAGAGAACCTCGATGACCCCGGTCGACCGCTCACCGCGCCGCCGCGGCCGCGCCGGTGGTCCCGCTGCTCGATCACCGCGCGGCTGACCGCTGCGCCGATCCGGTACACGGCCCTGCGTGGGCATTGATCGGATGCAACCGATCCGGCGCACAGGCGTCTCGTCTCCTAGCTGCCAATCTCGGCCACCGGCCCCATATGATTGCGTAGCGTTGACGTTCGTGCGCGCTACGTGTTCACTCACTGCAGAGCGTCTCGACGTGCCGAACAGGGGAGGGTTCATGTCTCGACGGGGTTTGGTGACTGGTCTGCTGGTCAGCGGGCTGATCGCCGGGGCTTCGATGACCGCGATTCCGGCCAGTGCGCAACCGGCGCTCGCTGCGCTGTCACCGTCGCTGGTCGGTCAGTTGCTCTCGGCGGCCACCGGCACGATGCCGGTGATGGTGCACGGAGCGACGCTGGCCGATGCCGAGCGTGCCGTCGCCGCCACCGGGATGCGGCGTTTCACCACCTTCGGCAAGATCGGAGTGGTGGTCGCGTCGGCGACCAAGCCGCAGATCGAAGCGGCTCGTACCCAACCGGGTGTGACCTATCTCGAGGGCGACCAGCCCATCGCCGTGCACGCCGCGACCTCTCAGCTCGCCACCCGTGGCCTGGAGGCCAGGCAGACCCTCATCGGGGCGAACGGCGCGGCGCTGGAGGGCAGCGGTGTCAGCATCGCGGTGATCGATTCCGGGATAGACCCCACGCACCCGGCGTTCGCCGGTGGCAAGGTCGTACGAAATCTGAAGAGTCTGTGTCTGGACGAGTCCAACACCGACACCAACTGCATCGTGGACGTGCCCAACGGTGTGGACACCGACCTGCTGTCAGTGGGGGGGCACGGAAGCCACGTGTCCAGCATCGCCGCCGGCCGCAGCGTCACGCTCGGTGATGGCACCATCGTCTCCGGCGCCGCGCCCGACGCCAAGATCGTCTCGTTGTCCACCGGCGCGGCGGTCGCGATCCTCAGTGCGAACGCGTCGTTGAACTGGGTGCTCGAGAACCACAACAAGCCGTGCGGAGACTCCGTGTTGCCCGTGTACTGCCCGCCGATCAAGGTGGTGAACAACTCCTACGGACCACAGGGTGGCGGCAAGTTCGATCCCAACTCGGTCACCGTCAAACTTCAGCGCCAGCTGGTCAACGAAGGCGTGGTCATGGTGTGGGCCGCCGGTAACGACAGCGGAGACGGCACTCAGAGCCTCACCAACCCGCCGTCTCAGGATCCCACCGGGGGAATCATCTCGGTGGCCTCCTACAACGACCAGGGCACCGGCACCCGCAACGGCCCGGTATCCGCCTTCTCCTCGCGAGGCGCGAAGGGTGACCCGTCGACTTGGCCGGACATCTCCGCGCCCGGGGAGAACATCGTCGGTGCCTGCCGCGCCTACCTGCCGATCTGCTCCACTGGGCTCAAGCCGCAGAGCGGTCCGGGTCTGCTCGATGTGGGTAGCTACAACACCCTCAGCGGCACGTCGATGGCGGCACCGCAGATCGCCGGGATCGTGGCGCTGCTGTTCCAGGTCAACCCCACCGCGACGCCCGCGGAGATCGAGAAGGTGTTGAAGTCGACCGCGTTGCGCTATTCCAACGGTGCGCCCTACCAGCAGGTGAATGGGTACCCGACATCCTTCGACAAGGGCACCGGACTGGTCGACACGGTGGCTGCCTCGAGAGCACTGGGGGCCAATGGCCACTGATTGTCTCGGCTGCGACACACGCCGCCCACTGGCGTGGCGGCGTGTGTCGCGGGCACAATGTGTGACGATGCCACCGATGGTGATCACGAGGACGTAGGGGAAGACGCTCCTCGTCGATCAGTGGAGGCACCACATGAGCACCGGTGGGATCATTTATGTCCACTCGTCGCCGTCTGCGGTATGTCCGCACGTCGAGTGGGCGATAGCGGGCGTCTTGCAGACCAGGGCGGACCTTCAGTGGGCGGCCCAGGCGGCGGCACCTGGTCAGTTGCGGGCCGAATGCGATTGGTCCGCCGAGCCAGGTACCGGGGCGGCTTTGGTCACCGCGCTGCGGGCCTGGCCGATGCTGCGCTTCGAGGTCACCGAGGAACCCAGCCCGGGACTGGATGGAGAACGGTTCTGCTTCGTGCCTGGGCTTGGCTTGTGGCGGTCCCGCACCAGCGCCAACGGTGACATCGTGGTCGCCGAGGACCAGCTACGTGCGCTGGCCGCCACCGCCCGCGACGGGCAGTCCTATGCCCACCATCTGGAGCAACTTCTCGGCGCCCCCTGGGACGAGGCGTTGGAACCCTTCCGTCGCGCCGCCGACGGAGCCCCCGTCACCTGGCTCCACCGCGTAGGTTGACCCACCCCTACCCCCACATGGACACATATCGGGGTGGGGGCGGGTGGGAGTTAGGCTGCGCGGGTGGCGCGGCGTGGGTTGGTTTGTCTTGGCGTGATGGCTGTGGTGTTGGCCGGGGCGGCAGGAGTCGGGGTGCTGCTGCAGGATCGGCAGCCGGTCGCCGGGGCGGGCAGTGGCGCCTCGGTGGTGCAGAGTGCATCGCCGCGGCCACCGGAGCCAGGGCCGGCCACCGTCGTGCTGGTCGAGGATGTGGTGCTGCATCCCGATGCAGAGCGGATTCGGAAGGTTCTGCAGCAGTATTTCGACGCGATCAATGCGGGCGATTACAAGTTGTGGAGCGGTGCCGTCATACCGCAGTGGGCGCGGGACACCGGTGAGGCTGCCTGGCGCGCCCAGTATCGCTCCACGCTGGACCGGAGCATGGTGGTGCACCGCGTGGAGCCCCGAGCCGGTGGTGGGCTCGTCGCGCTGACGTCGTTCACCAGCCTGCAGAATCCGGCTGATGCTCCGTCTGAGCTGGCGGTGCGATGCCTGCGGTGGTGGGTGTCCTACCCGCTGATCGGCCAGGGCGAGGCGCTGCGGCTGGGTCCGAGCTCACCGACCGCGAACCGGCTGGTGGCCTGCTGACTGCTGACTACAGGGGAATGTTGCTGTGCGCACCGCGGCCCGCTGGTGCGGCGGCGAGCGCTTCGGCAAGCCGCCGCCTGGTCTGCGCCGGCTTGATCACCTCGTCCACCACGCCGATCGCCACGGCGCGGTCAACCCCGCCGGCGATTTTCTCATGGTGCTCGGCGAGTTTGGCGTGCAGGGCGTCGCGTTCGTCTTCCGCGGCCGCGGCCAACGCCTTGCGGTGCAGGATGCCCACCGCGGCTTTGGCGCCCATCACGGCCACCTCGGCATCGGGCCAGGCGAAGACTCCGGTGGCGCCCAGTGAACGGGAGTTCATCGCGATGTAGGCGCCGCCGAAGGCCTTGCGCGTCACGAGGGTGATCCGGGGGACGATCGCTTCGGCGAAGGCGTGCAGGAGCTTGGCGCCGCGACGCACCACGCCGTCCCACTCCTGGCCGACACCGGGCAGGTATCCGGGCACGTCGACCAGGACGAGCAGGGGCACGCCGAAGGCGTCGCACATCCGTACGAAGCGCGAGGCCTTCTCCGCGGACACCGAATCCAGGCATCCCCCCAGCCGTAGCGGGTTGTTCGCGATCACCCCGACGGTTCGTCCGGTCAGCCTGCCCAGCCCCACCACGATGTTGGGAGCCCACTTGGGCTGCAGCTCGGTGAACCCGCTGGCCGGATCGGGCGCCTCGGGACAGGCCCCGTCCAGTAACGCGTACAGCAGGGGACGGACATCGTAGGCGCGTTGCCGCGCTGAGGGCAGGTACTCGGAGAGGTCGACCTCCTCCCCGATCGAGTGCAGGTCGAACATCCCGGGACGGGCGAACAGGCCCGCGACGTGGCGGGCGCGCGACAGAGCGTCGGCCTCGGAGTTGGCGACCACGTGTGCCAGGCCGGATTTCTTGCCGTGCGCGCTGGGACCGCCGAGCGCTTCCATGTCGATCTGCTCGCCGGTGACGCTACGGACCACGTCCGGACCGGTCACGAACACCCGGCCCTCCGGTGCCATGATCACGACATCGGTGAGTGCCGGGCCATACGCCGCCCCGCCCGCGGCCGCTCCGAGCACCACGGAGATCTGCGGTATCCGCCCGGAAGCCCGGACCATGGCGGCGAACATCTGGCCGACGCCGTCGAGAGCTTCCACGCCCTCAGCCAGCCGCGCCCCGCCGGAATGCCACAATCCGATCACCGGTGACCGCTCGCGGACCGCGACGTCGATGGCCTCCACGATGTGCCGACAACCCTCCGACCCCATCGCCCCGCCCATGCTGGTGGCGTCGGTGCAGTACGCAATCACCTTGGCCCCGTCGATACGACCACGGGCGGCGAAGGCTCCGCTGTTGTCGCGGGGATACAGCGACACCAGGGTGGCGGGGTCGAACAGGCACTCCAGGCGCAGTTGCGGGTCTCGCGGATCGGTGACCTTGCCATTGCCCGGCCGGCCATCCGCGGAGTGGGCTGCAGCGGGGACCGGATGGGTCAGAGCTGTCATCGGGTGATCTCCTTGAAAGCCGGGGTGCCCTGCCTGCGGCCGGTCAGGCCGAGGTGAAGGTGAGCGCCACGTTGTGCCCGCCGAAACCGAACGAGTCGTTGACGGCTGCGTCCAACCGCACCTCGCGGGCGGAGCCGGTTACCACGTCGAGCTGCACGCCCGGGTCGATGTCCTCCAGGTTGAGCGTCGGCGGCACGACGCCGTCCCGCAGCGCCAACACGCAGGCCAGGCCCTCGACTGCGCCGGCGGCACCGAGCAGGTGTCCCAAGGCCCCCTTGGGGGCGGTGACCACCGCGTGGTCACCGACCGCGGCCCGGATCGCGGCCGCCTCGGCGACGTCGCCGACCGCGGTGGCGGTGGCGTGGGCGTTGACGTGCCCGATGTCGGTCTTGCTCAGCCCCGCGGTGCGCAACGCGGCCGAGATCGCCCGGCCCGCTCCGATGCCTTCCGGCTCGGGGGCGGTGATGTGGTGGCCGTCGGAGCTGGTGCCCACCCCGGCCAGCCGGCCGTGCCGGACCGCTCCCCGAGCCGCGGCGAACTCGGCCCGCTCGAGCACCATCACCCCGGCGCCCTCGCCCAGCACGAATCCATCCCGCGCGATGTCGAACGGGCGGGAGGCCCGTTCCGGCTCGTTGTTACGGGTGCTCATAGCCCGCATCTGAGCGAACCCGGCCAACGTGATGGGAATGATGCAGGCCTCCGCGCCGCCGGCCACCACCACGTCGACCTCATTGGCGTGCAACATTCGCCAGGCGATGGCCAACGCCTCGGCACCCGATGCGCAGGCGGCGACCGGGGCATGCACCCCGCCGCGGGCACCGAGGTCCAGTCCGACATGCGCGGCCGGCCCGTTGGGCATGAGCATCGGGATGGTCAGCGGCGAGACCTTGCGCATTCCGAGGTTCTCGAGCAGATCGTCCTGCCCGAGCAGGGTCAACGCGCCACCGATACCGGTGCCGATCACGACCGCCAACCGCTCCCGGTCGACCTCAGGCGTGCCGGCGTGCCGCCAGGCCTCCCGCGCGGCGATGATCGCAACCTGCTCGCAACGATCCCATCTGCGGGCTTCCACCCGCGGAAGGCAGTCGCTCGGATCGACGGCCAGCTTCGCGGCGATCCGCACCGGCAGCTCGAAGCGATCGACCCAGTCCTCGGTCAGCGCCACAATCCCGCTCTTGCCGGCCCGCAAGGCGTCCCACGTCGAGGCGACGTCCCCGCCCAGCGGTGTCGTCGCGCCGAGCCCGGTGATGACGACCTCGGTGGTCATACGCGCCTCCGTGGCGATGTGTTCGGCTGTGTCATGTGATCTTGGCGATCATGCGGTCTTGGCGACGTAGTCCACCGCGTCCCCGACGGTCTTGAGGTTGGCCAGCACGTCGTCGGGCACCTTGACGCCGAACTTGTCCTCCACCTGTACGGCGATCTCCACCATGGACAGAGAGTCGATGTCCAGCTCGTCCACGAAGGACTTCTCCGGGGTGATCTCGCTGGGCTCCACGCCCGCCACCTCGTTCACGATCTCGGCAATGCCGTGGAGGATTTCCTCATTCGTCACTGGCGTATGTCCCTTCTGTCGGTCGCGCTGATCGGGGCGGCGCGCCCCACCCGGCGATGCATTCTCCAGCTGCGGCTGATGGGCCTCACGGCAGGACCACCGCCTGGCTTGCGTAGCACAGCCCGGCGCCGAACCCGACCAGCAGCGCGATGTCCCCGGAGCGGATTCGGCCCTCGGCGCGCATGTGGTCCAGTGCCAGCGGTATCGACGCCGAGGATGTGTTGCCCGAGTGGACGATGTCATCGGCAACCACCATGTCCTCGCGACCGCCGGCGTCCCGGATGCGCTTGGCGATGGCTTCAACGATGCGTAGATTCGCCTGGTGGGGCACCAGCACATCGACATCCGATGGGGTGAGCCCGGCCCTCGCCAGTGCCTGCAACGCCACCGGTGCGATCTTCGTGATCGCCCACCGGTACACCTCCTGGCCCTCCTGTCGCAGGAAGGAGGTGCGGTCGGCGATCACGATGGTGCCGACCAGATCTCCGGCGCTACCAGCGGCGATCGGGCCGATTCCTGGCTGCTCACCGGGCTCGAGGGGACCCACCACTGCCGCGCCCGCGCCGTCGGCGAAGATGATGCAGGTAGAACGGTCCAGGGGATCGACCCAGTCGGAGAGCCTCTCGGCACCGATCACCAGCACGTGCCGCGCGGAACCGGCGCGGATCATGTCGGATGCGGTGCCCAGCCCGTAGCAGAAACCGGCGCACGCGGCGTTGATGTCGAAGGCAGCGGCGCTGCGCACCCCGATGCGGTCCGCGGTCTGCGCCGCCGCATTGGGGATGTGGGTGGGCATCGTGCAGGTCGCGACCAGGACCGCGTCGATGTCCGAGGGAGCCAGCCCGGCGTCGGCCAGTGCCTTGGAACCGGCATCGACGGCCATGTCGACCACGGACTCGTCGTGGCGGGCGAAACGCCGCTCCACGATGCCCACCCGGGCCTGGATCCACTCGTCGGTGGTGTCCACCCCGCGGGCGGCGATGTCCGCATTGGTCACGATCTGTTCGGGTTGCCTGCTGCCCAGGCCGACGATGCGCGCACCAGGGGTCGGCGTGAGCTGCCGGAGTGTGGGGCTCACGCGGGAATTCCTGATCGGTCTGAGTGGCTACAGATCAGCTCGGCGACCTTGTCCAAGTCCTCCGGTGTCTTCAGGGCCAGCGTAATGACCCCCTTCAGCTCCCGTCTGACCAGTCCGGACAGCGTTGCGCCGGGCGGAAGCTCGATCGTCGCGGTGGCCTTCGACGCGCGCAGGGTCGCCAGACAGGAGTCCCAGCGGACCGGTCTGGTCACCTGCGCGATCAGCCGGCGCAGCATCTCGGCGCCTTCAGTGATCACCTCGCCGTCCGCGTTGGACAGGATCGGGCGAGCGGGGTCCTCAGCGGTGAGCTGGGCGGCGTAGGCAGCGAGAGCCTGCTCGGCCGGAGCCATGAAACGGGTGTGGAAGGCTCCGGCGACCGGCAATGGCCGTACCCGCGTTGCGGCAGGCTGGTGCGCGGCCAGCTCCGCCAGCGCGTCGAGCCGACCCCCCGCGACGATCTGCCCGGCGCCGTTGCGATTGGCGGCGTCGAGCCCGAGCCGGGTCAGCACCGCCGCGACGTCATCGGGATCGCCCCCGAGCACGGCGGACATCCCGGTGGGCTCCACCGCGCACGCCGCGGCCATCTCCCGGCCCCGGACTGCGGCGAGGGCGACGGCATCGTCGGCGGTGAGCACCCCG
This sequence comes from Pseudonocardiaceae bacterium, assembly GCA_050699515.1. Classification (GTDB taxonomy): domain Bacteria; phylum Actinomycetota; class Actinomycetes; order Mycobacteriales; family Pseudonocardiaceae. Next base: position 60,300 of record JBOHFF010000038.1, read on the forward strand.
GCGATCGCCGCCGCGGTGAGCTCACCGACCGAGTGACCGGCGACCGGAGCGTCGGTCGGCAGGTCCACCCGCCGGAGCAATTGTTCGGCGGCGAGCAGCGACAGCGCCACGATCAGCGGTTGGGTCACCGCGGTGTTCTTGATCTCCTCGGCGTCCGCTGTGGTGCCCAGGCGCAGCAGATCCAGCCCGGCGCTGTGCGACCACGCCGCGATCCGCTCCTCGGCACCCTCCGTCTCCAGCCAGGGCGCCAGCATGGCGGGAGCCTGGGCGCCTTGTCCGGGTGCGAGCAGCGCGATCATTCGCTCTACTGAACACCCTGCCGGGCCACGCTGGTGATGCTGCTGGTCACGAAGTCCACCGAGGCATTCTTGTTGAATGTCTACAAGCAGGGCGCTGCATTACCACAGGCCGCGGGAGCGGGCCAACCGGCCCACCGCCAAGCCCACCCGTAGCACCAGCCCGTCCCGCGGATCACCGGGCACCCGGCCGGTGATCTCGGCGATGCGGCGCAGCCGGTACCGGACCGTGTTGGGATGGACGAACAGCCGCCGTGCGCAGACCTCCAATACTCCGCTGGCGTCGAAGAAGGCATCGAGGGTCTCGACGAGCCCACCGCTGGTCGCTGCCAGTGGCCGCATCACCTGGTCCACCAGCAGCCGTTCCGCCTCGGGGTCACCGGCCAGCGCGCGCTCGGGAAGGAGCTCGGCCGCCGGAACCGGGCGCGGCGCGGTGGGCCAGGCCGCCACGGCTCGCAGCGCGGAGAGGGCATCGGCGGCGCTGCGGTGCGCCTCGGCCAGCGTGGGCACCGTCGGTCCCACGACCACCGGACCGTCGCCGAAAGCGTTGATCAACCATTGGTGGTCCTCCGGCGGGGTGGCTCGGCCGCTGACGACCAGCACCAGGCGGGACCCCTGCACCCCGACGAGCACTCCTCGGCCGGTGCTGATAGCGATCCCCCGGATGTCGGAGAGCAGCTCCGGCTTCTCGTCCGGCGGTGGGTTGCCCACCACCACCGTCGCCGGCGCCGATGGTTCCAACCCGAGGGCCGCCGCACGGGACAGTAGTGACTCCTCGCCGTCCCCGCGCATGATGCCATCCACGACGAGTGCTTCCAGCCGCGCGTCCCAGGCGCCGCGCGCCTCCGCCGCGCCGGCGTAAGTGCTGGCAGCGGCGAAGGCGACCTCGCGGCTGTAGCGCAGCGAGGCCTCCGTGAGCACCGCGCGCTCGGCGTCGTCAGCGGCGAGCGCGGGCAGCTGCTCCTCGAACACCGATGTCGCGACCCGGACCAGCTCGACGGTCTGGCGCAGGCTGATCCAGCGGCTCAGATCGCGGGGAGCGGTGCGGAACGCGTCGAAGGTAAGTTTGATCGAGTGCTGTGGATCCTTGAGCCATTCGACGAAGTTCGCCACGGTGGTCTGGGTGACGAGCAGGACTCCGGCTCGCTGGTCGGCCGGCAGCCGGCTGAACCAGGGGTAACGCAGCTCCATCTCGGCCACACTGGCCGTGGCGAGCCCACCAGAGGCGAGTGCCAGCTTGCGCAGTGTGCTGGCGGAGAGCGGGTGGGTACTCGTCTGGACGGTCATGAAGCCAGCATCGCACGGCGACGTCAGGCATAACGGCAGAACAACAGCGCAACAACGGAAAGCAACGGGGATGGCTCCGCGGGATAGTGTACGGGTGGAGAGGGCAGTGGTGGGCAATCCGGCGTGGTCCGAGTAACCCCCTGTCGGAGCAGGCATGAAGCCGGGGTAGCCGGTCGAGGAGAGACGATGGTCAGCGCGCCACCGAAGCTGGTGCCTCAGGTCGACTTGCGCAGGGCGGCGCAACGCAGGCACACCTCGCTCGACTGGCTCAGTTCCCGGCACAGTTTCTCCTTCGGCCGCCACTACGACCCGGCGAACACGCACTTCGGCCTGTTGCTGGTGAACAACGATGATGTGGTGCAGGCCGGCATGGGGTTCGAGACTCACCCGCACCGCGACATGGAGATCGTCACCTGGGTCCTGGAGGGATCCCTGGTCCACGAGGACTCCAAGGGTAACGTCGGAGTGATCTACCCAGGTCTCGCCCAGCGGATGAGTGCGGGTACCGGGATCGCGCATTCGGAGAAGAACGACTCCTGGCGCTTGGACGGCGAGCAGCAGCACGATCACCACGCGTACTTCGTGCAGATGTGGGTGCCTCCGGATACCCGCTCCATCGAACCCAGCTACCAGCAACTGGACATCAACAGTGCGCTGGGTCCCCTCGAGGAGGGGTCGGGTGAGCTCGTGGTGGTGGCGTCCGGGATGGACGCTCACCGTGACCGCACGGCGATCTCCATCCAGCAGCAGCATGCGGCGCTGCACGCGGCACGGCTGCAACCCGGCGCCAGTGTCGAGTTGCCGGCTGCGGCGTTCGTGCACCTGTTCGTCGCCCGTGGTGCGGTGGATCTGGAAGGCACCGGTCTGCTGGACACCGGCGATGCCGTCCGGATGACCGCCGCCGGTGGCCAACGCGTCACCGCCGGCGCGGCCGGCGCCGAGATCCTCGCCTGGGAGATGGCCGCCCGTCTCATCTCCTGACCACACGCCCCCCGGTAGCCCCGATATGTCTCCATAGCGGGTGGGGGCGGGGGAGGGTTAGGCGCCTGAGGGGGGTTTGGGTGGAGGGGCGGGTTTGGCGGGGATGGGTGGGGGAGCGACTGGGAGGTCGGCGCTGTGGAGGCACCCGCCGATGAGCTGCACACCGCCGGGTACCCGCACGTAGCTTCCCGGCTCGGCGCAGCCCGCCCGATCAGCCGTGAAGACGGCTGCGCCCGCGAGTAACGCGGCTACCCCGGCGGTGACCACGACCTGCACCCATCGGCGACCCATTCCACCTCCTCGAAATGCTCATTGGCGACCTTACCCTGGTGTTATGGAGCTGGTCGGAATCGAGAGGATCAGACTTGCCCGGGAGACCCTGCACGGCGTCGTCAGGCGCACTCCCGTGCGGCGCTGCGAGGTGCTCTCCCAGCACTGCGCGGTCGGAGTCCATCTCAAATGCGAGAACCTGCAGCGCACGGGTTCGTTCAAGATCCGGGGCGCGTACGTGCGGATCCATGCCCTGTCCGCGGCGCAGCGGGCCCGTGGGGTGGTGGCGGCCAGCGCCGGAAACCATGGGCAGGGAGTGGCGCTGGCGGCCGCGATGTTGGGCACCGCCGCAACGGTCTACATGCCGGTGACAGCGGCGCTGCCCAAGATCGCCGCCACTCGCGGCTACGGTGCGCAGGTGCATCTTGTCGGCGACGTCGTCGAGGACTCGCTGGTCGCCGCGCGTGCCTTCGCGCAGGAGACAGGGGCGGTGTTCATCCACCCGTTCGACCACCCCGACGTGCTGACCGGCCAGGGCACTGTGGGTCTGGAGGTGCTCGAGCAACTGCCCGACGTGGCGACCGTCCTGGTGCCCACCGGTGGCGGTGGGCTGGTCGGTGGGATCGCCGCCGCGGTCAAGGGTGTCAAACCCGACGTGACTGTGATCGGTGTGCAGGCCGAGCAAGCCGCGGTCTGGCCCGCGTCGCTGGCCGCAGGCCTACCGGTCCGGCTGCCGGCGAGGCACACGATGGCCGACGGGCTCTCCGTTTCCGAGCTGGGTCCGGTGAGCTTCGCGCATGTGTCCGCGTTGGTCGATGAGGTGCTCACTGTCGGGGAGGAGGCGCTGTCCCAGGCGCTGCTGTTGTGCCTGGAGCGGGCCAAGCTGCTCGTCGAGCCGGCTGGTGCGGCCGCGGTCGCGGCGCTGCTGACGGCGGGCGCGCGCTTCCCCGGGCCGGTCTGTGCGGTGCTCTCCGGCGGCAACGTCGACCCGCTGCTGCTGATGCACCTCATCCGGCACGGCCTGAGCGCGGGCGGTCGGTTCGTGGCCCTGCAGGTGACCGTGCCCGATCGGCCCGGTGAGCTCGCCACGTTGCTGGCGCGGGTGGGCGCTTCGGGAGCCAACGTGGTCGATGTGGCACACTCCCGCATTGCCGGTCGTTTGGCGATCGGCAATGCGGTCATTGCGCTGAGCCTGGAGACGCGCGGCCCAGAACATTGCGCTGCACTTATCGCCGACCTGAACGCGGCGGGCTACCAGGTGTCGCAGTGAAGAATTCAGCCTCTGAAAGGCTCAGCCTTGACGACGGCGACGGTCATCAAACCGCCGTTGGGTAGCTCATAGTGGCGGTCTTCGCCCTCGTGCGCACCGATGATCGCTTTACCCAGCGGTGAGTTCGGCGAGTAGACCTCCAGGTCACCGTGTGCAACTTCCTCCAGTGATCCGAGCAGGAAGGTCTCGGTCTCGTCGTCTCCCTGGTAGCGTACCGTGACGACCATTCCGGGTGCGGCGATCCCGGACTGGGTGGGGACACCACCGACCTTGGCGACGCGGAGCAGCTCCTGCAGCTGGCGGATCCGGGCTTCGAGCTGGGCCTGCTCTTCGCGGGCGGCGTGGTAGCCGCCGTTCTCCTTGAGGTCTCCTTCCTCACGGGCGTCGTTGATCTTCGCGGCAATGACTGGGCGGTTCGCCACCAGCTCGTCGAGTTCCTGCTTGAGCCGGTCGTAGGATTCCTGGGTCAGCCAGGTCACCTGGGTCTCGCTCACGGTCATCATTCCTCCTTCAGATCCGACGTCCGCTACCGCGGTGCGGACCGAACCGAGCCGCTGGCGTGGCGCCGTTGGCCGGAACGGAAAAACACGGCCCTGCCCCGGGGCCGTGCGCGCCCTCCACGGTAACACGAGGTGTCCGCGCCAACCTCAGCCTTACGGGTGAACGGATCGGGATCGTGCCTGTTCAGCGGGGCCATTAACTTCTTGGTCGAGTCAGTGGTTTGGGGCGGGAACTAGGTAGTCGGGCACCTGGAAGGAGCATCCGTAGACGTCGGCGGTGACCGGTGGCCGGGAGGTGTGGACCACTGTGGACACTATGATGGGGCCCGTCGCGGGGGGCACATAGACCTCTTTGCGCCCGGTTTCCTCCCCGTCCAGGGAGCGAGCCCGAACGATACACACGGCCGCGTGCGAGGGGTCGTCCCGGATCACGCTCAGCCGTAGCTGCACGGCGTTGCCTGGTAGCAGGGTGAAGCTGCGCGCCGAGCCCTGGATCGGCGTGGTGCCGAGGTTGCGGTAGCCGATCACCGCCACCGCCAACCCGAGGAGTGTGGCAAGGATGAGCCCCACCGGCACGGCCCACCGGCGGCGCGCGGAGGACGCGCGCCGCCCGTAACGACCCTCGGGAAGTCGGTCGGCGGTCACGGCGTTACACCTCCTCGATGGACACCTGTTCTACGGCGACACCTACTCCGACAGCCTGCTGGTCGTGAGGCGTCGGCGGTCAGGCAACAATGGTCCACACACTGTGAGGATTCCCGCCGCCCAGGGTAGCCCCGCCTCAGGCGCCGGTAGGAGAAGGGACGAGCAGGCATCCATGGCTGAGCAACTGCGAATGATGGCGGTGCACGCACATCCCGATGACGAGTCGAGCAAGGGCGCGGCGACGATGGCCCGTTACGTCGCCGACGGTCACGATGTGATGGTGGTCACTTGCACTGGTGGGGAGCGAGGCAGCGTTCTGAATCCCTCGTTCGAGCCGACCGACCTGGCCGAGCACCCTGCTCAGATGAGCGTGATCCGGCAGCAGGAGATGGCCCGCGCGGCGCAGATCCTGGGGGTGCGGCACCGGTGGCTGGGCTACATCGACTCCGGGATGCCCGAGGGCGACCCGGCACCTCCGTTGCCGTCGGGGTGTTTCGCGCTGGTGCCGCTGGAGGGACCCACCCTGGATCTGGTTCGGGTGATCCGCGAGTTCCGGCCGCATGTGCTGGTGACTTACGACGAGAAGGGCGGCTACCCGCATCCCGACCACATCCGCTGCCACGAGGTGTCGGTGGCGGCCTTCGACGCTGCAGGCGACCCGGAGCGTTTCCCGGACATCGGGCAGCCGTGGCAGCCGCTGAAGCTCTACTACTCGCACGGCTTCTCCCGCCGGCGGATGCAGGTGCTGCACGACGCACTGATCGCGATCGGCAAGGAATCGCCGTTCGTCGAATGGTTGGTCAAGTGGGACTCCTCGGCGCCGGATGTGATGGAGCGGGTGACGACCCGCGTGGAGTGCGCCGAGTACTTCCCGGTGCGTGACGACGCGCTGCGGGCCCACGCGACTCAGATCGACCCGGCGAGCCGGTGGTTCGGGGTGCCGCACGCGCTGCAGGCGCGGCTGTGGCCGACCGAGGAGTACGAGCTGGCTCGTTCGCTGGTCGACACCACGCTGCCCGAGGACGATCTGTTCTCCGGTGTCCGGGAGCGGGTGCTCGCATGACATTGCTCTTACCGGCAGAGTTCCCAGCAACGGTCGGGGTGACCGGGTCCGGGACGCTCGTGCCGCCGCCCGAGCCCGATCCTGGTGGGCAGGGCGAGGACTTCGGCAAGGCCGCGCCGACCGCTCTGGTCTTGTTGCTGCTGCTTTTCCTCGCCGCAGCGCTGCTCGTGCGCTCGATGAACAAGCACCTGCGCCGGGTACCGGATTCGTTTGACGACGACTCCACCACTCCACGTGAGGAGTAAAGGTTCCGCGCGCTCGCCTGGGCAGGGAGGATAGCCCCCATGGCGAACCGGCTCGGGAGCTCCACCAGCCCATACCTGCTCCAGCATGCCACCAACCCGGTCGACTGGTGGCCGTGGTGCGACGAGGCGTTCACCGAGGCGGCGCAGCGTGACGTGCCCGTGCTGCTGTCCATCGGTTACGCCGCCTGCCACTGGTGCCACGTGATGGCGCACGAGTCGTTCGAGAACGAGCAGATCGCCGCGGTGATGAACGCCAACTTCGTCAACGTCAAGGTGGACCGGGAGGAGCGTCCCGACGTCGACTCCATCTACATGGAGGCGACCCAGGCCATGACCGGCCATGGGGGATGGCCGATGACCTGCTTTCTCACTCCCACCGGAGAGCCCTTCCACTGCGGCACCTACTTCCCGCCCGCTCCCCGGCACGGCCTGCCCGGTTTCCCCGAGCTGCTGATCGCCGTGCGGCAGGCTTGGGCCAACCGGCGGGACAAGGTCCGGGAGGTGGCCAAGAACATCGCCGGGCAGCTCGCCGAGCGGACCGTGCCGCTGGCCGAGTCCGCGGTGGACGATCGGGTGCTGGCTGCCGCGGTGGACAGGTTGGTGGGGGAGTTCGATGAGGCGAACGCCGGGTTCGGTGCGGCCCCGAAGTTCCCGCCCTCGATGTTGCTGGAGTTCCTGCTCCGCCACCACGAGCGGACCGGCTCGCAGCAGGCCCTGTCCATGGCGCAACGCACCTGCGAGGCGATGGCCCGCGGCGGGATGTACGACCAGTTGGCCGGTGGGTTCGCCCGGTACTGCGTCGACGCCGCCTGGGTGGTGCCGCATTTCGAGAAGATGCTCTATGACAATGCCCTGCTGCTGCGCGTCTACACCCACCTGGCTCGGCTGACCGGGTCGGCGACCGCCCGGCGGGTCGCCGAGCACACAGCAACGTTCTTGCTCGAAGACCTGGGCACCGTCCAGGGCGGCTTCGCTGCGTCGTTGGATGCCGATACCGGCGGGCAGGAGGGCGCCACCTATGTGTGGACGCCGTCGCAGCTCGTCGAGGTGCTGGGACCGGTGGACGGTCAGTGGGCGGCTGAGCTGCTGGTGGTGACCGGGACCGGGACTTTCGAGCACGGCACGTCGGTGCTGCAGCTGCCTGCTGAACCCGATGACGTTGATCGCTGGGAGCGGGTGCGTGCCGCGCTGCTCACGGCTCGGGCCGCGCGTCCGCAGCCGGGTCGGGACGACAAGGTGGTCACCGAGTGGAACGGGATGGCGATCACCGCCCTGGCCGAGGCCGGCGGCGTGCTGGGCCGTCCGGAGTGGATCGCCGCCGCGGCCGCGGCGGCGGAGCTGATGCTGGGCACGCACCTCGTCGATGGCCGGTTGCGGCGCAGCTCCCGGGACGGCGTCGTGGGTACGGCAGCGGGGGTACTGGCCGACCATGCCTGGCTGGTTGAGGGTTTGCTCGCGCTGCACCAGGTCAGCGGTGCGGACCGCTGGCAGCACGCGGCGCTGCCGGTGTTGGAGCTGGCTCAGAAGCATTTCGCGGACCCGGATCACGCCGGATCCTGGTTCGATACCGCTGCCGACGCCGAGGCGTTGTTCCGCCGACCGGCCAATCTGGCCGACAACGCCATCCCGGCGGGCGCGTCCGCGTTGGCTGCCGCGCTGGTCACCGCGTCAGCGCTAACCGGGTCGCAGGCCTACCGGGCGGCTGCGGAGGCATCGGTGACGCGGGCCGGGGTGGTGCCGGCGAAGGCTCCCCAGGCGGCGGGTCACTGGCTGACCACGGCCGAGGCGCTGGCACACGGGCCGATGCAGATCGCCGTGATCGGCGCTGCCGGCGATGCGGCCCGCGCGACCCTGGAGGCTCGGTCCCGGTGGGCCGCCCCCGGCGGGGCCGTCGTGCTGGCCGGGGAACCGGGTGCCCAACACCCGATGCTCGCCGGCCGGGATCTGGTAGGCGGCGTCGCGGCGGCCTACGTCTGCCACGGGTTCGTCTGTGATCGTCCGGTGACCTCCGCTGACGATCTGCAGGCCCAGCTGCGGACCCGTTAGCCGTGCCTGTGGGAGCTCGGCAAACGCTCGGTGAATCCCCGGCATCAGGCTGACTCATCTCGCAACCGCTGGCGATCGTAGTTATTGGGGCTTGATCAGCTCCACCCTGCTCACTCTGGTTCGCGCTGCGCGGACAACCTTGCTCTCTACTACAACATTGGTAATGTTGTAATCACAGTAAAATTCCAGGGTGAGTGAGAGGACGCAACCATGGTGGAACGAGGACGGCCGCACGCAGCGCGCTCCGGAGGCCGGTGGCCCGGGCGCGGCGGTTGGCAGCAGGCTGATCTCCCGCCGGCCGGCGACGCTAAGGGCTGGTTCGCGGGGCGGCTGCCGGATGGCTGGTTCACCGGTGACGTCGAGGTCACCGTGGACCGCGAGGAGATCCTGGTTGTGGGCGAGCTGCCCGCACTGGGCGAGGAGCTCGCCGACGACGCGGAGCGCGCCGCCGCTGAGGCGGGCCGGATCAGCCGGTTCCGGGAGGACTCCCGGGACGAGCGGATCGAGATCGCCCGGCAGGCCGAGCACCGCTACCGGCGCAAGGTGGCCTGGGGTGCCCGGCTCGGTGGCACCGAGGAGTTGTTCACGACGTTGTCGGTGCCGGTGATGACCCGGTTGCGGCAGCCCGAACGCCTGGTGCTCGACACCCTGGTCGACGCCGGGGTGGCCCGGTCCCGTTCGGAGGCCTTGGCCTGGGCGGTGCGCCTGGTGGGCGAGCACGCCCAGCAGTGGCTCGGCGAGCTCCAGCAGGCCATGGCCACGGTCGATGACCTGCGTGCCCGCGGACCCGAGCTGTGAACTCGCGTGGTCATGGCTCCAGGGACAGATGGATGTTAGGCGCCTTGGCGTCCTCCGCCAGGTCGGGAATCTCCACGAGCTCTACACCGGCATCGGCGAGCAGTTCATAGCCCTGGCAATCTGCGACGAAGAGGCCGGGCTCTCGCCAGGCCATCACGACCCGAGGGATTCCGGCCTCAAGAATGAGCTGAGTGCAGGTCCGCGGCCGTGATTTTCGTTGCGAACAAGGCTCCAACGTGCTGTAGATCGTGGACGCCTTCAGGCGAGGATCACCGCTTGGTAGTTTCGTCAGCGCCGACTCTTCAGCATGAACGTGACTGTCAGTCTCCCGGGAGTATCCTCGACTGATCTCCTTCCCGTGCTGGTCAACGATGACAGCGCCCACAGAGAAGGCGCCAGGACTAGGCGGGCACTGGTGGGCCAGTTCTATGGCAAGCCTCATCCATTCATAGTCCGCAGGGGTCGTACTGACCAGCCGGTGCCGCTTGCCTACCATGGCTGCCACCCCTCTCACCGGATGTATCGGACAGTACAACATCGTGGGCGATCTTCCTCAGCAGGATCTCCAGCCTCTCCCACGGCATCGAGTCCGACGTCGCAGACGAGCATCCACACATCAGAAGGAAGCGGATAGATCCCAATTGCCCGATCGGGCAGTCAAGAATGCCCGATCATCTGCCCCCGCACCCTGTGATGTTGTCCTGACGCTCCAACGGCTTGCGGGAAATGCCGCCGTCGCTGCGCTGCTCGGCGGTCACAGCGTTCAGCGGAAGAGTTGTGAAGGGCTTTGTGGCTGCGGTGGCGCTTGCGGGGAACAAGAAGGCGTTGAGCAAAAGGATGTCCAAATTCAGCGCAAGTGTCCCAGCGACGGCGGACCGTGGAAGTACGACTACGATGGCTGCAGCCTCCCGGCCGGTCTGGTCAACGAGTTAAGCTTGTATCGCGGCGAGTTCGACAAGGACAACCCGGCGGGTGGGAAGGACACGCAGTTCGCGCGTTACACTCCGACGGCAGCGGGTGGAGTAGCATGCGACCGGCACGATGAGTGCTACCAGTCTTGCGGTGTGGTCGACCGGAGTGTCTGTGATTCACGCATGTACACGGACATGCTCGAGATCTGCCGGAAGAGCACTGAGAACAAGCAGGTCCGAGCAAGCTGCAAAGAATGGGCAGAACTCTGTAACGTGGGGCTGAGCAAGGGCGCCGAAGGCGCTTTCAAGGATCGCCAAGAGGAGGTCTACCCTCCTCTTGAGATGCTGAAGAACAAGAAAGGTCAGTATCTTTCCTGGCTGGAGTACACGCTCCAAAGTGGCTGGTTGCCCCTCAGTCCGTACAAGGGCTTCCGGAACGAACAAGAATACAACCACTACATCGGGAAATCTCTCGAGCCCACGCTGCGGCGGCAGCGCCAGAAAGGCAGGAGCCCGCTGAAGATGCGATGAGAAGGGATTGACCGATTTTCCCAGGCCAGGAGCACTTTTCTCCGTCAAGACACGCCCTGGCTGAAGATCGCTATGGATACTCAGGGCTAGGCTGGCTGCCATGAGCGAGCAGCAGTGGACAGCTGTTGACGACTACATCACCGGTGCCCTGCTCGGACCCGACGAGGCGTTGGACGCCGCTCTCGTGGCCAGTGACGCGGCCGGACTGCCGGCGATCGCGGTCTCGCCCGCACAGGGCAAGCTGCTGAACCTGCTCGCCAGAATGGTCAACGCGCGCCGGATCCTCGAATTCGGCACACTCGGCGGATACAGCACGATCTGGCTGGCCAGGGCGCTGCCCCCGGACGGCCTCCTGATCACCTTGGAGTACGAGCCGAAGTACGCTGAGATGGCGCGCGCCAATATCGCGAGGGCCGGCCTGGCCGAGTTGGTGGACGTGCGGGTCGGAGCGGCGCTGGACGCGCTGCCGCTGCTGATGGACGAGCGCGAGGCCGGCCAGATCGAGCTGTTCGATCTAGTGTTCATCGACGCTGACAAGGAGCACAACGCCGACTACTTCGCTGCCTCGGTGCTCCTGACCCGGCCTGGTGGCGTGATCATCGTGGACAATGTGGTGCGCGGCGGGGACGTCATCGACGCGCGTAGCGAGGACTCCGCCGTGCAGGGCACCCGCCGGCTCATCGAGGTGGTCTCCGCCGAGCCGCAGGTGAGCGCCACCGCCATCCAGACCGTCGGCACGAAGGGTTACGACGGTTTCGCCATCGCTATCGTCGGCCAGGTTAATCGTGGAGCATAAAACGATCGAATGCGGCCGGGTAGGTGAACCTGCCATTCGGCGTCGCCGAGTAGGCAGTTAATGTACGGGCTTGAAAGTGCGGTGTCCACTCCGGTGCCGGCGCGCTGATACTGAAATTCTGAGCAAGGCGGAAACCGAATCGTCTGTAATAGCCGGGGTCTCCCACCAGGGCGACCAGAGGCTCGCCGAGTGCGTCTGCGGCACCGAGCACCGTGTGCATGAGGGCTTGGCCGATGCCGCGTCGCTGCTGATCATGGTGCACGCTCAGCGGTGCGAGGGCGAGGACCGGAGCCGTGCCGACGTACCCGCGGGTACACAGCACGTGGCCGATTACGTTCCTGGGTGGCTCGATCGCCACAAGCGACAGCGCGGGAAGCCAGGCATCGCTGGCCCGCAGGTCATCGACAAGCGCGACCTCCGTAGGCATCGCACCAGGTTGATCAGGACTGGCGAAGGCACTGGCGATCACTGTGCGGATGGCTTCGATGTCCGTGAAGCTCTCGCGGCGAATCAGCACGCGGCCATTGTTCCCTGTTTGAGGCGCCCTGACCGCATTCAACAGGCTCAGCAGGGCAATCGGCAGCTCAACAACCCTGCTGAGCCTGCTGAAGGCGCCAGGCACCGGGGGGTAGCCTTCCCGGCTTGTGAGGCTGCAGGACCTCGTCTACGCACTCTATGAGCGCCGGTTGGCCCGCCGGCTCGGCCCCGCCAACCGGCCCCGTCACGTGGCGGTGATCATGGACGGCAACCGGCGCTGGGCCAAGGAAGCCGGGTTCGCCGACGTCAGCGACGGTCACCGGGTTGGTGCCGCGAAGCTGGTCGAGCTGCTCGGCTGGTGCCGCGAGACCGGCGTGGAGATCGCCACGTTCTGGCTGCTGTCCCCGGACAACCTGCGCAACCGCCCGCCGGACGAGCTGGAGCCGCTACTGGAGATCATCGCCGATGTCGTCGACCAGCTGTGTGCGCCGGACACGTCCTGGCGAGTGCGGGTCGTTGGTGCGCTGGATTTGCTGCCCTCGGAGATGGCCCAGCGGCTGACCAGCGCGGCGGCGCGGACCCGGGACCGGCCAGGGCTGGCGGTGAACGTCGCGGTGGGCTACGGCGGCCGCCAGGAGATCGCCGACGCGTTGCGCAAACTGCTGCTCAAGCATGCTGAGGCCGGCACCACCATGGAGGAACTCGCCGAGGTGCTCGACGTCGAGCAGATCGCCGAGCACCTCTACACTTCCGGCCAGCCCGATCCTGACCTGGTCATCCGAACCTCCGGGGAGCAGCGGCTGTCGGGCTTTCTGCTCTGGCAGTCGGCACATTCGGAGTTCTGGTTCTGCGACGCCTACTGGCCGGCTTTCCGCAAGGTGGACTTCCTGCGCGCCCTGCGCGACTACACCGCCCGGCACCGGCGGTTCGGGTCGTGAGCCGTGAGTGGCGATGTAGAGCGGCGGCTCGCCGCCGACTAGCGGGGCCACTCACAGGGGTGATACTCATGGCCCATGGACGTGGTCCGCGAGTATCTGACACTCGGTCTGCGGTTCGACCGCCTCGTCGAGGGATTCGTCGACGCCTACACCGGTGATCCGGCGTTGCGCCGCCAGGTGGACAACGAGCCGAAGCCGGGTCCGACGATCCTGGCTCGCCAGGCGGCCCAGTTGCGCGCCGATCTGCCGGCCGCCGGACTGTCCGAGCCGAGAGAGCAATTTCTGGCCGCCCACCTCACCGCCCTGGAGTGCAGTGGGAGGGTGCTGGCCGGTGAGCAGGTCGGGTTCGTCGCGGAGGTCGCGGCGTACTTCGACGTCGTCATCGAACCGGGGGATCCCGAGGTCTACCACCAGGCTCATGCCGAGATCGACCGGTTGCTGCCCGGCACCGAGCCACTGGCCGACCGGTTGGCCGCCCACCGGACCCGTGACGAGATCCCGCCGCAGCGGCTGGAGGTCGCGGTGCAGGCGTTGTCCAGCGCGCTGCGGGACCGGGCCCGGGCCGAGTTCGAGCTGCCCCCGCAGGAGACCGTGCACTACGAGGTGGTCACCGACAAACCGTGGAGTGGGTTCAACTACTACCTCGGTGACTTCCGCTCCCGGGTGGCGATCAACGCCGATCTCGGGCACCGGAGGGCGCAGTTGCCGCACCTGGTCGCGCACGAGTCCTACCCCGGGCACCACACCGAGCACTGCCGCAAGGAGGCTGGCCTGGTGCGGACCCACCACCAGACGGAGCAGACGATCTTTCTGGTGAACACCCCGCAGTGCCTGATGGCCGAAGGCCTGGCCGACCTCGGGCTGCGGGTCGCGGTCGGCCCCGGATGGGGACCGTGGGCCGCGGAGATCCTCGGTGATCTGGGACTACGGATGGACGGTGAGCTCGCCGAGCGCCTGGAGGTGGTGTCGGCGGGCCTGCTCGGCGTCCGTCAGGACGCTGCGCTCATGCTGCACGATCAGGGCGCTGACCCGGCCGATGTACTGGCCTACCTGCAACGCTGGCTGCTGGTTCCCGAACCGCGGGCCAGGCAGATGATGCGCTTCCTGTCCGATCCGCTGTGGCGCGCCTACACCAGTACCTATGTCGAGGGATACCGGCTGCTGCGCTCCTGGCTGGACGCTCGCCCGCCTGCGCAGCCGCTGAGCAGGCGCTACCAGCGGTTACTCGATGAGCCGCTGACCCCTGCGGCGCTGCGCACCGAGCGGCTCGCGAGCGCATGACTATTTGTTACGACACTGTTACGAGCACGCGAGTCTTTCCCATGACGGCGACGGACGGGTACCGTCCGGTGGCAGTGAGACGTGTTCGACGCGTTTCGCTACGGGAGGCCCTGGTCGTGGCTGATGTCGATCGGGCGGGTAAACCGCTCACGGCAAGCACGGGAGGGTCGGCACCCGGCCCTTGTGGTCGGTCCCGCTGAGCCCCACGGGGCGCTGCGGTAGCGACCAGCCAGAGGCCGGCCGGCCCACCGAGAAGCGGGCGTGGGTGCCGCGCTCGCCAGGGAGCTGCCGTGATCGCCTCTCGCTCGCCTCACTCCACCGCCCTCGGTATCCGCACCTACGTGCTGGATACGTCAGTCCTGCTGTCCGATCCGTGGGCGATCAGCCGATTCGACGAGCACGAGGTGGTTTTGCCACTCGTGGTTGTCGGGGAACTGGAAGGCAAGCGGCACCACTCGGAACTGGGCTGGTTCGCGCGGGAAGCGCTGCGGTTGCTGGACGATCTGCGGCGCACCCACGGCCGGCTGGACGCGCCGGTCCCGATCGGTGAGCTCGGCGGCACGCTGCAGGTCGAGCTGAACCACTGCGACCCGACGGTGCTGCCCTCCGGGTTCCGCACCGATGGCAACGACTCCCGGATCCTGGCCTGCGCCCTGAACCTGGTTGCCGACGGTCGCAACGTCACGCTGGTCACCAAGGACATGCCACTGCGGGTCAAAGCAGGCGCGGTCGGGCTGGCTGCCGACGAGTACCGCGCACAGGACGTGGTGCCCTCCGGGTGGACCGGGATGACCGACGTCGAGGTCGGGTCGGCAGTGCTGGAGGAGCTCTACAAGGAGGGGATTGCCGAGCTCACCGAGCACCCGGAGGCCGCGAGCCTGCCCTGCAACACCGGATTGCGGATGCTCGCCGGCACCGCGACTGCGCTGGGCCGGATCACCGCGGACAAACGCGTCCGGCTGGTCCGCGGTGACCGTGAGGCGTTCGGGCTCCGCGGCCGCTCGGCGGAGCAGCGGATCGCATTGGAGCTGCTGCTCGACCCCGAGATCGGCATCGTCTCCCTCGGCGGTCGTGCCGGGACCGGCAAGTCGGCGCTTGCCCTGTGCGCTGGTCTGGAAGCCGTGATGGAACGCGGCGCGCACCGCCGGGTCATCGTGTTCCGGCCGCTCTACGCCGTGGGCGGGCAGGATCTGGGCTACCTGCCGGGCAGTGAGAACGAGAAGATGCAACCCTGGGCGCAGGCGGTGTTCGACACCCTCGGCGCGATCGCCTCACCGAACGTCATCGACGAGGTGATCGACCGCGGGATGCTCGAGGTGATGCCGTTGACCCATGTCCGCGGCCGGTCCCTGCACGACTCCTTCGTGATCGTCGACGAGGCGCAGTCCCTGGAGCGCAATGTGCTGCTCACGGTGCTCTCCCGGCTGGGCACGGGATCGCGGGTGGTGCTCACCCACGACGTCGCGCAGCGGGACAACCTGCGGGTGGGTCGGCACGACGGGGTGGCCGCGGTGATCGAGAAGCTCAAGGGGCATCCGCTGTTCGCCCATGTCACCCTCACCCGCTCGGAGCGCTCACCGATCGCCGCGCTGGTCACCGAGATGCTCGAGGGCTCTGCGCACTGAGTTGGCGCACTGAGCGTTGGGCGCACTGAGCCGGCTTGGCCGCTCTTCAAGGGCTACCAACCCGCGTGCGGGGTGCCTTGAAGAGCGGCCAACCTGATACCCCGGCCGGATCCGACGGCCACCGGTCCGGACGACACCGGGCCGGAGGACACCAGCGCGATGCCTCGGAGAGGATCGGAGAAGGCGTCGAGCGCGTCGAGCAGTTGCTGGAAGCAGCGGACCGTTTTCTCGTAACAGCGTTGCGCCCGATGCGCAGTGTCGATCCGGCGGATCGCCGAGGCGTCCGTATGGCGATCAGTCAACTCGCGCAGGTGGGTCCAGGCGCGCTCTAGGCGCACCAAGGCCTCCTCGAAGCGCTCCGGTCCGCAACCACTGCCTGCGCCATGGTGGACTGCGCCGATGCGTCCGGCAAGCACAGTGTGCGACGCCCGGTCGCGCCCGGCACCGCACGCCGTGAGGGTCGTATCGAAGTTCTCCAGCGCGTCGTCGAGGCGGCGCTGGAGCCGGCGCAGCTCGTCCGGGCCGCGCACCGCCATCGCGTCCCGCCCGCCGTTGACCGCGCACCGGGCGCCGACGAGCATCAGCTCGCAGACCACCTGCCAGTCCTCGTAGTACCCCCGGCCAAGGAGGATCCTGGCCAGCCGAACGCCCAGCGCCCAGCCGAGCTGATCCGCCTCGACCGAGTAGGCCTGCTCGAGGGCGCCGACCAGGGCCGCCGATTCCGCCTGGAACCAACCTGCCGGGTCCCGGAGCGCAGCTCTGACCACCGATTCGGCGGGACGCCAGCAGGTTCCGGCGTCGAAGCTCCAGGTGAAGGCGGCACCGGCCAGGGACCGCCCCGCCTCATCAGCCAGCGCCAGCCAGCCCCCGAATGCCCGATCCAACGCGGCGCGGCAGCCGGATTCCGGTTCGTGGGCGGCGAGCACCTCCCGGGCATAGCAGCGCAGCAGATCAGGGAAGCGGTACCGCACCCGCCCCGACGCATCGCGATCCGCCACCTCGAGCAGGTGCAGATCGACCAGGGTGTCCATCAGCTCCTCAGCCCTGGGCTGGGACACGTCGAGCAGGGCTGCGGTCACCCAGGGGGGGAAGTCACCGATCTCGAGGAGCCCGAGGAGCCGGAAGGCGCGGCGAGCCATCCCGTCCAGGCTCTCGTAGCTCAGCGCTAAGCTCGCCCGCACCTCCAGATCTCCCAGCCGCAGCGTGTCCAGGCGGGTGTCATCGTTGGCCAGGTCGGTTTCCAGCCGGGAGAGCGGCCAGTGCGGCCGGGAGCTCAGCCGCGCACCGGCGACTCGCACGGCCAGCGGCAGGAAGCCACAGAGCCGCACGATCTCGCGCGCCGCGGCGGGTTCGGCCGCGACCTGTTGCGGCCCGGCGACTTGGGCCAGCAGCTCGACGGCCTGGTCGGGCTCGAAGACGTCTAGATCGATCACCCGGGCACCGCCCAGCCCGGCCAGCCGGGCCCGGCTGGTGACCAGGACAGCGCAGCCGGGGGTGCCGGGCAGCAGCGGCCGCAACTGGGCCTCGCAGGCGGCGTCGTCGAGCACCATGAGCAGCCGCCGGTCGGCGAGCCGGCTGCGGTACAAGGCGGCGCGTTCCTCGGCGTCCTCAGGGATGGCTGCGGGGTCCACCCCCAGCGAGCGCAGGAACCGGGCCAGCACGTCCGCCGCCGGCAACGGGTTAGCCTGCGTGCCACGCAGGCTCACGAACAGCTGCCCGTCGGGGTACTGGGCTCGCAGCCGGTGCGCGGCGTGCACGGCCAGGGTGGTCTTACCGACCCCGGCCTGGCCCGTGATCGCGACGAGCACCGTCGCCGAGTGATCGGCCACCGCGGTCAGGTGCATGACGGTGCCGAGCTGGATCTTGCGACCGGTGAAGTCGGTGACGTCCGCGGGCAGCTGCGCCGGCGCGATCGAGGGCGGGCTCGGAGCGTCCAGCAGCGGGTCGCCGGTCAGGATCGCGTGCTCGATCCGTTGCAGCTCGTTACCGGGCTCCAGCCCGAGCTGCTCCACCAGAGCGCCCCGAGTGCGCTGGTAGACCTCCAGCGCCTCGGCCTGGCGACCTGCCTGGTAGAGCGCGGTCATCAACAATCCCTGCAGTTGTTCCCGCATGGGGTGCAGCGCGGCCAGCTCGACAAGCTCCGCGACGATCGCCGCGGCATGCCCGCAGACCAGCTCAGCGGTGTAGAGCTGGGCCAGCCCGGCCAGCCGGCGTTCGGTCAGCCGATCGGCCTCGGTGCGCAGCAGGGGCAGGTCGATGATGTCGCTGAAAGGATCCCCGCGCCACAGCCGCAGCGCCTCGCGCAGCAACGCCACCGCGCGCGCGGGCCCGGCGTCGGCACTCTCGGTGAGTGCGAACTCGAATCGCTGCGCGTCGAGCTCACCGGGGTGCACTCGCAGCGTGTAACCGCCGTTCTCGTAGTGGATCCGGGCCGGATCGCTCAGCGCTCGGCGCAGGCGATGCACGTGTAGCTGCAGCTTCTTGGCCGCGCGCGGGTCTCGCTGGCCGGCCCACAGCGCGTCGACCAGCACGTCTACCGGCACCGGCGTGTTCGCCCTGGTGAGCAGAACCCCGAGTAGCATGCGGGGCATCGGCGCGGAAAGCTGCACTGGCCGCTCGGCGATGCGCACCCGCAGCGGGCCGAGAACCTCGAAGTCCACGCCGCTACCTCCGCTCGGCCGTTGTCCTGCTGGTCGGTACCGAGTGTAGCCATATGATGCCAGCTGGTAACCGAGCTTTCCCCCGATCGGTACGGTTAGGGGCGCTGAAGTCCACCTCGGCTCCTCCCGGTCACACGATGGGGCGGATGGTGCAACGGTGGGTGAACAGCGGCAAGCGAACGGAAAGTGAGCGGAAAGCGGTGGAACCTAGCGTGGGCACCGCAACGTATCCCAGGAGACTGTGGGGCGGGGGTCCTGGGATCACTGACATTCCAGACGAGCGGGAGAGGGGATCTTCATGTCTTGGACCTCCGCACGCGTGGCCGGCTCGGTACTCGCCGCGGCCACCGCCACACTTGCCATTGCAGCGCCTGCCAGTGCGGACGCGGCGACACCACCACCAAAGGCCGGGCCGGGGGTGGGGGCTGCCACGATGGTGTCCTGCGGCCTCAGCTACTCGGACAAGGACAACCAGCCCTGGATGAGCTTCCCGGCCAATACCGCGACGCTGCGCAGCGGCCCCAGTAATTCCTGCATCCAGACCGGGCAGGGGTTGCACGACCAGCGCGCTGATTACCTCTGCTACACCCCTGCCGACGGTGGCACCTGGACCCTGCTGCGCAACACCTCGACCGGCGACCAGGGCTGGGTGCGCGACGACCTGCTGCCCGGCTACGGCAGCAACGTGCCCTGCGAGCAGAACCCGCCACCGGCGTCGGTCCGCTGAGCATGATCACCTCGGAGGCTGCCCTGCCGCACTGACACAACGCAGGGCAGCCCCGCACGGTGGCCGGATTCCCTGCGTTCTGGGGACAGACCGCAGTAATCACGGCTGCAATTACTGCGGTCTGTCCCCAGAACGCAGGGACAGGGTCATCTCGAGAACGTCGAGGGCGGCGTCTAGTTGGTCTGGGGTGAGGGTTCCGTTTTTCAGGTGGCCGCGGTCGTGGACCACGTCGCGAATCGTGCGCCGCTGGTGCAGCGCCTGCTTGGCGACGGCGGCGGCCTCCTCGTAGCCGAGATACCGGTTGAGCGAGGTCACGATCGCGGGGGAGGACTCGGCGTACTCGCGGCAGCGCGCCGCGTCGGCCTCGGCACCCTCAACGACCTTGTCCGCGAGCAGCCGGGCGGCTGCGGCGAGCAGCCGGGCCGACTCCAGCACGTTGCGCGCCATCACCGGCATCATCACGTTGATCTCCAGGTTGCCCTGCGAGCCGGCGAACGCCACACAGCTGTCGTTGCCGATCACCTGGGCGGCGACCATCATCGTCGCCTCGCAGATCACTGGGTTGACCTTGCCCGGCATGATCGACGAACCGGGCTGCAGGTCGGGCAGCCGCAGCTCGGCCAGACCGGCGCGAGGGCCCGAACCCAACCACCGGATGTCATTGGCGATCTTGAAGAGGGACACCGCGACGGTACGCAGCGCGCCGGAGCACTCCACCAGACCATCCCGGGCGGCCTGCGCCTCAATGTGGTCGCGCGCCTCGGTGAGCACATCCAGGCCGGTGGCGACGCGCAGCTGTGCGACGACGGCGGCGCCGAATCCCGCCGGGGCGTTGAGTCCGGTGCCCACCGCAGTGCCCCCGATCGGCAGCTCACCCAGCCGGGGCAGGCAGCTCGCCAGCCGTTCGATGCCGTACCGGGCCTGCGACGACCACCCACCGGCCTCCTGGCCCAGCGTGATCGGCACCGCGTCCATCAGGTGGGTGCGGCCCGCTTTGACCACGGCGTCCCAGTCACGGGAGCGGCGGGTCAGCGTCTCGGCCAGGTGTGCCAGCGCGGGCATCACGTCGTGCGCGATCGCCTCGGTGGCCGCCAAATGAATCGTGGTCGGGAACACGTCGTTGGACGACTGTGAGGCGTTGACGTGGTCGTTGGGATGGACGGCCCCGCCGTGGGCCCGGCTGGCCAGGGTGGCGATCACCTCGTTGGCGTTCATGTTCGAGCTGGTGCCTGAGCCGGTTTGGAACACGTCGACGGGGAACTGCGCGTCATGCTCACCGGCAGCCACCTCGTCGGCGGCTGAGGCGATCGCCTCAGCCAGTGCGAGGTCGAGCACTCCCAGTTGGGCATTCACCCGCGCACAGGCGGCCTTGACCAGGCCCAGGGCGCGGATCTGGGAGCGTTCCAGGCCGCGACCCGAGATTGGGAAGTTGTCCACCGCGCGCTGTGTCTGCGCCCGGTAGAGAGCGTCGATGGGGACCTGTACCTCGCCCATGGTGTCGCGCTCGGTGCGGAAGTCCTGGGTCATGCGTGCGGGAGCTGGTCGAAGTCCACGGCTGCGTACTGGCGCAGCTTGGTCAGCCGGTGCACGCTGTCGATCATTCGGACGGTGCCGGACTTGGAGCGCATCACGATGGAGTGCGTCCGGCATCCCCCGGCGTGGTAGGTCACCCCGCGCAGCAGCTCCCCGTCGGTGATACCGGTGGCGCAGAAGAACACGTTGTCGCCGCGTACGAGGTCCTCGGTGGTGAGGATCCGGTCCAGGTCGTGCCCGGCGTCCAGCGCCGCTGCGCGCTCGGCGTCGTCCCGGGGCCACAGCCGGCCCTGGATCGCGCCTCCCATGCAGCGCAGCGCGGCGGCGCTGATGATGCCTTCCGGGGTGCCGCCGATGCCGATCAGCAGGTCCACGCCGGTGTCCGGGCGGGCGGCGGCGATCGCTCCGGCGACGTCTCCATCGGTGATGAACGTGATCCGTGCCCCGGCCTCGCGGACCTGGCGGGCTAGCTCGTTGTGCCGTGGTCGCTCCAGGATGCACACCGTGATGTCGGAGATATCCATCCGTTTGGCCTTGGCCACCCGCTTGATGTTCTCCGCCACCGGTGCGGATAGGTCGATGGCCTCGGCTGCCTCCGGTCCGGTGGCGATCTTCTCCATGTAGAACACCGCGGAGGGATCGAACATCGTGCCCCGCTCGGAGACGGCGAGCACCGCCAGCGCGTTGGGCATGCCTTTGCTCATCAGCGTGGTGCCATCGATCGGGTCGACCGCGACATCACATTCCGGTCCCTGCCCGTTGCCCACCTCCTCGCCGTTGAACAGCATCGGTGCTTCGTCTTTCTCCCCCTCACCGATCACCACCACGCCGCGCATCGACACCGATCCGACCAGCTTGCGCATGGCGTCCACCGCCGCCTGGTCACCGCCGTTCTTGTCCCCGCGACCGACCCAGCGGCCGGCGGCCATCGCGGCGGCCTCGGTGACCCGCACCAGTTCCATGGCGAGGTTGCGGTCCGGCTCTTCCTGCGTGACCTTCTGATCCGAACCCGTCACAGTACTCATGGCTCCTCCCGGAATGGCCTGTGCAGCACGACATCCTCCCAGAGTGCCCTGCCTGTGGCGGACACACTATTCACGCGGCTGCAACTACCGTGGTGGGTGAGGTGATCTCCCTGTCCAAATAACTGGCCAGCGCGCAAGTCGACCGCAAAGAACTCGCGTTTGATATTGACGCGATGTTCGGCCAGCAGTTCGTGTGCTCGGCGTTCAACGGTGACGAGGGGAGAAATGACTCTGGGTCTACGGAGGTCGAATTCGGTCCTTTCGGTCGCGGCGGCGGCGACGTCACGATAACGGAGGCGGTTGGGCGTTGCGCTGTTCCCGGGTGGCGATTACCGATTCGATCCGCTCCCGGGCGCCGGCGAGGTGTCGCTCGCAGGCCGCGGCGAGGTGCTCGCCGCGCTCCCACAGCGCCAGGGAGTCCTCCAGGCTCAGGCCGCCGGCCTCCAGCCGGCGCACCACCTCGGTCAGCTCGTCCCGAGCGGCCTCGTAGCCCAGCTCGGCGGGATCATTCGAGTCGCTCATGGCGTCATCATCGGCCACCGGTCACCACCGCGTGCAGGGCACCATCGCAGAGTCGCACGCGCAGTTCGGTGCCTTCGGGGGCGTCGACGACCGATCGGAGCACCGATGATGGTGCCCCATTGGCCCGCTGGACCACGGCGTATCCCCGGGCCAGTGTTGCTGCCGGTCCCAGCGTCGTCAGGCGCGCTGCGGTGTGCGTCAGCTCGTCGTGGGCTGTTCGCAGCCCGCCGAGCAGCGCCCGGTCTGCGCGGTTGCGTAGCTCGGTGACAATCCGGCTGTGCTCGGTGAGCGGGCGTAGCGGGTTGGCCAGCACCGGCCGGGTGCGCAGCGCGTCGAGCAGCCGCCGCTCTCGGTCCACCCAACCGTGCAGAGCGCGTGAGCAGCGGTTGCGCAGCTGATGCAGGGTGGCGGTCTCCTCCGCGACGTCGGGCACCACACATTTGCCGGCGCCGGTCGGGGTGGAGCAGCGCCGGTCCGCGATGTGATCCACCAGCGGGGTGTCCGGCTCGTGGCCGATCGCTGAGACCACTGGGGTGGTGCAGCGCGAGACCACGCGGCACAGCTCTTCGTCGGAGAACGGCAGCAGGTCCTCCACGCTGCCCCCGCCTCGGGCCAGCACGATGACTTCCACCGCGGGATCGGTGTCCAGCACGGTGAGGGCGTCGATGATCTGGCTCACCGCGAGTGGGCCCTGCACCGCCACGTTGAGCACCCGGAAACTCACCGCGGGCCAGCGGGCGGTGGCGTTGCTGAGCACGTCGCGCTCGGCCGCGCTGGCCCGTCCAGTGATCAGCCCGACACAGCCGGGCAGCAACGGCAGCCTCCGCTTGCGCCGGGGGTCGAACAGGCCTTCGGCGTCCAGGACGCGCCGGAGTCGCTCGATGCGGGCGAGCAACTCGCCGATCCCGACGGCGCGGATCTCATCGACACGCAAGCTCAGGGTGCTACGGCCCAGGTGCAAGGACGGCTTGCCGTGCACCACCACCCGGCAGCCCTCGGCCAGCGGCGGTTGCCGGTCCCGCACCAGAGTGACCGCGCAGGTCAGAGTCATCGACACGTCGGCGACCGGGTCGCGCAAGGTGAGGAACGCGGTCCCAGTGCCGGGCTTGGCGCTGAGCTGGGTGATCTGCCCTTCGACCCAGACCGCGCCCAACCGCTCGATCCACGCCGAGATCTTCCGGGCGACGGTGCGGACCGGCCAGGGTGCCTCCGGCGTGGTGGCAGGCTCGTTCACTGGGTTTTGGGTCACTGGGTTTTGGGTCACTGGGCACGGACCGTGGAGATCCGGTTCGACAGCAGGGTGATGAACGCCGGACGGTTCCGGTGGGCGCGTTCGTGCTCCAGCAGTTCCTCGAGCTGGGGCAGGGAAAACTCCCGCAGCTTGGTCCTCAACTGGGCCAACGACATCCCGTCGTAATCGGCCAGCAGCGACGGGGTCGCGGGAGCGGCGCCGTCTGCGGTGGGATGCGGGGGAGTCAGGCCTTGCGCGATGTCGGATTCGTCGGGTACGCCTCCGGCTCCCGGGACCATCGGGGCGCCGTCCTGGGAACCCCCGGAACTGCCCGCGGTGGCGCCAGGCGACGGTTCGCCGTCTTCGTCGAACCTGGCCCACGCCGGTGTGTCCTCAACTGGGCGGAGCAGCGAGATCACCTGGTCGCCTTTGATCGCCAGTGCGGTCACCCGCTGCTGGACCCGCATCCCGGCTTGCACGGCATGGCTGGCAGCGGTGACCGGGAAATCGGCGAGCTGCTCGGGCAGCTTGCGCGCCTGTTCCACCGCGGTGATCATCAGGCCCACCGCGACGCGGACGGGCAAGGGTACGTAGCTCATGGTCGTCAAGCCTGCCCCAGCGACCCGGTGTCTGCCTACTCGGGTTTGCCGGGAGCACACCACCGGTCGTGGCGCCACCCTAAGGTGGAGCTATGACCAAACGTGTGCTGCTGGCCAGTCCCCGTGGCTACTGTGCTGGGGTCGACCGTGCGGTCGCCGCCGTGGAGAAGGCCCTCGAGACGAACGGGGCACCGGTGTACGTGCGCAAGCAGATCGTGCACAACCGGCACGTGGTGCAGACCCTGGAGAGCCGCGGTGCGGTCTTCGTCGACGAGGCCGACGAGGTGCCCGTGGGCGCGGTCGTGATCTTCTCCGCGCACGGGGTATCCCCGGCGGTGCACGAGCAGGCCGCGGCGCGTGGCCTGCGGACCATCGACGCCACCTGCCCGCTGGTCACCAAGGTGCATCAGGAGGTCAAGCGGTTCGCCCGGGACGGCTACGACATCCTGCTGGTCGGTCACCAAGGTCATGAGGAGGTCGAGGGCACCGCTGGGGAGGCGCCCTCGCGGGTTCAACTCGTCGACGGGCCGGATGCAGTGGACTCGGTGGTCGTGCGGGACTCTTCGCGGGTGGTGTGGCTGTCCCAGACGACGCTCTCGGTGGACGAGACCATGCAGACCGTGGCTCGCCTGCGGGAACGGTTTCCCGAGCTGGCCGACCCACCGAGTGATGACATCTGCTACGCCACCCAGAACCGGCAGGTGGCGGTGAAGGCGATGGCGCCTGATTGTGATCTGGTGCTTGTCGTGGGGTCGCGGAACTCGTCCAACTCGGTCCGGTTGGTCGAGGTCGCACTGAGCTCCGGTGCCCGGTCGGCGCACCTGGTGGACTTCGCTCAGGAGATCGATCCACGCTGGCTGTACGGGACGCAGACCATTGGCCTCACCAGCGGCGCCTCAGCGCCCGAGGTGCTGGTCCGGGGGGTGCTGGATTATCTGGCCGAGCAGGGGTACACCGACGTGCAGGAGATCGTCACAGCGCAGGAGACGCTGGTGTTCTCCCTGCCCCGCGAGCTCAAACGCTCGCGCTAGACCATGCCGGGTCACCCCGGATCGCAGGTCAGGAGATCATCTCGCCGGTGTGACGTGCGCTCGGACGTCGCTGGACGATCAAGCGGAAGATGCCGACAGCGAGCGTGACCCCGGTGGTGATCGCCATGGCGGGAAAATTGTTGATCAGGGGTGTGCCGACCGTGAGCGCGGTGGCGATCATGCCGCTGCCGGTGGGTGCCTGGTCGGTCGCCAGCACGATGGCCGGCAACGCCACCGCCAGGATCAGCGGGGGTGCGACCATCGGTGCGAACAGCCCTTTTCGCTGCACCACCACCACAGCGAGCAGGCAGCCAAGGAGATAGCAGACCTCGAACACCACGCCCAAACGGTTGAGTCGCTCCAAGTCGACGAACACCCCGACCGCGGTGACTCCGAGCGCGCACAATACCGCAGCCCACCCGGGCATTCCTGGGCGATCAGGCAGGAGGGCACGGTCATCCCACGACCCGCACTGGGCGGCTCGGGCTCGGGTTGCTGTCACTCGTTCACCGTAGACCGGTGCTGATCCTCGCCCGGTGCCTGGTGCAGCGTTTCGGTGACCCAGGTCCAGCTCTGGTCGGAGTCCGGCTCACCATCGGAAGTCGGTTTTCCTATCAGACGGGGTGCACGTGGTCCGGGCTCCAGTGCAACCAGCGAGTCCGCTCCGGACGCGACGAGTTCCACCGCCTGTACGGTGCGCGGACTTCGCTCCACCTGCTCGGGTGTGTCGAGCTGCTCGGTGACCACGCCGAGCTCACCGAACCGGCGGGCGGTGACCAGCACTCGGGACTCCAGCGAACTGACCGTTCGGTTGTAGGCGTCGACAGCGCCCCCGAGCTGCTTGCCGAGTCTGGCGACGTGGTCCCCCATGGTGGCCAGCCGGGAGTGCAGCTCACGGCCTAGCTCGTGCACCCGCGCGGCGTTGCTCGCCAGAGCCTCCTGCCGCCAGGTGTAGGCCACCGTCCGCAGCAGCGCGATCAGCGTGGTGGGCGTGGCAATCACGATGTGGCGTTCGAAGGCGTGCTCGAGGAGCGCGGGGTCGGCTTGCAGTGCCGCCTCGAGAAACGGGTCGCCGGGGACGAACAGCACCACGAACTCCGGGGTGGTCTCGAAGTGCTGCCAGTAGGACTTGTGTGCCAGCGAATCGACGTGCGTGCGCAGGTGCCGGGCGTGCGCGGCCAGCCGGTCAGCCCGGCGGTCCGGGTCGATGGCATCGATCGCCTCCAGGTAAGCCCCGAAGGGCACCTTGGCGTCCAACACGATGTGCTTGCCTCCGGCCAGGCGCACCACCAGGTCGGGGCGGACCACGGCGTCGTCGTCACCGCTGGCGTCGGTACCGGTGACCTGCCGGGAGAAATCGCAGTGCTCGACCATGCCGGCGAGCTCCACGATCCGCTCCAGCTGCAGCTCACCCCAGCGACCGCGGACCTGCGGCGCGCGCAACGCGGTAACCAGCTGACGAGTCTCGCTCTGCAGCTGCTCGGACGTGCGGTGCATCGCTCCGACCTGTTCACGTAACCCGGCGTAGGCGACCTCGCGCTCCTTCTCCACCGTGCGCAGCTGACCGTCGAGCCGGTGCAGGCTCTGGGTTATCGGGTCCAGCAGCGCCTGGATCGCCTGCTGGCGCTGGGTGGCGTCACCGTCGGAGCGGGCCGAGAGGACTGCGGTGACCTTGGCCAGCCGTGCCTCGGCGAGCTGGACGAATGCCTCGTTGTTACGGGAGAGCGCTTCGGCCGAGAGTGCTTGGAAGCTGTCTTTGAGCTCCGTTTCGCGCTGGATGAGCAGCCGTTCCCGGTCGGTCGCCGCGCTGCGCTCGGCGTCGAGCGCAGCGCGGACACCGGCCAGCTCGGCTTGCGCCGCCGCGACTCGTGCACCGGAGTCCTCGACGCGTTGGCGGTATTGCTCGGCTCTGGCCATCTCGGCGTCCCGGGCCGCGCGGGCACTCTCGCCATCCCGCCGGGCTGCGACGAGCTCAGCCTCGACGGTGACCCTGGCAGCGTCCGCCGTCCGCCCGGCCTCGGCCACCGCGGCGCGGCACAGCGCGCCCGCCACCACCCAGCCGATCACCGCTCCGACGACCAGCCCAGCCACCAACGCGATGAGCACTAAGTAATCCACACGTCACACCCTGCAACACCCCCCTGACAAAATCGGCGAGGCGCGCCGCCTCTGGCGCATCGAGCGGGCTCAACGGGGTCATGCGGTGCCGTGGGGCCCGCTGAGCCTGCTCAATGCGGGCGGCGGTGGGCGCTGGGCCTAGACTCGACGTCTCGTGAGCCTCACCCTTGGAATTGTCGGGCTGCCGAACGTGGGCAAGTCCACCTTGTTCAACGCGCTGACCCGGAGCAACGTCCTCGCGGCGAACTACGCCTTCGCCACCATCGAGCCCAACGTCGGCGTGGTGCCCTTGCCTGATGACCGGCTAGCGGTGCTGGCTGCGATGTTCGGCAGTGCCAGGGGGGTGCCGGCGACGGTGTCGTTCGTCGACATCGCGGGGATCGTCGCCGGCGCCTCCGAGGGTGCTGGGCTGGGCAACAAGTTCCTCGCCAACATCCGCGAGGCCAACGCGATCTGCCAGGTCGTACGGGTCTTCGACGACCCCGACGTGCTGCACGTGGACGGCCGGGTCGACCCGGCTGATGACATCGCCACCGTGGAGACCGAGCTGCTACTGGCCGACCTGCAGACCTTGGACCGTGCGCTGCCCCGGCTGGAGAAGGAGGCCCGCACCCACCCCAGGGAGCGCCGCGCCACGCTGGCCGCCGCGCAGGCCGCTCGGCAGGTACTCGACGCCGGCCGCACTCTGTTCGCCGCGCGCTCGGAGCTGGACCTCACCGCTCTCGCCGAGCTCAGCTTGCTGACCGGCAAACCGTTCTTGTATGCCTTCAACGCCGACGAGGGTGTGCTCACCGACCCGGAGCGCCAGGCCGAGCTGGGCAAGCTGGTCGCTCCCGCCGATGCGGTGTTCCTGGACGCCAAGGTGGAATCCGAGCTGCTCGAATTGGATGACGATTCGGCCCGGGAGCTGTTGGACTCGATTGGCCAGCCCGAGCCAGGACTGCACGCGCTGGCCCGTGCCGGTTTCCACACTTTGGGGTTGCAGACCTTCCTCACCGCCGGGCCCAAGGAATCGCGGGCGTGGACGATCAGGGCCGGAGACACCGCCCCGGAAGCCGCCGGAGTGATCCACAGCGATTTCCAGCGCGGGTTCATCAAAGCGGAGATCGTGTCCTACGACGATCTGGTGGCGTCCGGGTCCATGGCGGCGGCCCGGGCCGCCGGGAAGGTCCGGATGGAGGGCAAGGACTACCTCATGGCCGACGGCGACGTGGTCGAGTTCCGCCACAGTTAAACGTCTGCATCAGTGCTCAACACCGATCGGCCCCGGCGCGACGATGGCAACGCCAGCCGGGCCTGACCGGAGAGGAGGCTCGGCCGCGCTCGATCTGAACGACATGGCTGTAAGCAAGATGGGCCCCGTGGGTGGACTGTCGGGGCCAAGGCGGACAATGTGAAACGGCCCCCTAGGAGGGGGCCGTCGGGCTCAAGCTACTCACCTGAGCGGGGTACGCCATCAGGCTACATCCTGCCCTCGGTGGCCGCTAGGAGGGTTATCCGTGGGCGTGGAGCGCGTCAAGGCCTACGTCGACGGTTTCAACCTCTATCACGGTCTCCGTGAGAAGCATGGACGTCGTTACCACTGGCTTGACCTGGAAGCATTGATCACGAGCTTGCTCCGACGTGATCAATCACTCGTCGGGATCGACTACTTCACCGCGCGGGTTCGGCAGCAGCCCGACTCCGAGGCGCGGCAGGCAACCTACCTCGACGCGCTCAGCACGCACTGCAGTCAGGTGACGATCATTGAGGGCCGGTTCCAGGAGAAGCGCCGTTACTGCCGCGCCTGCCGGGTCGAGATGACTCTGTACGAGGAGAAGGAGACTGACGTCAGCATCGCAGCTGCCCTCATCGAGGACGCGGTGAACGACGTGTTCGACGCAGCCATGCTCGTGTCAGCCGACAGCGACCTGTGCCCGGCAGTTAGGGCGGTCGGCCGCCTCCGCCCGAACAAGCGAATCTTCGCCGCCTTCCCGCCTCGACGTCGCAGCGACGACCTGCGCAACGTCCTCGGCAACGCCGTCTTCACCATCGGTGACGCCAAGCTCCGGAACGCCCTACTGCCGGACGTTGTCGAGGCGCGAGGCGTGTTGCTCCGGCGGCCCTCCTACTGGAAGTAGGGCTCGCCGTGACCCGCCACGGGTCTGCAGGCCATCAGCCCGGGATCGACGAGTGCTGCGGGCAGGATTTCGATGCCGCGCAGTGCGTGGTAACGGCGGCCCGTGGCCTGCTGCCCAGCGGCGGCGGCATCTGGTGTGAGCAGATGCCTCTGGGTGTCGGCGAGGCTTGCTGTGTTTGCCCATCGCGGCCGTCTCTGCCATTTTTGTTGGGTTCGGTGGAACCCAGCCACCACCGGGATGCCTTTAGCCGGGGAACTAACGGCCGTCAACCGGTGGTGGCCGGGAATATTGGCGGCGCGGGGGGCCGCCGGGAGCTGGAAGCGGGGGAGCGCTCAACCGGCGGCCTGTCGCCGGATTAGGGGTCCCAGTCGAAGACCACGGTGTGCAGCACCTCTAGCGCGTCTCCGCTGATGCGTTCGGTAACCGGTAGCCCTCCGGGCACGATGAGGGAGTATCGGCGTCGGCGCGCTGCGGAACATCCGCTAGATAGCCCACCGACGTAGACCTCGTCCCGCCAGCTAGTGCTTTCCCGTATTCCGCGCAGGGGTGCGTCTGCCCCGACCGCGATGCGCTCGAAGGTGAATCCGCGGTTCTTCGCGGCGTCCAGCAGCCGCTTGGCGGCGGCTAGATCCGGGCTGTCAGGCATCGTTGCCCGCCAGGCAGGCTCAACAACCGGCGGCGGGACTTCGTCGCGCTGCCGTCCTCGCCGTCAGACAGTGGGCACGTGGGAGGCGTCGTGATCGTCCCTGGCGACTGGAGCGATTCGGTCAGCGTTGTGAGGTTGGCGCGGATCCCGTCGAGTTGGCTGAGCAACTCGCCGACTGCTGCTAGCTGGGTTGATATCTGGTGCAGGCGGTGATCGATCGCGTTCAGCCTTGCCAGCACGTCGCCATCCGTGCGGCGCGTCGGTTCGCTGACGGGCTCTGCGCTCATGGTCGATAAGGCAACCGCAGGTGAGCGCGCCACGGTAGACGCTGCGTAGTCGATTGAGCACTATTCCGTAATCGACTATGCGGTGGGCGACTACTCTCTGGTTAGAGCGCTCCACGCATCGGCGATGATCCCGGGAAGGGTTGATCTTTCCGGTCGCCAGCCCAGCTCGGTCCGGATGCGGGTGCTGTCGGCCAGCAGCGTCACGGGCTCGTGCGCGGCGGTGGTGTGCCGTCGGGGGACGGGCCCGTCCGGTGACTGTCTCGGCGGTGGTGATGACGTCGTGCACAGTGCTGGGGTGGCCGCTCCCGACGTTGTAGGCGCGCCAGGTGCCAGCCTGGCACGCGCACAGGGCGAGGGCGAAGGCGGTAGCCATGTCGGCGACGTGCACGAAGTCACGGACTGCGGTGCCGTCGCCATTGATGACTAGTTCGGGCGCGCGGCCTTGTTGGACGGCGAGGAGTTGGGGTATGAGCCGGGTCGTGTCCCGGTCGGGGTGTCCGGGGAGGGCTCCGGCCACGTTGAAGGCGCGCAGGCTGATGGCTCCGATCGCTCCGGTGGCAGCGAGGTCGGCGGCTGCTTGGTCGGCGGCGAGTCTGTGAAGGATGGCCAGGGTGCCACCGACGTTGGTGCGCCAGTAGTCAACTGGATTGGTTCGAGAGTCCCGCACCTTGGTCAGCCCGGCCAGGTGGCATACGCCATCAACATCGGCGAGCGCCGCGGGCAGGGTGCCGGGTGTGCTGAGGTCGCCGTGGAGTCGCCGGACACCGGCGGGCAGCGCGGACGCCGGGGAGCGGGTCAGCCCGATCACCTCGTGCCCATGGGCGACCAGCAGCGCGGCCACCGCGTAACCGACAAAGCCAGCGGCTCCAGTGACCAGCACCTCATCGGCCAAGGAGTTGGTGCCGGTGTTGCCAGGCCAGCTCGATGCAGGCCCGCCCGTGCGGTGCTAACGGCTCGGTGCGCAGCCGCTCACGGGCCGCGGCGGTAAACGGGATCCCCACGGTGGGCCGGCCGGCCTCAGCGCTGACCGCGGCACCTTCCTCGTTCAGGGCGACCATCCCGGCGAAGAGCGCATCGAACACTGGTGCCTCGATGACCGCGACCGTCAGCAGATTCACCCACAGGGTGAGCGGCTCGCACACCATGGCACAGGCGAACACCCGGAAATCACCAGCCTGGCGGGCCCGCTCGAACGACGCGAAGGGCTCGTCAATGTCGTAAGAGATCGGGTCAATGCTGTTGCCATCGTGCTCACTGTTGCCGAGGAACTCCTCGGAGAACTCGCGCTGGATATTACGCCAGAGCGAGAAGTCATTGTTTTGATGCGCCGGTGCCAGCGCTGCCGGCTGAAACACACCTGCGGGTATCACGTGGTACATGCCGCCCCCGACGGCCACCGATGTGGCGTCCCGGTGATGCAGGTACATGCGGTGACCCTCGATAGGGTCGCGCCGGATCGTCAACGTAGCGATACCGGGCAGGACCGGCCGCACGGACAGATCGAACGGGTCGGCGATGCCCCGGCGAAACGGCAACTCCGCCAAACTCGGGCGTTTCCGGCCCGCGGCGAGCCACGCTTGCGCGAACTCGTGCGCCACGCTCTCACACATGTCAAGAACGTCGAAATAGCTTGTGTAGTTGAACCCCAGCACTCCCCGGGAACTAGCCCATTCCACGTCCAGCAACCGGTAACTAACCCGGTTGTCGAGCAGTCTGGGGCGGGCCAAATCGCGCAGCGCGCGGGAGTACCGGTCATAGCGCTCATCGCTGGCGATCAGGGGCCGGGCGCCCGCTGATGCTGGGTTCTTACCGAGCAGCGTCGGCGTCGGCGCCTCAGCGCGCCAGGCCAGCTCGATGTCAGCCAGCTCGACCGGGGCCTCGGGCATCCAACTCGCCGTGGTGAGCGCACTCGTCCCGGGGATGCGCTGCTGCGCCGGATACAGCTCGCCGGCCAGATCGCCCAGCAGTGCGCGGTGGGCGTTGAGCTGGCGCCGGACCTCCCGCCACCGTTCCTGACTGTCCCGGACGGGGCCCGGCCGTTCGCTGGCGTGCGTGGCAGAGGGACGCGCATCCGCCGAGTGATCCGGCAACACACCCAACCGCTCTGGGGGGATGCCCAGCGTGCGCGCGATATGCCGCAACTCAGCGACATCCCGCAGGGCCTGGGTACCCTTTTCCAGCTTGGACACCCGTGACTGCGTGGTGTTGAGGCGGGCTGCCGCCTCTTGCTGGGTCAGCCCCTCGCGCGTGCGGTACCAGCAGATGATCTGCCCCACATCCGAGCCATCCGGTGGCGCGGACACGGCGTGCGCCGCCTGCAACCAGCCCATGAAGTCCCCGTCCGCAGTGTCATCAGCCGTTCTCATGGTGATCGTAGGCGAGGCGGTGGCTGTCTGGTTGTCCGCTGCTGTCGCGGTGGTATCCGCAGCGGCGTGCGCGGGATCATCGAGAGGCGAACTAGCCGGTTCGGCACCCTCGATGGTTTCGGCGAGATTCCTGGTGAACCGTGCTTGGGCGCCCTGTCCGGCACGTTCCAAGGTGGTGTCTAACGCCTGTTGGATCTCGGTGCTCGGGACGCGGTCAGGCTTCTGATGCCACGTCGCGACTGTCCGAACCGCAGTGCCCAGATGCGCGGCGAACGACTCGTTGGTCATCCGTAGCGCGGCTTGCAGCGCGCACGCGATGCTGCCCGTCCACAGCTGTACCGGTTCCATTAGAAATAGCCTCTAAAGCCGGGAAGTGCACTAAGAATGCACTGGGAGCGCCGTAGTACCCGGAACACTCATCCCCTCTCTATTTTCTGGCTCGAATCCACGAGCCGCATCACCGCTTCGATATTGGTCTTTATTTCGTCGATCCGGTCGCTCAGCTCGCCAATATCGCCGAGCCGTGTCTCTATCTGCGCGAGGCGATACTCGATCGCGGCCAGCCTTCCCGGAACGTCGTCATCGGAACGGCTCACCGGCTCGCCGATATACGGGACACGCTGGCCCTTCAGTACCGCGGCCAGATGCTGCGGGTGCCACCCGAGGGCTATGGACAGCGCTTCGAGGGTCCGCGCGCTCCGCCGGCGCTGCGCGGAGTTGTGGTAAAGCTCGCCAACCGTTGCCTTCGAGACCTGCGAACGCCCAATCAACTCGGTCTGATTGATGCCGAGTTCTGTCATGCGCTGGCTGATCGCGTCCGCGACGGCCGCCCAGTCCTCCGACACATATTCCTCCGCGCTCGCTCTGGCGGCAAAGCGTAGCGCGGGCTCACGCGACTTGACGGATGTGTCCGAGCAGGGGCACCCATGCCCGATTTCGGATTAAATAATCCGAAAAAATGGCATCAAATCATCCAAATTGTATCGACCGGAAGGGCCTTACTTCATGCGTACCGACAAGTCCAACGCCGGAGAGCCGGCGTACTGCACCATTCGCGAAGCCACCGGGATTCTCGGCCTCAAGCCCTCGACCGTCTCCGCCGCGATCCGTCTGGGCACGCCGTGCGTCGGCACAGTCGGCTGATGGTTCCTGCCGGCGCCCTGACCCGGCTGCTCGCTCAGCCCACCGCCGCCGGTGGGGAGGAGGCCCGATGAGCCAGACACCGGGTAGTGCCGTGCGGATCGTGGTCCTCGCTCTGGCCGGATTGGGGATGCTGGTGGCGTTTCGCAGCGGCGCTCGCAGCGGGCACCGCCTGGCCCGTCATAGCCAGGAAGTCACCCGCATGGGCGGCAACCTTATCCGCGCGCTGGGCACAGCGATGTTCATCGTCGCCGTGCAATGGGCGGTGGTGTG
Organism: Pseudonocardiaceae bacterium; assembly: GCA_050699515.1. Taxonomy (GTDB): domain Bacteria; phylum Actinomycetota; class Actinomycetes; order Mycobacteriales; family Pseudonocardiaceae. The sequence continues at coordinate 94,538 of JBOHFF010000038.1, forward strand.
GTTCACCTCCGACCCCCGTGCCTGGGCGGTGGCCCTCGGCGTCCCCGCACTGTTCGCCGGTTCCGCGATCGATTCTCCATCCAGCCAGAATGGATCAACAGGGCCGGGGTCGCACAGGTCGGTGGGAGAGCGGCGGGCGGCCGGGGCTGGGTGCGCGGGTCGGGCGGGACCGGGATGGCACCCGACCTGCGCGGGCACCGCGCCCAACCCGTCTAGCCCACCCCCGGGCGATGTCCCGGTGGGGTGGGGGCGGGGGTGGGTCACACGACGCCTTCGGACGCGACCTGTTCGGATCCTGTGGCGGGGCCAAGCTCGTCGCCGACGTGTGTGGGTTTCTCGTCGTCGCAGTCGACCTGGACGGCGGCTTCCCGGCCCGGGCTCGGGCGTACCTACTTACAGAGACACCCCAGCTCCAATCGCAGGCTCCCACGGTGACGCCCGCTCGTCTTAATGTAGCTGTGCCCCGTGAGCGTCTCAGTGACTCGCCGCTGTGCTGGCACTACGCTAAGTGCAGCGGTGGTATAAATATTGGTATGAAATCCTCGTACCCGTTGGCTGAGCAGGTGCTCGAGGACCTGGGAGACAAGGTTGTCCAAGGCCTCGCGCTCATGGTGGCGCAGACACGTGACGACCTGCGAGTTTACCGCCGGACCTTCCCGTCCTGGGTTGCGGACTCGACTGATCGAGGGTTGCTCAACTGGTCTCAATGATCGCGCCTGGACCCACGTCGTGAGGATCTTCGACCCAATTCCCGAGGTGTCCTTCGTCGATCAGCCGCCGACCAGGGAGCTTTACGTCGGCATTCGCTATCGGCTGCGTGTAAAGAAGCACGACATCGAAGGTCGCGTGAGTAACTACCTCACGCAGGGCGCCCTGGACTTCCTGGAGCAGGAACCGGCGACCCTCGATGGGCTCGAGGAGGTTCGGCTCATCGCTGGGTATCGCTGGGACGCGGAGTTGCGCGAGATCGGTGCTGCGGTCATCTCGCTGCGGGACGGTTCAGATCATCTTGTGTGGATGCACGAGCTCGACGAGCCGGCTGACGGCGCCGTTGTCAGCACTATGCCGATCTTGCCACCGACCGAGCCACACCCCCCGGAGATCCGGCTGACGTCCGATGACGAGCGTGTCGAGGGGACTGAGGACGCGTGACCGCGCTCGGTGAGGTTCTCGAGACGGCCCGCCGAGCCCAGGGCCTGACGCAGGCCAACTTGGCCGAAAGGGCCGGAATCACCCAAGCGGCGCTGTCGCGGTATGAGAACGACCTACGCGAACCAGAGCCCGACGCGCTGCAACGCCTCGCGGATGCACTCGGTGTGACCGTGCCGTTCCTCAAGCATGCCGGCCGAGCCCGTGGCGGCATGGCTATGGACGCGCACATGCGCCGCCGCGCAACCGCGCCACCCGCGACCTGGCGACAGCTCGAGGCGCGATTGAACGTCTACCGCTGGCATGCAAGTCACCTCTTTGAGGAGGTATCTCTCCGCGCTGAGCAGCATGTTCCGACTCTGGATCCGCTGGAGGTCCCACCCGAGCAGGCGGCGCGGTTGGTGCGGGCGCAATGGCGCATGCCCGCTGGGCCGGTCCGACGCCTGGCGCAGTGGCTCGAGGCCGCCGGGTGCCTGCTCATCGCTGAAGACTTCGGTACCCGCCGCGTGGACGGCCTGTCGCAGTGGGTCGGGGATCACCCAGTGGTCCTGTACAACGACGCCGCCCCGGCCGATCGGATACGGCTCACGCTCGCGCACGAACTCGGTCACCTGGTGCTACATGCCGCTGCCACCAGCGTTGAGGACGTGGAGGCAGAGGCCAACGCGTTTGCCGCAGAGTTCCTCATCCCCGCCGAGGTCATCCGACCATCCTTGCGCAACCTCAAGATCGGTCGCTTGCTCGATCTCAAGCGTGAGTACGGCGTCTCGATGCAGGCTCTCGTTGAGCGGGCGTACCAACTGGATCTGCTTGCCCCTACCCAGCGCGGCAGCTTGTACAAGATGTTCAGCGCCAAGGGCTGGAGGATCCGCGAGCCAGCAAGCGAGGATATCGCCCCCGAACGTCCGGTGCTGGCACCGTCGATCGGCCAAAGCCTGAGCGCCCGAGGTCTGAGCCCGGAAGAGATCGCCAGCATCGCGGGATTCTCTGAACCAAGCCGCAACAGTCTGTTTCGACACGCCGGACTGCGAGCCGTCTGACAGCGCGATGCCTCGACGGTCCCAATGGAAGGTCCGAGGGCTCGAAATCAGGCTGCGAGCGTCGGCCCCATCTTCACCGCCGTGTCAGACGCCTCATCGACCCCTGTCACCTGCGGTTTCTCCACTTTGCGACCTGCGCACTTCCGAGCCACCGCGGCGCCGCCAGCCGTAAGCGCACCGAAACCCGTGAACGCAGACAGCACCCACGGGCCCGCTACGACAGCGAGTGCGACAAGTGCGCCCAGAATGAGAACCACGAACACAACTGCACGACGCCATTCGCCATTCTTACCCTGCAGGATCGCGAAGATAACGCGCCAGCCTGCGGAATCAGTGGGTTGCGGCCCGGAGACCGCAGGACGTGAGGTCGGCATTGAGCACGCTACTTCACGTTCAGCGACATCAGTGTGCCGACTGCGGCGAAGACCGCCTGGATCTGCTCAGGACTGAGCTTTGCGAGGTCCTCGGCGGTGACCCGGCAGGAAAACTCGAACGCCATGAGTGCCGGAGGCTCAGTGCTCACTGGCTCGGGAGTGGACTGCTGCACCTGAGCAACGGAGGGCATGTGGGCGTTCATCTCGGGGCGTTCCTCCGGCACAGGTAGGGGCGAGGACTCAGTAGGCGGCGCCACGTCGGCGCCGTCCACCCGAGGTGCAGCAGCTGAGTCACCGAGGTGCACAAGCCCGTCTACTCGGCGGATCAAGCCAACGAACTCGACCCATTCGAGCAGGTTGCGGAGCTGGGGTATGTGCTCGGGACTTGCCTCAGCATCGGACATCAAGACGAGCAGCAGGTCGTTCTCCTCCGGGGTGCTGAACTCCAGCTGAGACCGGATGCTCCGCCAGAACCAGCTATCAAGTGCAGCTTCACGCAGCGGCCGCACCGATCTGATGATGTCGTCCCTGTTCAGGTTACGACGCCGGTTGTAGTCGAGCAGGGCATCCGAAGCAGCGAACTCACCGCGCCTGCGTTTTTCCAACCAACCTGCGTCAACGAAGAACCCGTTACTCAACGTGACCGTGTAGTGGCTGAGCTCTCCCTTTAAGAACTGGCTCACCCGCTCGGCGGTGACGATCTTCTTGTCCGCCCCGCTCAGCGTGGCGTACGCACCGAGGACCCGCTGCTGTGCCTCAAACTTCATCCGATCCGTCGGAAGGCTTCTACCTGGTCGACTGCGTTGGGTGCGCTTCCGCGCCTGCCCGCTGTTCGACAGCGGTGTCGACTCGCCGAGTGGACCTGCTTCCAGGGACATGTTCCCTCCGAGACTGTACCGTGTACTGCAAAGTCTGCTTCATCTGAAGCACTGTTCGCAAACTTCCAGCAAGCGTACCGCAGTCCTGGTGCCCATATGAGACGTAGTCTGCTTCTGTGGAAGCAAGCGGCAACTGCTGCATAGTTGCCCGTCTATCCCACAGCTCATGTGAATAGGCAGGTCAGCCCTCGTACGGTGTGGACACGGGTACGTCACGCGGAGAGTCGCCACCAGCACCGCAACAGGCCATGCCGATGTTCTGCGGCGGGGCGTCGTCCGGCATCACATACTCGGTGAACATCAGTTCACGTTCTTGTGCAGCACCATCGTGGCGAACAAAGGCATGAAGTTCACGCAGGCGAAGCACGTAACTGTACAGCGTGCCACCGGAGGTGGCTAAACTGCTGCACGCTGTAGCACGGCCAGGCTCGTCTTCTGCGTCATCGGCGGTACCGACAGCGAAGCCCGGGCCGCTGCCTTGGCTACCGCCGCTGATTCAGGCCGCTTGGCTTGAGTCGGAGTGCCACTCAAGCTTGTGAAGGACGTCATGCGCTGGTGGCCCGGTCAACCGTTCCATGAGCTGCTGGGGCCACCCGTGGCTGCATCTCTACTGACTCCGGATCGAGCACCTTGCGGCCGCGAGGGGCTGGGTGGAGGTGGACCCGTGCAGAGAGTGTCGATCACCGCCCGCATCGTTGCCAGGTCGGCGCTGCTGAAAGCGTGCACCGGGTCGTCGGCGGCGAGCACTGGGAAGGCCGCCGAGCCCCCGCTCAGGGAGAGCCGCTCGCCCTCGAGGCGGTCGATCGTCGCCTCGGCCTCGAGCTTGATCTCCTTGAACATCAGGCCGTCGATCAATTCCGCCGAGTAGTCCGCCCGGGCGCGGAGAATACGACCGCGCTGCCGCTCGATCTCTTCCTGCATCTGGGCAGCCTCGCTCTCGTCTGTGGTGGGCAGGAGGTTGGCCAGGTCCGCACGGGACAGGCGTTCGTGCACAACGTCGAGGACGTAGCTGTCCACCTGCGACCGTGACCGCATCACGTGTCCGGCGCAGCGGTAGCGGGTGCCGTGCGCCTTCACCCGCCCTCCGCAGACACCGCAGCGGTATAACCCTGAACCGAGGTGTTTGCGGTCCGTCCCGCTGCGGTTGGACTTGCGCGCCGGATCGTCGAGGCGCCGCTGAACCTCCAGCCACAGCGTGTCCGGCACGATCGGGCGCCATTGCCCGGCGACCGGGCGACCGCCGCCGTCTCGCACGATCTTCCCATCGAGCATGGACCACCCCGCATAGCGCGGGTTTCGCAGAATCGTCGTCACAGTGCTCGGGCTCCACGGGCGCCCCTCCGAGTGGGCATCGCGGTTACCCCGCTGGGTCATTGGCCGCTCGCACTCGATGAGAACGGCCTGCCGTGCGCCGTCGAGCGCCGCCGCGATTGCCTTCAGCGACGACCCCGCTGCGAATGCCTCGAATATGGCCCGCACCGCATCGGCCTCGGCCGGGATCAGTTCTCCGTCCAACGTATAGCCGGTGGCGCGAACGCCACGCGGCGGACGTCCCATGGCGGCTCTCTGCTTGTGTGCCGCCGGCTGGCGGGCACCCTTGCGCTCAGCCTCGGCTCGGGCGACGGCTGCCTTGATGCGGGCGTACATGCGACCGCCGTCGGTCGCCAGGTCGGCCTCACCGTTTGCGGTAGCCAGCCGTAGGCCGTCCTGCTCCGCCGCGTCAAATCCAGTCCTCCAGCTGCTGCGGCTGGCGGGTCAGTCGGTCAAGATCCCAGCAGATCGATTTCCGCTTCAACGTGTAGATGTAACCGTTAAGCGCAGGTCCGGCTCCCGTGCCCGCCGCACTTGACTTCTTCGGCGGGGTTCAACCTTGAGATACGCGTTAGGTGGGTCCAGAATGGGAAGCTACGCTGCGACTGCTCGCTGGTCCGGCCTGACCAGCTGTTGTTGCGAGCGTCGGCCTGGGATGCCTTTCTGAGGGTCGGCCCGCTGACGTACATCCATTTCCGGAATGCAGGTGGTCTTGCCATGGGTTGTATCGCTTCGATCCCCATTGTAGGTCACAGTCGGCCACCACGTCGCCGGGCAGCACGCGACCGCTCTGGGCGGTTCGCGATGCCGCACGGAATCTCAGGATTGTGAGCGTTCCCAGGCTGAGTGCGCGTGGATACACTCTGCAGACGACGAGGGAGGGCTGTGCCGGAGCCGAATCGGCTGTCGCGTACCGCGTGGGAGCACGTGGTATCCCGGTCAGAGCCTGGCGTCCGGATGCCTCGACGAGAGGTCGCCGAGGCTGTCAACGCGCCCGCTCGTCCACCTCATCCCGGGCTGCCCCCGGTGCGGTCCTCGGTGCGGCTCGGTGACGTGGTCCTTGCAATTACCCGGAATCCAAGGAGAAGTCATGCATGAATACGGCGTTTCGCTATTCGGTCTTTTGTACATAATAATCGGCGTGGTGGTGGCGCTCACTAATGGATATGCAATCCACAGTATCGGTCAACTTCTGTCTTTCCTTTTGGCTGTCTTGCTCTGGCCTCTCGTGCTTCTTGGTGTCAACCTGCATGTTGCTGTTTGACAGCAAATGCGACCGTGCTGCTCAAGAGTGTGCTGCCTTGGGTGAGACCTGACCGTTGGTGGTCTTTGACGAGCCACCAACGGCAGGCACGGTCAGCGGGGGAAGGAACAGTTGGACCAGCGGACCGATCGCGAGGGCATAGAGCACGGTGGCGATTCCGAGGGTGCCGCCGAGCGCCCAGCCGGTGGACACCACCGCGATCTCGATCGCCGTGCGCACCAGCCGAACCGACCCGCGGGTTCGCCGGACCAAGCCGGTCATGAGGCCGTCGCGGGGACCTGGACCGAGCCGGGCACCGATGTAGGCGGCGGTCGCCACCGCGTTGAGCACGATTCCGGCAGCCGCTAGCAGCACACGTGCCGGCAGCGATCCTGTCCCGGGCAGCGCGACGAGTGCGGCATCCACCGCTATCCCTATGACGAGGACGTTGCATACGGTGCCGATACCGGGCTTCTCCCGCAGCGGGATCCAGAGCATCAGCACGATGACGCCGCTCCCCGCACGGCGCAACCGGCTGCGGGCCCAACGCGATGCGCTCGTCGCCGCGCTGGCGGCGGCGTTGCCCCACTGGCAGGTGCCGGTGCCGGCCGGTGGGCTGGTGCTCTGGTGCGGTCTCCCCGCGCCGGTGTCACATGCTCTCGTCGATGCCGCCGAGCGGCACGGGCTGCGATTGGCGGCGGGACCTCGATTCGGCACCGGTCACGCATTCGCCGATCGGCTGCGGCTGCCCTACACCCACCCGATCGACCTATTGCGGCGCGCAGTGGAGATCCTTGCCCAGATCACCCCCACCCTGCCCCAGCACGCCCCCAGCACCGCCCCGTCGAGTCTCGTCCTCTAATCCCACACCGATCACCCCGTTATGTCTCCATGTCAGGATGAGCTTGCCGACGCAGCCAGGATGCGGTCGATTTCGGTTGCGAGATCGATGTCCAGGTTGGTGATCCCGCCTTTGGAGTGGGTGCTGCAGCGGAACGTCACGTTGCGCCAGCGGATGTCGATGTCGGGGTGATGATTGTGGGCTTCGGCGATCTCGGCCACCGCCCGGACGGCCTCGATGGCCGCCGGAAAGCTGGGTAGCTTGACGGTGCGGACGATCGTGTCACCGTCGCGCTGCCAGCCGGTGAGGCCATTCAGGGCAGCCGTTACCTGCTCGTCGTCCAAGAGTGTCGTCATGCGCCCATCCTGCCGAGTCGTCGAGCACGAAAGCCGGCACCCTGTGCACAGGGTGCCGACACGCCGGGCAGAGGAGACCGACACGCCGGGCGGAGGAGACCGACACGCCGGCGTGGGGTGAGGTGGGGTCAGGCTTCGCGAGTGGCTGTTCTGACCAGCGTCAGCGCCACGCCGATCAGCAGGTAGCACCCTGCCCGGAGGCTGCTGGAGGCCAGCCCGTCCAGCGGCAGGGGATCCCGCAGCACATCGGCGATTGCGAACCAGCCGGTGGTGAGTAGCGCTGGCTGCAGCCAGTCCAGTGCGGGGATCGCGGAGAGTATCCCGAACACGATCAAGCCACCCAGCACCGCGGCGAGGACCACCAGCGGGTGCTCGGTGGCCGAGGACACCGCCAGCGCCACGGCGCCCACCGCAGCGAGCTGCCCCACGGTCCAGACCGCGGCCAGCGAGACACGTAGCAGCGCAGACCCGGGACTGACCTCGGTGCCGGACAGCGTGAGCAGGCCAAAGGAGCCGGACGGGCCGACCAGGATCAGTCCGGTGACGATGCCGACCACGACCACCGCGGCGACCGCGGCGACCGCGACGGTGAGCACGCCGATCGCCTTGACCAGCACCAGCCGGGTTCGGCTGACCGGGGCCAGCAGCAGCCCACGCAGCGTGCCGTGCGCGGACTCGCCGGCCAGCGCATCGGCGGCGGCCATGGCCACGGCCAGCGGCAGCAGCAGCGTGAGGCAGATCGACAGCGCCACCACCGGCAGCACCAGCCCGTTACCCGCCACCTGACTGATCAGTCCCGAATCGCCCGGTGGGCCGGCGGCCGCGATGCCGATCCCGATCAACACCGGGACCAGCGCGAGCAGGACCAGCGCGATCTGGGTTCGGGGTCGGCGCAGGACCCAGCGCAGCTCGCTGCGCAGCAGCCGCCCCAACGGAGCCCGCACCGCACCCCCCGGCGACGTGCTCACTGCCCGTTCCCTTCGGTCAGCTGAGCGAACAGCTCGTCGAGGCCGGTCTGCCAGCGCCGGGCCTCGTGCACCGCGACTCCGGCTCCGACCAGCAGCGCCACCGCCGTCGGCGGGTCGGTGCCCGCCAGTTCGACGCGTATCCCCTCCGGGCAGGTGACGGCGCTGATCCCGGCTGCGCCCAGCGCCTGCAACGCCAGCGCGCTATCCGGGGTCCGCACCTCCAGCGCGGGTGCTGAGCCGTCGAGTAGCGCGGCCAGCGGCCCCGCAGCGATCAGCGATCCACGGTCGAGCACCGCCACGTGCGTGCAGGTCGCCTCCACCTCGGCGAGCAGGTGGGAGGACACCAGCACGGTGGCGCCATCGGCGTGCAGCTCAGCGATGATCCGTCGGACCTCCCGGGTTCCCGCCGGGTCCAGCCCGTTGGTCGGCTCATCGAGCACCACCAGCCGGCGGGGTACCAGCAGCGCGGCCGCCAACCCCAGGCGCTGTTTCATCCCCAGCGAGTAGGCGCGGTAGCGACGTGTTGCCGCCGCTCCGGTCAGGCTTACCCGCTGCAAGGCACGCTCCACCGCGTCCGGGATGGCTCGCGAAGCCAGCAGCGGCTCGGCGGCCGCGCACCGCCGCAGGTTCTCCCGGCCGGACAGGAAGGGGTGGAAACCAGGTCCCTCCACCAGCGCCCCGACGTGCGGCAGCACCTTTCCGGCGGCCAGCGGCACCGGCGAGCCGAGCAGCTCTACGACACCTGAGGTGGGCCGCGACAGGGCCAGCAGCATCCGGATCATCGTGGTCTTTCCCGAGCCGTTGGGACCCAGCAGCCCGAGCACGGCGCCGGCCGGCACGTCGAGGTCCACGCCGGCCACCGCGACCGTGGCGCCGAACGCCTTGCGCAGCCCCCGGACCCGGATCGCCGGCTCGGCTGTCACCGGCTCAGGGCCTCGTCGAGCACCTGCTGGGGCACCGCCCCGGCGGCGACCCGGCCATCGGAGCTCACCAGTACGGTGCCCACCGAGGTCTGCACCACCCAGCCTTTGCCCCACGCTCCGCTGGCCGGGCGACCGATCCGCTGGATCATCGCCAGCGGGTCGTCGTCCACGCCCGGTTGCGCGGCCGGGAGCCGGCCGAGCAGCACGGTGTCCCACCCGTCCCCGTCGGTGCGGATCATGGCGCCCTCGCGAGCGCCTGGTTGCGGCCCGGCTTTCGGCTCGTGCTTCGGCCGCTCGACGGTGACCCCTGCGGGGGGAGTGAAGCGGAACAGCGCCGGATCCTGCGTGCCGACGGTGAGATCGGAGAAACCGATCTGAAGGGCCGGCTCGGGCGATCCGTTAGCCAGCACGGTGAGCTGCAGCGGCACCCGTTGGGCCGAGTCGACCGCGACCCGCACCTCCCGCAGCATGGTCCGCTCGGTCGGTGTCGGGGAGAGCACGAGCTGGTAGACGGGTCGCCCGGCGACGGTGCCGGTGCCATCCACACTCACCGTGCTGCTCGTGCGCACGGCATCGATCAGCTCGCGGGCGGCTCGAGCCGGGTCGGCCACCGGCGGGTACTGCTGGGCCGGGGCGGTGCCGTGCTCCCACGCCGTCGCGGTGCGCGAGGCGGAGTCGTAGCGCCACAGCGTCGTGCCGTCCTCGATGAAATCCTGCTCACCGCCGCGTGAGGGCAGCGCCAGCCGGGCATGACCCTGCCCGTCCGACCAGACCCGGAAACTCGATTCTGGTTGGGTCAGCGGGCCGGCCACCCCTGGCAGCGCGGGCAGGCCCAGCGCATTGCGCACCGTGACCGTGCCGCCCAGCGCCGGGACCTTCGCCGTGAGCACCGAGGCCACCAGATCCTCCGGTGACACCGGCGGCAGCGACGGGTCCGACCCGGCACCGGCCGGCATCGCCAGCGCACCCAGTCCGATCGCGCCGGCCGCCGCCACCGCCAGTGCTGCCGTTGCCAGTTTCATCGTTTTCTCCCGCCCGTGCAGTGCTGCTGCTGATGCTGCTCCGCGCCGGCTGAGAAAGCTCTGAGACAGTGCCCGCTACTGTCCGGTGGCTACCGGCTCACCCACACGCCAAGCCCAGCGCCTCGCGCAGCCGGTGCGGGCTCATCAGGCCTGCCGTGGGTCGCCCGGCTCGCTGGGTTTGCAGCAGGATCGCTTCGATGTCGTCGACAGTGCAGCGCAGCTCGGCGAGGACGGCGGGGTCGGTGGAGGCGGCGGCTTCCCGCGGGCTCAGAACACCGATCACGCGGGGAGCGTCGAGCCAGCTCGTTTCGGCATCGCGGCCCAATCGCTCGACTGCCTCGTCCGGGTTCGATACGGTGTCGGGGTCTGTGAAGTAGCTGTCCAAGACGACAATTCGGGCTTCGCGACCTCCGGGATCCGGGCTGAGGCGCTCGGTATGCCGGTCGCGCTCGACGGCGTCCGGAGCGACCTCGTGAAGCAAGGTCTCGAGGTTGCTGAGCCGAGCCGGGGAGTTCGCGACGAGGGTGACCTCCGCGCCGCTTCGCTGGATCGACCCGAGATTCAGCACCCGCCCGTCGGGCTGCTGCCGGTGCCAGGCGAACACGTCCTCCTCCGTCCGGGTCAGCCGTTCGAGGAGGCGGTCGAAGGTCTGCTGCGGGTGGGGCAGGTGGTAGGTGACGCGGCACTCGTGCACGTCGTCACCGTCACTGTTGCGCAACTGGACAGGTGCTTCCGGAGCGAGGAAATCGGCGATCTTCTCAGGGGGTGGATCCGAGGTGAGGAGACCAGTCAGCTCGCGGCGGCGCTGGCGGTCGATGTGGACCGGTAGTGCCAGGATGAGTGGCTGGGACCCGTCATGCAATACCCGGCCGCAGTACAGCTCCAACCGCTGCACGGACTGCGAGAACAGCGTGTCGATCAGCTCGATCGGTGCACCGTCGGGTAGGGCCCGCAGCGTGACGCCGTGGCCCCGCTGCACCTCCACCGCCTCGTAGAGGGTGACCGGGATCCGCCGCCAGTCCTCGATGAGCTCGCGTTCGTCCGGGTGCAGCCACTGACCCCGGGCGGCGAGGAACCGCTCCACCAGGCCGCCCTGGAACAGGGCCAAATCCAGCAAGAACATCGCGTACTGTTCGGTGTTCTCGGTGCGCTCGATCAGCGATGTGATCATCTCCAGGCCAGGGGCGCGCTCAGCGTAGGTGCCCAGCAGCGCATAGACGAGCTGGGCGCGGGCGCTGCGCGCCGGCAGTGCATCACGCAGGCAGCAGACCTTGAACTTGCGCCCTGACCCGCACGGGCAGGGACTGTTGCGCCCGACCTGGCCGGCTGGGTCGCTCGCGGCGATGGCCTCACTCAGACCCGGCCGCAACGGGCTCGGCTGCTCGGCGCGGCGCAGGTACCGGTCGGCAGTGGCGTAATCGCCGCGTGCCGCGGCGTACTGGGCGCCGTCGTGCAACGCCGGCTCCAGGCCGGGCCGCAGCGTCAACGCTTCGTTGATGAGATCGCGCGCGGTGGCGGAGTCCCCGGCGCCCTCGGCGGCTCGCGCGGCGACGAGGGCGACGGCGGCTTTCTCCTCCCGGCTGCGAGCCTGCGCGCGCAGCGCCGCCAGTCGAGGCTCGATCACACCGCCCCGCGCGGTATGGCACTCGATCCGGCCGGACAGGAAGCCCAGTGCGCTGTCGGTCGCGCAGGCCAGCGCATCGAGCACGAACCGGACGCCATCCCCGTCCAGCGGTCCGTCCCCATCACCCGAGCCGGTCACCATCCCGACAACCGTCTCGACGTCGATCAGCACCTCATCATCGTCAGCAGCCACATCGGCACCCTACTGCCCCGATATGGAGACATATGGGGCAACGGGACGGTCGATGACCCCGATATGTCTCCATGTCGGGTATGGGTCGGGAAAGGAGGATGCTGGATAGGGTGGGCGCGCGGGTTCTGGTGGTGGATGACGAGCCGGGGGTTCGGCGCGCGTTGGAGCGGGGGCTGCGGGCGGAGGGGATGCAGGTGATCACCGCACCCGATGGGCCCAGCGCGCTGCGCGCGGCGTTGACCGGCAGTTTCGATGCGGTGCTGCTGGACATCATGCTGCCGGGGCTGTCCGGCTACCGGGTGCTGGAGCGCCTGCGGGCGGCCGGGGTGCGCACCCCGGTGTTGCTCGTCTCGGCCAAGGACGGTGAGTTCGATCAGGCCGACGGGCTCGACCTCGGCGCGGACGGCTACCTGGTCAAGCCGTTCTCCTTCGTGGTGCTGGTGGCCCAGTTGCGCGCCGTGCTGCGCCGGCACGTCGAGACCCGCCGGGAGGCGGTGCTGACCCTGGGCGAGCTGGTGATCGACCCGGCCGCGCGTCGCGTGACGTGGGCTGCTCGAGTGGTGTCGCTGTCCCCGCGGGAGTTCGCGGTGCTGCTGGCGTTGACCCGCCGGGCTGGCAGCGTGATGAGCAAAGACGAACTGCTGCGCGCGGTGTGGGGTGATGAGCAGGCGGCCAGCCGCAACGTCGTCGAGGTCTACGTCGGCTACCTGCGCCGCAAGCTCGACGCGGTCGGGGCCGGTGACGTGCTGCAGACGGTCCGCGGGCACGGCTACGCGGTCGGTGTGCAGGACGGGCCGTGAGGGCGCTACGGCGGGCCTGGGTCACTCGCCCGTTGCCGATCCGGGTCGCGGCGGTGGTCACGCTGGCTGGGCTGGTGCTGTTCCTGCTGCTGGCCAAGGCCTCGACGGCGGTAGTGGCGCGGACGCTGACCCAGGCGCTGGACAGCGAGCTGACGGAGGCGGTGAGCGCCGCCGCGCCCGCTGCGACGGCTGGGCGCCCAGTACTGCAGCTGCCCGGACCCGGACCGGGCAGCGACGTCCGGGTCCGGGTGCTGGACCGGGCCGGGACCCCCGTCGACGGCGCTGAGCCCACCTCGCTGTCGGCGCGGGATATCCGTCGGTTGCTGGCCGGGCAGGCGGTATGGACGTTCGACACCGGGTCAGCGGGTCACCCCACCCGCTGGTCGGGGCGGGTGCTCAGCGCCCCGGACGGCACTCCCCGGCTGGTGGTGGCCAGCGCCGAGTCGATCGCCCATGCGACGCTGATCGGGCGTGCTGCGGTGGTGCTCGTGGTGGCCGCGGTGCTCGCCGCGCTGGCGATGGGTGCGGCCGGTTGGGTGGCGGCCCGGTTCGCGTTGCGCCCGGTGGCCCGGCTGCGGGACGCGGCGACGCAGCTGCCAGTGGGGGAGCGGTTACCGCTGCCGCCTGCCCGCGATGAGCTGCGGGCCTTGGCTGAAGCGCTCAACGACCTGCTGGGTCGCCGGGACGCGGCGGCCCAGCGGCTGCGGCAGTTCACCGGGGACGCCGCGCATGAGCTGCGCTCGCCGGTCACGGCGATCCGCGCGCAGGCCGAGGTGGCGGTCGCGCACCCGGATCCGGACCTCGCCGGGGCGACGTTGGAGGATATCGCCACGCAGGCGCAGCGGCTCTCCACCCTGCTCGATGACCTGCTGGCACTGGCCAGGTCCGACGCCGGGGTACGGCTGAGCACCCAACCGGTCGACCTCGCCGAGATGGCCCGGGAGGCGGTGGGCCGCTTGGCTCACGGACTGGTCGCGGTGCGGGTGACCGCGGCCGCCCCCGCAGTGCTGCACGCCACGCCCAGCGACGTGGCCCGGGTGCTGGACAATTTGCTGGCCAACGCCGTCCGGCATGCCCGGAGCACCGCACGGGTCATGGTTCTGCCCGGCCCGGCCGAGATACGGGTACTGGTCGACGATGACGGGTCTGGGGTGCCCGTCGAGCATCGCGGGCGGGTGTTCGAGCGCTTCTACCGGGTACAGGAAGATCGGGACCGCGAGACCGGCGGCACGGGACTCGGGTTGGCCTTGGTCGCCGAGACGCTGCGCCGCTACGGCGGCACCGCCCGGGTCGGCCAAGCTCCCGGCGGGGGTGCCCGCTTCGAGCTGCACTGGCCAGTTGGTCGCCCTTCGAGGATGCCGGTCGTGCCGGTGTCCCGCAGCGCCAATCCCACCGAACAACAAGACGCCCAGGTGGTAGTCGCGGCGGCTGTCATATGCGATGGCCGGGTGCTCGCCCAGCAGCGGGCGTTCCCACCGGAAGCCGCGGGTCGATGGGAGCTGCCAGGCGGGCGGGTCGAGCCGGGGGAGAGCACGGCGGAGGCGCTGATCCGGGAATGTCGCGAAGAGCTCGCCGTCGAGGTCGTGCCCGGTGCGCAGCTCGGGTCCGATGTGCCGCTACCCGGCGGCTCCACACTTCGGATCTATGCCGCGCGGCTGGCTCAGCCGGCGGGGACACCGATCCCGGTGGAGCACGCAGCGCTGCGGTGGGTGGACCACGCAGAGCTGGCTGAAGTGGACTGGCTGGAGGCCGACCGCGCCATCCTGCCCGATCTCCACATGCTGCTGATGGCCCAGCGCAACGGCCGTTCAGGTGACCCCGGGTAGCCTTGAGGTTTCCCGGTGCCCATTGAGGAGTCCCCGCGTGCCCACAGCCGCTCCTGCCCGCATGCGCACCGACCTGCGCAACGTGGCCATCGTCGCGCACGTCGATCATGGCAAGACCACGCTCGTCGACGCCATGCTGCGCCAGTCCGGCGCGGTCACCGGGCGCACCGAGCTGGACCGGGTGCTGGATTCCGGTGATCTGGAGCGGGAGAAGGGCATCACGATCCTGGCCAAGAACACGGCGGTCAACTGGTCCACACCGGAGGGTGCGGTCACGATCAACGTGGTGGACACCCCCGGTCACGCCGATTTCGGCGGCGAGGTCGAGCGCGGACTGTCCATGGTGGACGGTGTGCTGCTGCTCGTCGACGCCAGCGAGGGCCCGTTGCCGCAGACCCGTTTCGTGCTCAGAAAGGCACTCGCCGCGCACCTGCCGGTGGTGCTGGTGGTCAACAAGGTGGATCGACCGGATGCCCGGATCGAGGCGGTGGTCGAGGAGACCCACGACCTGCTGCTGGATCTCGCCGCAGATCTGGAGACGGATGCCGCCGAGGCCGTCCTGGACATGCCGGTGCTCTACGCCAGTGCGCGGGCCGGTCGCGCCAGCCTGAGCCGCCCCCGCGACGGCGAGATGCCCGATGCCGAGGACCTCACCCCGCTGTTCGAGATCATCCTCAAGCACGTGCCCCCCCCCGCTGGGGACGTGCAGGCGCCGTTGCAGGCGCATGTCACCAACCTCGACGCGTCGAGTTTCCTGGGTCGCATCGCGCTGTGCCGGGTGCGGGCAGGACGGCTGCACAAGGGCCAGCTCGTGGCGTGGTGCCGCGAGGACGGGTCGATCCGACCGGTGAAGATCACTGAGCTGCTGCGAACCGAGGGGCTGGACCGGGTCCCGGCGGCCAGCGCCAAAGCCGGTGACCTGATCGCCATCGCCGGCATCGCGGAGATCACCATCGGAGACACCCTCGCCGACCTCGACGATCCCCGCCCACTGCCCCGGATCACCGTGGACGAACCGGTCATCGCGATGACGGTCGGCATCAACACCAGCCCGCTGGCCGGCCGCGGCGGTGGCCGCAAGCTGACCGCCCGCCTGGTCCGCAACCGGTTGGACACCGAGCTGGTCGGCAATGTGAGCATCCGGGTCTCGCCCACCGGCTCGCCGGACACCTGGGAGGTCCAGGGCCGCGGCGAGCTGGCGCTGGCCGTGCTGGTGGAGACCATGCGACGGGAGGGTTTCGAGCTCACCGTCGGCAAACCGCAAGTCGTCACCCGTACCGTCGACGGTGCCCGGCACGAGCCCTTCGAGCACCTCACTGTGGACGTGCCCGAGGAGCACGTCGGTGCCGTGACCCAGCTCCTGGCTGCCCGCAAGGGCCGGGTGGAACAGCTGGGAAGCACCTCGGGAGACGGCTGGGTGCGGCTGGAGTTCACGGTTCCCTCCCGCGGGCTGATCGGTTTTCGCACCGAGTTCCTCACCACGACGCGCGGTACCGGCATCGCCCATCATGTCTTCGACGGTTACCGCCCGTGGGCCGGTGAGCTGCGCACCCGCCGCGCCGGATCACTGGTCGCCGACCGGTCCGGCGCGGTCACCGGGTACGCGCTGGCGCAGCTGGCCGACCGGGGCACCTTCTTCGTGGAGCCCGGCGCCGCGGTCTATGCCGGGATGGTGGTCGGGGAGAACCCCCGCGCCGAGGATCTGGACATCAACGCCTGCCGGGAACGCAAGCTCACCAACGTGCGCTCCTCCTCCGGCGAGGAGCTCGAGCGGCTGGCCCGGCCGCGGATCCTCGGGCTGGAGGAGGCGTTGGAGTTCTGCGCCTCCGACGAGTGCGTCGAGGTCGCTCCGGACGTGGTGCGGGTACGCAAGGTGACGTTGGACGCCACCCAGCGCGCCCGGCAGCGGGCCCGGGATCGGGACGCCCGCACCTAGCGGGCCGGCGCATCAGACCCCGATCACCAACCGGGTGAGTCCTGCGGCAGCATGTCGCCTCGTGAGAACGTCCGGCGTCGCGCGCAGGGTGGTGACGGCGCTGATCGCCGGAGCCGCGCTCGTCGCGTGCACGCCGCCACCCCCGCCGCTCGCCTCACCCCTCCCGGCCGCGAGCCCCGCAACCGTCCCGGCTCCCAAGCGGGAGGTGGTGCTCGGGGTTGATCGGCTGGTCGGCGGTTTCAACCCGCACACTCTGGCCGACCTGACGCCGGTCTCGGAGGCGGTCACGGGGCTAGTGCTGCCCTCGGCGTTTCGTCAGACGCCCACCGGTCAGTGGGTGCTCGACCGCACCCTGCTGAACTCCGCGGAGGTCACCAGCACCGCACCGTTCACCGTCACCTACCGGATCCGGCGCAACGCGCAATGGTCGGACATCACTCCCATCGCCGCCGAGGACTTCGGTTATCTGGCAGCGCAGATGCGCACCCAGCCCGGCGTGGTGGACTCGGCCGGCTACCAGCTGATCGACCAGGTGATCTCCCGGGACGGTGGCAAGACCGCCCAGGTGGTCTTCTACCGGCCCTACGCCGGCTGGCGCACCCTGTTCCGTCACCTGCTGCCTGCTCACCTGCTCAAGGACGCGCCGGGTGGATGGAGCAGGGCACTCGACGACGGTGTCCCGGCCTCCGGTGGCCCGTTCGCGATCACCTCGGTGGACCGGTCCCGCGGCGAGATGGTGCTGGAACGCAACGACCGGTACTGGGACACCCCCACCCAGCTCGGCCGGATCCGGTTGCGGCAGGGCAGTGAAGCGGCGGTGATCGAGGCGCTGCGAACCGGTGGTGTGCAGGGCGCGTTGTTCGGCCGTCCCAACGCCATCACCGAGTCGCTACTTCGTGCGGCTGAATTAGGAGTGAGCCCGATCGTCGTGCCGCAGCCGGTGCTCGTCTCGGTGCTGATGCGCCCCGGCAGCCGGTTGCTGCGCGATCAGCGGATGCGCACCGCGGTTGCCGCGGTGCTGGATCGCCCCGCGCTGATCGCCACCGGAGTCGCCAGTGGGCCCTCCGCCACGCTGCGAGCCGACTCTCCGGTGCTCGCCCCGTCTGCGCCCGGTTACCGCGCCACCGCCCCGGCCACCGGCGTGCCGGTGGAACCGCAGCCGGATACCGCCCGCAGGTTGCTCACCGACGCCGGGTACACCCGTGGCGCAGCGGGCTGGCAACGCGCGGGGCGGCCGCTGCATCTGGTGGTGGCGGCACCGGCCGGTCAGGAGCCGTACGGGACCCTCGCCGCCCGGGTGGTCGATCAGCTCCGGACCGCCGGGATCGACGCTGTGCTGCGCGAGGCCGATCCCGACGAGCTCTTCGGCACCCTGCTCGGCCCGGGCGCCGCCGAGCAGCTCCCTCGGGGCTCGAGCTCCCAGCTGCCTGTTGCAGAGGGGACCAGTCCAGACATCGACATCGTGGTGCTGCCCCAACCCGCGGCCGGCCACCCCGCCACCCAGCTGGCGTCCTGGTACGGCTGCCCGTTGGTGGTGCCGGCCAGGGTGGCGCCGGCGCCACCCAATCCGGCGCAGTTCTGCGATGTGGCCCTACAGCGGATGATCGAGCGGGCGCTCACCCAGGACGACCCGGCTGGATCGCTTCCGCCTGCCGTGGACGCCGCGCTGTGGGAGCGCGCGGTGCTGATCCCGCTCTACCAGCCGGTTTCGCTGTTCATCACCACCAGCCGGCTACCCGGTGTGGCGCCGGGAGCGCCGCTGGAAGGTCCCCTCGATGGCGCTGCCCGGTGGCAGCTTCGCCCGTGACACCAGGAGGTTCTCCGTGACGGGAACGCCGAGGCGACTTCGGCGGCTGCGTAGCGTGCTGGTGGGGGTCGTCTGCGTGGTGCTCACGGCGACCGGGTGCGTCGCGGTCGGTGAACCCGACCGCCCCGACGGCGGTCTCGTCAACACCCAGGCGCGCGGTGACAACGGGGACGGGTCGTATCGCGCCCCGAAGGTGCCACCGGGTCCCGCCGTTGTCGTCGCGCACGGTGCGCCGTTCTCCGCGTACAACAACGGGACGGTCCAGGCCAAGAACAACCCGGACAATACTCTGGTGCTCAATCAGGTGCTCGCTGATCCGTTCATCGTCGGCGGAAACGGTGAGCTCCTGATCAACTCCGATATGCTGGCCTCAGTTGAGCTGACCTCGAAAGACCCCCAGGTGGTCACCTATAAGATCAAGCCCACCGCGCGATGGTCGGACGGGCAGCCCTGGGATTGTCGTGATTTCTATCTCGCCTGGCTGGCAGGTAGCGGCGCCACCCCGTATTTCAGTGCAGCGACCACTCGGGGACTGGATCGGGTCACCGCCGAGTGCCGGGACAAGAACACCTTCGTCGAGACCTACCGGTCGCCTTACGCCGATTGGCGCCGGAACTACACTCGGCACGCCATTCTTCCCGCGCATATCCTGGAGCGGGAGACCGGAATCGCCGATATCACCACGCTGCGGCCGACGTCCCCGCCGGAGGAGCTGAAGAAGGCCGGTGACTTCTGGAAC
The DNA here is from genome assembly GCA_050699515.1 of Pseudonocardiaceae bacterium. Lineage (GTDB taxonomy): Bacteria > Actinomycetota > Actinomycetes > Mycobacteriales > Pseudonocardiaceae. Next base: position 113,567 of record JBOHFF010000038.1, read on the forward strand.
AGCGGATGGGCTGGGTTCAACGCCACCACGATGCCGGCATCGGGCCCGTATCAGTTCGACGCCTCGACGTCGGACAAGCAGACCGTGCTGATCCGTAACAAGGCCTGGCTGGGCAACCCCGGTGGCCCAGCGATGATCGTGCTCACTCCGGTAGCGGACGGGGCCGCCGCGGTGGGGGGTCTGGCGAGTCGCCAGTTCGGGGTCGTCCAGTGGCCGGCGGATCCGCTGCTGGCCGATCGCCTGCGGGAGCTAGTGGGTCGGGGCGTGATATTTGAGACACGCGGCGGCCCCACCGTTGAGCAACTGGACCTCAGCCTCACCAGTCCGCTGTTCAAGGATCCGGTCGTGCGGACCGCGCTGGCGCAATGTGTGGATCGCAACAAACTGGTCGACGACGAGCTGGTCCGTGGTGTGCTGCCGGACACTCAGCCACTGGGCAGCCTCGCGTTCTTCCCGGGTGAAGCGGCCTACGTCGATCTCTATTCCGATAAGATGGTCGCGGACTCGCAGAAAGCGCAGGTGACGCTGGAGCGAGCCGGTTGGGTACTGGGATCTGACGGTGTCTACTCCCGGGCGGACCAGCGGCTGTCCTTCGCGATCAGTCACGACGGTGCCCATTCCCGGGAGGTCGAACTGATCAGGACACAATGCCGGCAGGCCGGCATGGAAATCACCGACGGTGCCATCCCGGTCGGTCTGGATGACGTCCTGGCCCGCGGACTGTTCGATGTCGCCCTGACGGCGAGCTCGCGGACCTCACCGGTGTGGTCCTTCGCTGATCGCTACGCGACCAAAGGAAAGCTCAATCATCAGCGCTACGCCAACCCGGACCTCGACGCCGCGTTGGATATCGCGGAAACACAGTACGCCCAATCCGCCCAGGTCGAGGCGTTGGCGAAGGCGGATCGGCTTCTCGCTGATGATCTGGTGTCACTTCCGCTATTCCAGATCCCCATCATGTGGGCATATACGAACAACATCGGCAACGTCTACCGCCACTCGTTGGACGGTGTCACCTGGAACGCCAACGAGTGGACCGTGAGCTGACCCTCACCGGGCGGTTGTTGTGCACCGGTGGTGCACAACAGTGCCGGGTCGGGCCTGATGATCTCGCCCATGGGGGAGGAACTGCACCCGGAGCCTGGCCGGGGGAAGCTGAGCAGCGTCGATCGTGGTGCGCGTTCGGGGTTTGCTGGGTTGTCGACATCTCGGCTGCGGGAATGGCTGCCAGGGATCTTCGCGGCCCGGCTGCTGGGTGGGGTGAGGTTGCCTGGCGGCCGGATGGTCGGGGAGACCGATCGGGTGGTGCATCTGTTCGCTGTCCCTGCCGGGCGGGTGGTTCCCGATGAGCTGCACGCTTTGTGTGGGTTGTCGATCCGGCCGGGTCAGGCTGAGCTGGTGAAAATCGGCACGGGCATGCCGTGCGTGGTGTGCGTGATGGCTGCACCCGACTCCGATTCCCCCTGATGCGGATTCGCTTGTGCCGGCGAGGCATTCGGGTGCCCTGATCGATAGCGAGGGTGGTCGCCGGGATCTCGGTGGTGCGCTCGCCCTATGACACCAAGGACATCAGTAGCGTCAGAACCAGGTACTGGCACGAGCGGAACGGGAGGGGTGGGCAGGGTTGGATGACGCGAAGTCGTTTGGGTTGCGGCTACTGGAGTTGCGGGGTTGGCGTGATTTGACGTTGCGGGAGGCGGCGGGTTTGGCCGGGCTGTCCTATTCGTTCTGGGGTCAGGTGGAGCGGGGGGAGAGGGAGGTCAATAGCCGTAAGACGCTGGAGGCGATGGCCGCTGCGTTGCGGGTGCACCCGAGTGATCTGACTGAGCATCCCTGGGCTCCCCGGGACGCTGCGGGCGCTGCGGCGAACGCCGGGCTGACGGCCGTGGCGAGCGCGCTGGAGCGCTTCCAGCTCGGTGCCGATCCGGATGTTCCGATGCGGCCTTGGCCGCAGGTCACCGAAGACCTCCGGCGGCTAGACACGATGAGTTTGGCCGGGGATTATGCGGCGCAAAGTGTGCTGGCGCCGGTGGTGCTCGGGGAGTTGTACGGCGTGTACCTGCGGCTGCCGGACCAGCGCCGTGAGGTGCTGCTGGGGCTGATGGATGCGTACCAGTCGGTGATGTGGACCACCACCCGGCTCGGCGATCATGGGCTGCCGATCCTGGCCGTCCGCGCTGTGGAGCAGTGCGCCGAAGCCCTGGGTGATCCGGTGTGGTTGGGGTATGCGGCGTGGATCCGCGGGGCCGCCACCGGCCCGCTCGACCGGCCCGCGCATTACCAGCGCTCGGTGGCTGCGGCGGAGAGCCTGACCAGCCAGCTGAGCAGGGGTGATGCGCTGCAGGCGTGCGGGATGTTGCACCTTTCCGCCGCGCAGGCGGCCGGCGCGCTGGCTGACCGGGACAGCGCGGTTACCCACCTTCAGGAGGCCGCGGCGCTGGCAGCCCGGATGGACACCGAGGTCGGCACCTGGGCGGGTCTACATTTCGGGCCGACCAACGTCAGCGTGTGGAGCACTGAAATCGCCATGACGCTTCACCAACCCGGCCAGGCCTTGGAAGCGGCCAGGGCGGCGCATCCCGAGATCCTCCCGTCCTTCAGCCACCAGGCTGGGTTCTGGGCCGACGTGGGCCGGGCCTGGGCTGGGGAGAAGAAGACCCGGGAGAAGGCGGTGCGGGTGCTGGTGCATGCTGAGCAGCTCGCCCCGCAGCGGATCCATCTCAGCCTCCTCGTCCGGGAGGTCGTCTCTGGCCTGTTGCGCCAAGCGCTGAGCGAGGCCGGACGCCGGGAGCTGCGTGTTCTGGCTTGGCGGATGGGACTCGCGCCTACCCGGGGTGCCGGTCCTGTGGGTAGGTGAGGGAGAACAAGGTGGATGACGCGAAGTCGTTTGGGTTGCGGCTGCTGGAGTTGCGGGGTTGGCGTGATTTGACGTTGCGGGAGGCGGCGGGTTTGGCTGGGTTGTCCTTCTCCTTCTGGGGTCAGGTGGAGCGGGGGGAGAAGGAGGTCAATAGCCGTAAGACCCTGGAGGCGATGGCCGCTGCGTTGCGGGTGCATCCGAGTGATCTGACTGAGCATCCCTGGGCTCCCCGGGACGCCGCGGGCGCTGCGGCGAATGCCGGGCTGGCAGCTGTGGCGAGCGCGCTGGAGCGCTTCCAGCTCGGTGCCGATCCGGATGTTCCGATGCGGCCTTGGCCGCAGGTCACCGAAGACCTCCGGCGGCTGGTCACGACGATGAGATGGACCGGGGATTATGCGGCGCAAAGTGCGCTGGCGCCGGTGGTGCTCGGGGAGTTGTACGGCGCGTACCTGCGGCTGCCGGACCAGCGCCGTGAGGTGCTGCTGGGGCTGATGGATGCGTACCAGTCGGTGATGTGGACCACCACCCGGCTCGGCGATCATGGGCTGCCGATCCTGGCCGCTCGCGCTGTGGAGCAGTGCGCTGAGGAGCTGGGTGATCCGGTGTGGCTGGGATATGCGGCGTGGATCCGCGGGGCCGCCACCGGCTCGCTCGATCGGGCTGCGCATTACCAGCGCTCGGTGGCTGCGGCGGAGAGCCTGACCAGCCGGCTGAGCAGGGGTGATGCGCTGCAGGCGTGCGGGATGTTGCACCTTTCCGCCGCGCAGGCGGCCGGCGCGCTGGCTGACCGGGACACCGCGGCTACCCACCTTCAGGAGGCCTCGGCGCTGGCGGCCCGGATGGACACCGAGGTCGGCACCTTTGCTGATCTGCGGTTCGGGCCGACTAACGTCGCCATCTGGAGGACCGAGATCGCCATGACGCTGCACGAACCCGGCCAGGCTCTGGAAGCGGCCAGGACGGCGCATCCCGAGCTGCTGCCTTCTTTCAGCCACCAGGCTGGGTTCTGGGCTGACGTGGGCCGGGCCTGGGCTGGGGAGAAGAAGACCCGGGAGAAGGCGGTGCGGGTGCTGGTGCACGCCGAGCAGCTCGCGCCGCAGCGGATCCATCTCAGCCTCCTTGTCCGGGAGGTCGTCTCTGGCCTGTTGCGCCAGGCGCTGAGCGAGGCCGGGCGCCGGGAGCTGCGTAACCTGGCCTGGCGGATGGGGCTCGCGCCCGCCCGGGGAGCCAGGCCGCAAGGTACGTGAGGGCGCCCGACTGGTGCATTAACTCAGACACACCTCAAACATTGGCGGCCAATCCAGCTCGTCTACGCCGCCCCTGTAAGCGTGGTGGCCTGAGATCGATCGGGTGGACATGGCACTGTTGTGCACCTGTGGTGCACAACAGTGCCATGTCGGACCCGATGATCTCGCGTATGGCTGTAGGGCTGAACTGGTGACAATGGGTCCGGCTGGACCCAACCTCTGATTCCCGCTGATCGGATTTGCTCTTGCTGGCGAAGTATTCGACGCACCTCATCTATGGCGAGGTTGGCGGACCGGACCTCGGAGGAGTGATCACCGCGGTCCTGGCTACGGCACTGGTGATCCCGGACCTAGCCGGAGTCAAGGTGTTATTCAGTTTCTTTGGTCCTGCCCTATGGCTTCTGTTCGTGTGTCCCGATACGGTCTGATGGGCAGGTCTCATGAGATCCCGCCCCCGACCTACATCGCGCAAGCTGTCTGAACAGGACTCTGCGGCCGGTTGGCCGTAGACCTTTCTCCGTTGGAGGGACCCTGTGACTCAGCTCAGATCATTTACCGTGACGGAGCTCCGCCCCTGGCGGATTGCCCGCATCCGATCGCTGTGGCTCTCCTGGTCAGCAAGTGGGCCAGCGTTGCCCGTAGCGGGTTGTGGCTTTGAGCGTGCCTGAGCACGTGGTGCTCATTCTCTCGGGTGGTCTGGACAGCACGGTTCTCGGATACCAGCTGCGTGCGGCCGGTACCGGGCTGACGATGCTGTCGTTTGACTACGGTCAGCGCCACCGGTGTGAGCTGGACTACGCGCGCCGGACGGCGGTGAAGTTGACCGGCCCGCACCGCGTGATCGACTTGTCGGCTATTTCCGGCATGTTGGCCGGTTCGTCGCTCACCGACGCCGCTGTGGAGGTGCCCGATGGGCACTACACCGATGAGTCGATGCGGGTCACGGTGGTTCCCAACCGTAACGCGATCATGCTGGATGTGGCGGTGGCCCAGGCGGTCGTGGTCAAGGCCAGCGCGGTCGCGTTCGGCGCGCATGCGGGTGACCATCCGGTCTATCCCGACTGCCGGCCGGCGTTCCTGGATGCCTACCGGCGGATGGTGCTGCTGGCCAATGAGGGATTCCTGGTCCCGCGGTTCACGATGCTGGCCCCGTTTCTCGAGTTGTCCAAGGCGGACATCGTGCGCGTCGGCGCTGATCTGGGTGTGCCGTTCGCGGACACGTGGTCCTGCTACAAGGGCGGTATCAGGCATTGCGGGGAGTGTGGGACCTGCGTCGAGCGGCGTGAGGCGTTTCTGGTGGCTGGGGGTGAGGGACCCGACCGAGTACGAGGCGGGGGAGGTGGTCTAGGTGTACCGGATCGGGAAGCGGTTCCGGTTCGAGGCCGCTCACCAGCTCTCCGAGCTGCCGGAGGGGCACAAGTGCGCCCGCTTGCATGGGCACAGCTACACCGTGGAGGTCAGCGTCGTTACGGATGGTGATCTGACTCGGCCGGGGTTCGTGGTGGATTTCGCGGAGCTATCCGCGCTCGGTGCCTATCTCAGCGAGAGATTCGATCACCGAGTCCTCAACGAGGTGATCGATGTGGCGCCGACCAGTGAGAACCTGGCGCGGCTGCTGTATGAGTGGTGCGCGATGAACCTGCGGCTGCCTCCGGGTGCGACGGTCGCCGGGGTCCGGGTCAGCGAGACCGCTGAGACGTTCGCCGAGTACGCACCGGCCCGGCTGTGATCGGCGTGGCGGGCGAGCGGCCACTGCTGGTGGCGGAGGTGTTCGGGCCCACGCTGCAGGGTGAGGGTCCTAGTTGCGGGCAGCAGGCACTGTTCGTGCGCTTGTCACGGTGCAATCTGTCCTGCCCGTCGTGTGACACGCCCTACACCTGGGACTGGCGGCGCTTCGACGTCGTGACCGAGACGCATCGACGCAGCGCGGTCGAGGTTCTGGACTGGGCACTGGCCTATCGGACGGAGCTGCTGGTGGTCACGGGTGGCGAGCCGCTGCTGCAGCAAGACCTGCTGGTGCCGCTGGTCACCGGGTGGGCCGGTGCTGGGCGGCGGGTGGAAGTGGAGACCAACGGCACCCTCGCCCCGGCGCAAGCCCTGGTGGAGGCGGCGACCAGGTTCAACGTCTCACCCAAGCTCGCCAGCTTCGCAGCTGGGAGGGATGCCCGGCGTCGGATCAATCCTGAGGCGCTGCGGGCGTTGGTGGCCACCGGTCGTGCGGTGTTCAAGTTCGTCGCCTCCAGTATCAGGGACCTGGAGGAGATCGCCGAGCTGGAGCGGCAGTTTGGTGTGCAGCCGGTGTGGGTGATGCCGGAGGGGACCACCACCGACAGGCTGCTGGAGGTGATGCGGGCTCTAGCTGATGAGGTGGTGGGCCGTGGGTGGCATCTGTCCACCAGGCTGCACGTGCTGCTGTGGGGAGACACCCGTGGCCGATGACCTGATCATAGAGGCTGGCTGGCCTGGACGGGGCCGTCGTTCCCGTCGACGCGGACCGCGCGTGTGGGGTAGCGGCCCTGGTCGTGCTGCGCCCGGTGGGATCGTTCCTGCCGTCCAGGCCGTGTCCACGCTAACCGATCAGGTGCCCGCGGCGCACTCTCTGATGCCTTACCTGATCGATCCTGCCCATCTGCTCGTCGCGGCACGCTCGGGGATGCGCCGCGCGTCGGCGCCCGGCGCGGACGGAATCAGCTGGGGTGCCTATCGGCAGGGCCTGCGAGACCGGTTGGCGGAGCTGGGGTAGCGCCTGGGGAGGGGTGTGTGGGAGCCGGGGCCGTTGCGCGAGATCATCATCACGGCGTACACCGGCAAGGTCTTCGCCGCTGTTGTGCCGACGGTGGAGGACCGCATCGTGCACCGGGCGATGCGCACCGCTCTCGAGCCGATCCTGGAGCAGCGGGTGCTAGCCGAGTGGGTGTCCGGGTTCCGGCCAGGGCGCAACCGGATCACCGCGCTGCATCAGGCGGACGAGCACGTGACCACGGGCCGGCGGTGGGTGGCCGACGTTGATGTCGCCGGCGCCTCGGAGGGCGGCACGGTCGACGAGTTGGTGACCTGGCTAGCGCAGTACGTCACCGACGGCTCGTTCCTCGCCGTGTTCCGCAGGGCGCTGAGTGGGCTGCCCACGCCGCTGGCTCCGGGCAGCGGCCTGTGGCCCGTCTTGTTCCACCTGCGCCTGGCCCGCGTCGATGCCCAACTGGATGGGCTGGCGGTGGTGCGCTTCGCCGACAACTACGCGGCGTTCGCCTCGGATGCGGGCACGGCCGAGGCGGCGTATGGCCGCCTCACTCGGGCACTGGTGACGGTGGGGCTGCACCCTAATGGCCGCAAGAGCGGGCTGCGCCCACCACATCTGGCCAATCCCGAAGACCTGTTCCTGATCGATGGATAAAGGGGGATGACCGTGCGGCAACCTCCGGTGGAGCGCCGAGGGGAAGACACCGGCTGCAGCCGGTGTTCCCGCTCGATACCGCTGCGGTGGGTGCCGGTACTCGGCGGCCCCTGCCGGTTCGGTGACCGCAACCGCCCGCAGATCGTAAGGGATCTTCTGGTCGCACTCAGCCCGCTGACCTACCGGCAGTTGGACCGCGCGGAGGAAGCTGCGGATGCTGACCTGCCGGTAACCGGGGTTGATTACGCCGAGGCGGGGCGGCTGGCGGAGCTGGTCGGTGGCCGGCTGCCGACGTCGGTGGAGTGGGAGTGGCTGGCTGGGGGGCCGCAGCGGCGTCCCTTTCCTTGGGGTGCCCAACCGTGGGTACCCGAGCTGGCCCGGCTCCGAGGCCCAGCGGCCGAGTACGAGGGTCCGGGGCCGGTGGGTGGCTGCGTGGCGGGCGCCACTCCGCAGGGCGTGCTGGATGTGGCCGGCAATGTGTGGGAGTGGACCGCTACCCAGGTCATGGGCGGTGGGTATGTCATCCGCGGTGGGTCGTATGCCTCCAAGCCGCTGTATGCGCGATGCACGTTCCTCAACGCGGTGCACGCCCAGCGGCGCAGCCCCGGCATCGGGGTGCGCCCGGTGAGGTCAGCATGAGCAGCTACGAGCCGGGGCGGTTGTGGCCAGCAGTGGATCATCCAGTCGCTGCACGGTTGGTGGTCGTGGGTTGTACGGCGAGGAAGGCGCCCACCCCAGGAGCGCTCCCCGCGATGGAGCTGTATCAGGGAGGTTGCGTCTCGACGCTTCGTGCCCGGCTGGGTGGGCAGCTGCGGCTGCGGGCCCGGGTCCGCTTCCTGTCCGCCGAGCATGGTCTGGTCACCGCGGACACCCCGCTGCACCCCTACGACCGGGCGCTTGACCTGGCTCGGGCGGTGGAGCTGCGCCCGGTGGTGATGGCGGCGCTGAACCGGGAGATGACCACGCACGGGGTACCGCGGGAGGTCCTGGTCGTGGCCGAGCCGCTGTATCTGGTGCTGCTGGCCGACCTGCTCGCCCTCCCCGCCCGCCCGCTCGTGCACTGGATACCCGATCATGCCCACGGGTGGCCCCAGGCCAGTGCGGTACTCGACGGCTGGGGATGGTGACCGGGTGACCGGCTCACTGGCCGAGGCGCTCGCCGCCTGTGACAACGACTATCGTGGCCTGGTCGCGGAGCTCTGCCGGCGGACCGGGCTGGGCTGGCACAATCTCACCCCGCCTACTGCCGCGGCGGGCACCCGGCTGTCGGTGGTGATCCCGGCCCGGAACACAGACCACAGCCTGGCCACGGTGCTGGATGCGTTGCACAGCCAGCGGACCTCTGGCGTAGTGGAGGTCATCGTCATCGACGATGCCTCCAGCGACGACACCTCGACGATCGCCGCTGACCATCCTGCGGTCGATCTCGCTTACCGGCTGCCCCACCAGGTGGGTGCCGCGGCGGCCCGCAACCTCGGCACCCACCTGGCGCAGGCCGCCACGGTGGTGTACCTGGACGCGGACATGGTGCTGGCCGGGCACGTACTGGCCGATATCGCCGCCCGGGCGCATCCTGAGCTAGTGCTGGTCGGGGTCCGGCACAACATCGTCTATCAGGACGCGGGGCACCAGCGTGCCCGGATCCCCGAGGGGGAACCGGATCTGGACGCCGACCACCGGGTGCGCTGGTCCGCACCGGCTGGGGTGCCCATGTTCTACAGCGGGCAGGTGTACCCGCAGTCGTTCATCGGCCGGCCACTGGAGCACACCCGCGAGTTTCTCGATCTGGGCCACGCAGCGATGTATCACGACTGGGACCTGCCGCGGATGGTCGTTACCGCGCTGGTCGCCGCGCCCCGGGCGGCGGTGCTCGATGTCGGGGGCTTCGACGCCGGGTTCGACCAGCGTGGTTGGGGAACCGAGGACACCCACCTGGGTGCGGCGCTCATCGCGGCTGGCTGCAAGGTCACCCCGCTGCGCCAGGTGCGTGGCTTCCACATCGACCCACCTGATGTCGCAGCGCAGTGGCAGACCAAGTTCGCCACCGCAGCCACCCGCATCGACTACTACCGGCGCCTGCTCAACCAGCCCGCGCCGAGCGGCCGGGCCGGCGAGCTGGCGCGCCGGGCCGAGCGGTTACTGCATCACGCGGAGGACCTGCGATGAAACGCACCTACGCCGCTGACGGGCACCTGGTGCACGATCCAGCGACCGGGTTGACCCACCACGCCCCGAACCCCCTGCCGGCCGGCCGGGTCCGTTGGGAGCAGACCGAGGTCTCCGGCTGGCCGGTGGTAGCTCCCGCGGAGCTGGGCCGGGTGATGCCGGTGAGCGTGTGCTGGTCACCGATCGTTCGCTGCAACCTGCATTGCCCGCACTGCCTCGACGACACCAGCGTGCCCGAGCTGAACAAGACTGATCGCGGGCGCATCGCCGGGGTGCTGGCCGCTGCGGGCGTCCTCGGGGTGGACATCTCCGGCGGGGAACCCCTGCTGCTGCGAGAGCTGCCCGCGCTGGCCCAACGGATCGCCGCCGCTGGCCACACGGTGGTCTCGGTCACCACCAATGGCTGGCATCTGGCCCGCCGCGTCGAGGACCTGGCTCAGACCGTCGATGCGATCCGGGTCAGTCTTGACGGTGCGGATGCGGCCAGCCATGACCGTCTCCGGGGCGCGGGCAGTTTCGCCCGCGCTCAGGACGGCATTCGGACGGCGGTCTCGGCGGGTATCCCGCTGCAGATCCAGATGGTGCTGATGGCCAGCAATCACACAGCCACTCAACAGCTCGTGGACCTGGCCACCGATCTCGGCGCGGGCGGAGTGAGCTTTCTTCAGATGCTGCCCCTCGGCGCCGGCCGGCAGCGGCCCGAGGAGATGCTCAGCGACGTAGCCGCCGCCCGTCTGCTCAGCGGGCTTCAGGTATCCGACAGGCTGCGAGTCAGGCTGAGGGCACGCACCGCGGCCGGTGGCTTCACCGTTGTTCGGGCCGACGGACGTGTGTGGCGCAACGATCACGCGGCCCTGCGCATCGACGGCGTGCGGCCACTGACCACCGCGACCGATCTCGCCCTCACGACCCAGGACGGCTCCGCATGACCGGCCCATACACCGCACCGGCGCGCATTTTTTCCCATCGGCGTATCTTGGAGCTCACCCCGCAGGAATACCTCGCCGCAGTGCGGCTGCTCGCCGAAGCCGCCCAACGGCGCCACGGTCCGGTCAGCGCGGTGATCGGTATCGCCAACGGAGGGCTCCCACCAGCCCAGGCGCTCGGTCAGCTTCTCGAAGTGCCGGTGTACCGGATCGATGCCCGGCACAACCCCACCGACGCGCCCTACACTCAAGCCACCGGCCACGTCATCCACAACACCCGCCGGCTGACCTCCGCGTTGGCCGGACGCAGGCTGGCTGGGCGGATCCTGCTGGTCGACGACATCTGCGGAACCGGTGCCACGTTCTACACGCTGCGCCCCGCCGTGCACCGCTACCTCGCCCCTGGGGCAACCGTGCACACAGTGGCGCTATGCCGCAACATCGGCGGCATCCTCGACCCGGACCTGTGGCTGTGGACCGTCGATGACTGGGTGCGCTTCCCCTGGGAGCCTGCTCCGCCCACCGGCGGGCAAGTGGAGAACCTCATCGTGACGGGGTCGGTGCAGCCGCAGTGACCACACTGGCATTCATCCTGGTGTCCTGGCGGCCAGACGCACCGGCCGGCATGGAACGGGCCGTCGCCGCATTCGCCGTCGGCCTGGCCGCCACCGGACACCACGCTGTGATCATCACCGCTGATCGGAGCGCACCCACCAACTATGCGGGTGCCCCCGTCGTCGTTCTCGACACCCTGACGATCCCGGACCCATGCGGGGACGACACGCTACGCGCAGCCATCGACGCCGCCGGTGACGAGCTGCACGACGAGCTGCTGACCATCTTCACCGCCCACGATGTCCATGCCGCGGTGTACGTCGATGGCCTATGGGGCCTGGGCCGGGTGATGCCCACCACCGGCCCGATCCGCCGGGTGCTGGCCACCCACGTCATCGGTCACCACATCGACATGGTGGCAGCGCTGCGCCGCACTGACGTGGTCATCGCCCCCTCCGCCGTGGTCCCGCAACGCGCATCCGCCCTAGGCTATGACACCACCACTTGGCGCGTGGTACCGAATGCGCTGCTCAGCCATTCGCAGCCACCCTCGGCGACTCGGCGCCGGTGGTTACGGGCGCACGGTTCGATCCGGGTGTTATCCCGTCTCGGCCCCGAGAAGGGCGTCGCAGAGCTGCTCGCCGAGGCGATCGGCACCCGAACCCAACGGCGGGTGGAGGTGGCCCTGAGCGCAGCCGGATTCGAAGCAGGACACCGAAGCCAACAGCAGCTCCTCGATGCCTGCCAGGCCCTTGCCCACCAGTCCGGGGCGGTGATCGTGCCGGGCCTGCCTTGGAACCGAGTCCCCGGCTGGCTGGCGGAAGCAGCCGTGGTGATCGTGCCCTCACTCGCCGAGACGTTCGGCCTGGTCGCCTTGGAGGCGATGTCCGCAGCCACACCGGTGACCGCGTTCGACATCGACAACCTTCCCGCGCTCATCGGCGGCGGAGGGTCTCTCGTCGCCCGCGAACAAGGGCACCTCGGACTCTGGCGCGCCACCGAGGATTTGCTGGGCGACCCGCTACGCTACGCGCAAGCCTCACGGGCCGCCTATGATCAAGCCCAGGACTACCGGCCCGCCCATGTTGCTGACCTGCTCGTGAAGGTGGTGGGCTGATGGGTGGCCATCCCCTCCAACCCACGCTGACCCTGCCCGAACCCGAGGGCCTTGCCACCCCTGCGCCGCTGCTGCTCGTCGATGGGCACAACCTGCTCTGGGGAGCCACCTTCGGTTTCCCAGCACCGATCTACTCGCGCGACAAGACACGGCTGCTGACCGGTCTGTTCGCGTTCTTCGCGTTGCTGCGGGTCGCCATCCGCGACGACGTGCCTGGTGGCGCCCCGGAAGTCATCGTCGTCTTCGATGGCGAACACGGCGCCACGACCCGCAAACAAGCCCACGAGGGCTATAAGGCCAGCCGACCCACCGACGATCAGGCACTGGCACCGCTACTGTTCCTGCCCGACATCAAACGAGGGCTGGACAACCGCGCCATCGCCTGGATTGAGCTGGAGTACGCCGAAGCCGACGACGTAGTCGCCACCCTGGTGGCCGCCACCCCCGAGCCCCGCACGGTGATCATCCTGTCCCGGGACCGGGACTACTACCAGCTCGTTACCCACCGCGTGCAGGTGCTCAACACCAAATTCCGCGCCGGGCGCAAGCTGGTCACCCCCGCCGAGGTCTACGCCCGCCACCAGGTCACCCCTGCCCAATGGACCGACTTTCGGGCGCTCACCGGAGACTCCGCCGATGACATCCCCGGAGTGAAGGGCGTCGGCGCCAAGACCGCAACGACGCTGTTGGCCGGAGGGCTGACTCTGGAGGATCTGCCCGCGTCAGGCCGGCTGGCCACCGGGCGGGGTCGCGCGGTGACCGAACAGTTCGATCTCGCTTTGAAATGGCGGGACATGATCCGCCTGAATGTATGCCTGGACCTGCCGCGATGGCCCACCGGACAGGCCAGCCCCCCACTATTCCGCCCGGCCGATATCGTCGAAGAACTTGGCCTGTGGTAATTCCGCCAGCGTCGGTACTGACAGTCATGGCCCACCCCGACGATGCAGAACTCTGGGCTGGCGGCACGCTAGCCCTTCATGCCCGGGCTGGTGCAACGGTCACGGCTGCGATACCCCGAGCGAACGAGATACGCGACCGGGAGGCCGCCGCTGGCGCCAAAGCCCTCGGCGTATTGTTACGCCTTCTCGATGAACTCACCGTCAGCGCTGTTCGCGACCTTCTGACGGAGCTGTGTCCCGACGTCGTGGTCACACACAACCCTGACGACATTCATCCTGAGCATCAGAAAACCGCACAGACTGTCCTGACAGCTCTTTCTGCGGTTGTGATCGCCACTGGTCACCCTCGCCGGGTCTACACGTGCGACGGTTACAACAACCTCCACCGCGATGGCCACCCCTTACATCTGCCCGTCATCGTGGATGTCACCAGCACATGGGACACAAAAATGCGAGCGCTAGCTGTTCATGCATCACAACCCATCGCCAGCCACTTCGCGCCTATGGCTGAAACCCTGGCACGACTGCACGGACACCGTATCGGCGTGCGCTACGCCGAAGGGTTTTCCTGTGTACCGGTTCTCGGCCGACTTCCTGGCACCCCCCACCTATAAACCTAGACGACTAAGGCACGGCAGCGAGGACAATGGAGAAGACTGACCCGAGCCTCACGGGTAAGTAAGGTGCGCACTGGAACCGGAAAATTCCATCCAGTTGGGTCTGGAAAACCCAGTGCGTGCAGCGGCTGCCGGAGCGCACTGGGCTAGGAGTCACCCGATCAGGCGAATTTCATTGTTGTGCACCGGTGGTTCACGCAAGGGCCGGATGGGGCTAGATGATCTTCGTGCGCGCGGGGCGCCGGGGCGGGAATCCGGTCGGGGCAGCAAGGTGGGTAGCGCCGGTTCTGACGCGCGTGGGCCGGTGAGCCGTTTGGGCGCTTGAGCTGTAGTGAGGGTGGTTGCCGGGATCTCGGTGGTGTGATCGTCGCTGTTCCGGCCGTGGGCGCTGGTGTCCCCGGTCTGCTCAACCGGGCCGCGCAGTACGAGCGCTCGGTGGCTGCGGCGGAGAGCCTGACCAGCCAGCTGGACTCCAGCGATGCGCTGCTGGCGTGCGGGCTGCTCCATCTCGATGCTGCGCTGGCGGCCGGTGCACGGGCCGACCACGACGCCGCGACCCACCCATCTGACGGAGGCTTCGGCGTTAGCGGCCCGGATGGATACCGAAGTCGGCATCGTGGCTGATCTGAGTTTCGGACCCACCAACGTCGCCACCCACAAGACTGCCATCGCCATGGAGCTCCATGAACCTGGGCAGGCTCTGGACGCGGCCAGGACGGCGCATCCTGAAGTCCTGCCCAGCTTCAGCCACCAGGCCTGGTTCTGGGCCAACGTTGGCTGTGCTTTGGCTGCGGAGAAGAAGACTCGGGAGAAGGCGGTGCGGGTGCTGGTGCACGCCGAGCAGCTCGCTCCGCAGCGAATCCACAATAGCCTTCTTGTCCGCGAAGTGGTCTCGAGCTTGCTGCGTCAGGCGCTGAGCGAGGCCGGGCGCCGGGAACTGCGTAACCTGGCCTGGCGGATGGGGCTCGCGCCCGCCCGGGGAGCTAGACCCGGAGTCAGGTAAGCGCACGGGTTTACGTGGTCAGCTCTGATGGTTATCGCGCTGGTTGGGTGAATCTCGCTCTGGGGTGGTATGTGGGAGAGCAGGATGGTGAGTGCGAAAACGTTGGGGCAGCGGGTCCGTGAGGTGCGGGGCTGGCATCGGCTGGCGCTGCGGCAGGCGGCTGCTCGGGCCGGGATGTCCGCCTACCTGTGGGGTCAGATTGAGCGGGGGGACATAGCGGTCCCTAATCGCAACATCCTCGATGCGATGACCCATGCCCTGTGGGTACACCCCAGTCAGCTCACCGGCCAGCCCTGGGCCCCGACGGACCATGTCAGTTCGGAGGCGCACGCTGGGTTGATCGGGATTGAGATCGCGCTGGATCGCTATGAGCTGGAGATCGATCCGCAGGTCCCGGTGCGGAGCTGGCCACAGATCACCGCGAACCTGCAGCACCTGATCACGCACCTGGCCGGTGCGGCGGATTATGCGCAGATGGGGGCGGTGATCCCGGTGGTGCTCGGGGAGCTGCATGACGCTTACCGGCGCTTCCCGCAGCACCGCACCGAGATCCTGATCGGGATGATGCGAACGTACGCGCTGGGAATGTGGATCACTAAGCACCTCGGCGTGCGGGCAGTGCCCAGCGTGGCGGCGCTGTGCGCGCAGGACCGCGCGCAGGCTCTGGGTGATCCGGTGTGGCTGGGGTATGTCGCCTTCCTGCGGGGACAGGCTGGCGGGTTTCTGGATCGCAGGCTGCACTACCGGCGTTCGGTGGCCGCGGCAGAGAGCCTGACCAGCAAGCTGGACTCCCCGGATGCGCTGCAGGCCTGCGGGATGCTGCACTTGTCCGCTGCGTGGGCGGCTGCGGTGCAGGCCGACCGTGACGCCGTGGCCACTCACCTGGCGGAGGCCTCCGCGCTGGCCGCCCGGATGGACACCGAGGTCGGTAGCTGGGCGGGCTTGTGGTTCGGGCCCACCAATGTAGGGATCTGGACGACCAGCCTCGCCCTGGAGCTGGGTGATCACGCACAGGCCCTGCAGGCCGCCGGAGCGGTCCGTCCTGAGCTGATACCCAGTGCCAGCCGCCAGGCCGAGTTCTGGATCGATCTCGGCCGCGCCATGGTCGCGCGGAAGAAGACCCGGGAGAAGGGCCTGCGCCTGCTGATGCACGCCGAAGGCCTTGCCCCGCAACGGGTCCGCCATGACATCTTCGCCCGCGAAACGATCGCGGACCTGCTGCGCCAAGCCCGCCGCCAAGCCGGCGGCCTTGAGCTGCGCGGCCTGGCCGCGCGCCTGGGAGCCAGCACCCCCATCGAGTGAACCGTGCTTGTGTGCACCCTGAGCGCACAAAAGCCCTGTATCGGACACCATGATTCCTTGCGTGCCCGGACAACAACAGCTCGCTGTGCCTGACCCTCTCGCCTGGGACGCACATGCATCCCCTGCTACGCCGCCCGACGGTGTCTGGCAGCGCAGCAGGTGGCAGCCGATGAGGCAGCTCGGCTCAGTATCGGTAGCCCACCGCGGTGGCCAGGAGGCGAGCCTGCCCGCTGGGGTGGAGGAGTTGCTCCTCGATGTGGTTGCCGACGGCTTCACGCGGTACTGCTGCGGGCCGAAGGTGGCACCGACTGCGCTGCTCGCCTGCTATCAGTGGCCCGGATGCGTCGATCTGTTCACCGTCCGTGATTTTGGGCGGGTTATCACCGCCAGGGTGCCGACACTGGGCCGTAGGGTGGATATTTTCGCGCCCGAGGTCGTGGTGTGGGCGTATGAGGGCGCGCCGCAGCATGCGTTGCGGGCCCTGTTGGATCTGGTGCACCCCGAGCATCCCGATGCCCCCACTGTCAGCTATCCCGCACCCGCGGGGCTGCGGGTGCCCCGGGCTCAGCAGCGTCCGATGGCGATCCAGCTCCCGCGCCCTGGCCGGGCCAGGGTGCGGGAGCAGCGACTGGCCAGCGCGATCACGGCCCCGGTGGCGGCGCGGTGAGTGATCCCGATGCTCCAGGGCCGGCACCCGGCACCGATCCCCTCAGCGGCCCGCCGCGCGGGAATCAGCGTCGGGTGCTGATGACGACCTGCCAGGCGCACGGCGCAGCGGGCTTCACCAACCTGCTGGTGACCAAGGAAGGCGGATTCATCGTGCTCAACCCCCACCTAGCGAACTGCTGCGTGCTGCGGCTGGATGAGCAGGTCGCGACCGCGCTGTACCGGCTTCTCGGGGAATGGCTGGGGTATGAACCACTCGATGACTGACCGATGATGGCGGGGCGGGGATCGTCGTCGTGATTACCGTGCCTGAGCCTGGGGACAGGCACCGATGCCCTGGTGGAGGTGTATCGTTGGTGTATGGGCCGCACAAACATTGACATCGATGATGAGCTCGTCGCTGAGGTGATGCGCCGCCTCGGTGTCAAGACTAAGAAAGAGGCGGTCGATCTCGCGTTACGCAGGGTGGCGGGGGCCCGTTTGACAAAGGAGGACCTCGACGCCGTTCGCGGGGTCGGGTTCGAGATCGAACTGGCGGACTTGCGCAACGACCGGGTCAGTGAGTGGTGACCGTCCACCTCGTGGACACTTCGGCGTGGATCGAATGGCTGCGAGACACCGGGTCGCCAGCCTGCCGGGTGGTGGAGCAGTTGCGCGCGGACCCGGTCTCGGTGGCGGTGACCCAGCCGGTGGCGCTCGAGGTGCGGGCCGGCACTCCCGCCGGCGCCTTGGCCCGCGTCGACAGGCTGCTGGGGGCTGCGATCCAACTCGACGTCGACCCTCGCATCGACTTCGACGTTGCTGCTGGGTTGTACCGTGCTACCCGGGAGGCGGGGCGTTCGGTGCGTTCGCTGATGGACTGCCTGATTGCTGCGGTAGCCGTCAGAACCAGCGCAGTCGTGGTACACCAAGACCGGGACTTCGACGTCCTGGCGTCGGTGGCCGCTGACCTGACGTGCATACGCGAGCTGCGATAGCTGCTTCAGTGGCGCAGCACTTCAGTGGCGCAGCACTTCAGTGGCGCAGCACTACCGCCACGATGCCAGCCAGGTGCTCCAGGCGGGCCACCTCGGCGGCGCGGAACATCGGCCCGCCCGGGCGACCCACCAGCAGGACCGTCTCCGGTCCGCCCAGCGGCGTGGCCGCCAGCTCGGTGCCCAGCTCGCGCCACGGCAGCGGCACCCAGAGATCCTCACCGTCCAGGATGGTGGCGCGGCGTAGCGGCCACCAGGGCAGCTCCCCGGCCACCGTCTCCGGTGCGGCGAAGGAAGCGGCGACCCGCTGCGGTTTGCCCTCCACGGTGGTGAGCACGATCGCCCAGCCCGCTCGGATGATCTTCGGTACCCCATCGGTGAAGGTCTGCAGGCCGTGGCCGGGATCGGCGGCGATCTCCTCCACCAGCTCCAGCTCGCGGTGGGTGTCCAGCACGCCCGCCCACGGGCGGACCGCGTCGACCTCGACCCCCTCCACCGACTCCGCTGCGGTGATCAGCACGTCCGGCAGCCGGCCGGAGGGGAGCTCTACGACGAGATCGTCGATGGCGACGCCGGATCTCCGCTCGACGACGTCCAGGCTGAGAATGTCGACCCCCACCTTGCCCAGCGCGGTGGCCACCGCGCCGAGCGCCCCAGGGCGGTCCGGCAGCTGAACCCGGATCAGAAAGGACATCCGCCGCCGTGCCTGTTCATCCGCCCCGACTCCATGAACACCCTCCAAATACGACACGGGACCCCTGAAGCCCGCGCGTTCGCCGGCCGCTGATTGTGACAGAGGGAGCTGGCGCTCGCGCCCCCCAGCACGCGTCCGGGCCTCCCATCCCGGGAAGGACCCGAGGCTAGACTCTCCGGATCAGGAAATCCCACGAGTACGTCAGGAGTCTGCGTGCCCACCATCTCCCGTGACGAGGTCGCGCATCTCGCCCGGCTCGCCCGGTTGGCCGTCACCGAGGAGGAGCTGGATCTTTTCGCCGGCCAGCTCGAGGTGATCCTGACCGCGGTCGCGCGGGTCAGTGAGGTGGCCGCCGAGGACATTCGCCCCACCTCGCACGCCATCGGGCTGACCAATGTGTTCCGCGAGGACTCACCGCGCCCCGGGCTGACCCAGCAGCAGGCACTCTCGGGCGCATACGCCACCGAAGACGGCCGCTTCCGGGTGCCGCGCATCCTGGAGGAATCGTGACCTCGCTCACCGCGCTCTCGGCTGTCGAGCTGGCCGAGCGGATCCACGCTCGGGAGATCTCCGCGGTCGAGGTGACCAGGGCGCACCTGGACCGGATCGCCGCGGTGGATCCCGTGTTGCACGCCTTCCTGCATCTCGATGGCGAAGGTGCACTCGCCGCCGCGGCCGCCGTGGACGACGGGCTGCGGCGGGGGGACCCGCCGGCGTCACCGCTGGCGGGCGTGCCGCTGGCGCTCAAAGACGTGTTCACCACCGTCGATATGCCGACCACCTGCGGCTCCCGGATCTTGGAGGGCTGGCGCCCGCCGTATGACGCCACGGTCACCCGCAGGCTGCGGGAGGCGGGCGTGGTGATCCTGGGTAAGACCAACATGGACGAGTTCGCGATGGGGTCCTCGACGGAGAACTCCGCCTACGGGCCCACCCGCAACCCGTGGGACCTCGACCGTGTCCCGGGCGGGTCCGGTGGCGGATCGGCGGCGGCGGTGGCCGCGTTCGAAGCGCCGCTGGCGATCGGCACTGACACCGGCGGCTCGATCCGCCAGCCCAGCGCAGTGACGGGCACCGTCGGGGTGAAACCCACCTATGGTGGGGTCTCCCGGTATGGCCTGGTGGCCTTCTCCTCGAGCCTGGACCAGGGCGGTCCGGTGGCCCGCACGGTGCTCGACGCCGCGCTGTTGCACGAGGTGATCGGAGGGCACGACCCGCTGGACTCCACCTCGATCGACGCGCCGGTGCCACCGGTGGTGCAGGCCGCGCGCTCGGGTTCCACCGGTGACCTGAGTGGCGTCCGGGTCGGGGTGGTCACCCAGTTCCGCGGGGAGGGCTATCAGCCAGGAGTGTTGCGTGCCTTCGAGACCGCGGTGAGCCGGCTGCGTGAGTTGGGCGCGGTGGTCGTCGAGGTGTCCTGCGCTGCGTTCGATCATGCACTGCCCGCCTACTACCTCATCGCGCCCAGCGAGTGCTCCTCGAACCTGGCCCGTTTCGACGGTATGCGCTACGGGCTGCGCCTAGGTGATGACCGCACCCGCAGCGCCGAGGAGGTCATGTCGCTGACCCGCCAGGCCGGTTTCGGGCCCGAGGTCAAGCGACGCATCATGCTCGGTACCTACGCACTGTCCGCCGGGTACTACGACGCCTACTACGGTCAGGCGCAGAAGGTCCGCACCCTGATCATCCGGGACTTCGCCGCGGCCTTCGATCAGGTGGACGTGCTGATCTCGCCGACCAGCCCGACCACCGCGTTCCGTCTCGGCGAGCGGGTGGACGACCCGCTGGCGATGTACCTGGCGGACCTGTGCACGATCCCGGCCAACCTGGCGGGCAACGCCGCGTTGTCCGTCCCGGCCGGGCTCTCTGACGACGACGGCCTGCCGGTGGGTCTGCAGGTGATGGCGCCCGCGCTGGCGGATGACCGGGCCTACCGGGTGGCCGCCGCTTACGAGGCGACCCGGGACGCCGCCGATGGGGGTTCGCTGGCCCACCGGGTGCCCGATTTGGAGGTTGCCGCCCGATGACCGCTGCGCTGCTGGACTACGACGAGGTGCTGGCGCGCTTCGACCCGGTGCTCGGCCTCGAGGTGCACGTCGAGCTGTCTACCGCGACCAAGATGTTCTGCGGCTGTGCCAACGAGTTCGGGGCATCGCCCAACACCCACGTCTGCCCGACCTGCCTGGGTCTGCCCGGATCCCTCCCGGTGCTCAACGGCGCGGCCGTTGAGTCGGTCATCCGGATCGGGCTGGCGGTGAACTGCTCGATCGCGCCGTGGTGCCGGTTCGCCCGGAAGAACTACTTCTACCCGGACATGCCGAAGAACTTCCAGACCTCCCAGTACGACGAGCCGATCGCGACACACGGCTCGCTGGAGGTGGCGCTGGATGACGGCTCGACGTTCACCGTCGCCATCGAGCGGGCGCACATGGAGGAGGACACCGGCAAGTCGCTGCACGTCGGCGGTGCGAGCGGCCGCATTCACGGTGCGAGCCACTCCCTGCTCGACTACAACCGCGCCGGCGTCCCACTGATCGAGATCGTCACCAAGCCGATCGTCGGCGCGGGGACCCGCGCGCCTGAAGTAGCCCGGGCATATGTGACTGCGTTGCGTGATCTGTTGCGGGCGCTGGGTGTCTCCGATGTGCGGATGGACCAGGGCTCGCTGCGTTGCGACGCCAACGTCTCGCTGATGCCGCACGGCTCATCCACCTTCGGTACCCGGACCGAGACCAAGAACGTCAACTCGCTGCGCTCGGTCGAGCGCGCGGTGCGCTACGAGATGTGCCGGCAGGCCGCCGTGCTGACCTCCGGTGGCGAGATCGTGCAGGAGACCCGGCATTTCGACGAGGCCAGCGGCACCACCTCACCCGGGCGGCGCAAAGAGACCTCGGAGGACTACCGGTATTTCCCGGAACCCGACCTGGTGCCGATCACCCCTAGCGACGAGTGGGTGCAGCGGCTGGGGTCCACGCTTCCCGAGTTGCCCTGGCAGCGTCGGGCCCGGGTACAGGCCGAGTGGGACCTGTCCGACCTGGAGTTGCGTGATCTGGTCAACGCCGGTGCGCTGGAGCTCGTCGTCGCCACCGTCGACACTGGCGCACCGCCGGCCGAGGCGCGGTCCTGGTGGGTGGCCTATCTCACCCAGCAGGCCAACTCCCGCGGCGTGGAGCTCGCTGAGCTGCCCATCACCCCGGAACAGCTGGCCCGGGTGATCGCGCTGGTTGGTGCGGGCGCGCTCTCGAACAACCTGGCCCGCCAAGTCGTCGACGGCATCCTCGCCGGCGAGGGCGAGCCCGACGACATCGTCGCCTCCCGTGGCCTGGCCGTGGTCTCCGACGACTCCGCGCTGACCGCCGCCGTGGAAGAAGCCCTCGCGGCTCAACCGGATATCGCAGCAAAGATCCGCGGCGGCAAGGTGGCGGCGGCGGGCGCGATCGTCGGCGCCGTGATGAGAGCCACTGGTGGTCAGGCTGACGCCCAACGGGTTCGCGAGCTGGTATTGGCCCGTTGCGCCCTGTGAGTGGTGATGCGAGCCATAGCCCGAATCGCCACTCACAGCCGCGGCCTGCTGGTCGTCATCGCCTGGTTGGGGAGCCGCGAAGAAATCAGGTCGCCGGGCTTCCTTCCGAGACGCAATGTTGTTAGCCTCACCTGACTTATTCCACTATCGGGTGATGTGATCACAAAAAGTGACTTCGTGTCGGTTGATGTTGGGGTTTCGTCCGGATCAGCTACGCCATCCGGTGCACCACGCACTGCTCGACACCACTGGCGTCGCCCTCAGCTCCTGAGACCTGAGGAGGTCACTGTCATGCCCATCGCCCCCCGTCTCCGGGTCTTCGGCGCACTCCTCGGGGTCTTCGGTGCGGCCCTGGTCGCCTGCGGGGCGCCGCCCGATCAGGCTCCCACCTCGCCGTCGCCCGGCTCGTCGAGCGCCGCGTTCCCCGTCACGATCGAGCACCGCTTCGGCAGCACCACCATCGCGGGAGCGCCGAAGCGGTTGGTCACCATCGGCGACGAGGACATCGCCTATGCCCTCGGCATCACCCCGGTCGGCATCGTCCGCGACACGCAGGCGCCCGGCGGGGTGCCCGCGCGGTTGCAGGGTCTGGTGGATCTGTCGAAAACGAAGCTGCTCGACGTCCCGACAGCCGCCGAAGGCGAGGGCGCGCCCGGAGTGAACATCGAGCAGGTCGCCGCCCTCGAGCCGGATCTGATCCTGGCCATCAACGACTTCGGGCTCGAGCAGGACTACGCCAACCTGTCCAAGATCGCGCCCACTGTCGGCTTCAAGACGGTCTGGGGCGGGCAGAGCTGGCAAGAACAGACCCTGGTCGGTGCCAAGGCACTGGGGCTGGAGGAGCGCGGCCGGCAGGAGGTGGCTGAGACCGAAGCAGCCATCCGGGCCGTCCGCGACGCGAACCCCGGCCTGGTCGGCAAGTCCATGACCTTCTCCTACGCTTTCGCTCCCGGCCAGATCGTGACCCTGAAGTCGAACCAGGACCCCGCCGTCAAACTGATGGAGGAACTGGGTATGCAGATCCCGCAATCGGTGCGGCAGTTGCCCGACTACGCGCCCGGTAACCCTGGTGGCGCGCTGAGCTTCGAGAACATCTCGTTGCTCGACGCCGACATCGTCGTGATGCTCTACGCCACCGACGAGCTGCGCAAGCAGGTTGAAGCTCTGGAGCTGTTCCAGAAGCTCCGCGGGGTGCGCGATGGACGCTACTTCGCGATGGATCTCCCCACTACCAGCGCATTACGGACGCCGACCGTGCTGAGCATCCGGTGGGGGCTGGAACAGATCCGCTCGGATCTGGAAAAGGTCGCCCGCTGAACTCGCCTCGAGCCACTGGTTAGTCGTGGCCTCCGCCGGGGCCTACGGGGTCGGGGAGGATGAAGACACGCTCGTCGCTGGAGATCCGTTTGCCGCCTGCTTTGTTGACCGTGCCCAGCCACAGCACTGACCCTTCCGGGCTCAGGGCAGCCGCGGAGATCCTGCCGTAACGCTCCAGCGGGATGTGCAGCGGCGGGCCGACGAACGTGCCGCCCGGTCCGATCCCGAGCGCGAACATCGGCGCCCCGCTGGTGAACACGACCTGAATGCGGCCCAGCATGACCGCGCATCCCGCGGCGCCGCTGCCCCCGGGCCAGGTCCAGGAGGCGCGGCCCAGCGGGCGTCCCGGCGCTACGCGGTGCAACAGGTCGTGGTCGGGTACCCGGTCGGTGATCCACAGCTCCTTGGTCAGTGGGTCTATACACAGCCCGCCCGGTGCGTGCAACCCGCTGACCAACACCTTCGACCCGGCCGGGTTACCCGGCGCGGGATGGCCGAAGGTGTCGATCCGCAACACCTTGCCGGCCAGCGACTGCGGGTCCGCGGCGGCGGCGGGGTTGCCTGCGTCGCCGGTGGCAATCAGGAGCATCCCGTTCGAATCGACAGCGAGGGCTCCCGCGTTGCCGGTGGTACCCCGCGGGATGCCGGTGAGCACCGGCTTGGGCAGATCGCCAGGGGCGATCCGAACCACCCGATTGTCGATAGCAGTGGTGATGTAGGCGTAGATCAGCTCGTCCTCGGCGTAGCTGGACGACAGTGCGAGCCCGGTGAGGCCGCCGTCACCGGCGGGGTCGACGGCAAGCGCGGCCACCTCCTGGTTCGGCCGTTGCCGCTGCACCTGAAGGATCCGGCCGGTGGTGCGCTCCGCGGCCAGCGCCACCGGCGCGGAGCCCGGCAACACGACCAGCGCGGAGATCGGTTCCAGGCAGGTCGCGACGACCTGCGGGTCGGGGTCGGTGCAGCCTTGCGGTGGGCCCGGTGGTGTTCGGCCGGGTGCGCCCGGACCCGGCGGTCGGGTCGGTCCCGGAATCTGGGGTCTCGGTCCGACTTCGGACCCGACCTCGAGTTTGGGGTGAAATGGTCCGGCTCCCGGGTCGGGAAAGCTCGGTGTCACCGAACACGCAGACAGCAGCACAGCCCCGGCGAGCAGCACCCAGATCGCGCGGCGGCCCCCGCGCACGCGGCAGTCGACCGCGAGCCCGGTCGGGCCCGGCACGGGAGGACGCATGATCGGCCAGGCTAGGTGCCGACCCGTGTGCCGATGGTGAGCCACCACCGGAGTCGGTGACAGCACGGCTACGCCACGCAGGTCAGCTACGACTGCACGCCTCCCGCGGATGCCGGTCCCTCGCCGGCTTCGGTAAGGGGAGCGGGCAGCCGTCCCCCGCTGATCACCGCCAATACCGGAAGGTGCCGTGCGCGCACCGCGGGCAGTCCCACCTCGTCGCCGCCGCGCAACACCGCCCAAATCCGGGATCGATCATCCACCCGCAGGCCCGCCAGATCGGCCCAGGTGATCCGCTGCGAGCCCCATACCCGGTACGCGACCATGGTCTCGGGGCCGACCACCGTACGGGTTCGTACCAGCCAGATCCCGAGGGCCAGCGGCACCAGGTACAGCACCTGCAGCCCCGGAGCGCCGAAGGCCACCGGGGTCATGCACACGATCAGGCCGAACACTCCGAGCAGCGCGGTCAGTGGCAGCCGGAAGGTCACCGTGGCAGAGTCGGTCACAAGGTCATAATGGCAGGTCCACGATGGCACAGCGGTGTCAGGAAGGTCGGATGGGTGGGTCGGAGGTCGAACGGCGAGTTCCCAGGATGCGGGAGAGCCTCCCACGAGGTTGACGGTGTCGGGGTGAGCCCGTTACCGTCGGCAACGTGCTGATCCCCACCGTTCTCGTACGTCAGAGGCGCGTCGTCTGAGCAGCCACAGACGTCGACGCGCCGACCCTCGCTTGAGCCCGACCGGGCGGCGAGGGTTTTTTGATGTCCGGGACCGAGCAAGATGAATAGGGCAGGACCATGACAACCGTGACCCCCAGAGACTTGTCCACAGACATGCCGAACCCGGCGCAACCGCCCAAGCCGGCCCCACCTGTCGGTGCGCCGGTGCGAGTCACCGGCGCGCAGGCCCTCGTGCGCTCTCTGGAGGCGCTCGGATGCGAGGCTGTGTTCGGTATCCCGGGCGGCACGATCCTGCCGGCGTATGACCCACTGCTGGACTCCACGATCCTGCGCCATGTGCTGGTCCGCCACGAGCAGGGCGCCGGGCACGCGGCCACCGGGTATGCGCAGGCCACCGGGAAGGTCGGGGTGTGCATGGCCACTTCGGGCCCCGGGGCGACGAACCTGGTCACGCCGCTGGCCGACGCGCATATGGACTCGGTGCCGGTGGTGGCCATCACCGGTCAGCAGACCAGGGCCTTGATCGGCACGGATGCCTTCCAGGAGGCGGACATCACCGGCATCACGATGCCGGTCACCAAGCACAACATGCTGGTGAAGGACCCGGCGGAGATCCCGAGGGCGATCGCGGAGGCATTCCATCTGGCCGCCACGGGTCGCCCTGGGCCGGTGCTGGTGGACATCCCCAAGGACGTGCTGCAGGAGCTGACGTCCTTCGTGTGGCCGCCCGAGCTGGCGCTGCCCGGCTACCGGCCGACCACCCGGCCGCACGGCAAGCAGATCCGCGAGGCCGCCCGGCTCATCGCGACCGCGCAGCGCCCGGTGCTCTACGTCGGCGGCGGTGTGATCAAGGCACGTGCCACCGCGGCGTTGCGGGAGCTGGCCGAGCTCACCGGGGCACCGGTGGTGACCACACTGATGGCCCGCGGCGCCTTCCCCGATTCGCACCCGCAGCACGTGGGGATGCCCGGCATGCACGGCACGGTCGCCGCGGTCGCCGCGATGCAGCGCTCCGATCTGCTGGTGGCCCTGGGTGCCCGGTTCGACGATCGGGTCACCGGGCAGCTGTCGTCGTTCGCGCCGGACGCCGCGGTCGTGCACGCCGACATCGATCCTGCCGAGATCTCCAAGAACCGCCGGGCCGACGTACCGATCGTCGGTGACTGCGGTGAGGTGATCGGCGAGCTGATCACCGCGGTGCGCGCCGAGTTCGAGTCCAGCCGTGCGGATCTGGCGCCCTGGTGGCGGCAGCTGCGCAACTGGCAGGAGACCTTCCCGTTGGGCTACGACCGCCCCAGCGACGGGATGCTCTCCCCGCAGTACGCCATCGAGCGGATCGGCGCGCTGGTGGGCCCGGATGCGATCTACACCGCAGGGGTGGGCCAGCACCAGATGTGGGCGGCGCAGTTCATCTCCTACGAGCGGCCGGGCAGCTGGATCAACTCTGGTGGCCTGGGCACGATGGGTTTCGCTGTGCCGGCGGCGATGGGAGCCAAGCTGGGCAGGCCCGATGTCGCGGTGTGGGCGATCGATGGCGACGGCAGCTTCCAGATGACCAACCAGGAGTTGGCGACCTGCGCGATCGAGAACATCCCGATCAAGGTCGCTGTGATCAACAACGGTAGTCTGGGCATGGTCCGGCAGTGGCAGAACCTGTTCTATTCCGAGCGTTACTCGCAGACCGACCTCGGGACCCACCTGCGCATCCCGGACTTCGTGAAGCTCGCCGAGGCGCTGGGCTGCGTCGGCTTCCGCTGCGAGGCCGAGCCGGACGTCGACAGGGTCATCGAGTGCGCCATGGCCATCAACGACCGCCCGGTTGTGATCGATTTCGTGGTGGGCAAGGACGCCCAGGTCTGGCCGATGGTCGCGGCCGGCAAGGGTAACGACGACATCATGGCGGCGCGCGACATCCGCCCGCTGTTCGACGAGGACGGGTCATGACCACGCACACCATGTCAGTGCTGGTGGAGAACAAGCCCGGGGTGCTGGCCCGAGTGGCCGGGCTGTTCAGCCGGCGCGGGTTCAACATCCACTCGCTGGCGGTCGGACCCACTGAGAACCCCGACATCTCCCGGATGACCATCGTGGTGGCCGTCGACGAGCTGCCCCTGGAACAGGTCACCAAGCAGCTCAACAAGCTGATCAACGTCATCAAGATCGTGGAGCTCGATCCGGCGATGGCGGTGCAGCGGGAGCTGCTGCTGGTGAAGGTCAGGGCCGACACCACGGTGCGTTCCCAGGTGCTGGAGACAGTGGCGCTGTTCCGGGCCAAGGTGGTCGACGTCTCCCCGGAGGCGCTGACCGTCGAGGCCACCGGAACCGCCGATAAGCTCGACGCCCTCCTCCGGATGCTGGAGCCCTGTGGAATACGAGAGATGGCCCAATCCGGCATGGTCGCCATCGGCCGCGGCCCCCGCGCTATCACAGCCAACCCACCGCGCTAAACCCCATCACCGATGCGTTCTGGATGCAGAACGCGATTATTTCGACCCCTGGAAGCGCGTTCTGCATCCAGAACGCGGTATGCAGCCCCGAGCAAGGAGCTACGGATGAGTGCAGAGGTGTTTTACGACAGCGACGCTGACCTGTCGGTGATTGGGGGGCGGACGGTTGCGGTGATCGGGTATGGCAGCCAAGGGCATGCGCATGCGCTGAGCTTGCGCGATTCTGGAGTGGACGTCCGGGTCGGCCTGCCCGAGGGATCCGCATCGCGCCCGAAGGCGGCCGACGAAGGCTTGCGGGTCGTCACGCCGGCGCAGGCAGCCGCCGAGGCCGACGTCATCATGATCCTCGCACCGGACACCAAGCAGCGCACCATCTACGCACAGGACATCGCACCGAACCTGAACTCGGGCGACGCGCTGCTGTTCGGGCATGGCTTCAACATCCGTTACGGGCTGATCGCGGCACCGTCCGATGTGGACGTGGCGATGGTGGCGCCCAAGGGACCGGGGCACCTGGTTCGCCGCCAGTTCATCGACGGCAAGGGCGTGCCCTGCCTGATCGCGATCGAGCAGAATCCCACCGGTGGTGCCCAGGAGCTAGCGCTGTCGTACGCCAAGGCGATCGGCGGCACCCGCGCCGGGGTGATCAAGACCACCTTCACCGAGGAGACCGAGACCGACCTGTTCGGTGAGCAGACCGTGCTCTGCGGCGGGATCACCGCACTGGTCCAAGCCGGGTTCGAGGTGCTCACCGAGGCCGGGTACGCGCCCGAAGTGGCTTACTTCGAATGCCTACACGAGGTCAAGCTCATCGTCGACCTGATGTATGAGGGCGGGATCTCCCGGATGCGCTACTCGATCTCCGACACCGCCGAGTACGGCGACCTCACCCGGGGGCCGCGGATCATCACTCCCGAGGTCAAGGAGGAGATGCGCCGGATTCTCGCCGAGATCCAGGACGGCCGCTTCGCCCAGGAGTGGGTCGCCGAGGATGACAACGGGCGCCCCAACTACACCAAGCTGCGCGCCGAAGGGGAGCAGCACCCCATCGAGCAGGTCGGCGCCCGGCTGCGTGGGCTGATGTCCTGGATCGACCGCCCGCTCACCGACACCGCCTGAGTCATCGCAAGATCCGTCCCTCATCGACGGGCAGCAGGTGATCTGCCCGCTGCACAACCACGCGTTCCGCCTACTCGATGGCCAGTGCACCACCGGCGAGTCGCCGGTACGGACCTACCAGGTCACCGTGCAGGACGGTGACCTGGTGCTCCACCTCACCCTGGGCGAGTAAATCCCGGCGGAGGCGCGCTCGGCCCGCCTCCGCCGCCGCCGCGTTAGCGGTGAAGCTGCTGGGAGAGCTGCTGGTCGGTCTGCTGGAACGCGTCAGCCGCGCTGTGCAGATAGGAGTTCATGCCCTCCAGGCCATCGATCATCTGGCGGGCGCCCTGGTGGAACTCCTCGTAGGAGGCCTGGAACTGCTTGCTGGAGGCATCGGTGACGTATCCGCCCTGCACCAGTTGGTCGACCTGGCGTTTGAGTTGGTCCAGGCGGCTTTCGATGTCGTTCTTGCCTGCCTGAAGCTGCTTGCCAGCGGCTCGCATCTCCTCATAGGTGACATTGACATTCGGCATGCTGGGGTCTCCTCACTGTCTGTCACAGAACGATCGGTGACGCGGAGTATGCCCGAGCGCGCCGGCATGGCGCTGAGCAGCCCTTATCATCTCCGTCCTCAGCCGGTCCCTGTCGAGCCGGGCGGGGGCTATGGTCGCTGTCGGTAAGAGACGGTCTATGCTCGCCCGCCGGTACGCGGCTGGCTTCTCTGAATGAGGTGGGGGCGTCCTTGGGGGACCATCTGAAGGTCGACGTGGGGTTGATCCGGTCCACCGGCGAGGGCCTGGGGCGGATCAAGGATGCCCTCCAGCATGCCGATGCCGGCAATCCCGGCCATCAGGTGCTGGGTTCGGACAAGCTCTCTGACGCGATGGGCGATTTCGTCGGCAACTGGAAGATCCACCGCCGCAAGCTCGTCGAGGCGGTCGAGGCTCACCAGCAGATGGCTCTCGCCAGCGCCGAGGCCTACACGCACACCGATACCGAGCTCGCCAAGGAGCTGGCCCAGTCCGCGGGCGGGGCCAAGGCTGGCGGGGCCAGGGCCGCCTCGTGAGCCGTCGGCCCGTTGACTGGTCGCCGTTGGCTGGTTCCGACCCAGTGCCCGGCGATCCTGAGGAGATCGAACGGGCCGCCAAGTCGCTGGCCGATATGGCCGAGGAGATCACCCGTCAGGCCGCCAACCTGCGTAAGCTGGCCACCGCCGAGGGGTGGGACGCCGACGCCGGGCGCACCTTCGCCGACTCCGCCGGCGATCTGGCCGGACAGCTGAAGAAGGCCCACGGGCGCTACGCCACGGCCGGCGGTGCACTGAAGCGTTACGCCCCCGAGCTGCGTCATGCCCAGTCCATTGCGGACACCGCCCTCGCTGACGCCAAGCAGGCCCAGACCACCATCAACGCCACCCGCCCGCCGGCCCACCCGCCCGCCGGCCAGCCCACCCCGGAGCAAGCGAGTGCCGAGCGGCACCGCCAGTACGCCCACGACGAGGGCATCAGCGCCCTGCACGCCGCGCAGCGCAGGCTCACCGAGGCCACCCACCACCGCGACGAGCACGCCGGGCGGGCCGCCAGGGCGATCAGCGACAGCATCAACGACGATGGCCTCAAGGACTCCTGGTGGGACAAGTTCAAGAACTGGGTCCACGAGCACGCCGACATCCTCAAGGCCATCGCCAAGATCGCCGAGATCGTCGCCACCGTGCTGAGCACGATCGCGCTCGCCATCGCCTGGATCCCGGTGCTGGATTTCCTGTCCCCGGTCCTGCTTGGACTGGCGGCACTGGCCTCCGGAGTGGCCCTGGTCTGCAACCTCATGCTCGCCCTGGCTGGCGAGGGTTCCTGGCTCGCCGTCGCCGTCGACCTGTTCGCCGTGGTCACCTTCGGCTTCGGAGCCAAAGCTGCCATGGCGGCCCGCGAAGCGAGGCTGACGGGGGGCCTCAGAACGTGCAACGACCCCATCGACGTTGCGGCGGGCAGGGTGGTGCTGACCCAAACCGACGTCGAGCTGGCGGGGGTTCTGCCGCTGATCTTGTGCCGTACCCACCTCTCCTCCTACCGGAAGGGTCGCTGGTTCGGCCCGTCCTGGGCGTCCACCCTGGACCAACGGCTGGAGATCAACGGCACCGGTGCGTACTTCGCCGCTGAGGACGGCATGCTGTTGAGCTACCCCGTCCCGGCCGACGGGCGTGCGGTGCTGCCGGTGGAAGGGCCGCGCTGGCCGCTGCACCGCAACGCCGACGGTGGGTACACCGTCATCGACCCGCAGCGCGGTCGCACCCTGCATTTCGCCGTGACCGGCGACTCCCAGCCAGCGATGTTGACACTGCGGACGATCAGGGATCGGGGCCAGGACCGCATCGACCTGGAGTACGACCAGCGCGGGACGCTCACCGAGGTCCGTCACAGCGGCGGATACCGGATCGGCGTGGAGACCACCGCAGGGCGGATCACCGCCCTGCGGCTGCGCGATGCCAGCCAGGACACCGATCCGGTCCTGCTCCGCTACGGCTACGACGAGCGCGGCAGGCTCACCGCCGTGACCAATTCCTCCGGCATCCCGCTGCGGTTCGACTACGACGACATCGGCCGGCTCACCGGTTGGCGGGACCGCAACGAGGTCGACTACCACTACACCTATGACGAGAACGGTCGCTGCGTGCGCACCTCGGGCGCCGACGGATTCATGAACGGCACTCTCGACTACGACCTCAAGAACCGAGTCACCGTCTACACCGACTCACTCGGTCACCAGACCACGTTCCACGTCAACGAGCTCGATCAGGTGGTCAGGGAGATCGACCCGCTGGGCCAGGCGATCACCTCGGTGTGGGACCGCTACGACCAGTTGCTGGTTCGCACCGATCCGCTCGGACGGACCACGAGCTACACCTACGACGAGGCCGGCGACCTCGTCACGATCACCCGTCCGGACGGCGGCCAGTCCGTCGCCGAGTACAACGACCTGCACCTGCCGGTTACAGTCACCGACCCTGGCGGGGCGATCTGGCGGCGCACCTACGACGAGTGCGGCAACGTCACCGCTATCACCGACCCGCTGGGCGCCGCGACGAGCTACGGCTACGACGAGCGGGGACACCTCAGTGCCGTCACCGACGCGTTGGGTCACCTCTGTCGGGTGCAGACTGACGCGGCCGGGCTGTCGATTGCCGTCACGGACCCGTTCGGCGCCACCACCCACTACACTCGAGACGCGTTCGGGCGGGTGAGTGCGGTCACCGATCCGGTGGGCGGGGTGACCCGCTTCGGCTGGACTCCCGAAGGCAAGCCAGCGTGGCGCAGTCTGCCAGATGGGGCGACCGAGTACTGGAGCTACGACGGCGAAAGCAACCTCGTCGAGCACATCGACGCCCTGGGTCAGGTCGCTCGCACTGAGATCGGCCCCTTCGACCTGCCCACCGCGCAGATCGATCCGGACGGGTCACGGCTGGAGTTCTCTTACGACACCGAGCTGCGCCTGGTGAGCGTCACTAACCCGCAGGGCCTGGTCTGGCGCTACGAGTACGACCCGGCTGGCAACCTCGTCCGGGAGACCGACTTCAACCGCCGCGAGCTCAGTTACGTCCACGACGCCGCTGGGCAGCTCATCGAGCGCATCAACGGGGCCGGGCAGACCACCCGCTTCGTCCGGGATCTGCTCGGCAACGTGGTCGAGCAACGGTCCGGCGACGTCGTCACCATGTTCGACCACGATGCCGCCGGCCGGATGGCGTGCGCGACCAGCGCCGATGCTGATGTGGTGTTCGATCGCGACGCGCTGGGCCGGGTGGTGGCTGAGAGCTGCAACGGCCGCACCGTCACCTCCACCTACGACCCGCTGGGCCGGCGCACCCACCGCCGCACCCCCTCGGGAGCGCAGAGCGTGTGGGAGTACGGCGCGGGTGAGGCGCCAGTCGCCCTGCACACCGCTGGCCGTACCGTGCGCTTCGGCTACGACCCTGCCGGCCGGGAGATCGAGCGCCATCTCGGTGACGGGGCGGTGCTCACCCAGGCGTGGGACGCCAACCACCGATTGGCCTCGCAAACCCTCACCGCCGGCGGTCTCAGACCCTCGGCATCGGCTCGGAAAGCGCGGCTGGTGCAACGCCGGTCCTACGGCTACCGGCTGGATGGCTATGTCACTACCATCGACAATCACCTTTCCGGTCCACGCCGTTTCGACCTCGACTCAGCCGGGCGGGTCATCGGAGTGCACGGCTCCGGATGGACCGAGCGCTACGTCTACGACGCGGCCGGCAACATCACCGACGCAGCCTGGCCGGAACCGTCGCTGAACGGTTCCCTGGACGCCGATGCCCGAGGCGAGCGCGAGTACTCCGGAACTTTGATCCGCCGCGCCGGCAACGTCCGCTACCAGCACGACGCCCAGGGCCGGGTCGTGCTGCGCCAGCAGAAACTCCTCTCCGCCAAGCCCCGCACCTGGCACTACACCTGGGATACCGACGACCGCCTGGTCGCCGTCATCACACCCGACGGCCAGCGGTGGCGTTACCGCTACGACCCGCTCGGTCGCCGCATCGCCAAACAACGTCTCGCCGCCGACGGGGTAAGCGCCGCCGAACAGATCGACTTCACCTGGGACGGCACAGTCCTCGCCGAACAGACCCACACCACCGGTCCGGACGACTCTGGTCGGACCACCGTCTGGGACTGGGAACCCGACACCTTCCGCCCCCTCACCCAAATCGAACGTGCCCCTCTACGCGACTCCCCCCAAGAGTGGGTCGACGAGCAGTTCTACGCCATCGTCACTGACCTCATCGGCACCCCCACTGAAATGCTCGACCCCAATGGCACTCTCGTTTGGCGTCCCCGCGCCACCCTCTGGGGCGCCGCCGTCGTCCCAATACCCGATGGCGTCTCCTGCCCCCTGCGCTTCCCCGGCCAGTACCACGACCCTGAAACCGGCCTCAACTATAATTACCATCGTTACTACGACCCTGTTAGCAGTCGCTATCACGGGAGCGATCCCATTGGGTTGGAGGGTGGATTCAATCCTCATGGGTATGTCTCCAACCCCATCACCTGGCTCGACCCGCTTGGGCTAATTGGTGGCTGCGGTAAAAGTCCGGTAGGTAAGATTGTCGATGAACGCGGCGTCAAGGTCAAAATCAATTCTAATGATCACGCTCCTCCGCATGCTCACGTAGAAGGCGGTGGCGGCAAAACCAGAATTGGGCAAAACGGGAAACCCCTGAAAGGGGATCCGGAGCTGACGTCGAGGCAAAAAGAAGTGGTCGATGCCAACCGAAAGGAAATTCGAGATTCTATAAGTAATTACATGCGCTGGTTCAGGGGGCAGCAGAAGTCATGAGCTTGCGGGCTGATATCGAAAAAATTCTAGCTGCCGCCAATATGTGCGACGTGGACCCTGATCGGATCATGGACGACGAGCACGCTCGTTATGAAGTGTATGTAAATGCCCTTTCGTTGGTTTCTTCCTCGGGGGAGCGCGAACTTATCTCCGTCATTCTCCGTGATCCCGACCATGTTATGTCAGAAGCTGCGCTGGTCAATCATATAGATCGCCAGGCATCCGTGCTGAATTCTTGTTCTTCGTATGATGGGTGGGTGTCACGGATCGTTGATTTGATAAGTCGGCACGGCTTCCTGGTGAGTCGAATTAAGGAATGGAGAATATTCAAGGAGGTCATCGATGGTGGCATTGGGAACGTCGATGAGCTGTGCGACGCATCGGATTGGCTGCAACGAAAGGTGGCTCATGAGGCAACCTCGCGGGCTGTGCTCGAAACGCTTGCCAGGGTAGGGCGGACGAAGCGTGTCCGTAATATTGCCAGTTCTAGATCAAAAAATTCTAGAGAAGAGTAGAGTCATGTCGTTTCGCTGCCGTCTAACGGTGGGCACCTCACGCAGGAGGAAGTCTTGACGGAACGACGTAATCATCCTGTCAACCCTGGCGCGTTCTGGTGGAAGGATCGGGGATCGTTACGTACCTGTCTATTGTGGCTTGACGGTGAAGTGGGTGCGGTGGTGGACACGGAGAAGCGTGTCGTTGACTCTGTAGTGGTCTTCGGTGACATGGCTGGACAATTCGAGCGTGCTGCGCAGCAGATAAGTCTGGCCTCGGGGGCCTCGGGGGCCGGTGGGGGAGTTGAGCAGCAGGAGAAGGCACTGAGTTTCGTCCCCGTCAAGCCGGGGTTTACGCGGGTGGCGGGATCGATGCGAGGGTCGGTGAGTGGCCGGTGAGTGGCCTTCCTGCTAGCGGCGGCAACGGGGTCGTGGAGAAGACTGGGCCGGTTGGGTGGTCGTTGTTATTGCCGCCGGGGTGGTGGCACATTCCACTGGATGAGCGGCGCGGGCAGTCGATCCAGGCGCTGTTGGACCGTCGGTTGGTGTCGTTGCCTCGGGATCGGGTCGCCACCCTGCGCCGGGAGTTGGAGGGGGAGCTGACCCAGCTGGTTGAGCGGGCGGTCGCGAATGGCGCGGTGGAGATGTATCTGAACGTCGATCTGATGCGGGGTCTGCCGGTGGCGGCCTCGTGCCTGGTCACGGTGGTACCGACCGGTGCGGCGACGTCGCTGCCCACCGCGGAGTTGGCGGCGTTGATGGGTGACCAGCCCGGCGATGAGGTCGGCGTGCTGGAGGTGGCGGGGGCGTCGGCTGCGCGGGTGCGGCGGCGGGAACCGGTCACCGACGCAGACGGCTTGCCGACCGGAGAGCTGGCGCTCACTCGCTTACAGGTGTACGTGCCGGTGCCGAACAAGGCGGAGATGTTGCTGCTGTCCTTCAGCACCCCGATGGACCCGATCGCCGACGCGATGGTGGCGTTGTTCGACGCGATCGCCGGGTCGCTGCAATGGGGGCACGCGTGATCAGCCCGCGGCTGGATCCCGGTAGCCCTTGGGTCGAGGTAGATCTGGCGGCGCCGCAGGCTTGGGCTACGGACACCGTCAGCCGGCGGTGGGCGGCGCAGCGGCTCGATCCTGATCCGCGCCGCGTCGAGGAGATGACGGCGAGCCTCGTGCGCATCGTCGGCGTGCTCGGATCGGCGGCACTGGATGCGGCATTGCTGCTGTACCCGGCTGCTGATCAGCCGGTGGTGACGGTGGCAGGGCTACGGGCCTTCCCCGCCCCACCCGGATGCACCCTCGAGGCGCTGGGCGAGGAGCTGTGCGTGCCTGAGGAGATCTTGGAGCGTCCGCGTCAGCGGTCGGTCATCGAGACTCCTCTCGGGCAGGCGATCCGGCTGGTTCAGCGCTACCGGGAGCCGCTGTCGCCGGAGGTAGCGCAGATCCGCGAGCACATGGCCTACGGCTGGCTGGTCCTCGGCTCTGCCCAGAACACGGTGGTCCTGGCCTCCACCGCCTTTGTCGACCTGGTGGCCGCTGGAACCTGGACCACGGCGGTCGATGAGATGGCTCGCCTAATAGTGCTTTAACGGCCATCCGGAGGGAAGCGATGGACGACTCAGGTGGTCGATGGTGGGAGATTCTGGGTGCGGGCCAGCCGGACTCCGACGGGAAGGGCTACCGCGATGTGGTGACCGAAACCCGGGGACGCAGCCGGCCGGAACGATCCCTGTCTGCCGGGGTCGAGCTGGCTGATGGGCCTCGTCATCTCGCCCGCGCCGGACTGTGGCTGATCGTCTCGGTAGTCGTTGCTGCCGCGCTTGCCCTGGCCGCGGTTCATGTCCTTCCCCGGGGCGAATCCGGGTCTGCATCGGAGCACACGACGTCTCCGTTGACGGTCGCACCAGGAGGTACGCGTGGCGACGCGGAAGGTGAGTCCCTCACGTCGCCGACCTCGCTGGGCACCCCGCCCGCTGCCGACGGTGCGCCACCAGTGATGGGCGTGCCGGGTACCGGTTCTCGTGAGGCGGCGAGTAGTGACCGCACCCGGCCTGCCCAGGCGCCGATCTCCCCGCCGTCGGCGCGCTCGGGTGGTCCGGCACCTGCGAATAATCCACCATCTGCAGGCCCAGCGCCCATCAATAATCCAGCGCCGGCAAACAACCCAGCGCCGCGCTCGCCCGCGCCGGTGAGCAACCCGGTAACGGGGAACCCGGCGCCTGCTGAAGCTGAAAAGAATCGGCTCCTGCCCAACGAGCAACTCGGACCCGGTCAGCGGCTGGTCTCACCGGACGGCAGGTTCGTGCTGATCATGCAGAAAGACGGCAATCTCGTTGAATATGCGCCCGGTAACCGGGCGGTGTGGGCCAGTGGAACGTCAACCCCGCAATCGATCGTGCGGATGCAGAAAGACGGCAACCTGGTCGTGATCGCGCCGGGTAATAAACCGGTTTGGGGCACCGGTACCGATGGCAACCCGAATGCCACGCTGGAACTGCAAGATGACGGCAACGTCGTCGTCTACGCCCAGGGCCACAAGGCGATCTGGGACGCCGGGATTCCATGAGACATTCCGGGCGCTGGTGAGCCGGCTGAAAGAAAGTGGTGAAAGGATGCGTAATGGCGCGAGCGACTCGGGCGGTCGCTGGTGGGAGATTCGCGGCGGCAGCGAGCCGCCCGCGGACGAGGGGGGCTACCGCGACCTGGTGACGGACACCCGGGGGCGTAGCCGCCCGGAACGGTCGCTGTCCGCCGGGGTTGACCCCGCTGACGAGACCGGCCGTTCGGCCCGCGCCTTCCTGTGGCCTGGCGTCTCGGCGATGGTGGCGATCGGGCTCATCGTGTCCGTCGGCTACGGCGTCTCCCGGAGCAGGTCCGCACCTGCGGACAACACTGTGCTGGCGGATCGGGCCGTGCAGGGCAGCGCACGCAACGAGGCGGTAGCGCCGCCGAACGCGGGCACCGGCCCCGCCGTTCCCTCGGCCCCGCTGGATAAGACGCCGGCCGCCGACCGCAATGCGCCGCCACTGATCAGTAGCGGGGCCGACGCCTCGCGCGGCCAGGCCGGCGCTCCACGCGACCCGGTTGGCATTCCTGGCAGCCCAGCTCCCCTTCCCGGCGACACCGCGACTGGCGCGGCGGGAAATACCCGCAACCCGTCACCCGAAACCCGTGCCCCGTCGAGTGCCGCCGCGCCCGCCCCGGCGCCGCCGGTGAAACTGAAGGGTGCCGCCCCCGCCGCGCCCAAGCGGCAGCAGGGTGGTTCGCCGGTGCCCGGCTCGGGCGGGTGCACCGAGGTCTCCGGAGCCAACGGGTTCTACACCTGCGCTATCACCCAGACGGCACCCACCTACCTGGCCGGTGCGACCGAGCCCAACGGAACTATGCGCGCCGAGCAACGCGCGTTCCGGTGCCAGTCCGACGGGTCAGCGTATTCGGTTGGCAACCGCGCCAACTCCTGGTGGGCCTGGATCGGAATCGGTAACTTCGGGGTGTGGATCCCGGTGGTGTTCCTGGCCGGCGGGCCTGACAACGGGCCTGAACCCGGGCTGCCGGTGTGTGATAAAGCGCCGGCTACCAGCACCCCACCGCAGGAACCCGCCACGACGAAGAACATCGTCGATCACAAGACTGGGCGTTGCCTGGACAGCAACGACAACGGCAACGTCTACACGCTGGAGTGCAACGGCGGGGACTACCAGAAATGGTATTCCGGTGGTGACGGCACGATTCGGGACAAGAAAACCGGGCGTTGCCTGGACAGCAACGACAACGGCAACGTCTACACGCTGGAGTGCAACGGCGGGGACTACCAGAAATGGGACGCCAAGTAGCCGGGTGAGCTCACCTGGGCTGAGCTCACCCAGTCAGTCGGCCGCGTAGGGGACCTGCACAATGCGGGCCTCGCCGTCACCCAGATGCAGGAGGCCTCGGCCGGGTTGCGGTGGTTGACCCAACGCGCTGCGCGGCGGCCGGATACCGATGAGCTCACCCTCGGTGAGAGATTGGGGGGCCAGCAGCAGCCCGCGGCGCGCCTTCTTCAACTCCACCTGCCACCCGGAGAACCCTGCGCAGACGGCCTCGGCGTCACCGGCGATCACCAACGCCCGCCCGGTTCCGGCCCCGGCGCGCAGCAGCCCGCGCAGCTCGTTCTCGGCCTGGCAATCACGCAGCAGCTCGGCGTCGTCCATGATCACGACAGCGTGTCCGGGAGCGGCGGCGAGCGCCGCGACCAGGTCCGCCGTGGCCAGCTCGGCGCCGGCCAGCACGGTGGCTCCCTGGTCAGCCAGCTGCCGCAGCGGCGACTGGCGGGGGGTGATCGCGATGACCCCGACGCCGGCGCGCAGCAGCGACCGGGACATGGCCAGCAGCACGGTGCTGCGACCGGAACCCGGCGACCCTGCCACCACGAAGCCCGGTGTGCCGGTGGCCAGATCCGGCCCGTACGCGCGCAGGGTGTCTCCGCCGATCCCGATCAGCGCCCACATCGCCCCGGACGGCAGCGCGGCATCTCGCAGCTGCCAGGCTTGCTCGAAGCCCACCCGGGCCGGCAACACGTCGACCCGGAACGGCCGCAGCGCGGCCGGCAGGCCAGCATCCCGTTCCTGGGCCCGAGCCGCGATCCGGGTCAGCGCGGCGGCCTGGCCTTGGCCGGTGGCATCCGGTGCGAGCAGCGCCACCTGTGTCTCGACTGCGGATTCGGCGCGCAGCGCCCGGCCCGGCGGCATCGCCTCAGCGACCTTGCGCGGGTTGATGCCGATCAGGGAGAAGTCACCGCGGTCGGGTAACCGGAACACCAACTTGGCCTCGGTCAGCGTGGACATCCGCCCGGAGAGCAACGTGCGGTCGCCGGTGATGACCAGGTGCAGGCCGACGCTGGCGCCCTCGCGAAGGATGCGCTGGATCTCGTCGGTGAGCCGGCTGTTGTCGAGCTCGCCGAGGGAGATCGTGAACGACTCCCACCGGTCGATCA
The DNA here is from genome assembly GCA_050699515.1 of Pseudonocardiaceae bacterium. GTDB lineage: Bacteria > Actinomycetota > Actinomycetes > Mycobacteriales > Pseudonocardiaceae. Next base: position 153,087 of record JBOHFF010000038.1, read on the forward strand.
GTACCACGATGTGCGGTAGGCGCCGCTCGGGCGGCGTCGCGGCCCGCTGCTCCTCGACATCGGCGAAGCCGTACTCGCCGAGCAGGTCGACCCGGCGCGCCAGCTCCGCGCCCAGCCGGCTGACCAGCCGGACCGCGCGCTCGGTCTGGGTGTTGCGCACCACCGCGCCGCAGTGCGGCAGCTCGGTCAACCCCAGCAGCGCGCCGTTACCGCAGTCGATCCCGTACAGGTGGACGTCCGCGGCCGAGTGGATCCGGGCGATGGAGCCGGCGATCGTGCGCAGGATCTGTGAGCGCCCACTGCGTGGGGCGCCGACCGCGAACAGGTGACCGAACGTGCCGAGATCCAGGCATGCCGCGCGTTGCTGCTGATCGGCCGGCAGGTCGTCCAGCGCGTAGGGGATCGGGGCCAACCGGCCCGGGGCGCGCCTGGGCTCGGGAAGGTCGTCGAGGGTGAGGTGATCCGGCAGTGGGGGCAGCCACGGGCTGGGCGGCGGGGCGATGCCCAGGGCCTGGGTGGCCTTGCGGATCGCCTCGACGAGCACCGCCAGGTCAGTGAGCTCCGCATCGGCTGAGGACCGCCGGGGTGGGGTAGGCAGGGGCTGGCCGAGCCGAGCGGGGTCCACTGCGGCGACCCACGGTTCGGGGTTGCCCACCGGATCGGCGCCTGGCCTGCGGCCACCGACCCGACCGGCCTGGACGGGCACCAACGTGCTGGCCCCGCACCGGATGTAGGCCCGGCCCGGGGTGGCTTTCGAGATCCGGGCCGCGTCGGAGGTGTCGATCACATCAGCGGACTCGGCGGCGTCGGTGACCCGCAGCGCGATCCGCAGGTCGGTGTTCGCCCGGATCTCCGGCGAGACCACCCCGCTGGGCCGCTGGGTGGCCAGGATCAGGTGAATGCCCAGGGACCGGCCGCGGCGGGCCAGGTCGACCAGGCCGGTGACGAAGTCCGGCAGCTCGCGGACCAGGGAGGCGAACTCGTCGATCACGATCAACAGCCGGGGCAGCGGGGGGAGCCCCGGGTTGGCGCCGGCGACGAGCAGGTACGCCTCGATGTCGGTGGCGTCGGCGTCGGCGAGCAGCCGCTCCCGACGGCGCAGCTCAGCCGAGATCGACTCCAGAGCGCGCTCGACCAAGTGGGCGTCCAGGTCGGTGACCATGCCCGCGGTGTGCGGCAGGTCAGCGCAGTCCTTGAACGCGCTGCCACCCTTGTAGTCGACGAGCACGAACACCATGGCGTCCGGCCGGTTGGCCACCGCGAGCGAGGCCACCAAGGTCTGCAGCAACTCGGACTTACCGGCCCCGGTGGTCCCGGCGACCAGCCCGTGCGGCCCGTCTCGGCGCAGGTCGATCGTGCACGGGCCGTCCAGGGACACCCCGACCAGCGCCTCGGTGCTGCGCCCGCCCACCGCCCAGCGCGCCATGATCGCGTCGGGATCAGGCGGTTCCAGCCTCAGCAGCTCGAGCAGCCGGCAGGAGCCTGGCAGCACGGCCTCCTCGTCGTCGCCGCTGATGTCGTGCAGGGGGGCCAGCCCCCTGGCCAGTCGCTCGCACCAGGACGGCGTGACGCACTCGGGGCGGACGTTGCCCACCGGGTCCTCGCCGCTGCGGCGCACCCGCAACCCGCCGTCTGGGTCCACCGCCACAGTGGCCTTGCACTCGGCAGGCAGCAGCCGCTCGTCGGCGTCCAGGCAGAGCGCGTACACGCCGACCGAAGGGCCCTCCTTCAGGATCTGGATCACCCCGGGCAGCAGCCGCAACCGCCGCGCGCCGTCCAGCACGACCAGGATGTCCGGGTCGGCGAAGCTCACCACCGCGGACTCGCGCAGCGCCTTGCGCCGGGCGGTCACGGTCGCGACCAGCTCGGTGACCCGCCGGGCGACGGTGTCGGCGTCGGCACCGACCAGCGCGGTCGCGTACTGGGCGTCGGAGGCCTGCGCGTGCGGCAGCCAGCGCACCCACTCCCAGCTCCGTCGGCCTGCGGCGTCGGTGAGCAGGAAGAGCGCGAGGTCGTTAGGGCTGTGCAGCACCGCGGCCTGGGTCAGGACCCAGCGGGCGATCGCGCGCCCCGCCTCGTCCGGGCCTGCGATGCCGAGCACCCCGGACTCACGCAGCGGCACCGTGATCGGGACGTCCAACGCGGTCCAGGTGACCGCTCGCCGGTGCTCCTCGCGGGTCGGGTCGTCGAGCACGACCTGTGAGGGCACATCGCCGGTGCCGACCCGCAGCAGCAGGTAGTCCGGGTCGTCCCGGCGGCGCTCCCACAGCCGGCTGCGCGGGCCGACGGCGGTGAGTAGCGCGGCGGCCGGATCGGGGCACTCGGCGCGGCGGGTGGACTCCTCAGCATGCAGGGCCGCTCGGGCGTCGGCCTCGAGCTCGGCCTTGCGCCGGACGTACTCGGCGCGCCGCTGCCGGTACGAGCTGCGGCCGAACCGCCGGTCGGTGACGTAACTCCCGACCACCATGACCGGGCTGAGCAGCGCGAACCCGAGATAGCTCAGATTTCCGCCGAACCCGACCACCATGACCAACGCCAATACGAGTGGGGCGAGGGCCATCAGGATCGGCAGCGGCCGCCGCTCGCCCTGGGCCGGCGGCGGCGGTATCCGGAACCGGGTGGTCCGCAGCGGTGGCTGCAGCCGGGGCGGCCTGTTGTAGTCCAAGCCGACGCCGTCTTCGGAGGGCTGTACCGCCGCGTCCGGTGGCGCCGGGATCGCCAGCTCGAAGACGGTCCAGCCGACGACGAGCTGGCCCCCGACCGGCCATGGCGCCGGGCCGGACAGCCGTTCCCCGTCCAGCCAGGTGGGCAGATCCGGCCTCGGTGTCACGGCGACGCTACCGTCGGCGGCCACGTCGAGGCTGACGGCGGATTGCGGCAGGCTGGGATCCGCCACGGCGACCGCGGCGTGCAGGTCACTACCGATGTGCGCGACCCCCGGATTCATCCGGAACACCCCGCCCGCATCGGGCCCGCTGACCACCCGCACCTCGATCAGGCCGGTAGGTTCCGGGCGCGGGCAGCCGGCGGGGTCATCGAGGCTGACCAGCGCGCCCTCGCGCAGCGGCGTGGCGGCCAGCTGCAGTTGCGGGTCGATCGCGGTGCCCTCGATGCACAGTGCCGCGGGGTGCGCACCCGGCCGGAGCAGCCTGGTGATCGCAGCGCCGACCTGGCCCCCTGTCACCTCCGGGTGCGCGTCGACGACGACGTCGGCCCGTCGCTGTGTCAGCGAGTCGACGACAGTGAACGTCAGGCGCACCAGCTCCCCCTCACTCACGCCGCTATCTCCGTGGGCGGCGGACACGGCCCTGCCGCCATGCCCGCTCGGGCCTGGCGTACCCGGCTGGCCGAAACCAGGTGGCACGGTAGCGGACAGGTGAGTTTGGCTAAACTAGGCGGTCGTGACCACCTCGAGCCGGCCCGTCGTCCTGATCGCCGAGAAGCTGGCGCCCTCGGTGCTGGACGTCTTCGATAACGAGTTCGACGTCCGCCACGTCGATGGCACCGACCGGCCGGCCCTGCTCGGGGCGCTGCGTGATGCCGACGCGCTGTTGGTGCGATCGGCCACCCGGGTGGACGCCGACGCGCTCGGCCAGGCACCTCGGCTCAAGGTCGTCGCCAGGGCCGGTGTCGGGCTGGACAACGTCGACGTGCCGGCGGCCACCGAGCGCGGGGTGATGGTGGTCAACGCGCCGACCTCGAACATCGTCTCGGCCGCGGAGCACGCCATCGCGCTGCTGCTGGCCGTGGCGAGGCACGTCCCGGCGGCTGATGCCAGCCTGCGCGCTGGGCAGTGGAAGCGCAGCTCGTTCAGTGGCGTGGAGCTGTTCGGTAAGACAATCGGCGTGGTCGGCCTTGGCAAGATCGGCCAGCTGGTCGCGCAGCGGCTGGCGGCCTTTGGCACCACGCTGATCGCGTACGACCCCTATGTCTCCCCGGCGCGGGCCGCCCAGCTGGGCATCGAGCTGGTCGACCTGGACGAGTTGCTCTCGCGCGCCGACGCCATCTCGATCCACCTGCCCAAGACCCCCGAGACGCTGGGGCTGATCGGGGTCGAGCAGCTTGCCAAGGCCAAGCCGGGCGTGCTGATCGTCAACGCCGCCCGCGGTGGCCTGGTCGATGAGCAGGCGCTGGCCGACGGGGTGCGCAGTGGTCAGGTCGGTGGGGCCGGGGTCGACGTGTTCGGCACCGAGCCGTGCACCGCCAGCCCCCTGTTCGAGCTGCCGCAGGTCGTCGTCACCCCGCATCTGGGTGCCTCTACCGCCGAGGCGCAGGACCGGGCGGGCACCGACGTCGCCCGCAGCGTGCTGCTGGCACTGCGCGGTGAGTTCGTGCCGGACGCGGTCAACGTGATCAGCGGTGGGGTGGTGGGTGAGGAGGTCCGGCCCTGGCTGGCGCTGACCCAGAAACTGGGTACGGTCCTCGCGACTCTGACCGCACGCTCGCCCGACTCGGTGGTCGTCGACGTGCGCGGCGAGTTGGCCGCCGAGGACGTCTCCGTCCTGCAGCTCGCGGCGTTGCGCGGGATCTTCGCCGGGGTGGTGGACGAGCAGGTCACCTTCGTCAACGCGCCTCGGCTGGCGCGGGAGCGCGGGATCACCGTGGCCGTGGCCACCGTGCCGGAGAGCCCGACCCACCGCAGCGTGGTCAGCGTGCGCGGCACCTTCGCCGACGGCACCGGCTACTCGGTCTCTGGGACGCTGGCCGGGCCCGCGCAGGTGCAGAAGCTGGTCGAGGTCAACGGCCGCAACTTCGACCTGCGGGCGCAGGGCGAGGCGGTGCTGCTGGAGTACCCGGACCGTCCTGGTGTGATGGGCATCGTCGGCACGCTGCTGGGCGAGGCGGGAGTCAACATCGAGGCGGCCCAGATCAGCCAGACGACCGCGGGCACCGACGCGATCATGGTATTGCGCGTGGACCGGCCCGTTCCGGCGGACGTGTTGGCGGCGATCGGACCGTCGGTCGGCGCCCACACCGCTCGCTCGATCACGTTCGGCTGACCCGGCGCTCCGTCACTGCACGGCGATCGGAGCCGGACTTCGGGGAGTCGTACCCGTTCGAGTGTCCCCATTTGGAGTATGCACCGTGGGGTCTTCGGGTAGCAGCGGGTAACCTGCCCGCTGCGGAGGGTCTCATGTCGGGGGCCCAGGTACTGGAGGTGGCGCATGCGGCTCGCGGTGATCCCCGGCGACGGGATTGGCCCGGAGGTGATCGGTGAGGCGCTCAAGGTCCTGGATGAGGTCGTCCCCGACGCGGAGACCACGCCCTACGATCTGGGTGCCGCGCGCTGGCATTCCACCGGGGAGTTGCTCCCTGAGTCGGTGCTGGGCGAGCTACGCCAGCACGACGCCATCCTGCTCGGCGCGGTGGGGGATCCCTCCGTGCCCAGCGGAATCCTGGAGCGTGGGTTGCTGCTGCGGCTGCGTTTCGAGATGGACCACCACGTGAACCTGCGTCCGGCGCGGCTCTACCCCGGGGTCCGCAGCCCCATCGCGGATCCGGGAACCATCGATCTGATCGTGGTCCGCGAGGGCACCGAAGGCCCCTATGTGGGCAACGGCGGATTATTGCGCAAGGACACCCCGCACGAGATCGCCACCGAGGTCAGCATCAACACCGCCTTCGGCGTGGAGCGAGTCGTCCGCGACGCGTTCGCCCGAGCATCAGCGCGCCCACGCCGGCACCTGACGCTGGTGCACAAGACGAACGTGCTCAGCCATGCCGGATCGCTGTGGTCGCGCATCGTGGAGGAGGTGTCGCTGCAGCATCCCGAGGTGACGGTGTCCTATCAGCACGTCGATGCGGCCACCATTCACCTGGTGACCGATCCCGGCCGGTTCGACGTGATCGTTACCGACAACCTGTTCGGTGATATCCTCACCGACCTGGCTGCCGCCGTGACCGGCGGGATCGGCTTGGCCGCGAGTGGGAACCTCGATGTCGCCCGCCGCAACCCCAGCATGTTCGAGCCGGTGCACGGTTCCGCTCCGGACATCGCCGGCCAAGGCATCGCGGATCCCACCGCTGCGGTGCTCTCGGTCGGCCTGATGCTCGCCCACCTGGGGCTGGAGGAGCCGGCCCGCCGGGTGGAGGCCGCAGTGGCCTTCGACCTCGCCACCCGGGATCACACCCACCCCGGCGGCACCCACGCCGTCGGCGACCGCCTGGCCGCCCTCGTCTCCTCCAGCCAACGCGTAGAACGCGCCGGCCTCTAACCCCGCCTCCCCGCCTCCCCACTTCCTCCACAGCCCTCCTGCTCCCGAGCTCAACAGCAGCGCTGTCGGTTCTTGATCAAACAGCTCTCCTGTTGAGCTCGGGAGGCTGGGGGTGGGCTCAGCTGCCGTAGGTCAGGTCGTAGTTGATGCAGTCCAGGCGGCGCACCAGTGGCTCGAGCTGTTCGGGCACTAGGGTGATCTGATCGCCGTTCGCGGTGGCCACAGTGACCTGCGCGACCTGCATGGTGACGGTGAGCGGCTCGGCGTCACCCTCTGCTTTGACCGTCCACTGTGGTTGCATCGCGCTGTCCTCCCGAACTGATCTGCTCCGTGACGCCTTGAATAGTTGCATCGTTGCGGAATATCAAGCAATACTTCAATCAGGTGACATCATGTGGGTCCGATGCGGCGTTGAGTCTAGGGTGCAGGCACGGTAGCTGATGGAAGGGGGTGCACATGCCGCGAGGACGGCGGACGGTGAAGTCCCGCCGGGTGGCGGGGGAGCTGCGCCGGTTGCGGGCCCGGTCCGGGCACAGCTGCAAGACGGTGGGGGAGTCGCTGGGCATCTCGGCCAGCAAGATCAGCCGGATCGAGACCGGGCGTATCGGGCTGCAGGTCGACGAGGTGGCCGCGCTGCTGGGCTTCTACCAGGTGGCCAAGCCGTTGCGGGAGGAGCTGCTGGAGCTGGTCCGCCGCGCCGCCGAGCCGGGCTGGTGGCAGGTGCAGGGCTCCCGGCTGCCCGAGCTGTGGCAGGAGCTCAATGATTTCGAGCGCGCCGCGACGGCGATCGTCAACTACGAGCCGCTGCTGATCCCGGGGCTGCTGCAGACCGCGGACTACGCCGGGGCGCTGATCGCGGCCGCGAACCCGGCGTTGAGCGAGGACGAGGTGGAGTCTCGGGTTGCCCTCCGCACCACCCGACAGGCGCTGCTTGGCCGGCCGCGCCCACCCCGGCTGCTGGCGCTGATCGAGGAGGGTGTGCTGCGCCGGGTGGTCGGTGACCCCGGGCTGATGCGCCGCCAGGTCCGGCATCTGGAGGACTCCGCCACCCGGCCCAACGTGATTGTGCAGGTGGTGCCCACTGCGGCGGGTGCGCACCCCGGGCTGGGCGGGCCGTTCGCCATCCTGGAGTTCGACCGCGACCCGACCCTCGTCTACCTGGAGAACCGCCGGGGCAGCGCCATTCTGGACGAGGACGAGGACATCACGGAGACTACGATCGCGTTGCAGCACTTGCAACGAATCGCGCTCAGCCCCGAGGACACACTCGACCTGCTGGCCGAGGTCATCCGTGAGCTGGCCTGACAGTGACGAGGACCATCATCATGACCGGAGAGCTGCGTCACCCGGCGTGGCGCAAGAGCAGCTACAGCTCCGACCAGTACAACTGTGTGGAGGTCGCGGCGCTGGGCTGGCGCACCAGCAGCCACAGCAGCAGCCAGTACAACTGCGTCCAGGTGGCGCTGGGCGGGCCCGCCGTCGGGGTCCGCGACTCCAAGGACCCCGACGGCCCGGTACTCGCCATCCCGACCACCCACTGGTCGTCGTTCCTGCAGGCGATCGCTATCGGCGACGTCAACCGCTGAGCGCTAGTCAGGTCGCCGGGTTCTCGTCCCAGGTGAGACTGCGGCTACTGCGGTAGGCGGTGGACGCCTGGCCGTCCGGTGCGACGTCGCGAGTCGGCTGTGGGTGAGCGCCCTCCGGCCAGGTCCGCACGGCCCGGTAGCGGTAATCGTCCTGGTCCGCAGCTTCGTATTCCATCTCGACGACCTGCCCGATCTTCAAGGCTCGGTAGCCGGGCATCACCAGATGGCTGAAATGTGCCCAGCAGCCGCCCGGAGTATTCGGGGAGTCGATGACGCACCAGCCTTCGTCGGCGAGCCAGCTGCGCACGGTTGCTCGGGTGGTCATAGCTCCATCCGGATCATCCCCGCCGTAGGTACTGTTCCAACGCCTCTTGGGCCAGGGCCGAGACGTACTCCCGTGTCACGCGGTTGCCGTGGCGGTCCCGGAGGTCCTCACGATCCAGGTCGGCGTCGGGCTCGTGAGTGGGCTGCTCGCTCATCGCTCTTCCTCCCGGGCGTGGTCGGCAGTAGGGGCGGAACTTCGCTTGCAGATCCTGTACGTGGATGGCGAGCAGGCGATCCGGCAGGCGGATCGTGATCATCTCCAATGCGTGGCGCACATGGCGTGCCCGGTCCGCGGATACCTGGCGCCTGCGGGCCGCCTGGGAAGCCGACTCGGACCGCCAAATTATGCACTGCATAACACTTATTGCAACGTGACCAGGCGCAAGCATGCGCTCGGAGCGTGCGAATCTTGCCTACCGGACCGTCGTGATCGCAGCTCGGGTACAGTGTCGCAGCTGGAGATTTCCACTGCTGAGCGCGCTTGCCGTCACGTCAGGGCCCAATACCCTCGGCTAGAGCTGCCATCGCCGAGTACGACAAAACGAGATTTTCTCGCGTGCCAAGCAGACGGTTTCTCGCTGTATCAAGTGGGTTTTGGTCCCGGCGAGTCGACCACCGATCAGTCTCGCCGGAGGTACTGCTCCAACGCCTCGCGGGCCAGCGCCGAGACGGTCTTGCCTTCCCGCTCGGCAGCGTTCACGGCCTGCTTGTGCAGCTGATCAGGCATCCGGAAGGTCACTTGTGGGGAATGAGTACTCCCGCCCGATAGTGATGGTCGGCCGGGGCGTATGTCACTGGGCACCACAGGGATGGTCTCATCCAGGATGTCGGCAAGGGCTCGCTGAACGTATTCCGGTGTCACTCGGTTGCCGTGGCGGTCTCGCAGGTTTTCATGTTCCAGATCGGCGTCGCTGTCGTTGGTGGGCTGCTCACTCATTATTCCTCTCCCCGGCGTGGTCGTAGTAGGGACGGAACTTCGCTTGCAGATCCTGGACGTGGATGACCAGCAGGCAGTCCGGTAGCCGGATCGCGACGACCTCCAGCGCGCGACCGGTGGAGTCGTCGCCGAGGAACACCAGCCGGTCATCGATCCCTGGTTCTGGAGCGGGCAAGGTAAGCGTCACCAGCGGGTTGTTGATCACGTGGCGTGCCCGACCAGCGGACACCGGTGCTTGCGGGCTGCCTGGGTGAACCTGACCCGGACTTCCCAATTATGCACTGCACAACCATCGCATGCAAGTGTGACCGGCCCTGGGTGGACAGACGAATCTGCCGATGTTGTCCGTCCGACTGGCCTGATTGCAGTGCATGTGCAGCGTCGGGTAGGTGAGGTCCACCACTGGGCGCGCGGAGCCCGTCACATGACGTCGAACTCGCCGTCCTTGGCGCCGAGCACGAACGCCTCCCACTCCGCTGGTGTGAAGATCAGGGTCTCGGAGTCGACGGGTTTCTCCGAGCTGCGCATCGCGACGTACCCGTCCTGCACGAATGCGATCTCCAGGTGCGGTCCCTCCAGTTCCTCCGAGCCCGCCGCGCGTTGCCAGACCGCGTTCGACAGGTCGATCTTGCCGCGGATGTGCTTCTTGTCGTCGATGATGTCACTCATAGCGTCCACGGTATCGAGCCGCTCGAACAAGGCAGCCGCCTGCCCCGTGCCATCAGCTGATTCAGGGGAAGTGTGTCGCCAGCGTCACGATGCGGGGGGATCCGGCGGGTGGCGCTGGTCCGGGGGAGGGAGGTCCGCGTGCCGGTGGATGATGTGCCAGTCGCCGTCGATCCGCTTGTAGATGTGGGTGACCCGCAGTGTCATCGGGCGTGGTTCGCCACCGTCGATGCGCACGGTGCCGCGTTCGAACCCGACGGTGTAGGCGAGGTCGCCGCTGACGTCCACGACCTGGTATTCGGGTATCAGTTGACCGCCGCTGAACCTGCTGCCGACCCACTCGAATGTCCGGGTGACCGGATCGTGGCCCTTCTCGATCGGCCCCCATGCACCGAACAACGTCGCGTCATCCGAACGGGCCCAGCAGGCTGCGTACCGGTCAGGGCTACCTGCGCCCATGTCCGCGAGGGCGTCGGCGACGCGGTCCAGGGCGCGCGAGAAATCACGGTGCACGTGGTCCGGCAGGTCCATGGTCATGATTGACGTGGCTCCCTGTTCGTTCTGACCGGGTCAGTCTGGCAGGCGGCCGGCCAAGCGCCGCAGGCTCGCTTCGTCCGGAGATGTGCAGGTACCCGATCAGCGGCGCAGTGGTCTGCCCTGGGCAGTGTTACGTCCTATTTGCCTGGTATCGTTGATCATGCATGAAATCATGAAATACAGCCCGCTACCCCTCGCGACGAGAGGCGGGGCTCCAGGAAGCTACTCGGGGAGGCCTGGCGATGAGAGACAAACGCCGCACGGTTCCGGTCACCTGCACGACTCACAGCGGCGGAAAGAACTTCTGCAACCTGATGATGACCAAGGAGGACGACGGCACCATCGTGCTGGACCCGCACGTCGCCAACTGCTGCGTGCTCAGGCTCGACGAGAAAGCCGCGACCGCGATCCACGACACGTTGGGAGAGTGGTTGGGATGACGGGTACTGACCTCGCGCACTCGCCGTGACCCGATGGCTGGAGTTCAATCGCCGGGTGTGCCACACTGCGCTCGTGGCACACCACACTGTGACGATCCCCGCTGGGATGCCCCCCTGCGGGATCATTATTGCTGAGCGCGTCGGGTAAGTAGCACCATCACCCGACGCGCAGACCTCTCGCACCCGCGGGGGGTCTTTTTTGTTGGCCAGCGCAACCTCTTGGAGCCTCAACGATGTCCCGTACCAGCCCAGCCGGCACCCCCCTCGGTGACGAGTTCCACCTCTACGACACCACGCTGCGCGACGGTGCCCAGCGAGAGGGAATCTCCTACTCGGTGGCCGACAAGCTCGCCGTCGCGCGCCTGCTGGACGCGCTGGGCGTGGGCTTCATCGAAGGCGGCTGGCCTGGTGCGCTGCCCAAGGACACCGAGTTCTTCGCCAGGGCCGGCGCTGGTGAGCTGGACCTGAAGCATGCCGCTCTGGTGGCCTTCGGCTCCACCCGCCGGGCTGGGCTGACCGCGGCGCAGGACCCCCAAGTGCAAGCGTTGCTGGCGTCGCAGGCTCCGGTGGTGACGGTGGTCGCCAAGTCCGACCGGCGGCACGTGGAGCGGGCGTTGCGAGTGGACGTCGCGCAGGCGTGCGCGATGGTCGCAGACACCGTCGCGCTGCTGGTCGGCGAGGGCCGCCGGGTCTTCCTCGATGCCGAGCACTTCTTCGACGGCTACGCCTTCGACGCGGACTGTACGCTGCGGGTGCTCGAAGCCGCCGTCACGGCGGGGGCCGATGTCGTGGTGCTCTGCGACACCAACGGCGGGCAACTGCCGTTGCAGCTCGCCGAGACCGTCGGTGAGGTGGTGGCCCGCACCGGTTTCCGCGTGGGGATCCACTGCCAGGACGACACCGCCTGCGCGGTGGCCAACTCGGTCGCGGCCGTGCAGGCCGGGGCCACCCATGTGCAGTGCACCGCCAACGGCTACGGCGAGCGGACCGGCAATGCGGACCTGTTCGCCGTCACCGCCAACCTTGTCACCAAGCTGGGCATGCCGGTCCTCCCGCAGGACCAGATGGCCGAGCTGACCCGGACCGCGCACGCGCTGGCCGAGATCGCGAACCTCGCGCCCGACACCCACCAGGCCTACGTCGGGCGCTCGGCCTTCGCTCACAAGGCGGGGCTGCACGCGAGTGCGATCAAGGTGGATCCGGAGTTGTACAACCATCTGGACCCCGCGGTGGTCGGCAACTCGCAGCGTGTGCTGGTGACCGAGATGGCCGGCCGGGCCAGCATCGAGCTCAAGGCAGGCGAGCTCGGGCTGGACCTGGCCGGCCGCTCGGCCGAGGTCGGCGCGGTCACCTCTCGGGTCAAGGACCTCGAGTCCCGGGGCTGGTCGTTCGAGGCCGCCGACGCCTCCTTCGAGTTGCTGCTGCGCAAAGAGGTCGACGAAGTGCCACCCGCGCCACCGTTCCAGCTCGAGTCCTACCGGGTCATCGTCGACCACGCCACGGACGGGGCAGTGGTGGCGCAGGCAACGGTGACGGTGCACCTGGCTGGGGAACGGGTGATCGCGACCGCGGAGGGCAATGGGCCGGTCAACGCGCTGGATGGCGCCTTGCGCAAGGCGTTGGGGGCACACGTCCCGTGGCTGGACACCGTGTCGCTGTCCGACTACAAAGTCCGGATCCTGCCCGGTACGCACGGCACGGACGCGGTGACCCGGGTGCTGGTGGACACCAACGACGGGACCGGTTCCTGGACCACCGTCGGCGTGCACGGCAACGTCGTCGAAGCGTCCTGGCTCGCACTGGTGGACGCGATGACCTACGCCGCACTACGCCAGCACGGTGTCCCCGGCTCCGGCTGACCCGGTCTTGCCAGAAGAGATCTGCGCCGTTACCGCATTGACATAACCCTCAGGGTCTTTGTCGCTGGTATCCAGGTTCTGGGCATCGGCATGGTTGGTCTTGAATTCGAGGAACTGGCGACCCAGGTCCTCCCGTACATTCAGCGGGGTGTTACGCCGAAAATCGGCCAGGGCTTCGTCCTCTTCCTCCGCCATGTGCTCGCTGTTGGCCATGCGGGCCCTCCGGACGCTCTCCCACCACTGTGAGCTCCCGACCGGATGCCGGTCCGCCTCGTGAACGCCGTCGCGGATGTCGTTGTGGTCACCTATCGCATCGACGGTCTCGTCCTCGGCGTCGTCGCCGCGACGTAGTAACTGCGGGTAGAAGACCTCTTCCTCGGCCACCGCGTGCAGGTCCAGGAGAGCCGCGAGGGGTTCCCAGACTGCACGTAGCTGCTCGGTGCCCTCAGCGTCGTCCAGGGCGGCGAACTCTCGCCGGAATGTGTCGTGATCATCCAGGATGAGTTGGGTGATGTCCGTCATCGAAGTACTCCCCGGGTTCTTCTCCTAGGCGTGTCAAGGGTCGGCTACCCCCGGGGGCTGGACCTGAAACGCTGAGTCTGCGTTGACCGGTCTGGCTGGTGTTAGGCAAGCTCGAACGTGTGACCAATGCTGCGGTGCGCTCCCGGGTGCGAGCCTGGTGTTACGCCTTGAGCACCACCAACCCGCCCGATGGCCCGATGGACGCGGTCACCCGCTGGATCGTGGTGTCGCGCGCTGCGGTGCTACCGATGACTTTGGTTGCCGGGTTGGTGGCTGGGTTGCTCGCGGCCCGCGCACCCGGCGTCGACTGGCGCTGGCTGGTCCTGGCCGTCGTCGGGATCACGCTGGCGCACCTGGCGAATAACCTGATGAACGACCTGTACGACACCCGCGCCGGTTCGGACACCGCGAACTACCCGCGGGCGTTGTACGCCCCGCACCCGATCCTGTCCGGATTGGTCACCCGCCGGGCACTGGTCGTGTCCGTGCTGGTCGTCAACGCCGCCGACCTGATCATCCTCGTCGTGCTCGCCGTGGTGCGCGGTTGGCCCATCGTCGTGTTCGCGGTGGCCGGGTTCGTGCTGTCGGTGGCCTATGCCGCACCGCCCCTGCGGCTGAAGAAACACGGCCTGGGGGAGCCGGATGTGCTCGTGGTGTGGGGACCGCTGATGGTCGGTGGCACCTACTACGCCGCGGTCGGGTCGATCACCTGGCAGGTGCTGCTCGCGTCGCTGCCCTACGCGCTGCTGTGCACGTCGGTGCTGATGGGCAAGCACATCGACAAGATTCCTTACGACGAGCCGCTGGGGATCCGCACGCTGCCGGTGCTGCTCGGCGAGCGGCGGGCTCGGGCGGTGACACTGGCCCTGATGGTGGGTTTCTACCTGCTCATCGTCGTCTGCGTGCTCGTCGGCGCGCTCCCATGGCCTGCGCTGCTCGCCCTCTGCGGCCTCTACCGCCTGGTCTCGGTGTGGTCGTGGTTCCGCCAGCCCCGGCCTGAGCATCCGCCGCGCCCGGTGCCGGTATGGCCGTTGTGGTTCGCCGCGCTGGCGTTCGTGCACCTGCGGGTCGCCGGCCCGCTGCTCGTGCTCGGTCTCGCCATCGCCGCCTTCGCGGGAATCTGACCAGGGTCTGGGTGGGCAGGTCGGTGGATCCACGTCGGCGGCTGCGGGAACTGGCGGACCGGGTGAGCGGCGAGGCCGGTGTCCTGCCCGGTGACCTGCGCCGCGATCTGGTCGATGGGAAGGGAATAGGCGGTGACCTCGGTGCGCTGGCTGAGCTGGTCGCGGCCGGCGGCCTTGAGGTGACCGATGAGCACATCCGGCGTCTGCTGGTTTCCGGGTACAGCGCGGACGCGGTGTTCGAGTGTGTCGTTGCGACGGCCGTCGGGGCAGGGTTGAAGCGGCTACACGCTGTCGAGCGGCTCCTCCGGGATCGCCCGCCGTGATCCGCCTTCCGGTGATCGAGCGAGGCCGGGGATTGCGCACGTTGGCTTTGCGACCGGTGTTGAGGTGGTTCTTCGGCTGTCCGATTCCCGGTTTCGTGAAGGTATTGCTCTACCGGCACGAGTTTTTCGGCAAGCCCCTGGGACGATATGGCCAGGCGGTGCTACGCGGCCCGAGTCGATGGTCTGTAGCGGAGCGCGAATTGTTCGCCGCCCTGGTGTCGGTCGGGAACCAGTGCGGCTACTGCGCCGGGGTGCACTGCTCAATCGCCGGAGTCGTCCTGGGTACCGGCGTGGTCGATGACGTGGTGCACGACCGTGATCCCGGTCGCGCCGGGCCCCGGGTAGCCGCGATGGTTCCATTCCTGCACCGCCTGTCCGCGAGACCCGACCGGATCGCTACCGGGGACGTGCTGGAGCTGCGCACCGCCGGCCTGGACGATGCGGAGATCTTGGACGCGGTCCACGCAGCGGTGCTTCTCGAAATCTGTAACCGCGTGGTCAACGCTCTCGGAGTCGAACCGATGGGCCCTGCCCAGAACCGGCGCGCTGCTCGATTCCTGCTTCACCACGGTTATGACCTGTAGATCCTCGGCCCGCCGGAGAAGGGGCAGGATCGAAGGATGACACGCTGGGTGCACCCGATCAGGCATGGCTGGCTGGTCACCGATCGCGTGCCCGGCCCTGATGTCGACGAGTTCGCGGAGGCCACCGAGGTCATAGCGGCGCTGGCCGGATCCCAATGTGACGGTGACACGTTGCTGGCCGTGCAACACCCGCATCGCACGCCTGAGGCGTTGGCCGGTGGATTGTCGTTGGCCGATGCGTTGCCCGCCGCCCGGCAGGTGCTGGTCCGGCTGCGTGCCGGCGCCTATCGCGAGGTGGCCGACGTGGTGGCGCCGTATCGGGTGGCGGGCCCGGACGGGGTGGCGATCGGGGTGTTGTGTCTGGTCGACTCAGCCGCGGTGGATTCTGGCGGGATGTCCTTCGTGCGGCACAGCGAGGAGGTCTACCCGCAGGTGGTCCGCGAACGTGCCGAGGTACTCGCCGGCCTGGGCTGCGCGACGAGTGCGGCCATGCTCGTTCCGATCACCGGCGGTGAGCGGTTGATCGCGGCCGTCCTGGGCAGCATCGACGGCCTGGGCACGCCGGCGGTGTCCACCATCGACTCCGGTGGACGGAGTCACCAGTTGTGGTTGCTGGGCCCCGGGGCTGCGCAGGATGCCGTGCTGGCCACCCTGTCGCGCAGCCCGCTGCTGGTCGCCGACGGAAATCACCGGGTTGCCGCTGCTGCGGCCAGCGATCGGTCCAGCCTGCTCGCCTTGGTGACCGCTGGGCCGGCCTTGCGCATCGGCGCGATCCACCGGGCACTGGTCGGTACCGGGCTGAACTGCGACGATCTGGCCGATGCGTGGCGTCGGGCAGGGTTGGTGGTGCGGGGGAGTAGCCAGTTACGTCCACCCCGCCGGCCCGGCAGCGTGGTGGCCGTGTCCTCTGGCGACGCGCTGCTCGCCACATTGCCCCCGCTCTGTCAGGGCGAACCGGTACCCAGGATTGACCACGGCATCGTGGAGCGGCTGCTCATCGCTGACGCGCTGGGCATTGACCCGGAGGGTCCGCAGGTGCGTGCCCTGCCGGCGGGACATCCGGTAAGCTCGCACGTCGACGCCGTGTTGCAGCTGGCCCCGGTGCCTTTCGCCGATGTGCTCGCCGTGCATGAGCAAGGCCGGCGGATGCCGCGCAAGAGCACCTATTTCACCCCCAAGCCGCGCAGCGGACTGCTGCTGGCCGACCTCACCGGCTGACCAGCGGTCAGCCGGTGTAGCTGCGCGATCGATACATCGACCCCGTCTCGGGTGCCCCGCAGCTCGGTCTACGACGCGGCCGGCCCATATTCTTCGGCGGGTGCTACGCCGACCTCTGTGGTCGGCCGAGTTGAAACCGCGCGAACGGGTGGTGTTGCGGTTGCGTCGCTTCGAAAATGGGTACTCCTTGTGAATATATGACCATTCACCCCTGGGAGGGGACCTATGAAGATCGACAAGATTATCACGAATCCTGCACCCCCCGGTCAACTCGTGATCATTGAAGGCGACGGATTGGCCTCCGCGGACAAGCTTCACTTCGGCGGCGAGCCGACCCCGTTTAAGGTCAACAGCACCGGGAGCATTGAGACGACCATCCCCAGCGGCTCGGGCACGGTCGAGGTGATCGTCGAAGGGGAGGACGGCGGCAAGAGCAACAGCGTCAGCTTCACTTACCTTGAAGTGCCCTGATTATCGGATAGCGAAATAAGGCACATCGCGTGCTATTTCGCATCCGCTTCGGGTTTCGCGAGCACCGGCTTAGCAGGGCTGCGCCACTGTGCCGTCAGAGACGTCGATTGGTGATCAAGCCGGATCACAGTACCCCGCTATTGACCATGGTGGACCGGTGGTAATGGCACGCTACTGGCACCGGGGTGTTGGCTTGCCGCAGGACGGGCGGGGCGGAAGCGGGTATCCCGTCGCGTCGGCGAGCTTGGCTCGGAGCAGGCCTGGGGTAGGGGGTCCAGCTGGAGCATCCAACGCGCTGAACGAGCTGGACCCCCTACCCCAGGCCTGCTACCCCTCCGGCGCCGATGCGACGGGATACCCACGCTCCGTTCCTGACTTAGTTAGCACTATGCGGGCTTAGCCTTGGGGCGATCCCAGAGCGAGGCCCCGCCGGAGGCGCCTGTAATTGGTCAGAAAGCTTGAGGAAATTACAGGATCCGGCTTATAGGTCAGCTCGTCCGCCCACACTTCGCCACCAGCGCCAACGAGAAGATGCGCCGCGCTGACTAGGAGGAATGCTCTCGGTACTTCTCCAGCTTTCTCAATACTTCTCGATATCCAACGGCCCGATGGCGGCCCAGCCGTTGATCTTGTCCGACCCGACGGCAAACGTTGGTCAACGGATGTGGCGGCGGACGCCGCGTGGTGACCTCGTTCCTCAGTCCGGTGGTACCTGGGCGGCCGACGCCGACACAATCCTCGCCAAGGTTCGTGGATCGAGTCAGAAGTCCACAAGCTTATGGGACACTAGGTATACAACCCATATTCGTCAAATCTTTATCGCTCAGATAAAACTTGCCTTCGAACCAATTGAAAAGCGGATTCGCATTAACCTTCAGGTACTCCGGATCGTTCAGCCAGAGCGTATACGCTTCCGCGTAAAATTCCTTGGCCGATTCTCCCGCGTACTTGGTTACATTAGGAATCTTGCAGTTATTTACATATGCCGCGAAATTCTTCAGCCGTTGCGACGATTTGTATCGAAGGGTTATGGTCTTTTTGCCATGCGAATCCGTGACCTCTTTTTTATCGTACATGGCATCGATCTCGCGATCGTTCTGCGCGGCGTCACGAATTGCGTTCAGGTAGCTATCATGATCAACCGCCTTGAAGTGTTGCACAGCCGGATCGCGGCCTGTTAGTTTTATCTCATTTCGAGCGCGAATTGCTTCGATGATGTTGGTATCAGCGTTCGCATAGTCATCTACCCTCTTACCGCTAACGGCGTTGAAGAAGTCTAAGAGTGCACTCTGCATTCCCCGGGATGCCTTGTAATAATCTTCCTGGGAAGTGGTGTATCTTTTCTTGGGTTTCCTTTGCTCGTACGCTGTTCGTTTGGCGTCGGCCTCTGCCAGGGACTGATCATAAGCGTCCTTGGCCTTCTTCATTTGTTCTATGTAAGTGACTCGCAACTTCCTTTTGGCGTAGAAGGCGGTTCGGAATGTCTTGGTCTCCACCGCATGGCCGACTTCATGGAGAAGGGGCACGAAACTGTAGCTGGCCATATCTTGTCTGCCGCCGACGGACAGCCAGTCATCGTGCGCAAAAACATCATCCCCAATAAGAAGCAGGTCAACGGGAGTAGCGGAATCATTCCCCCCAACAACCTTCGACTCGAAACTCGCGGCTGCATCTTTCGGGACCGGGCCAGATGTGTCCTTCGCAACCCTCACCCGGAGGAGAAATGCGCCCTTTACCGCGTCTTTCTCCTGACTCTTGGCAGAAAAACGTCGAAGAGCTGCGTAGACTTTTTCGAGTTCGCCTATGTCACCCCAGTTTTTCGGTACGTAAAGCTTTCTGTCCTCGATGAAACTCGGATCTAAGGTTGCTAATGTGTCCCAGTAGTCTGCCTCCTTCACGATCAGCCCAAAATCGTTCTGTAGGGCAGCAACAGCGTTCGCTTTTTGATTGAATTTCTGCGGAAGTGAAGTTTTGCCCTGCCCTATGAGCTTGACCGTCGCGTGACCGTCACCCGTGAAGTTGACAGTTACCCGTCCAAGTTCTCCTCGACCCCCGTTCTGTGTCCCGCGACGGATTGTAGCCACTAGATCTTCTTCAAATCCTCTCGGATACCAGAACTCGCGGTGTGCGATTTCGAGCACGATGTACATCAAGCACATCCACGTCTCGGTGCCCGGTACCGCGCCTTCAACCGTGGGAACTCCTACCAAATCGGGAGATTTTCCCGCTTGCCTCACTGCGATCACCTTGTCAACATCGGCCTTCGTCCTCAACCCGGGAGGAGGGGCACCAAGGTGTGGTTGCACGCGGCCGTACACGGCCGAGGGCGTCGGCGGGGCAGTCTGAACCGCCAACCGGGTACAGACTATATCAGGAATCGCTTGGATGTTTGACAGCGCATGCTGAACAGGCCGGATACCGATATGCGCCCCGGCCCGATAATCCGACGTTCGCCACAGGGAATTTCCGGCAAGAAGTCCAGCGACGGCGGCGTTACCTGCGGTGCGCTGAAGAGCGAGGATAGCGCGGTGTTCCGCGCTTCGTGGCCCAGAAGCCGCGTACCGTGGGGACGATCTTTGAGCCGGTAGCTTGCCACGCATGCTCTCGCAACGCTCGGATAGCATGGCCCTACCAACTTCGAGAACTGCGAAGATCCACGAGGAGCAGCCGACCCACGTTCTGATAATAGCTTACGTTGGTCAAGTGTACTAGCCTCGCTAAGAAAAATTGCCCTTTCGGGCAATGACCGGTTCTGCAATGTCCCCTTCGGGCAATGGCTCCGCTGAATCCGTGCCATCCGCCAGCTTGATGCCCTTGGCTACCGGGTCACCGTCGAACCTGTCCCAGGAGACGCGGCCTGATCGGGTGGCAGGAATTTTCAGAGCAGGCAGCAGCAGCGGGCGCAAGCCGGTCAAGGGTGTCCATTCAGGGGTCCTGTTGAGCTGGGCTGTCGCCGGGTGGTTTGATCTTGGTGGGGTGCTCGGCGATCGGTGAGGGCGTGTCGGGCTCGCTTGTTGGGGCTTTGATCGTCGATCATCTGGGTTGTGTCCGCGCTCGAGCCGCCTGAGCCGTCGTGTCAGGAGCTTGCCGCGCTGGTGGCGGGGTTGGTGGCTCGGGTGGGGACGTTGGAGGCAGAGAATGCGACGTTGGCGGCGGAGAACGCCGAGCTGAGGCGGCGGCTGGGGATGAACTCGACGAATTCCTCGACGCCGCCGTCGAAGGACTCGATCGAGGCGAAGGCCAAGCGGCGGGCGGATCGGTCGTCTCGGGAGAGATCGAAGGATCGCAAGCCCGGTGGGCAGCCAGGTCACCAGGGCTCGGGGTTGGCGCCGACGATGACGCCGGACCGGACCAAGACGCTGCCGCCGCCGGGTCAGTGTCGTGGGTGCGGCGGGGATCTGGGGGATGCTGCGGATACGGGGATGAGCTGGGCGCAGGTGTGGGACATCTTGGCGGTCACGTTGGAGAAGGTGCACTACCTGCTGCCGCGGCGGCGGTGTGGCTGCGGCAAGACCACCACCGCGGCGCCCCGTTCGGGGCCGCCGGGACCGTGGTCTACGGGCCGAACCTCAACGCCGCGGCGATCCTGCTGGCCAGCGAGGGCAACGTGCCCCTCGAGCGGACCGCGACGCTGATGGCCATGCTGCTGGGCGTTCCGGTGTCGGCCGGGTTCGTCGCCCGTGCCCTGGAACGCTTCGCCCAGCGCCTTCAGGCCTGCGGGTTCGACGAGGCGATGAAGACCGCGCTGCGCGCCCAGGACGTCCTGTGCGCTGATGAGACGGTTCGCCACGAGACGCTGGTGCGCCGTGAGGCGCTCGGAGTTGAAGGATGTGAGAGGCCTTCTCGCTGGGTTGTCGCAGCGGCCTGGTGGCACCGGCTCAAATCTGGTGGATAGGGGCCGGGACGCAGTGCACGGCTGTCCTCGGGGATGGTCGACTCCGTAGCTGGCTTGGCGTGCTGGTGAGGAGGCCACGATGAATGTCTGCGGCGTAGTCGTGGCGATGCTGCCGGGGCAAAGCTGGATGCCAAGCTGATCAATCGATTCCGAGCGAACACGGGAACCATGCTGTGTCATTCCCGCTGCCCAGCATCCGGTTGCGCGGTTGGGATAGGCCCGTCGTCGGCTGAAGGCACGGGATGGGGCGGAGGCCCTTGTAGTAGTCCGAGCACGCGAGAGGCGCGTACATGGCGAAGGGGGCCAGCAAGTTGGTGGTATGGAGGCTGGAATGTCAGGAGGACGTTGGTGAATACCCACGATTCGGAGTCGTCCCTGTATTGGGCCGAGCGCCGGGTACTGGAGATCCAGACCAAGCTGCACCGTTGGGCCAGTGATGATCCTCATCGTCGGTTCGATGATATGTTCAATCTCGTGACCGATCCGGCGTTCTTGCTGGTGGCGTGGGATCGGGTGCGGAGCAACAAGGGTGCGCGCACGGCAGGAGTGGACGGTGAGACCGCCCGCTACATTGAGGTTGTGCGTGGGTTGGAGGCTTGATGTCGCGGCAGACGACGGGGGCCGCTGCGGCGGCCGCGCTGGACCGGCTCGGACCGAATGAAAGCGTGGGGGTAACGTGGGGTTGATCTTGCACTGTGCTCATCGCAAGTCTGTGAACCTTGGGTTCAAGGAGCAGCGCCCCCGGCAGGACTCGAACCTGCGGCCTAGCGATTAGAAGTCGCTTGCTCTATCCAGCTGAGCTACGGGGGCCGGGCGCTCGTAGGCGCTCGTGAACAGACTAGCGGCGACCAGCTGCCGGATCGCATTCAGCGGGCTCAGCGGGTCAATGACTGCCCGACCACCCCGCCCCGCCCGCTGAATGCGGTGGGCGGAGGGTGTTTAGGGTGGAGTGGGTGGGTGCCCAGGGCGTCGCGCGTCGTGGAGGTTCGGCGCGGGCCCGGTTGGGCGTGCTGGTAGCGATCGGGGTGCTGCTGGGGATCGCTGTCGGTGCCGGCCTGATCGTCGCAGCGGGTGACGATGGGCTGACCGGGTTGGGGCTGCCCGATCCTGGACTGTTCACGCGGGCGGCGCTCCCGGCCGTGCGGGTGCTGTGCGAATGCGCTGCGCTGATCACGGTGGGGTCGTTGCTGCTGGCCGCGTTTCTGGTGCCGCCGCAAGCGTCCGGTTACCTCGATACCGGCGGCTACGCGGCGGTGCGGACGGCCCGCGTCGCCGCGCTGGTCTGGCTACTGAGCGCAGTGGCGATGGTTCCCCTGCTTGCCGCCGACGTGCTGGGCCGCTCGGTGACCGACGTGCTGGACCTGCGACTACTGGCGTCGATGGCCTCGGTGCTGCCGCAGATCGGAGCCTGGGCGCTCGCCGCGGGGATAGCCTTGATCCTGGTTGGATTCTGCTGGACCGCCCTGACCTGGAGCGCAGCGGTGTGGTTGTTCGGGCTGTCGGTCATCGGGCTGATGCCGGTAGCGCTGACCGGACACTCCTCGGCGGGCGGGGCGCACGACATCGCCACCAACAGCATGCTGTATCACCTGGTCGCTGCGGCGCTGTGGGTCGGCGGCCTGATCGCACTGCTGGCTCACCTGGCCCGCCGGGGCGAGCACGCCGGGCTGGCCTGCGCCCGGTTCTCCCGGCTGGCGCTGGTGTGCTGGATCGTCATGGCCGCCTCCGGAGTGATCAACGCGCTGGTCCGGGTCAGTCCGGACCGACTGTTCACCAGCTACGGGCTGCTGGTATCGGGCAAGGTCGCCGCGCTGGTGGTGCTGGGCGTCATCGGCTGGCTGCACCGTCGTGGCGCGGTAGCGGCAGTGGTCGGGCGGGGTGATCGTGCGTCCATCCTGCGGTTGGGTGGCGTCGAGGTGTTGGTGATGTTCACGACAATCGGCCTGGCGGTGGCGCTGAGCCGGACCGCGCCGCCCGGGGGCGTCGCCGCAGTGCCCAGCCGCACCGAGGTGCTATTGGGTTACACGCTGGCCGGACCGCCGACAGTGCAGCGGCTGCTCCTGGACTGGCGACCGGATCTGGTGTTCGGGGTCGCCGCGCTGGTTCTCGCCGGCGGCTACCTCGCCGGGGCGCGACGGTTGCGGCGCCGTGGTGAGGGCTGGCCGGCGGGTCGTACGGCTGCCTGGCTGGGCGGCTGCGCGATCATCCTGATCGCCACGTCCTCGGGCATCGGCCGATACTCGATGGCGATGTTCAGCGTGCACATGGGAGTGCACATGTTGCTGTCGATGATGGCTCCGATCCTGCTCGTGCTCGGCGGGCCAGTGACGCTGGCGCTGCGGGCACTCCCCGCGGCCGGCGCGGGTGATCCGCCGGGACCGCGGGAATGGCTACTGGCGTTCACCGGGTCCTGGATCGTGCGGATGAGCACGCACCCGTTGATGGCGTTGGACATGTACGTCGGATCGTTCTACGTCATGTACCTCACCGGCCTCTATGACGTCGCCGCCCCGACGCACTGGGCGCATCTGGTCATGAATGCGCATTTCCTGCTGATGGGGTATGCGTACTACTGGCTCATCATCGGTGTCGACCCCGCGCCGCGCCGGTTGCCTTATCTGGGGAAGCTCGGTCTGCTGCTGGCGGCCATGCCATTCCACGCGTTCTTCGGGATCACGTTGATGGGCTCGGCGACGGTCATCGGTGGGGATTTCTACCGATCGCTCGCCCTGCCGTTCGTCCCCGACCTGCTGGCCGATCAGCGCGTCGGCGGAGCGATCGCCTGGGCCTTGGGCGAGATCCCGATGGTGATCGTGCTGGTAGCGCTGCTCGCCCAGTGGGCGCGCTCCGATACTCGCGAGGTCCGCCAGTTCGACCACGAGTCCGACTCAGACACCACCATCGACCTGGCGACCCACAACGCGTTACTCGCTCGCTTGGCTGACCGCGGCCCATCTCGCGATTAGTCAGTATCCGCCGATCTTCCCGACAACTCCCGCGTTGGGAACCTGAGCGTATTCAGCCGACCTGGCGTGAGCAGACGATAACGGTGCAGGATCACGCCATGCGGGTACTGGTGCCGGGTGGCACGTGGTTTCTTGGGCGGCGGGTGGTCGAGCGGTTGCATGAGCGCGGTGACAGCGTGCTGGTAGTGCACCGCGGCCGATCGGAGCCCGAAGAGTGGATACCGGCGAGGCACCTGCACACCGATCGCCGACGGCTCGCCGACCACGCGGCGGCTGTTGCCGAGTTCGCCCCAGACGCTGTGGTGGACAGCTGCCCGTTAACCGGCGCGGACGTCGATGCCGTCCTCCCGGTGTTACCCGAGGTACCCACCGTGGTGCTCTCCAGCCAGGACGTCTACGCGGCGTTCACCGGATTGCGCGACGGGCGGGAGGTCGCCGCCGTGCCGATCACCGAGGATTCCGAGCTGTGGTCTGAGCGATATCCCTATCGCGGCTCGGGCATTGACATCGTGCCTGATGATTACGACAAGCTTGACGTCGAGGACCGTTGGCTCCGTCGCGGTGCCGTCGTATTACGCCTGCCGCTGATCTACGGTCCGCATGATCGGCAACGCCGCGAGGAAGCTGTCCTGCGGCGGCTGCGGGCACACCGGTCGCACATCCCAATCGGGGTGGGTAACCTGCTGTGGACTCGCGGTCACGTCGACGACCTCGCCACCGGAATCCTCGCCGCGATCGACAACCGGGCCGCGGATGGCCTGGCGGTCAACCTCGGCGAGACACACACGGTCACCGTCCGTTCCTGGCTCACCCAGATCCTCGATGCCGCCGGCGGCAATGCCGAATTGGTTACCGTGGCCGACACAATGCTGCCCCCGGACCTGGCCATCACCGCCGCGCCCGCCCAGCACATGCTAATCTCCGTTGCTCGAGCACAGCACCTGCTCGACTGGTTACCCGGCGACCCGGTGGTCCGCATCAAGGAATCAGTCCGCTGGCATCTCGACCATCCGCCTACTGGAATTACATGGACCGATGCAGATTCGGCCCGCGACGACTCCGCCCTCGCCGTTGCCCGTCACTGACCGCGCAGGATGCGGCAGAAAGTGGCCGAGTCGGTGAACAGGGCGTCTCCGGTGTATTCCAGGGACTCGACCGAGCGTCGCGCCGCTTTCTCATCACCGCCGCCGCAGGCATCGGTCACCACGACGGGAATATAGCCGAGATCCGCGCCGTGGCGCACTGTCGGGTCGATGCCCACCTCGGTGGCCACACCCACGATGGCGAAGGCATTGACGCCGCAGTCCCTGAGCACGATGTCGAGCGGCGTGCCCTCGAAAGCAGACATGGTGATCTTGTCGAAGATTGCCTCGGAGGCGCGGGGTGCCAGTTCCGGAATGAGGTCGAAACCCGGAGAGTCGCGCTGGAACCACGGGTTGACCGCGGCTACCGAGTCGACCCGCTGCCAGGTCATGGCCATGCGCAGCTGGAAGACTCCCATCAGTTCTTTGGGCATCGACAGATGCCGGAGAAATATCACCCGCACACCGGCCGAACGGGCAGCGTCGAGCACCTGCGCGGTTCGCTCGATGATCGCATCCGCGTCCTTGATCTGGCGTAATATGCCGATCTGCATGTCGTAGACGATCAGGGCGAGACGGCGGGGGTCGCAGACCTCTTTCAGCGTGCGGGGAATCTCCAAACCGAAGGCTCGTTCCATGACGTCAACACTAGTGATGCGGCGTGGCCAGCTTGTCGCCGCCGCAGATCGCTGATCTCCTCCGCTGGCTCGCGTGTAGCACAGGGTCCCGACATTCCGGTGGTGTGCCCGCGCTGTACCCCGGCAGTTGTGCACATCGTGCACCGCCATCCACATGTCGATCATGGTCGGCTGCCGGTCCGAGCCTGTACCGCGCAGCCTGGGTGCTACCGGCCGACGGGGTCGGTTCTCCGCTTTACCGGGCGGGGAGGGTTGCACAGGAGGGTATGTGATGAGAGAGACACCGGTGACCGTGGTGGGAACACTGGTCAGTGACATGAAACCGCGTCGGGTTGGTCCGGATGGGACGCTCGTGCTCAACTTCCGGGTCGCCTGCAATGAGCGTCGGTTCGACAGCGCGTCCGAGTCGTGGGTGAACGGGGAGAGTCTGTACCTATCGGTGAACTGCTGGCGCAGGCTCGCTGAGAACGCCGCCGCCCTGGTCAAGGGTGATCCGGTGATCGTCAGAGGGAAGCTGCGCACCCGGGAGTGGGCCACCGAGCAGGGTGAGCGTCGATCGGTCGTCGAGCTGGAGGCCAGTGCGATCGGCCCCGACCTGGCTCGCTGCGCCGCCACCGTGCGCAAGCAGCGCTGGGAGGAGCGGCCCCGCCTCGATGACACCCCGCCGGCGTCGCCCGCTGAGGACGTGCCAGACGTGCTCGACGATGTGGACCTACCGGACAAGGTGAGCTTGTCGGATCTGGCAGAAGCGGCCCGGCCGCTGGTGCCGGTATCCGCCTGACCGCCCGGGGCGGGACCGGGTGGCAGTCGGCCGCGCTGCCCGGTCCCGGCGCTCCCCTCTACGATCGCGACCGTGGCGGAGTTCATCTACACGATGAAGCAGGTGCGCAAGGCGCACGGTGACAAGGTCGTCCTCGACGGGGTCACCCTCGCGTTCTATCCCGGCGCGAAGATCGGCGTGGTCGGGCCCAACGGAGCTGGCAAGTCCAGCGTGCTCAAAATCATGGCTGGACTTGACCAACCGAACAA
>JBOHFF010000039.1:0-1893 GCA_050699515.1 Pseudonocardiaceae bacterium
CCGCCATCCGCGCGCTCGAACCCCTGGTGAACCTCGCCCGCCTGCACATCCGCGACGGCAACGGCGAGCACGCCGTCACCCTTCTTGACGCGCTCTACACCGCCGTCTCCTCCCGCGCCGACACCACCATCGACGGCATTCCAGTACCCGCAGCCACTCTCACCGCCTCCCCCGACGCACACCAGGAGGTACGACGGTGGCTCTGGGCGGTGCTGCTGGCCACCGGAGCCCGCGCACTAGCCAGCGCGGGCCGCTGGAACCAGGCGTACACCCAGCTACACCGCCACAAGGGCATCGGCCGCCGTATCTTCGACGGTCGCCAGGTCGCCGTCCTCGCCCGCGCCACAGCGGGGGACACCGCCGGCGCCCTGGCCCTGCTTGCGGACACCATCCCTGGCGAGCCATGGGAGAACGCCGTGACCGCATGCTTGACCACGCTGTGCCGCCAGCACACCGATCAACCGACCGACCGCGACATCGCCACCTTGCTGGACTGCTACCGGCAACTGGACACCAGCCCCGGCCTAGTGGTCTTCCACACCCGCCTGGGTCTGTGCGTCATCGACGCCACCGGCGACATCGCCCACCGCGCCGCGCGCCGCATCGCCGCCGACCTCCTCCACCGCGCCACCACTGCTCCCGACGGATACACCGCACGCGACCTGCTCGCCCACGATGGTTGTGTCAGCGCACTGACCGACCGCCAAGCCCACGACCTCGCCGAGACGGTGAACGCATGCGCGCTGGGAAGCCGCGCCATCCCCGCACCGCTGCAAGACGACCTCTCGGCCGCACTCGACACCAGCGAAGCGGTACTCACCCGCACCCTCAAGCACCGTTCGGCCAGCACCCACCCGGCATGATGAACACCCCGAACGGGACTGCAATCTCAGCGGTGCAACTCCTGAGGTCTCAGCCCTTGGCGCTCCTGATGCCGAAACGGTTACACAGCGAGTCCAGCTCCCAGGTCCGCCGGAGGGCCCGCCGGTCCACGGTCCGCACCAGGTCCCGCGCGATCGGGTCATTACGGAGCCTGGTCGGACTCAGCCGGTCTGCGGTGTCGATGTGCCGGATCGCTTCGGCATCGCGACGTGCTCCGTCCTGCACCAGCGCCCGGGACAGATCGAAATGCAGCGCTGCGGACCTCTCCGGGCTACCCAGCGCAGCGACCTCCAGCGGGGTACGGGTGACCTCCTCATAGGCCCGGCCACCCTCCCCGAGCTCAACCCCGATCCCCAGCCGCCACACCGCGACGTTGGTCGGACCGAAATGCATGCGCAACCCGTTGTGTTCCCCGACCCGCGCGGCGATCGCGGTGGCTTCCTCCAGATGCCCCCGCGCGTCGTCATACCGCTTATCCCGCGCCGCGCACTGCGCCGCCGACAAATGCAGAAAACCCAACATCTCCCCCGGCAACGTGTCCCCACCACGCAACCGGACCGACCCTCCAAGCTCGTCAATACCCGTAGTGAGCACCCGCGACGCCCGACCCCGCGCAGTCAGCCAAATCAGTTGCAGTGCCCAGCACCACCGGGCAAAACCGATCAGCCCGGGATCGCCCGAGCGAACGGCCATGTCGTATCCGCGGCTGGCCGCCGAGACCGACAAATCGATATTGCCCTCAATCCTGTTCGCGACGTCGCCCGCCACGATACAAGCCACTACCAGCGCTGCGAAGGCGCGGGGCCGGTCGGCCGGTCCGGTGGTCAGTGCGTGCGCGTGCAGCTCGGTGATCAGCGTGCCCAGGTCCCGCCCAGCCAGCGAGAAACGACCGTGGTCACGATGCTCGTTGGCGCGCTCGGCCCAGGCCAGCAGCTCATCAAGAGGTCGCGGGGTGAGGTCGGGCACCTCATCGGGCCCGAAGTCATTAAGCGCCAAGCTGATCCCCGGCAA
>JBOHFF010000040.1:0-24144 GCA_050699515.1 Pseudonocardiaceae bacterium
GGGATCTATGGGCGATCATCAGCCACGTCCACCAATGGTGGGAACACACCGGTCAACCCGGCCCCGCAGACTTCCTCATCAAGGTAGACGACACCACGCAATGGGCGATGCTCACTGGATCGAAACCCGAAATGCGCTGGCGTATCCGGTAACCACCAACCCGTCTAGTGCGAAACATGTGATAGCAGCGCGGGATCCGACTCCAACCGGGCGATCACCGAGGCCAGCCACCCGGCGTCGGGGCGTACCAACCGGTGGTGAACTTCGGTCCATCGGCACGCCGTGACCGCACCGAACCGGACCGGCGCCACCCCGGCGAACAGCCCAAACGGCGTCGCCCGCCCCCGCATCCGCACCAGGTACCGAGCCAGCGACACCGCCATGCGCCGCACCCGAGCAGCATCCGGCCGCACCCCGGCGCGGGCCTCTTCCACCCGGCTGGCCAGCACCGGACTGGCCACCCCAATCGCCTCCGCTACCCCGCTCTGCGCCCAGACCCGCTCGATCCAGCTACACCACGGCTCGACGCCGGTGTCGATGTCCAAGTCCGGCCAGGGCCGGGGAACCCCCTCACCGGTGCTCACGCTCGCACGCCACAGCGCCGCATCGACGTGCTGGTACCACTCACGCACCGTCACCAAGGATCACCACCCTCCCGTAGCCGCTCAGTGCCCCTGCGGTCCGTCTCCGGCGCACCGCCCAGCCGGAGACGGACCGCGATGACTGCTAGCACTCGCTGCCCTGCACGGTGTCGCAACCATTGTCGGTATCGACCAGCAGCGTTGCGGCCGCAGGACCGGCCTCGACGATGCGCACATCGAGCTGGAAACCATCGCTGTCAGCGTCCAGGGGCGTTGGGTTCTGGTCGGCTGCGGACAGCGCGGATCCGGTGGAGGTGGTCATGGTGCAACTCCCTTCGACAGATGCGGGCCGACGCCAGCGGCGTGCTCCGCACGAACCCGGACACAACTCGGCAGTGCCGGGAGACTGATCCGAGCCACGGCTGGTGACCTCCGGTTGGTCATTGGGGTGGTAACCATGACGGTCAGGCTCTACCCGCTGAGAGGTCCGAAAGCGGTTGGCTCGGTGGTGACCACCGTCGCGCCGCCTGGCAGGTTTGAGGAAGAGGAGTGTTCCCTGAAAACCCTGAACTTCCTCCGCTGTTGGTGACCTGAGACCTAGTCTCCGTGGTGTGTGATTTTGTCCGGGTACAGTGCACGACGCGCGGTGACGGGTGAACGCGCCGGTCAAGATAAAGACGGGGGAGGTCGTGGAATACTCGCGCGTGGTCGCTGCGACGCTCATATCACCACAAGGTCAGGCTGCCGTAGCGACGGGAGAAGTCGGATTACTCATCCGTTTGATGCGCAAAGCAGCGGGATGGACCCAGCACGAGCTCGCCGAGCGGTCCGGTTATTCCCAGGCGACGATCTCCCGCCTGGAGCGCGGCATCAGCCGTGCCGCGCAGGACATGGTGATCTTGGCTGATATCGCGCAGGCGCTGGGAGTCCCACCCGCCGCGCTGGGTGTGATCGGCGAGTCCGGCCAGCCTCCTATCCTGGATGGCGTGGAGCGCCGTGATTTCATCGGTGGGGCCGCGGGTCTGGCCGTGGCCGTGCTGCTGCCACGGAACGTCGTCACCCCAGGGCGTATCGATGCCGAGCACGCAGCGCAGTGCTGGACAGCACTGCGCTGCGTCTATGAGCTGGACCTCCGCCAAGGAGGCGCCACCGGCTACCAGGTGGCGGAGGTAATGGCGCGACGGTTGCAGGAGGCCCTGCGCCGCGGTAGCTACGAGTCCCCGGTCGGACACGAACTGCAGAGCGTCACAGCAGCGGCCATGCATCACGCGGGATGCCGGATGGCAAGCGGATCGCCGCCGCCGCACGAGACGGGACCTGTCGGGTCTGAGACGCGACGATCACCATTGAAGATCTGCTGGCCAACGCCCATCGCCGCGTCTCCCGGAAACTGATTGCTCATCGAGCGGCGGCACGTTCCGGATCACAGCCGGCGCCTCCCGGACAACAGCGGTCAACGATGAGATCCCGGGACTACTGCTTGGATTCCGGCGCTGGATTGGCGATTGCTGGACCGCGTAGCACCTTGAGGATCTCGGCTATCTGGGCCGACAGGTGTTCGAACTGTCGGCTCTGGTTGTCCTCAAGTCGCTGCTGACTGTCCTGCATCCGGCGTTGGTTGTCCTCAATCCGGTCCAGCCGGCCGCTGTGCAGGTCGAGAGTTTGTTGCAGTTCTTCGAACCGATTGTTATGCCGATGCAAGACCCCCGAGATTCGGATTTGACTGCTGTTCACCTGCGACATCAGCTCATACAGATCGTCAAGATCATGACGCATCTGGTTGACCTTGCGCGGGAAGTCCGGTTGCACCGTCACGCGCGGTAGCGTAGTCGACTGGCCAGACCTGGTGAGAGCGCCCCGACGGCCGTGAAACGCGGGATGATGGCGTCGATGGTGAGCGGTTATCGGGAACAACCTGCTCCGGCCGCGCTGGCCGGGGTGGTGGCCTGCCTCTGGCGTCACGAGGTGGGCGCGGCCCAGGAGCAACGGGTGTTGCCGGACGGGTGCATGGACCTGATCTCGATGAACGGCTCGGTCTACGTCGCCGGTCCGGACACCCGTGCCTTCCTGACCACGCCGAATCCCGGGCAGGTGATCAGCGGGTTGCGGTTCCGGATAGCGTTGCGGCTGGTCACACACGGGATGCCGTTCGCGATCACCGCTGCCCGCGCGGGCTATGCCGACCAGGCCCATCTGGCCCGTGAGGTGCGCGCGCTGTCCGGGGTGCAGCTCGGTCAGCTACTCAACGGGGCGAACAGGTCGACGCTCACGCCGTCTGGGTCGTGAATCACGGCGTAGCGCTGACCCCAGAAGGCGTCCCAGGGCGGGTGCTCACCGTGGTAGCCGGCCTCAGTTAGCTCGGCGTAGGCGGCGTCCACC
Organism: Pseudonocardiaceae bacterium; assembly: GCA_050699515.1. Lineage (GTDB taxonomy): Bacteria > Actinomycetota > Actinomycetes > Mycobacteriales > Pseudonocardiaceae. The sequence goes on from JBOHFF010000040.1 coordinate 2,961, forward strand.
GCGGTTGGATCGGACAACCGGAACGCCAGGCCGGTGCGACCGTTGCCGTCACCCGCTTTCCACTCCGGAGCGAACGATCGGATGGTCTCCTCGGTGTCCCACGCCAGTCGCAAGCCGCCCGGCAGGGCGAGCTCCACATGGGGCTCGGTGTCGGCGTCGGGTGGGATGTCCAGGCCCAACCGCCGGTAGAACGCCAGCGCGGCGGCCATGTCGGCCACCACCAGTCCGATCACGTCCAGTTGCGCGTCGATGCTCATGACCCGCGACTCTACGACCGGATCACAGTCGCGGTCTTGAACGGATCGGACGCGACACGCCGTCGGGGGCTGGACTGCTGGCGTGGCACCACGTGGAGCTCCGCCGCGGAAGCTGCTCGACGAGCTCGGGTTGCCCCTACCTCGTAACTGCGGTCCACCGGCTGGTCTAGAGCGGTTGACCCGACCAGAGTGGGACGCATGACCGAGACATCTGCGGCCGGAGCGGCCATGCACCCCGCAGCCGAGCTGTCCGTCCCCACCGGCGGAGACCGGCTGGCCCGCGGGTTCGGCTACCTGCTGGCCGGGCTGCCGGTGGGGATCGTCGCTTTCGTGGTGGCCGTTGCTGGATTCGCCGCCGGGGTGAGCACCCTGGTGGTGTGGGTCGGGTTGCCGATCCTGGTCGGCACGCTCTACGCATCGCGCGGGCTGGCCACCGTGGAGCGGCGCGCCGTGTGCTGGACCACCGGCCGGGAGCTGCCGCCGCATCACTACCGACCCGCCCACGGCCATCGCGTCGCCCGCCGCCTGCTGCAGGCGCTGGCCGATCCGCAGTCCTGGCGTGACCTGCTGCACTCCGTCATCGCGTTCCCGGTACGGGTAGCCACCTTCTCGATCGCGGTCAGCTGGGCGGCCAGTGGCCTTGGCCTGACCCTCTACGTGCTGTGGGAATGGTCGCTGCCCCGGTCCGCCGACTACTACGACAACGGGCTGTTCGGATTGATCATCGGCAGTTCCTCACGCCTGGGCGACATCGTGCTGAATACCGTGATCGGGGTGTTCCTGCTGCTCAGCCTGCCGTGGGTGGTACGCGGGCTGGTGGCCGCGCAGGCGGGGCTGGCGCGCGGCCTGCTCACCAACCAGACCGCCGCGTTGCGGGCCCGCGCCGACCAGTTGGCCACCGGGCGGCGCGCCGCAGTACAGGCCGAGGCCCAGACGCTGCGCAAGCTCGAACGTGACATTCACGACGGCCCGCAGCAACGGCTCGTCCGGTTGAACATGGACCTCGAGGCCGCCGCGCGCCGGCTCGACGACGACCCGCAGCGGGCCCGCCCGCTCATCGACGAGGCCCTGGAGCAGAGCCGGGAGGCGCTGTCGGAGCTGCGCGCGCTCTCCCGAGGTATCGCCCCGCCGATCCTGGCCGATCGCGGACTCGGCGCGGCCTTGATGGCCGCCGCGGCGCGCTGCCCGGTGCAGGTCTCGCTCGCCGTCACGCTGCCCGGCGACGGGCGGCCCAGCGACGGACGACTCAGCCCCGCCGTGGAGAACACGGCGTACTTCGTGGTCACCGAGGCGCTCACCAACGTCGCCAAGCACTCCAGGGCGACGCACTGCGCGGTGACCGTGAGCGCAGACGACGACCTGGTGATCGTGCAGGTCCGCGACAACGGCCGCGGCGGCGCGCATCTCGGCAAGGGCCACGGGCTGGCCGGGTTGACCGACCGGCTGGCCGGGGTCGACGGCGAGCTCGACGTGGTCAGTCCGACCGGCGGACCGACCGTGCTCACCGCCGCCATCCCGCTGGCCGGGGTCGGGGAATAATGCCGGTGTGAGGGTGGTGCTCGCCGAGGACTCGCTGCTGCTGCGGGAGGGGCTCATCCGGCTGCTGGACGAGGCGGATGCCGAGGTGGTGGCCGCGGTCGGGGACAGCGACGCGCTGATCGAGGCAGTGCAGGTGCTGCGACCCGACGTCGCCGTGATCGACGTCCGGATGCCGCCCTCGTTCACCGACGAGGGATTGCGCGCCGCGCTGGAGATCCGCCGCCGGATACCGGAGATCGGGATCCTGGTGCTGTCACAGTACGTCGAGGAGTCCTACGCCGCGGACCTGCTGGCCGCCGGTGGCGGGGTGGGTTACCTGCTCAAGGACCGGGTGTCCAAGCTGGCCGATCTCTCCGACGCGCTGAGGCGGGTTGCCAGTGGCGGCACCGTGCTCGATCCTGAGGTCGTCTCCGCGCTGCTCACCCACCGGCGCCGCCGTGACCCGCTCGGCGCGCTGTCGCCACGCGAACGCGAGGTGCTCGGGCTGATGGCCGAAGGCCGCACGAACACCGCGATCGGCCGCACCCTGGTGATCACGCCAGGGGCGGTGGAGAAACACATCTCGTCGATCTTCGGCAAGCTGGGCTTACCCCCGTCGGGGGACGATCACCGTCGCGTGATGGCCGTGCTGACCTGGTTGGGGACCTGAGCAGTCGCTCACGGCAGCGCGGCCACCGCGAGCGCGAAGCGGGCGAACTCGGCCACCATCGTCGCCAACGACCAGTGCGCGTTGAGCCCACTCGGGTTGGGCAGCGCCCACACCAGCACATCACCCCCACCATCCCGACAGGGAGACAAATCGGGATGGGCCACGGGGGACTGCTGGCCGATGGTGGCACGCGGAGCGGCGAAGGCGACGCGGTAGGCGGTGATGCCCACGACAGCCAGGGCAGCTGGCCGCAACGACCGGACCAGGTTCTGGAGGCGCTCACCGCCGGCCACCAGCTCGGCAGCGCTCAGCTCGTCGGCCCGAGCGGTGGCCCGAGGGACCACGTTGGTGATCCCCAAGCCAAGGGAGGGCAGCAGGTGCTGCTCGTCGGGCCGCAACCGCCGTGGGGTGAAGCCGGCGCCGTGCAGGACCGGCCAGAAACGGTTGCCCGGCCGGGCGAAGTGGTGACCCGTGGCGGCGGAGACCAGACCCGGGTTGATCCCGCAGAACAGCACTCGCAGCGGCGGGTCCCCCGGCCCGGGCAGCACGTCGGGGATCGTGCGCTCCCGCGCTGCGGCACGGTCGGCAGAGTCCACTGCGCGAGCTTATTCATCCGGTGCATCGCTACCCGGGTGGCATCGTTAAGCTCTGCGGCGCCCAGTCCGGTCTGCGATGCTCGAGAGGTCCTGATGTCCGGTCCCGACGCCCGTCTGCCGGATGAGATCGTGCCCATGTTCATCGATCCGACCAAGGCCAGCATCGCCCGCGTCTACGATGCGGCCCTGGGCGGTCAGGACAACTACGAGATCGACCGCGAGGTGCTGCGGCGGGTCCAGCGGGTCGCACCGGAGATAGCCCAGACCGCGGTGGACAACCGGAGGTTCCTCATCCGGGTGACCCGCTTCATCGCCGGCCAGACCGGCGTCACCCAGTTCCTCGACTGCGGGTCAGGGCTGCCCACGGCGGAGAACACCCACCAGGTCGCCCGGCGGATCCGGCCCGAGGCCCGGGTCGTCTACGTCGACCACGACCCCGTCGTGCTCGCTCACGGTCGGGCCCTGCTTCACGAGGACGATCAGACCCACTTCTGCGCGGCGGACATCTTCCAGCCACGCCAGCTCCTCAACGACAAGGTCATCCGCACCCACCTCGACTTCTCCCAGCCGATCGCGCTGTTCCAGCTCGGGACCTTGCACCACTACAACGGTATGCGCAGCCTGGCCAACATCATGGCCGAGTACATCGACGCCCTGCCCGCCGGCTCCTACGTGGCGATCACCCATTTCGTCGACCCGGAAGCCGCTCCCGAAAGTGAGCTCACCCGCAGGATCCAACAGGTTCTGCTGCACAGCACCCTCGGTGGCGGGCTGTGGTTTCGCCCCCGCGTCGAGATCGAGGGCATGCTCCCCGGCCTGGAACTGATCGAGCCGGGCTTGGTCACCTGCATCAACTGGCGACCCGACAACCCGCCGACCACGCCGCTCGACCCCGTGCAGAACTGCCTGATCGGAGGGGTCGGGCGCAAACCCTGACCGACGCGCAGTCGTCACAGCAACGTCGAGTTGTCGTTCTACCCCTGACGCCATCGTGGCGGTCGGTCAGTCGGTTGGGAGCCAGTAGATGCCACCTCAGGACAACGTCCCTCACCGCAGGCGCAAGGCCGCTCGGCTCGGCAAGGCGCTGGTCCTGGTGCTCGTCGCGCTGCTCAGCCTGCTCGTGCTGCCGCTGGGCGGGCTCATCGTGATCGGCCTGGGCGTGTACCTCGGCGTGCAGGCCCACCGCGCGCGTGCGCTCCCCGCCGCGGAGGCTGGTGAGCCTTCGAGCCCGGTACCAGGCAACCAGCCCGGGGCACCCGTTCGGAGGATTTTCGGCCTCAAGCCCTCCTACGGCCTCAGCGCGGCCTGCACCGTGACCGGCATTCTGGTGTTCATCGGCGGAGTAGCCGTGTTCAGCACCTCCGCCGCGCCGCAAGACCAGAGCGCACCGGCAAGCAGCGCACCGGCGGCGCCCGCCGCAGCGCCGGACACTGCATCGCAGCCCGCGGCATCCCCTGAGCCAGTGCTCGCGGAGCCCCCGGTGGACTCCGCACCCATCATCCCCGCCCCAGCATCCCGCCAGACCCAGGCGACGAAGCCGGCCCAGCCGATCAAGACCCCGGACAAGCCCGTACGGGCCCAACCGGTCGCCCCCCAGCCCGTCGAATCTCAGCCGATTGAGCGCCAGCCCGTCGCGCCCCAACCGGTCACCGAAAGCGGCGGTGGAGCGCCCTACTACCGGAATTGCACTGAGGCCCGCGCGGCCGGAGCCGCACCACTGCACAGGGGCGAGCCGGGATATCGCGACGAGCTCGACCGCGACCAGGACGGCACGGCCTGCGACAAACGGTGACCTCTGGCCACTCGGCGAAGGTGGATCAGGAGGTGTGAGGGTCGACGGGGACATCGGCCAGCGGCACCATCGAACCCGAGGGCTCGGAGTCGTCGGGCTCTGCCTCGCCAGTGCTCAAAGCACGGATGCTGGCGTTGAGCAAGGCGAGTAACGGCACCGACAGCAGCGCACCGGCGATGCCGGCGAGCACCGAGCCCACCGCGACGGCCAGCACCACCGCCACCCCGTTGAGCTCGACGGCGCGGCCCATCAGCAACGGCTGCAACACGTTGCCTTCCAGCTGCTGCACGCCGATCACCACCCCGAGCACGATCAGCGCCGGGATCAGCCCCTTGGCGACCAGCACCACCAGCACCGCGAGCACCCCGGAGATCACCGCGCCGATCACCGGGATGAACGCCGCCAGGAACGTCAACGCGGCCAGCGGCACCACCAGCGGGGCGCTCACCACCACCAACCCGATCCCGATGCCGACCGCGTCGACGATCGCGACCAGCACCGTTGCCCGGATGAATCCCACCAGGGAGGCGAACCCCCGCTGCCCGGCGACATCGACCCGGGCGCGGGACTGGCGCGGCACGATTCCGAGCAGGAAGCGCCACATCGACCTGCCGCCGTAGAGGAAGTAGATCAACGTGAACAGCGCCAGCGCGGCGCCGGTGAGGTACTGCCCGACCGTGACGGCGGTGGACAGCGCACCCGAGGTGATCGCGGCGCGGTTGCGGGCCAACCACTGGCTGAACGAGTCGACCGGGTTCTGCAGGTTCACCCGGGGCAGGCCGAAAGGCGGGTCCTCCAGCCACGCCCGGATCGCCTGAAAGCTGTTGACGATCTGGGTCTGCAGCTCGGGCAACCCGTTCACGAACGCCTGGATCACGAACGCCAGCAAGCCGCCGATCAGCGCCAATCCGCCGACCAGGACGACCAGGGTGGCGATCCCCCTGGGCACCCGACGCCTGGTCAGCCAGTCCACCACCGGGCCCAGCAACGCGGTGAACAGCAGGGCCACCGCGACCGGGATCACCACCTGCCGCAGGGCGATCACCACGTAGCTCAGCACGACAATGAACCCGGCCACCACCAGCAGGCGCCAGGACACCGCCGCCGCCACCCGCAGCGGGTAAGGCACGGCGGCCTCCGCGTCACGACCGCTCGGGCGCAGGCTCACTCAGCGAACGCTATCCGCTCGGACCCGGCAGCGCCCGCAGGTGGTGTACCGCGTGGCGATTTCGTCGAGGTGGGGTAGCCGGCCAGGTGGTCTTGCAGGTTTGCGTGCCGGAACTGGTAGACAGCTCCGACCGTGCGCAGGACACCTCGAGTCCGGGCGTCGTCGAGGAAGGGCATGAGGCCGACGGGGGGAACGTGGCGGGACCGTCGTAGTTGGAGCCAGCCCAGCGTGGTCGGCCACGTCGCGGAGGACGTGACCGCGTACACGAGCCCGACCACGAGTCCAGCGCCGACTCCGATCGTGACAGTTATGCGCGCTTCCAATCCTTGGGTACTTGTTACCAGCGGAATCAAGGTCAATGCGAGCACCCCTCCGATTCCGACGGCGAGCCCGAAGGTGAGACCGACCGCGAGTCCGAACACACGGTCATTACGCCAGCTTTCCAGCGGTCCCTGAGGGCCGCGTTCGCCCTCTTCGAGCCGCAACGCGAGCCCCACCGCGAACCTGCCCGCGAATCGGCGCATGAGCCCCATCGTGAGAGCGACTAGGAGCCCGACCACAAGCCCGGTCAGCAACCCGCCCCGGAGCCCGGCTAAAAACCCGACCAGAAGACCGAACGTAAGCCCGAACGTAAGATCCTGACGCCAGCGCTTGAGCGCACCCCGAGGGCTGCTCCCGGCTCCGGCGAACCCGAACAGCAAGTTGCGTTTGAGTCCGAATGGAAGTCCGAACACCAGACCGAATACCAGACCGAATACCAGCAGAAACACCCACTTGTTGAGGTCCGGGCTGAGGAAACTGATAAAGCCGATCATCAGGAGCGCGACGAAGGAGCCCGCGACCCCGACCAGGGTTCCATAGACAAGGCCAGCGGCGAGGACGCGGCCGAGGCTGACGGAACGCCAGTTCTTCACCCGCTTGGGCTCGCCCCCACCGCGCCCGTTCGCCAGCCCGAGCGGAAACCCGATCCCGGCACCGTACCCGAGCCCGAAGGGCATGAACGCGAGTCCCGCGCTGGACCCGTACACCAGCATTGACACCAGCCAGCAAACTGGGGCGCCGATGAGTCCGCCGAGAACTCCACCCACGAGCATGCCGGCAAGCAGGCGGGCAGTGGTGGGGGCCCATCGCGGAATCTGAGTCCAGAGCAGGTCTCGGGTACGGTCTTGGTTCATCTGCCGGGCGAGGAAGCCCAGCGCCTGCGTCGCCTGGGTCAGGCTGTAACGAGGAGGTGGCCTGCCCGGACGGGCGAGGTAGGCGCCGGGCAGGACACGGGCGATGAGGTGCTGCTCGATGTCTTCGCGGCTGCGGTAGCGGGTGCTGTCGAGCAGTGGGCTGATGTCGTCGCCTGCTCGGTAGGTGTCGCGGACCAGGGTGAGGGCCAAGGGGGTGGTCAGCGTGCGCGTGAGGACATTGCCGGGATGCTCCCGCAGCGCTGCCAGCAGCTGTGCCCAGCCCGACGGGGTTGGCCCGGTGCTGGCCCGCTGCAGGTAGTCGGCGGCTTCGGAACCGCTGACCTCGTGCAGGTGTAGCGCCACAGCTCCGGCCAGCCAGGTGGCCTCGGTGGCGCGGACCATCTCGTGGCTGCGGCTGAGCACCACAAGGCGAAAGGGCGCGTCGCTGAGGGCCTGCAGCGCAGCTGGACGCGCCGCCTCATCCATCTCATCGAGCCCGTCGAGGACCAGCGCGACCTTCCCGTCGCGGACCAGAGCTTGGGCTTCGGCATAGCCGCCGCGGTGCTGGAACAGGGGGTAGTCCGCGGCGAGCCGAGTGGCCAGCCAGTCCGATGCGGAGCAGGTATCGGGGTCCCAGCTGTGCGCGGTCAAGAGCACCGGCACTGGTACCCCGGCTCGCTCGGTGTCGCCAACACCGTCTCGGTGGTGCAGGGCATCGAGCACGAGCAACACCGCGGCGCCGCTCTTGCCCGCCCCCGGCGCGCCGATGATGATCACCCGGCCGGAGGCGACCCCGGCGTAGATGGCAAACAACTCGCGGCGACCACCTCCAGCCCGCAATTGTTCCTCGGTGACCCTGGTCTGGCTGGGCAACGGCGGGAACGCCGGAGCCTCATCCGGCACCCCTACCGCAGCCACCATGGACCCGGCCACCGGCAGCGTGCTCGGCGACCAGCGGACCGCAATCGGCGCAGGCGTCAACAAGACCCGCTCGGTAGCCGCTGTGCGCCACTGCGCCTGCACCGCGTGCGCCAACAGATCGGCCAGGGCGTCCGGGGATCGGGGATCGGCCCGGCGACGCGCACTCCGAAGCCCGCTTATCAGCGCAATGAGTACACCGATCAAGGCCAGCGCGAATCCACCGATCTCGAGGAGATCCTTGCGCTGGGCCGGCGGGCGAGAGTAGATCCACCACAAACCCACAACGGCGCCACCCACCACGACCATGCTCACACCGAAGAGCAACCGGTCTACCCGCCTGTCCACGACCACGATTCTGACAGGTCGATGCGCCCAGCGGCATGATCTCTGACGTCGACGCCGCCGAGGCGCGACTGGAGAGCCTTCAACGTACTGCGACCTGACGACTACTATTGATCACATGAACCAACGGAGGGCAAAATCTACCCATATCAGACATCCTCAGCGGTGGCTGACCACAAGCTTCATTCTCATAACGGGCGGAATTGCGCTCCTGGCAGTGGCGGTTACCCTAGCAATAACCATCGGCAGCCGGACGTCATCTCCAGATTCAGCACAACAGGAAGAAAGGATAAGACGAGCAGCAGAAGCTGTCCGACTGACGACAGAGGCAGAACAACAGGCAAAGTTGGCACAACAAGCCACAGAAGGCGTAAAGCGGGCAGTAGAGTTGCGAAAAGCGGATGCAGCATTAGAACGGGCCGCGGAACAAGCGGCGAAACAAGCAGAAGAGGCGCAAGCGGCCGCAGCGGACGCACAAAAAGCCGCAGAGGCTTCTCAAAAAGTGGTGAACGTGGTACAAAATCCGCAAGCAACATCATTTCCATTACCGCTGCCTTCGGCGGGTCCGGCCCCGCCACCAGCATCTCCGATCACCCAGCCGACTCCGAACCCCCAACAAATTCCAGCACCCCAACCAGTCCCGGCGTCCTCCCCGAACTCTGATGGTGGCGCCCCGTTCGCGGTAGTGATCATCACATCCATCACCGGGCTGATCAGCGCGATCGCTGGTCTCATCGGAGCCATGGTGACCCTGCTGACCCTGCGACAACGAGCGGAAAAATCTCCACCCACGTCCTCGCCATAAAGATCTCTAGAGAAAATTTCGGGAAGCGAACCCGGCGTGTCGACATCACTTCGGTCGGTGGAGCAATGGGTGGCGCGCGATGACTGATGCTGATGTGATCGTGGTGGGCGGCGCCTGTTTCGCACCGCCGCCCCACGCAAGCTGCTCGACCCCAGGGCCGGACCACTGATCGCCGTCCGGCTCCACATCCTCACCCGCAAAACGCTCGGCGGGCTGCACACCGACCTGGCCTCTCGCGTCCTCGACGACCGCGGACGCCCGATCACCGGGCTGTACGCCGCCGGCGAAATCGCCGGCTTCGGCGGCGGCGGACTCCACGGCTACCGCTCACTGGAAGGCACCTTCCTCGGCGGCTGCCTGTTCTCCGGCCGCCAAGCCGCACGCGCGATCACCGCAGCGACCGCATCCTGACCGGCGCTGACGTACCGAGATAGGCGGTATTCTCCGCTAATCGCGTGTCTTGGCCACACGGCAGGTCACCGAGACCGTCTGCCCAGGTGGCGGGTTCACGCGGACAGACTGATCGTCCTGTGACCCATCCATGGGTAGTTGGTTGTTCTGCCTGAGTTTCTCGGTGCCCTCCGGATCGGCCTCGACAAGGTAGATCTCCCGCACCGAATTCACGGCGGCATCGAGCCGAAGGGCGTAACTCTCGGCCCCGATGCCGCTTCGCACCTGTTGCTTGGCGATGTATGGACTACCGTCACCGTTGGTTCCGATAAGATGCGCAATGATCCAATAAGTATATCCCGGCCGGTTGTCGCGCAACATCTCGAGATCGATGAAATTATGTGTGGCGATGCCGGGAAGGCCATCGGTCGCCGCTATCGTCTTGATACGAACAGCCGGGTCGGTGAACGGCGAGCAGCTGACGCCGGTGCCGGCCGGGCCGAGATCGGCCTGTTGCGGCGGCGGGTGGTGTTGAGGTGGGGGGCCCATCGGCCGGGGACGACCGAACCCGGGATCCGGGGGGCGAGCGATCACGGGCTGGCCGGGCTCGATGCGCGAGGGAACCGGCTGCGAACCGCCCGGCACGACGATCACCGGACTGGCCGGCTGCGACGGCGCGACCGGGCCCCCCGGTGGCGCGGAGGAGGTTGCCGGTGACGCGGAGGGCGTTGCTGGCGAGTCGGGAGTGGTGGACATGGCGCTCCGCAAAGGTCCCACGAGCAAGAACGTGAACAGAAGCCCGTAAGCTGCGGTGATCGCCACTGCGATGCCGCCGACGCGGCCAATGGCAGCCCTATTCGGCTGCCTCGGCGCACTGCCCGTCCCCGGTGACGACTCTGGCGTGCTCATCCCACGCCGGGTCGTCCGCACCGACACCAGAATGCCCAGGACACCCAACCATAATCCCAGCACGCTGGCGATATTCGCGCCGTAAGTACCGTCTACCAGCAACCACACCGTACCCGCCAGCCCGAGCAGCACAGCTATCCTGGCCGCCGAGCGCGGGGACCGCAGACGCAGAGATAGCCTGCGGGGCACCCGCCGCACGCTCCATTTGATCAGCAAAGACGCTTCCCCCCTGCCACGTCACCTTAATGGACTAATCAGTTTAGCGGCGTGCGTCGTTACCGGTTCGCCGGCTACTCAAAGGACTCACCGCGCCCGGGTCAGATCTCGCTCAGCCAGGTGGCGAGGTGCCTGCCGACATCATCGGGGTTGGCGATCAGGATCTCAGTCTGCGTGGGCGGCTCTGCCGTGATGTCCGCTGAACTGGTGATACGTGCACGGAATTGGCCGTCATCCCGCCATGCTCGAACGAGGAACACCGCGGCAGTAGGCTGTTTCGTCACCCCGGGCGGGATCGTCACGGCACTCTCCAGGCTGTCTATGACGGCATCAGTGGGTGGACCAATTGATCCATTTGGACGGACGGTACGACACCGAGCTCACGCCGGAGTAGTCCTCGATAGTGCTGGTAGTGCTGGAGAGCGCTAGCGATGTTGCCCTCGGCGAGGTGTACCCCGACGATGATCCGGTGTGCCGTCTCGCGGATCGGTTCGATGGCGATGGCCGCCAGTGCCGTCTGCAAAGCGTCCAGGTAGCGCCCATCGCCCTGGAGCTGTGTGGCGAGGTTCTCCAGGGCGTGGAGTCTGAACTGGTGCCAGCGCTCACGTTCGAACAGCAACCAGTCTTCGGACCACTCCGGCAGCAGCTGGCGGGTGAGTGCCCGGACCACCATCAGATGATCACTGATGCCAGGGCACCGTCGAGAATGCCGCTGTACCAGCTCAGGGTGCTGGTCCATGATCTGCTGAAGATCGACGCCCACTGTGGGAGCAAGACACAAGCGCGGGCCAGCAGAGTCGATCATCGTTGCCTCGCCGAGACGCCTGCCTCGCCAGAGCGCTGATCGGAGATTAGCCGCCGCCCGACCAGGGGTGCTATCAGGCCACAGGCGCTCACCCGCGACGGTCCGGTGGACGCCGTCCTTCCGCAAGGCAAGCAGCGCCAGCAATCGCTGCGAGCCGAGCGGCAACGAGACGCTGATGTCTCGGTAGCGGCACTCGAAACCCCCTAACAACGCCAAACGAACATCATCCGACCTTTCGCACATTCCGGCCTCCCGTGGACTGGACGAGCGGCTCCCGAACTCCCCCCTGAGCAATCCGACTGTCCCATGCACCCCCATCGACACGGGAGCCCGCCAAGCCGGTTCCGTTGACCGAGCGCCAGGGATCCGTGTGCGCTTTGTCGCTGATCCGTCGCTGTGCCGTCGCTACAGGCCGGTTCGCTGGTATCGGGTCATAAAGACATCACAGCTAAGCCAAGATACGTACTCAACGCAAGAGCGAATGTGGGTCCGTCCGACGATCACCAGTTCCCGGATCACTCATTCGAACGCGACATAACGACCAAGTATCCGGCCGGCGAAAACCGGTATCACGCACGTATGATCCCTTGATTTTCCGGCCGAAACGTGCCTATACATCCTAGCATGGATGAATCGTCAATACAGTGTTGTTCCCACGTCACCGCCTCGTCGAACTCCCTCCCTGGACCTTCCCGAGCAACTCGTGTCACTGGCCGCGAACGCCGCCCGCGACACGAGAGGGCGACGCCGGTTCGTCCTTGTCGAAGATGCCTGAGAGACAGTCCGGGGACGGCCGTCCCCGACGCTCCTAGCGACGAAACGCTAAGGAGATGGGGTCCCGTGACCAGTGGGCGACCTGAACCGATCCAGATCAGGAATCCGTCGTGGACACCCGATCAGTGACGGGACTACCCCTCCTGCACGCCGAAACTCTCGGCGACAACCGGGTATGTATCGCGATCCTCGACGGACCGGTGGATCTATCCCATCCCTGCTTCCACGGCGCTGATCTCCGGCGGCTCGACACCCTCGTGCCGGACGCCGCCGGAAATGGCCCGATGTCGCTGCACGGCACGCACGTCACCAGCCTGTTATTCGGCCAGCCGGGCAGTCCCATTGCCGGTATCGCGCCACAGTGCCGGGGTTTGATCGTGCCGATTTTCCGTGACCATCAAGAAGGCCGCCTCTCCCAGTTGGATCTCGCCCGAGCGATCGAGCAGGCTGTGGGGGAGGGCGCGCACATCATCAACATCAGTGGCGGCCAGCGGTCATCGACCGACGAAGCGGACAGCATGCTCGAACGCGCCCTGACGCTCTGCAAGAACAACAACGTGCTCGTCGTCGCGGCCACCGGCAATGACGGCTGTGAATGCCTGCACGTACCGGCCGCGGTGTCCTCGGTGCTCGCCGTTGGCGCGATCGGGCTCGACGGGAAGCCGCTGGAGATCAGCAACTGGGGTGAGGCGTACCGGTCGAACGGCGTGCTGGCCCCCGGGCAGGACATCGAGGGGGCCGCGCCGGGCGGTGGCACCGCATCGATGACGGGCAGCAGCTTCGCCACCCCGGTGGTGTCCGGGGTGGCGGCCTTGCTGCTGAGCCTGCAAGCCGGGCTCGGGCAACCACTCGACCCGATGGCCACGGGGCAGGCGATCCTGCGCAGCGCGGTGCCCTGCGAGCCGCAAGCAAGTCCGGCCTGCCGCCGCTATCTGAGCGGGACCTTGAACATCGCCGGGGCACTCACCTCAATCAAAGAAGGAGTAGAGACAACCGTGACGAATCCAGATGCAGCCGACACGCTGATTCCGCCCGCGGACGTCGGCCGGACTGAACCAGATATGAACGCCACCGAGCCCGCCACGGCGGAGGTGGGGCCGACCGGCGGGCTGCACGCCGCCGGTGGCGAATCGCCGCCACAACTCGACAGTCCGCCTACGCCGGCAGTGCCGGCAGCTGCCACCGCGATCACCGGTGTCCGTGCATCATCGGGTGACTGCGGCTGCGAGAGCGGCCCGAAACCACTCATCTTCGCCATCGGAAACGTCGGATTCGACTTCGGGACCGAGGCACGACGAGACAGCTTCCGGCAGCTGATGCCCACCGTTGGTGATAACGAACTCCCACCCAACCCGTATGACGTCGTCCAGTTGAGCGACTACCTGGATAATGATCCTTCGGAGTCCACCGAGCTGATCTGGACGCTGAACCTGGACCTCACCCCGATCTACGCTCTCGAGGCGAAGCAGTCCTATGCCGACAACGTGTACCGCAAGCTCCGGGCCGCTCTGCGCGCTCACGCGCTGCCGACAGACGATGAGGGCTACGTCTCCCGGGTGTCCATTCCGGGAACCCTGACGGGCAAGACCATCCGCCTGTTCTCGGGGCAGCAGGTACCTGTGGTCTGCGTGCAACCCCGCGGCCTGTACGGCTGGGAGGAAAGCAAGCTTCTCGACAGTGCGATGGATAACGTCGAACGCGAACGCGACGATACATCCCGGGCCACGATTCGCTTAGCCATACAAAGCTTCCTGCACAAGATCTATTACGAGCTGCGCAACCTGGGCCAGAGCGCCCCTGACCGCGCGCTGAACTATGCGGGCACGAACATCTTCCAGCTCACCCAGTCCCTCGCTGGAGCAATACTTTCGGCCCGAGACGTACCGGGTCCCAGCAACAACCTCTATGTCCTGGACACCATCGAGGTCGTCAAGAGTCCCTACTGCCGCATGGACTCGGACTGCTGGGACGTGAAGATCACGTTCTTCGACCCGGAGGAAGTACGGCGGGCGAAGAAAGTGCTCCTGTACACCATCGACGTGAGCGACGTGATGCCGGTGAGCCTGGCACCGGTTCACGAGTACCTCAGCATGCTCTGAAAGGAGTCACGTGAATGTATACACCTGAAAACACTTCGCGACCCAAGGGCAATGCGGCGAGATACCCGGCCGGCGCACTCGGGTTGCCGATCCAGCACTCGCCGATCTATCGAGGTCCCCTCCCCGGCCAGGGGCACGGGAACCACGCCGGAGTGGACGCATCGGTGTCTTGCCGTGGTCTTACCGGATTGGCCCGGCAGATGTGCCGAGACCTCTACTGACCAATTCATCCGTCACGTGCGCCGCACATTCGGACGAAAGGAGGAATGTCACCAGACACAGACTGCGAACGGTCCATGACAGATCGGAAGAGGAGCTGACACATGACAGAGAAATCGAGACAGGTCCTGGAAACGGAGCCGTTGGCGATCGGCCGGTTGAGCCTGCCCCCGCAGGCCGCCCCCATCGACCGGACGCCAACGTGCGTCGCGCTGACCGCGAGTGCGGGCGTGGAAGCATCTTTTCCCTTTCTCGCACTGGCACCGTTAGCCATCAACGCCCTGTCGAAGATTTTCTGAGTTTCAAGCGAGATCGAATTCGCGGAAGAGTGCAACGCGCACTTGCCGAGTAGGAGGAGAAAACAATGCAGGATGCCATGAAAGAGACCCAGCCGTACAAGTCGGCGAACGGTGGGCTAGGCCTGCCCATGCAGGCGGCACCGATCGACCGGACACCGGCGGGCATCGCACTGGCCGCCGGTTCGGGTATCGAAGCCGCCGGATGGTGGGACGTCATCAAGAAAGGCGCCGGCTGGATTTCTCGGCTCTGATCTGAGGCGCCACGGCGCCGGGGGTACGGGCCCCCGGCGCCCACCCTCATCACTCGCCACAGACAGGCGATACCGTGAGCTCCCAAAAAATCGCCTGAGCCCGCTACAATATGCTGGTTCGGTCCGCTGCGTGTTCCGGAACAGATCTCAGGAACATGAAAAAGGAAGGTCACACCAATGGATTTGAACTTGCCGGTGCAAGCGGTCGTGAACCGCTCGGTCCCGAGTGACATCAGCGTGCTCAGCGAAGACAGGATGGTCTTCGGCGGATTGCCTGGAGATCCGGGTCCGTTCTCGGCCGCGGTCGATCCGCGACTTCGCGGGTGCGAGACGTTCCCCGGACACGGATGTTCCTACGGGATAATGTATTTCTAGCATCAAGATCCGGCTGATTCGAACGTCAGCCGTTCGAAGGAGTGAGAAATGAACGAGGACATGACCGACACGATGCTGCCCGGACCGGCCGGGTTGCCTGTACCGAGGCAGTCGGCACCCATCGACCGGGTCACGTCACCGAATGCGCTCGCGAAAGCCGCCGGCGTGGACGCGGCGTATTTCACCATGGCCGACATGGATGACGAAGACTGAACCTGACGGATCCTGACGGATATCGTGATCCGGAGTCGGCGAGTCGTTCGGCGTCGCCACTAGTCGAACGACCCGCCGGCCGGGATCGTGGGGTTCGGTGTGGGCGGGGTGGTGCTCACCCGCGTGAGCGGTGTGGAGTGGTGAGCGCGGGGGCGAGCCGCTCAGCCCGGACCCTGGCGCGGCTGGGCGCGGGGGGGTTGGATGGTCATCGGGCGTTGCTGTGCGCGGGGCACCCGCAAACCCGCCGGTGCCGGATAAGCCAGGGTGGGAGCCTGTGGGCGAAGTAGGCGGTACGGCCTCATACCCTCCCGGCTGGGTACCCGCGCGGGAAATCGCTGATCGGCGGAAGTCAAGGGAAGGTCAAGGGAAGATTCGCGCACCGCCCGAGGGTCCAGGGGTTGGCGGCCGGCCATGGTGTCGCCGACGATATGGGTATCCGACTGGGGAGGGCACCTTGGCAGCGGCGAATGATCTGCTTCGAGTAGCGCGGGAGCGCACCGCCTCACCGGCCAGCCCAGAAGACGGCTTGACCCGCGAGGAGCTCGCTGAGCTGGTTAATGCCTACATCTGGGAGCATCACCACAAGATGGTGGCGCTGGACGCCAACCATCTGGGCAAGATGGAACGCGGTATCGTCAACTGGCCGAGTAAGCTGTACCGCGAAGCCCTCCGAGCGATCCTGGGTGCCCCCACGGATGCCGCGCTGGGATTCGTCAACACCCGCCGCACGGTAGTGAAGTTGGATGACGTGGACCGCAAACAGTTCTTGTGCAGCGCGGCCTTGGGCGGCCTGGTCGCGGGACCGTTGGCCACGCTGCTGGAAGGCGGCGGACCCACCCCGATCCCGGTCCGGGTCGGCGTGACGGACATCGCGCAGGTCCGCGCCGCCACAGAGGTGTTCCGGTCTGGCTTCAACTTCACCTACGGTGGCGCGCTGGCCCGGGAGACCGTGCGGGCTCAGCTGCGCTGGTCGGCCGGGTTGCTGGAGGCGAGCTGCCCGGCCCGGCTGCGTCCGGAGCTGTTCTCCGCCGTCGGTGATCTGTCCGGGATGGCCGGGTTCATCTCTTTCGACCAGGCCGCCTACGAGGAAGCCAACCGGGCCTTCCAGTTCGCGCTGGCCTGCGCCGAGAAGGCCGACAACTGGCACCTGCGGGCCTACATCCTGTCAGGTATGAACAACCAGGCGCTCTGGATCGGCCAACCGGACGAGGCACTCACACTGACCGATCATGCTCTGGTCCGAGCTGACCGGCTCACCGCGACCGAGCGGGCGCACCTGCACACTGGACGGGGCCGAGCCCTGGGCAAAATGCACCGGGTCCGCGAGACCCTGATCGCCGTCGGCACCGCCGACGATCACTTCGCGCACGCCAACCCGGCCAACGACCCACCGTACTTGTTCAACTACAACGCCGCGCGCCATGCCCAGCTCACCGGACTGGGCCTGGCCGACCTGGCACTATCGGGCCGTGACCCGAGAGAAGCCACCGAACGGCTCACCGCCGCCCTCGCTGGGCTCACTCCCCATGAGGCCCACGCCCGGACGATCTCCCAAGCCAAACTGGCCAGCCTGACCATGGCCACCAGCGGCGACCCGCTCGAAGCTGTCGCCATCGGGACCGCCGCGCTGGAGACCTTCGGCACTATCGACTCCCGCCGGATCCTCGACGGCCTGCGGGAGCTCAACCGGCACGCCGCCGCGCACCGGAACATCGCCGGCGTCGCACACCTGCGCCACCGCATCGGCACCCTGGTCCTCGCCGCCTGACCACGAGCCAACCAGCGCCAACCGCTCCCCCGGCGCTACTCGAAAGACTCACCGCGCCCGGCTTTAGCGATCAGGGATGGGGGTGGGGTGAAGCGGTCGCCGTAGCGGTCGGCGAGCTCACGAGCGCGGGCGACGAAGCCGGTGAGGCCGCCGGGGTAGCCGGTGATGAACTGCACCACGCCACCGGTCCATGGCGGGAATCCGATACCCATGATCGAGCCGATGTTGGCGTCGGGCACCGAGGTGATGACGCCCTCGTCGAGGCATGTCACGGTCTCCAGGGCCTCGACGAACAGTATCCGCTCCTGCATGTCGGCAAAGGGGATCGCATCCGGGTGGAACGGGCCGAAATGCTCGGCTAGGCCGAGCCACAGTCGCACCCGGTGACCGGCGTCGTACTCGTAGAACCCGGCACCACCGGCCCGGCCCGGTCGCCGATATTCCAGCACCATCGCATCGACGATCGCATCCGCGGGGTGCGGGGTCCACGTGCCGCCCATTGCCTCGACGCCGCGCCTGGTCTCCTCCCGGATCTTGCGCATCAGCGTCAGGTTCAGCTCGTCCATCAACTGCAGTACCGGCGCGGGGTAGCCGGCCTGCACGGTGGCCTGCTCGATGGACGCCGGAGCGGCGCCCTCGGCGAGCATGGCGAGACCTTCGTCGATGAAGGTGGAGATCACCCGGCTGGTGAAGAAGCCGCGGCTGTCGTTGACGACGATCGGCACCTTCTTCAGCTGCTTGCAGTAGTCCAGCGCCTTGGCCAGGGTCTCCTGCGAGGTGTTCTTGCCGACGATGATCTCCACCAGCTCCATCCGGTCCACCGGCGAGAAGAAGTGGATGCCGATGAAGTTGGCCGGGCGCTCGGACGCCTCCGACAGGCCGGTGATCGGCAGGGTCGAGGTGTTGGAGGCGAAGACCGCGTCCGACCCGATCTGGGCCTCGGCGCGCTTGGTCACGTCGGCTTTCAGGGCGCGGTCCTCGAACACGGCCTCGACCACCAGATCCGCGCCCTTGATGGCGTCATAGTCGGTGGTGGCGTTGATACGGCCGACCAGTTCGTCGGCGGCGGCCTGCGACATCGCGCCCTTGGCCACAGCCTTGGCGACCAGGCTTTCCGAATAGGCCTTGCCCTTGTCGGCGCCGGCCTGGGCCACGTCGATCAGGACGGTGTCGATGCCGACCCGCGCCTGGGCATAGGCGATGCCCGCCCCCATCATGCCGGCGCCCAGAACGGCGGCCTTCTTGACGGTGTAGGTCGGGACATCCTTGGGACGAGCCCCCCCCTTGGCCAGAGCCTGCTTCGACAGGAAGAGCGAACGGATCATGGCCCGCGCCTGCGGGGTCTGCTGGGTGTCCATGAACAGCCGCGCCTCGACACGCAGCGCCGCGTCCATCGGCAGGTTGAAGCCCTCATAGACGCAGCGGGCGATGTTCTTCTGGGCCGGATAGTTGCCGTAGGTCTTGGCCATGACCTTGGGCGGGACCATAACGAAGACGCCGCCGCCGACTTCCGAGTAGGGGCCGTCCTTCATGACATAACCCTTGCGATCCCAGGGCTGGACGCCCTCGCCGCCGGCCAGAATCCAAGCCTTGGCGGCGGCCAGGGCCTGACCCGGCTCGACCACTTCGTCGATGATGCTGATGGCTTTGGCCTTCTCGGCGTCGACAGGCGCGCCGGTCAGCATCAGGTCGAGCGCGGCCTGCACGCCCGCCAGACGCGGGACACGCTGGGTGCCGCCGGCGCCCGGCAACAGACCGATAGTCACTTCCGGCAAGCCGACCTTGGCCTTGGTTGAGGCGACGCGATAGTGGGCCGCCAGGGTGAACTCGAAACCGCCGCCGAGCGCGATGCCTTCGATGGCGGCGGCCACCGGCTTGCCGACGGTTTCCAGCGCGCGCAGGGCCCAGGTCATGCGCGAGGTGGCGGGCAGCGCGGCTTCGCGCGCCGCGCCGTCGGCCTGACCGCCCGCCGTCTCGCCCAGTTCGCCCAGGTCAGCGCCGGCGCAGAAGCCGTTCGACTTGCCCGAGGCGAGAATGGCGCCGCGGATGAACAGGTCATCGCGGATACGGGCGACGATGGCGTCGATGTCGGCCACAGCGCTGTCGGTGAGGGTGTTCATCGTGCGGCCCGGCACGTCGAACAGGAAGGTGGCGATGCCGTCGGCATCCACCGAAACGGTGAAGTTGTTCATGGTCTTGTCCTGACTGTCAGATCGCGATCAGACGCGCTCGATGATGGTGGCGGTGCCCATGCCGGCGCCGACGCAGAGGGTGGCGAGGCCGGTCGACTTGTCCGTGCGTTCCAGCTCGTCCAGCAGGGCGCCGAGGATCATGCCGCCGGTGGCGCCGAGCGGGTGGCCCATGGCGATGTATAATACAAACACGTTCATCTTGTCGTGCGACACGTTCAACTGCTGCATGAAGTACATGACCACAGAGGCGAAGGCCTCGTTCAGCTCGAACAGGTCGATGTCGTCGATGCTCATGCCGGCGCGGGCCAGGGCCTTCTGTGTCACGGCCACCGGACCGGTCAGCATGATGGTCGGCTCCGAGCCGATCGAGGCCGTGCCGACGATGCGGGCGCGGGGCTTGAGGCCTATCTTCTCGCCCATCTCTTTCGTGCCTATCAGCAGGCCCGAGGCGCCGTCGACGATGCCCGAGCTGTTGCCGGCGTGGTGGACGTGGTTGACCGCTTCGATCTCGGGATAGCGCTGACGCATGATGGAATCAAAGCCCGCCGCGCCGAGCCCGCCGAACGAGGCTTTCAGGGCGCTCAGGCTCTCAACCGTGGTTTCGGGGCGCATGAACTCGTCATGGGCCAGCACCGTCACGCCGCAGTGCTTGACCGGGACGATGGAGTTCTTGAAACGGTTATCGGCCCAGGCGGCGGCGGCGCGCTTCTGGCTCTCGGCAGCGAAGGCGTCCACGTCGGTGCGGCTGAAGCCGGACAGGGTGGCGATGGCGTCGGCGCCGACGCCCTGGGGCGCGAAATAGGTGGTGAAGGCCACGTCGGAATCGACCGACCAGGCGCCGCCGTCCGAGCCCATCTTGACCCGGCTCATGCTCTCGACGCCGCCGCCGATGGCGACATCCGCCTCGCCGAAGACGACCTTGGCCGCCGCCGTGTTCACGGCTTCCAGACCCGAGGCGCAGAAGCGGTTCATCTGCACGCCCGCGACCGTCTGGGCCAGGCCGGCGTTGATCGCGGCGACGCGGGCGATGTTGGCGCCCTGTTCGCCAATGGGGGCGACGCAGCCCAGAATGACGTCGTCGATCAGGCTGGTGTCGAGGTTGTTGCGGTCGCGCAGGGCCTGCAGCACCTGGGTCGCCAGCGAGATGGCGGTCACTTCATGCAGGCTGCCCTTGGCGTTGCCCCGCCCGCGCGGGGTCCGCACGGCGTCATAGATATAGGCTTGTCTCACGGTCGTTTCCTCGGTTGTTCTGATCAGGCGCCGGGCGCGCGCGGGGGCGGCGCCGGCGTCAGGGAAAATCGGGGCGCGGGGGCCGGCTGGATCACGCCGTCCAGCTCGACGAAGGCCTGACGCTGGACGTTGTGCGGATAGGACGGGGCCTCGGCGAAGGAGAGCACCGGGGCGAAGCAGGCATCGGTCCCCTCCATGAG
>JBOHFF010000041.1:0-27955 GCA_050699515.1 Pseudonocardiaceae bacterium
CGGCCGATGAGGGCCGCGACGCCGCCGTAGTACCCGCGGCCGCGCGGCTCGTAGCGGGCGATGACCCGGCAGGCGTTCTCCAGCGGGCTGCCGGTCACCGTGGGGGCGAACATCGTCTCCCGCAGGATGTCCCGGGGATCGAGGTCGCTGCGCCCCTCGATGAGGTACTCGGTGTGCGCGAGCCGGGCCATCTCCCGCAGGAACGGGCCCACCACCCGGCCACCGCCCTGGCAGACCCGGGCCATCATCTTCAGCTCCTCGTCCAGGACCATGTACAACTCGTCGGTCTCCTTGCGGTCGGCGAGGAAGTCCATGACCTCCGAGAGGACCGGTCCTGCGGGCGGGTAGCGGTAGGTGCCACTGATCGGGTTCATCACCGCGATGCCGTCTCGCAGGCTGACGTGGCGCTCCGGGGTGGCGCCGACGAAGGTTCGAGTGCCGGTGTGCACGAGGAAGGTCCAGTAGGCGCCGGATTCCCGGGTGAGCAGCCGGCGGAACAGGCTCAGTGCGCTGCGCGTGGAGTAGCCGGTGATGGTGGTGACGAACGAGCGCTTGATGACGAAGTTCGAGCCCTCGCCGGTGCCGATCTCGTTGGCGAGCACCGCGCGGACCGTGTCGGCGTAGGCGTCGTCGTCGATGTCGAAACCCCCGCCGGCCAGGGTGATCGGCTCGTCCGGCAGGCGCCGCAGCGCGTCGGTCGTGGTGATCTGGCCCTGGTCGGTCACGGACATCACGAGCAGCGGTGAGCCGTCCGCGGCGGCGGCGTAGCCGCGCTCGGTGACCTGCTGGTAGGGCACCAGGACCAGCGCCTCGTGCCGGGCCTCGCCGAGCCGCCCGGTCCGGTCGGGCAGCGGGATGTCAGCGAGCCGGGCCGGGGTGGCGAGGTGACCGAGCAGGATCTCCATTCGGTCCGGGCCCAGGGTATCGGGGCGGTGCAGCAGGGCGAAGGCGCCCGGCTGCGGTCCCAGCACCCGATCGAGCAGCTGCGGCGCGGTCATCGGAAGACCTCCTCGGTGGTGGTGACCACGGCGCAATGGGCCGCCGCATAGTCGACGGCCATCCGGTGGTGCTCGGCGGAGAAATCGGCGACGGCGTCGGCGACCAAGAACGGTTGGATGTCGTTGGTGAACGCCTCCACGGCGGTCACCAGCACACCGACGTGCGCGTACACCCCGCAGACGACCAACTGGTCGCGGTCCTGCTCGCGCATCAGCGCCAGCAGGTCCGAGCGGAAGAACGCGCTGTAGCGCCACTTGGTGAGCACCCGGTCCGCGGGACGGGGTGCGAGCTCCTCGACGATCTGACGATCGAGGGGGTCCACCCGCATGCCCGGACCCCAGAAGTCTTTCAACAGGCCGCGTTGCTGTTCGGTCATGCCGCCGGGCTGCGCGGTGTAGGTCACCGGGACGCCGAGGGCGGCGCAGCGCTCCCGCAGCAGCGCGCAGTTGCGCACCAGCGGGTCACGGACGGGCGGGGGGAACGGCGCCAGGAAGTAGCGCTGCATGTCGTGCACGAGCAGCACCGCGCGGCACGGGTCGAGGATCCACTGCGCGGTGTTGGCAGGCAGCTCGCCCGTCATCGGCAGCGGGTAGGTCTCGATCGGAGCTAGGCTGGACATGATCTTTCTTTCTGGTGGCTGGTGGGCCCGGCGTCACTTGCGCCAGGCCGAGATCACCGAGACGGCCTGGCGGGGGTTGAGCCGCGGGTCACACAGCGTCGTGTACTTCTCACCGATCCGGTCGGTGCCGCACTGGTCACCGGCGCACTGGTCACCGGCGCACTGGGCGCCGACGCACTCGGTCACGTCGTCCGGGGTGGTCTCCAGGTGTATCCCGCCGGCCGTGCCGCCGGCCGCGCGCACGGCGACCTGGAACGCCCTGACCTCCCGGATGAGCGTGTCCACGACCCGGGTCTTGAGGCCCCCGGCGGTGGTCACGGTGTTGGCGTGCATCGGGTCGACCAGCCAGATCACCGGGTGCCCGGCGGTGCGCACGGCCCCGACCAGCGGCGGCAGCAGGTCCGCGACCACCTCGGCACCCATCCGCGCGATCAGGGTGAGCCGGCCCGCCTCTCGCTCGGGGTCGAGCCGCGCGCACAGCGCGAGCAGCTCGGCGACCTCCATCCGCGGGCCGACCTTGCACGCCACCGGGTTGACCACGTCGGCCAGCAGCGCCACGTGGGCGCCGTCGAGCTGGCGGGTCCGCTCACCGATCCACGGCCAGTGGGTGGAGGTGAGCGCGAGCCGGCCCGTCTGATCCCGGCGCAGCATCGGGATCTCGTAGTCGAGCAGCAGCGCCTCATGGCTGGTCCACACCGCCGGATCGATGCGCGCCCGTGGCGACGGGCCGCACCGGCCGAGGTGGGGGAGGTGGCCGAGGTGGCCCATCACCTCACTCGCCGCCCGGTAGCCCGCCAGCAACCGCCGGGGATCGTGGCGCCGAGCTGCCGGGTCGGGCTCTGGACCGTTCACCAGGTGCCCCCGGTAGACCGGCAGCTCGAGGTCACCAACCCGCTCGGTGAGCTGCGACCGGGGCTTGCTGTACTGGCCTGCGATCCGGCCCACCCGCATCACCGGCTGATGAGTGATCATCTTCATGACGCCGGCAAGTACGTCGAGCAGTCCCGCCTTGCGGGCGACGTCACCCGCGGTGCACTCCCCAGGGTCCTCCGCGCAGTCCCCCGCCTGCACCACGTGCGCCTGCCCGGCAGCGACGTCGGCGAGCACCATCCGGAGCCTGCGCAGCGATTCGACCTCCACGAGCGCAGGACGGGCGGCCAGCGCGTCCCGGACGCGCTGAAGGCACGCCAGGTCCTCCCACTGCGGCTGTTGCGAAGCCGCGGTCTGCGGAGCTTCGAGCAGAGCGACGTTCACGGTCTCTCCCATTTCGGGTAATGGCGGCAGCACACCATCCGAGTACCAACTGGTGCCCCCACCGCTGCGCCAACAAAGCCATAAAGCCATCCTGCACCGCACACGGTCAACCGAGTTTCTTCTGCCGCATGGCAAGACGCATGCACAGGCCGATCAGAAACCGATGTGTCGTTCAACACATTTGCGAGCCGGCATGGACAGTAGTGCGCACGCCAGAAAGTCTCCGGGGTTGTCACCACCCCGAAGACATCAGATCATGGGTCAAGTTACCCTATACCCGCCCCGGGATAATCTGCGATCGTCTAAACACCCAGCCCCAGGACGTTCCCGCCAAGCCTCCCCGTAGGCCTGCCCCCGTTCCTCATCCTTAGCCTCTATACCGCCAACCGACCGCAGCGCGATGGCAGAGCCGCGTGAGCGCCACTACCCACTTTGCCAGTGGGACGAGCTTGCGACGAGCGGCAGGAACGCCATGATGCGTTAGGATACTGCCATGCACCGGATCGTCGCTCTGGCACTGCCCGAGGTGGTGGACTTCGACCTCGCGATCTCGGCGCAGGTGTTCGGCCATCGCCTGGACCGCGACCGCGACTACTCCTTCGGTGTCTGCGCTGCCGTCCCCGGGTTGGTGCCCACGACCACCGGGTTCGCGATCCACACCCCGCTGGGACTCGACGCGCTGGCCACCGCGGACACCGTGGTAGTGCCGGGCTACTTCCCTCTCGACGAGCCGGCCCCGGCGGTGGTGCAGGCGTTGCGCGCCGCCGCCGACCGGGGCGCGCGGATGGTGTCGATCTGCACGGGCGCGTTCGCGCTGGCCGCCGCAGGCCTGCTGGACGGCCGGCGCGCAACGACGCACTGGCTCGCCGCAGCCGAGCTCACGGCTCGCTACCCGGACATCGACGTCAACCCCGACGTGCTCTACGTCGACGGTGGTCAGGTGCTGACCAGCGCCGGACTCGCGGCCGGCATCGATCTGTGCCTGCACCTGGTGCGCACCGACCACGGTGCCGAAGCCGCGGCCAGGATGGCGCGGCGGATGGTCGTCGCTCCGCACCGCGATGGTGGGCAGGCGCAGTTCCTGCGGCGCCCGGTTCCGGTCATCGGCGGCGGGCTGGCCGCGACCTGTGAGTGGGCCCGCAACCAGCTAGCCAAGCCACTGACTGTCGCCGACCTCGCCCGGCACTCCGGCTGGGCGCCCCGTACCTTCGCCCGTCGTTTCATCGCCGAGACCGGTGTCACTCCGCTCCGGTGGCTCACCGCCCAGCGCCTGCTCGAGGCCCGGCTGCTGCTGGAGACCACCGACCTCCCCGTCGAGCAGGTCGCCCAGCGCTGCGGGCTGGGCACCGCGGCGAACCTCCGCCTGCACCTGGCCCGCGACGCGGGCACCACCCCCACCGCCTACCGCCGCACCTACCGCGGACACCCCACGGTCGCCTAGGAGCGCGCATGAAAAAGCTCATCAACGACCCGACCGGTGTCGTTGCCGATGCGCTGCGCGGTTTGGCCGCGGCGCATCCGGAGCTGCGGGTCGACCATCATCACAAGATCGTTTATCGGGGGGACGCCCCGGTGCGGGGCAAAGTCGGGCTGGTCTCCGGTGGCGGCTCCGGGCACGAGCCGCTGCACAGCGGGTTCGTCGGCCCCGGGATGCTCGACGCCGCCTGCGCCGGGGAGGTGTTCACCTCGCCGGTCCCCGATCAGATCCTGGCGGCCACCACGACCGTCGACGGCGGCGCCGGCGTGCTGCACATCGTGAAGAACTACACCGGCGACGTGCTGAACTTCGAGCTGGCCGCCGAGCTGGCCGCCGAGACCGGCGTCACGGTGGCCAACGTGGTGACCAGCGACGACGTCGCGGTGCAGGACAGTGTCCATACGGCGGGGCGGCGCGGCGTCGGCGTGACGGTACTGGTGGAGAAGATCGCCGGTGCGGCCGCGGAGCAGGGTCGCAACCTGGCCGGGGTCACCGAGATCGCCCGGCGGGTCAGCGCGAACGGCCGGAGCATGGGCGTGGCCTTGACCTCGTGCACGGTGCCAGCGGTGGGCAAGCCGACGTTCGAGCTCGCCGCGACGGAGATGGAGCTCGGCATCGGGATCCACGGCGAGCCGGGCCGGCGCCGGGTGCCACTGGCCAGCGCCCGTCAGATCGCCGAGCACCTGCTCGAGGCGATCCTGGCCGACCTGGACTTCACCGGCGGCGACGGCGTGCTCACCGTCGTCAACGGGATGGGTGGCACCCCGCTGATCGAGCTGTACCTGATGTACCACGAGATCGCCACGATTCTGGACAAGGCGGGCGTGCGGGTGGCCCGCTCGCTGGTCGGCCCGTTCATCACCAGCCTGGAGATGGCGGGTTGCTCGGTGACGCTGCTCCAGCTCGACGACGAGCTGCTGCGGTTGTGGGACGCGCCGGTGCGCACTCCGGCGCTGCGATGGGGTGTGTAGTCCGGTGGTTGATCCGGCGGCGCTGGCCCGGTGGCTCGGCGAGTTCGCCCGGCTGGTCACCCAGCAGCGGGAACTGCTCACCGAGCTCGACTCGTCCATCGGTGACGCCGACCACGGGATCAATCTGGAGCGCGGGATGCGCGCCGTGGTCGCGGCACTGGACGGGGGCTCGGTCAGCCCTGCGGCGCTGCTCGAGCAGGTGGGCATGACCCTGGTGAGCAGCGTCGGCGGCGCCAGCGGCGTGTTGTACGGAACGTTGTTCCTCCGGATGGCGGTGGCCGCCGGTGAGTTCGGCTCGCTGGACGCCGCAGCGTTCGCCACGGCGCTGCGGGCCGGCCTGGACGGCGTCGCCGCGCGCGGCAAGGCAGAACCGGGCGACAAGACGATGGTCGACGCGCTGGCGCCCGCCGTCGATGCCCTCGACGGCGGGCTGGCCGCGGGTGCGCCGCTGGGCGCCGCGCTGCGGGCCGCGGTCGGTGCCGCGGAGCGCGGCCGCGACGCCACCGTCCCGATGCTCGCCCGCAAGGGCCGGGCGAGCTACCTCGGGCCGCGCAGCGTCGGCCACCAGGATCCCGGCGCGACGTCGGCGGCGCTGCTCATCACCGCCGCCGCGACCGCCCTGACCGGGATCTGAGGCAGCCATGGTGGTCGGCCTGGTCGTCGTGTCACACAGCCGTGCGCTGGCCCAGGCCGCAGTGGCGCTGGCCCAGGAGATGCTGCCCAGCCAACCGGTCCGCATCGAGGTCGCCGCTGGGCTGGATGACACCACCTTCGGCACCGACGCCGGGCAGATCCGCACCGCCATCACCGCCGCGGACCAGGGCGCGGGTGTCGTGATCCTGATGGACCTGGGCAGCGCCGTGCTCTCCGCCGAGCTGGCCCTCGAGCTACTGGAGGGCGAGCTCCGGGATCGGGTGCTGCTGTGCCCGGCGCCGCTGGTCGAAGGGCTGGTCGTCGCGGCGGTCACCGCGGCCGGCGGGGCGAGCCGCGAGGAGGTCGCGGCCGAGGCGAGCGGTGCGCTGGCCGGCAAGACCAGCCACCTCGGTGCGCCACCGGCCCCGGTGCCGGACGACCTGGCGGCCGGTGAGCTCACCGGCTGCTTCACCGTGCGCAACCCGCACGGCCTGCATGCCCGCCCGGCCGCGCAGCTGGTGCAGGCGGTGCGCAGGCTCGACGCGCAGGTCAGCCTGCGCAACAGCAACACCGGTTCGGCTTGGGTATCGGGGGCGAGCCTGCCCGCAGTCGCCACCCTTGGCGCGCTGAGCGGGCACGAGGTGCAGATCCGGGTGGGTGGGAGGCGGGCCCGGGAGGCGCTCGAGCACCTGCTCGCGCTCGCCGCCGGTGGCTTCGGCGACGCCCCCACCACGAGCGCTTCGGACAACCTCGAAACAGCCGCCCCGGGCCGCCCGATCGGCGCCGCGCCGGGTGTCGGTATCGGGCCGGCGTGCTCGCTGCCGTCCGCACCGATCGACGTCACCGAGACCGGCACTGCGGACCCGGCGGCCGAGTGGCGCCGGCTGACCGGAGCCATCGCCGCCGTCAGCCGCACCCTCCAGCGGGTCAGGGCCCGGGCCGCCGCCGAGGTCGGCGAGGCCGACGCTGCGATCTTCGACGCGCACCTGCTACTCCTCGACGATGCGGAGCTGCTCGGCGAGGTCCGAGCGCGGATCGAGGGCGGCCAGCCCGCCGCACCGGCCTGGTCGGCGGCGATCACCCGGGTCGGCACCGAGCTGGCCGCGCTGCCCGATCCGTACCTGCGGGCGCGGGCCGCCGATCTGAGCGCCGTCGGCGACCAGGTGCTCCGCACCCTGCTCGGTGTCCCGACCGGGCAGGGGCCGCAGGCGGGTGTGCTGGTGGCCGGCGACCTCACCCCTGCCGAGGCGACCGGGCTGGACCGCTCCCGGATCGCTGCCGTCGTGCTCGCCTTCGGCAGCCCGGCGGCGCACAGCACGATCCTGCTCCGGGCTCGTGGCGTGCCGGCCGTCGTTGGAGCCGGACCGGCCGTGCTCAGCATCGCCGAGGGCACCCTGCTCGCCGTCGATGGCACCCGCGGCGAGATCGTCATCGACCCGGCTCCCGAGGTCCGCGCCGCATTCCGGGCCAGGGCCGCCGAGCGGGCCCGACGCGAGCACCGAGCCCGCGCCCACGCGGCGGAACCGGCGATCACCCGCGACGGCGTCGAGATCCGCGTCGGTGCCAACGTCAGCTCCGTCGAGGACGCCTGCGCCGCGGCCGCCGGGGGCGCCGACCTGGCCGGCCTGGTGCGGACCGAGTTCCTGTTCCTGGGTCGCACGCAGGCCCCCAGCGTCGACGAGCAGGAGGCGACCTACCGGGAGATCGCCGGTGCGCTCGGCGGGCGGCGGGTCGTGCTGCGCACGCTCGACGCCGGTGGGGACAAACCGCTGGGCTACCTGCCCAGGCCCGCCGAGGCCAACCCGGTCCTGGGCCTGCGCGGCATCCGGCTGTCGCTGGCCCAGCCACGGCTGCTCGCCGATCAGCTACTCGCGATCGCCCGGGTCGCGCATGAGGTGCCGGTGAGCGTGCTGTTCCCCATGATCAGCACGCTGGACGAGCTGATCCGCGCCCGGCGGATGCTCGCCGACACGATCACCCTGACCGGCCGGGGCCAGCCCACCGGCCTGCAAGTCGGGATCATGGTCGAGGTCCCGGCCACCGCGCTCAAGGCGAGCGCGTTCGCCCCGCACGTCGAGTTCTTCAGCGTCGGCACCAACGACCTCACCCAGTATGCGCTCGCCGCCGACCGCGGTAACGACGCCGTCGCAAGCCTCGGCGACCCGTTCGACCCGGGTGTGCTGCAGCTCGTCGCGGCGCTGTGCCGGGCCGCCGCCGAGACGCCCGTGTCGGTCTGCGGGGAACTCGCCGCGGACGAGCGCGCCACCGCCCTACTGGTGGGTCTCGGGGTGCGCGAGCTCAGCGTGACGCCCCGCGCGATCCCGACCATCAAGCAAACCCTGCGGGATCTGGACAGCCGTGCCGCCACCGCGCTGGCCGCCACCGCCCTGACGGCCAGCAGCGCCCGCGCCGTCCGCGCTCTCGCGACAGCCGGGCCAACCGGTGAGCGTCTGCACTGACCCAGCTCGGGTTGACCGAGGTCCGGTCGGAGCGGCGGTGGTCACTGCACGTCGTTCACGCGGAGGGCGAGCTCGACGAACTGGCTGTCCGGGTCCTTGATGAGGCCGTGCATCAGGGTCACCACCGGGCAGGGCCAAGCCGACTTGCAGGTCCGGCAATGGCCGCCCCGTCCCACCTGGTGGTCGAGCAGCAGCCCACGCAGGACGATCACCAGATCGGAAATCAGCTGGCGCGCGGTGTCGCTGTCCTCCTCGGTCCATTCCTCGAACTTCTGCGACAGGGAGTCGGCCCCATCCAGATGCCGGTACAGATCCGTGAGCAACAGGCCGAAGGCGTCGGCGACCGCTGGTGCGAGGGGGTCCATCGAAAATCTCCCGGTCTGAGTCTGGGTACGGTGAGACCCGCTGCCCCACCGGTGATCAGGTAACCCGGATGGCCCAGGGACATGCAAATCACGCCTGGACAAGTTGCTCGATTTTCTGCCCCGCGGGCCGTATGGTGCCCCGCGGGAGGTCACCATGCGCGATCGGGAACCGACGATACGCAGCCGGGAGCTGGGTGAGGGGCTGCACCGGGCGATGCGCCAGGCGAAGCTGGACCAGAAAGGTGCGGCCCGGTTACTTGGCTGGTCGCAGAGCCGGGTGTCGCGGCTGCTGTCCGGTAAGCGCGGCGGCACCGAGGTGGACGTCTCGGCGTTCCTCGCGGTGGTCCAGGTGACCGGTGCCGAGCGGGAGCGGCTGCTGGGGATCTGCCGGGAGCAGAACACTCCGGGCTGGCTGCAGCAGCACGGCACCCGGCTGCCCCAGCAGCTGCGCACCCTGATCGACCACGAGAACAAGGCGCTGACGATCGACGACTTCCAGGCGACGCTGATGCCCGGCCTGTTGCAGACCACCGACTACGCCCGCGCGCTGATCCAGGCAAGCACGATGCCAGTGGACGAGATCGAGGATCGGGTGGCCGCCCGGCTGGGCCGCCAGAGCCTGTTCGGCAGGGAGCACCCGGCCCGGTTCACCTTCTTCATCCACGAATTCGTGCTGCTACTGCCAATCGGCGGACCGGCGG
The DNA here is from genome assembly GCA_050699515.1 of Pseudonocardiaceae bacterium. Classification (GTDB taxonomy): domain Bacteria; phylum Actinomycetota; class Actinomycetes; order Mycobacteriales; family Pseudonocardiaceae. Next base: position 9,479 of record JBOHFF010000041.1, read on the forward strand.
TGATGGCCGAGCAGCTGGCGCACCTGCTGCGCAAGGCAACCCGCCCGTACCTCACCCTGCGGGTGGTGCCCGCCGCGCTCGGCGGGCACGCCGCGGCGGCGGGATCGTTCACGCTCATGGAGTTCGCCGAGTTCCGGCCAGTGGCCTACCTGGAGAGCGAGACCGCCAGCCTGTTCCTGGAGAAACCCGAGGAGATCGCCGCCTACCGGCGCATCCTGGGGTTACTGGCCCAGACCGCGCTGAGCGAGGGAGAATCAACCGAGCTGATTGCCACCCTGGCAAACGAGCTCTACGCGGATCGAGAGGACCATGATCACCGCATCTGAGCCGGACGGGATTGTCTGGCAGAAAAGCAGCTACAGCGCCTTCAACGGTGGCTGCGTCGAGGTCGGCTGGCGCACCAGCAGCTACAGCGTTAACCACGGCTGCGTGCAGGTCGCGCCCGCACCGGACCGGGTGCTGGTGCGCGACTCCAAGAACCCCGAGGGCCCCGCGCTGGCCGTCCCCCTGACGGCGTGGCAAGCCCTTCTGCACACCCTCACCCCTGACCGCCGCCGGACTACGGGATGGTTGCCTGCCAGCGTCCGCGTTTGAGGTGGCAGACCCCGTCTGGGGTGATGGTGACGGTGGCTCCGTAGACGGGCAGTGAGCCGTCCCGTAGCCAGCGGTAGCGGATGTCGTCCAGGATGTCCCACAGCCGGCGCGGACCGCTGTGATGGACGGTCGGCGTGTCATCGTCGGTGCTGGTGGCCCTGGCCCAGGATCCGTCCGGGTGCAGCATCCATGCCGGGCGCCGCCCGTCGTCGTCCTGCTGGTAATGGTGTTCGATGCCGGGCGCGACAATCCCCAGCATGGACCAGATCTCCCACGCCTCCACCACGTTCACCACGGGATAACGGCCCACACTGACCTGGTCGCCCTCGGTATCCCGGACAGCCGCGAACTGGTCCCCCAAGCCAGGCGGGTAGTCCGAGCCCGTCCGGGTGTGCATGAACCCGGCCCGGTCCCATTGAATGTGCCCGATCGCGCCGCCGTCGTCGGTCTTGTCCGCGGTGAGGATCAGGGCGGTGCCGCTGATCGTGGTAACCAGACGTCCACCAGGCCGCAGCGCGGCGAGCCAACTCGCTGGGATCGGCCGGACCGCCACCATGGACACGATCCGATCGTAGGTGCCCCGCAGCGGACCGGTCGCATCACACGTCATCACCCTTGGGCGCAGCCCGATGCCCTCCAACCGCTCAGCGGCGACCTTGGTCAGGTAGGCATCGACATCCACGCTCGTGACGTACCGGTCGCCGAGTCGGTGAGCCAGCACCGCGCACCCATACCCCGAACCCGTGCCGACGTCCAGGACGTCGGCACCGTCATAGACGTATGCGTGCCGGAGCATCGCCACGATGAGTCCGGGCAAGGTGGCCGATGACGTCGGCATCCCCACCGGCCGATCACCCGGCCCCGCGTGGTCGGCGTGCAGCGGGCCGACCTGCGTGACCAGTGACCGGTTGCGGTAAGCGGTGCGCGCCCAGCCATCGTGATCGGTCGGACCGTCCCGTAGCTCCCAGACATCGGAACCGGGACCGGACCCGGCGGCCGACCAGGACCACCAGCGGGGCACGAACACATGCCGGGGAATAGCTGCGATCACCGGCCGCCACCGCGACACCAGATGAGTCACCTCGCTGGCGAGCCGATCAGCGTGCGGAGTCCAGTCCATTGACCTCCCTCGACGGATCGCAATCGTTGCTGTCGGACGGTGTGCAGCCACCCTGGACCGGAATCGAGCCGACGATCTCACCCCACCGTGCCCCGCCCAGAATGTCACCCAAGGGCTCGTCTTTCACGTTGCCCGCGACCAGGAATCGGCCGATGACACACGGGGAAAGGTCACCATACGGGGTGATGGCGGCACGACCGCGCCCGCACAGTTCCGAGATATCGGGAATGCCACGTGCCGCGCGCCCGGTCGGTGTTGATGTCAGTCACGCCTAAGTGGTCGCCACCGGAAGTGCATCGGGAGTGGAGTTGACGGCAGGTCAGCTGCGCAGTGACGGTGTGCGCCGTGAACGAGACACCACCGACCTGCCCGGCGCGAAAAACGTCGCTGACGTCTCGTTCACGGCACCCGACGAACTTCCGGCGCCGACCACTTAGCTTCGCGACCATCGGGTGGTTGGGCAGGATCGCTCGCCGTCGAGGTCGCCAAGTGTGAGGGCTACGAGCAGGCAGCGAGCCTGCTCACCGAGGTGCGTGGGTGCCACGATCGGGTAGGTGCCTCGGCGGAATTCGCTGACTGCGGACGGAGCCTGCGTGCGGCTCACCGGCGCAAGCGCAACGTCATCGCCGCGCTCGACGCCGTCCGGCTGTTGGTTTGAGGCCCCACGACAGTGGTGACCCGCAGGATCAAGGAGGGAGTTTGACGTCTCATGGCGCGGGCGATCGGTATCGATCTCGGCAGCACGTACTCCGTCGTGAGCGTGCTGGAGGGTGGATCACGGTCGACGGGAAGAAGTACACCGCGCAGGAGATCAGCGCCCGGGTGTTGATGAAGCTCAAGTGTGACGCCGAGGCCTACCTCGGTGAGGACGTGACCGACGCGGTCATCACCGTGCCGGCCTACTTCGAGGATGCCCAGCGCCAGGCCACCAAGGAAGCCGGTCAGATCGCCGGCCTTAACGTGCTCCGGATCGTCAACGAGCCCACCGCGGCGGGGTTGGCCTATGGCCTTGACCGTGGTGGAAAAGAAGAGACAGTCCTGGTCCTGCATTTCGGTGGCGGCACGTTCGATGTGTCCCTGCTGGAGATCGGGGAAGGAGTGGTCGAGGTCCGCGCTACTTCCGGGGACAATTTCCTCGGCGGGGACGACTGGGACCAGCGGATCATCGACTGGCTGGTGGAGGAATTCCGCGATTCCCACGGTATCGATCTGACTCGCGACAAGATGGCTATGCAGAGATTACGGGAGGCCGCCGAGAGGGCCAAGATCGAACTTTCGCAGTACGTCCAGGCGGCTATCAACCTGCCGTATATCGTGGAACTGTCATCCGAGGGCTGGATCGATCTTGATGTCGCATTGTCGCGAGCGAAGTTCCAGCGGATCACCGCCGACCTGCTGGACCGCTGCCGCGCGCCGTTCCGCAACGTGATCAAGGACGCCTACATCTCGATCGGACAGATCGATCATGTGGTGCTCGTCGGTGGATCCACCCGGATGCCGGCGGTGCACGAGCTGGTCAAGGAATTCACCGGCGGCAAGAAGCCCAGCCAGGGCGTCAACCCCGATGAGGCCGTCGCGGTGGGGGCCGCACTTCAGGCCGGGGTGCTCAAGGGCGAGGTCAGAGACGTACTGCTGATGGACGTCACCCCGCTGTCGCTGGGCATCGAGACCAAGGGCGGCATCATGACCAAGCTCATCGAGCGGAACACGACGATCCCGACCAAACGCTCGGACATCTTCACTACCGCCGGTGGAACGTCGCTTGTGCCCGCACCGACCGACACAACCGACGAGGGGAAGCCGGACGTGGCTAGGAAGGAAGAAGTCCAGAAAGTCCTCGTTGACCGCCTCGGCTGTGGGCCAGGATTCGGCGATCATTCAGGCATTTCAGGGTGAACGGGAGATCGCGGCGCACAACAAGAAGCTCGGCATGTTCGAGCTGACCGGGCTGTCGCCCGCACCGCCTGGAGTGCCGCAGATCGAGGTCACCTTCGACATCGACGCCAACGGCATCGTCAACGTCTCCGCCAAGGACATAGGTACCGGAAAGACTCAGGCCATGACCATCACGGGTGGGTCCATGGAGAAGCTCGCCACCGAGTCCCAGACGCTCAGGATCCGTGAAGAAATGATCTAGGATCGGTTCGGCGTGTGACCGGGAGTCGGATGGTGATCTGGGTGAAGAGCCGATGTTCGATCGAACCGTTGGCGCAGCAGGTGCCAGCGGGATGGTCGCTACCTGCACACCTCCTGCAGGCCCTTGGTGGCCAACTGGTCGGCGCGTTCGTTCCCCGGGTGTCCGGCGTGGCCCTTGACCCAGTGCCACTGCACCTGATGCCGGTGCACGGCGGCGTCCAAGCGCTGCCACAGGTCGGCGTTTTTGACCGGTTGCTTGCCAGTGGTCTGCCAGCCGTTTCCCTTCCATCGCGGTAGCCACTTGGTAATGCCGTCGAGCACGTACTTGCTATCGGTGTGCAACCGCACCGTCACCGGGCGGGTCAGGCTTTCCAACGCCCGGATCGGGGCCATCAGCTCCATTCGGTTGTTGGTGGTCTCGGCTGGCTCGCCGCCGTAGATCTCCTTTTCCCGCGTGCCGTACCTCAGCACGGCGCCCCACCCGCCCGGCCCCGGATTGCCGCTACATGCACCGTCGGTGTAAATCTCCACGATCTGCTCAGCTCCCTGATCTGCCACACCGGCAACATACCGACTGTTGAAGCAGGGGCCTGAGTCGTCCCGCTACCGTGGAGGCTGACTGAGATCAGCCATTGTCAGGTGGGCAGCTGTCCTGATAGGGCAGGTCCGGGATACGGCGGTCCCAATTCATCACGGTCCAGGCCACCATGAGTGATGGAGCAGGCGCGCTCCATCGTGTGGTCCGGATCTGGTTGAGGTCAGCGAGGTCCCACAGGACTACGGTGCCGTTGTCGGTGCCGACGGCCAGGGTGGTGTCGATGCTGCCGTGGCCAGGGTGCGCCCGTCAGGGGCGAACGCCACGGAGTTCACCGAGCTGGTGTGGCCGGTCAGGATGCCAGGTAAGGGCCGGCGGTGAGGGTGTTGATCAGACTGGAGTGGGTTTCAACGGTGGGGTGCAGACGGTGGGCGGTGAGCCCGAGGAGCAATGCGGTCCGCAGGTCGGTGCTCCGCGCGGCCTCGGCGTCGCCGGCGAGCAGGAATTCACGAGCCTGTGTGCTGAGCTCGACCCGATTGGTGACCAGCGTCCGGTGTCGCCGGGGCAGCCAGCGGACCGCGCCTTGCCGTCGTCCTGGTGGGGATGCGCTGCCCGCACGGATCCGGGCGCCGGTATCGGCGACTGCGGCGGCGAGTTCACCGCCACCCCACAAGCGGGTAGGCGGACGCCCGTTGTCGTGCCATTCGGTGGCGGCGTGCTCGACCGCGCGGCGGGCCCGCAGGGCTGATGCTGACGCCATGATGGCCTCAGCCAGTGGGGGCCAGGCGGACAGGAACGCCTCGCGGTTACTGCGACTTCAATACCTACACGCCGGGGGAGACCCGTGATGACCTGGCCGCCTCGCTGGATGCGGTGCTGCGCGCCGGGGTGGACCACGTCTCCGCCTATGCCCTGGTCGTGGAGCAGGGCACCGCGCTGGCCCGCCGGGTGGCTCGCGGCGAGCTTCCCGCACCGGATGACGATGTGCTCGCCGAGCGCTACGAGCAGCTCGACTCGACGCTGTCGGCGGCGGGTCTGCATTGGTACGAGGTGTCCAATTGGGCTGTGTCGGCCGGGTCCCGCTGCCGGCACAACCTCGGCTACTGGGCTGGCGGGAACTGGTGGGGTGCCGGTCCGGGCGCGCACTCCCATGTCGGCGGGGTGCGCTGGTGGAACACCAAGCATCCCGCGCGCTACGCCGCTGTCCTCGCCTCCGGTTGCTCCCCAGCGGCCGGCCGGGAGGTGCTCAGCTCCGCGGAGCGTACGCAACCTGCTCGCCAGCTGGCCTTGTCCCTCTGCCGTATTACGGTGAGTAGCCAAAGTCTGGGTGTCTCCGCCGCTGACCAAGATCAGTAATGGTATATTTCCTGGTATGTTTCGCCCAATGATCAACATTTGGTGATGTCCGGGCTCGGTGACAAGTTCCTCGAGGACCTCGCCCGATCCGTCCGAGGGGCGCGCCAGGATCTCGCGGACTTACGGGAATGGCGTCCCGCTTGGTTTCCTCCGATGAGCGGCCGGTGTCTTGCAAACCTCATCCACGATCGCATCTGGGCTCGGCTTGTCGCAGCTGTCGACGGTCACCCAGGAATCGAGACTGTCGATCGCGAATCGGTGCGGGAGATCTGGATATCGCAGAATTACCAGATTCGGATCAAGCGACACCACCCTGAGGACCAAATCAGCACATATCCAACCGCAGCGGCACTGGAGTTCTGGGCGCAAGGATCGCAACTGCGGAGTCTCGAAGCGATCACGTTAGGCGCTGGCTATCGGTGGATTACGGAGGAGCGCCGCATCGGTCCAGCCGTTATCTCGTATCGGGATGGTAAAGACAACCCCATCTGGGCGGTTGAGCTCAGCGGGCCCGGCGAAGGGGTAGAAACGATAAGCTGGATGCCGATCGTCCGGCCAGACCTTCCTTCCGTCGATCTCTTCGATGCGACTCGTATCGAAGAACGAGACGAAGGGGCTCCGTCATCATGAGCGGACCCGGCGAAGTCCTGCTTGTGTCCCGCAAGGCTCAGGGTCTCACTCAGGAGGACGTTTGCCGCCAGCTTGACATTACACAGGCGGCACTTTCCCGGTACGAGAACGATCAGCGCATGCCTAATGACGAGATGCTCGTCAAGTTCGCACAATTGTATGGTGTCACGGTTAATTTTCTACGGCACGGGCAGCGCATGCAGGGCGCCTTGGCGATAGATTCGCATATGCGGAGGCAGAAAACCACCAAAGCCATGCTCTGGCGGCGACTCGAAGCCCGCTTGAACATGTATCGCCTGCACGTCGCGCTTTTGTTCGAAGAGGTTTCCCTCCGGTCGACCAATATCGTCCCAACCTTCGATCCTGAAGAGACGGGACATGCCGAGGCAGCGCTGATCACGCGGGCGCAGTGGAAGATGCCTATCGGGCCGGTCATGCATCTCATTCGCTGGTTCGAGGCAGCGGGATGCCTCGTCATCGAGGAGGACTTCGGAACGACGCGAGTAGATGGGCTGTCCCAATGGATCGGGGACCATCCGGTTATCTTGGTTAATAGTGTACTCCCGCCGGATAGGAAGCGTCTGACTCTGGCGCATGAACTGGGTCACCTCGCCATGCATAGTTCAATCGCCACTGCTGACATGGAACAAGGAGCGAACGCATTTGCCGCCGAATTCCTCATGCCTGAGTCATTGTAATGAAATAACTTATCCGGTTAGACATTTTTGGGAGCCCCGGACCTGCGACGATGTCAACTTCAGTGGGTATGTTGTTCCATTACGGCTCCTGAGCATGTTATCCGAGCGGAGCTGCGCAACCTCAGTCTCGGAAAGCTTCTCGATTTGAAGCGCGAGTGGGGGGTCTCCATGCAAGCCATCTTTGAACGCGCCTATCGTCTTGGTCTTGCCAAGCCACGCGATCGTACGGATTTCTACCGGTCGCTGAATTCACGGGGATGGAAAATTCGCGAGCCGGCTAGTGATGAACTTCCTGTCGAGCATCCGGAATTGGCGCAAGAAATTGGCGCGGGGATGCGCGAGCGAGGATTAAGTGATGCCGAGATTGCGCGCATGGCCGGATTTGCACCTGGCGCGATGGTCAATCCCTTTCGTGTTCAGCCCAAGCGGCTGCATGCGGTGTAAAGAATTTCGGCATATTGAGTTACTTGGGCGCTTCTTCGAGTTCAGTTCCTGTTCCGCTGCTACTGCGTGGAAGGTTCGGCGGGGGGCCACTCGTGGGCCAGGGCCGAGTACAGCAGGCTGTCGCGCCACTGGCCGTTGGTGTACACGTGGTCACGGATGCGGCCCTCGTAGGTCATGCCGAGCTGAGCGGTGGCCGCGATCGACGCTGCGTTGTCCGGTCCTATGGCCACCGATATCCGGTGGAGCTTGAGCTCCCGGAAGCCGAATTCCATCAAGGTGCGGGCGGCGTCGAGGGCATATCCCCGCCGCCAGTAGTCCGCGGCGATGGCGCCGCCTCCCTTGGCTGCTTGAACGCCACTGAGCTCAAGGCGGGCTAGCCCCACTAAGCCATCTTCGGCAGTCGTCACGGCCAGGTAGTACTCGGTGCGTGGCTCGTGTTTTGCGTGGTCGATAATACCGTTCAGCATCTTCGCTGCTTGCTCGGGAGAGCGTGTGTCGAAAGAGCGAGTCCGTCACCCGATTGTCACCGACCACGGCCACCACCCTGCCGAGGTCGTCCAAGCAGAATTCCCGAAGAACGACCTGTGCGCCACTCAGCTGAAGCGGGTACACAGCGAGCGTCATCTCGCCAGCGTGCGAACAGGAGTGAGCACGTAACTTTCGATACGCTCTTGGAGTTCGCGGGCAATAGCGCTGGTAGGCGCATGCGTGAGCGCCTGGTGCACATGGTTCACCGATTGCACGATGCCGTTGATTCTCTGCATTGGGGGAAGATCGAGTACTGGGGCGAGCGCGTCGGCAGCGCCGTCCACCTCTCCTCGTCGGATTCGCGCCACGGCCAGGATTGCGCGGGAGCCGGCGGCACCACCGAAATGTAGTTGCCGTGCCCTGGTGAACTTGGCGATGCCGCCCATCCCATCCAGCTCGCCAGGGAATACTTGGTCCCAGGCCCACTCGGCGCATTCGATCCCGTCGCGGGCCTGCTTGCCGTTGCCGAGAACGGCCCACGCGCATGCCTTGCTTGCAGGCAGCCATACCAGCGCGGTACTGCCTGCGCGTTGAGCGTGAGCAGTGCCGCGCTGGGCGTAGCGGATGCTGTCATGGGGCCGGTGCGCCCAGTAGCAGATCAATGCCTGAAGCCCCGATATCCAGGGCGCAGGCCATCATGATAGGTTTGCGCGAGCAGCCCGCCGATCACCGCGCTCAGAAAGTACAGCTGACGAGCATGGCTGGGCCGCTGCGGCTTTCCAGCAGGCTGAATACGGTCTCCTGGCCAGAGACCAGGTGATGGAGGAGTTCTGGCAGCGGCCGCGCCGGATAGGCGCGCACCAAGTCTCGCACCTCGTCATGGATCAGTTGCAACGACTCGTCAGACAGCGTCTGAAGACTCGTCATGAATCGCCGTGCCCGATCGGCCGCCACGCCCAGTACCTCCGAAGCCGCCATACCGCGTCGTGAGTCCTCATCGACACCGAGTCACCGGGAATATAAGGGCCCAGCAGCTCATCGACCGGACGGTTGAAGGTGTGCTGGAGCGCCCGGCGCGTGACCGGGTTGGGCCGGTTCCCGGATCGCTCGCCACGAACGAGACGGCCCAGGTGACGGCCGGTGAGCGAGATGGCGGTCCCCTCATGCTTGCTAGCCGTCTTCATGATCAGCTCTGCCGGGCAGCGGATGCAGAAGCGGGCCGATGCGACAGAGGCGGAGGTCATCGAGGGCGAGGTTCTGGGAAACAGATCGCTGGCGCTTCCAGCGGTGAATGGTGAGCATTGGTGAGCCGCACCCAAGAAACATCGCTGGGAATGGGTATCCCTAGGCGGGTCGTCGTTAAAGGCCGCGAAGGAGTGAGCGCCACGGTGGTGGTGAGGACCTATCGGGGCACGGTATCCGGAAGGTTGATGAGCTGATACACGTATTGGGGCTCGCCCGTGAGGAGGCGATCCGATCGGTCACGGCAGGTACGGCAGCTGGTGATCGCGGACGCAACGGCGTTGCGGCGGGGGGCCCGCGACAGTGATGGGCGCTGGGGTCAGCTGCGGAGGAGGTCGAGGTCGAGGATCCGGACGGGGAGGGTGGCGCGTTGGTGGAGGGCGGCGCGCAGGGCGCGGTGCAGGCCGTCCTCCAGGAAGAGCTCGCCGCACCAGCGCACCGCGTGTGGGAACAGGTCGCCGGGCAGGGTGGGGTCCTCGGACAGCAGCCGGTCCAGCTCCACCACCGTCGCGGTGGTGATCAAGTCTGCCAGGGGAACCTGCTGCGGGGGGATCTGCGCCCAGTCCTTCACGGAGAACCCGTGCTCGGGATAGGGGCGGCCGCGCCGGACTTCTTTGAAGATCACAGCCAGCACTCACCTCCATACCCCGCTCAGCCTGAGCGACCAGCGTATCGGGCGTCCAGGCGCGTCCCGACGCCTGCGCCCGCAGCGCACTAGACTCGGTGGGCAGGGTCGCTACCAGCGCCAGGGAGGTGACGTGAACGCCGACGACCGACGGTTCGAGGTGCTGCGCGCCATCGTCACCGATTATGTGGCTACCCACGAGCCGGTCGCGTCCCGCTCGTTGGTGGAGCGGCACCAGTTCGGAGTGTCCAGTGCGACCATCCGCAACGACATGGTGTCGCTGGAGGAGGACGGCTACATCACCCAGCCGCACACCAGCGCCGGTCGGGTGCCCACCGACAAGGGCTACCGGTTGTTCGTCGACCGGCTCTCGGAGGTGAAGCCGCTGTCGGTGGCCGAGCGCCGTGCGGTGCAGAGCTTCCTGCAGGGCGCGGTCGACCTCGACGACGTGTTGCGGCGCAGCGTGCGGCTGCTCGCCCAGCTCACCCGGCAGGTGGCGGTGATCCAGTACCCGACGCTGAGCCGGTCCACGGTGCGCCACCTCGAGGTGCTCGCGGTGACCCCGGCCCGGTTGATGCTGGTCCTCATCACCGACGCGGGCCGGGTGGACCAGCGCCTGCTCGATCTGGGCGACGTCATCACCGAGGACCAGGTGGCAGCGCTGCGCACGCTGCTCAACCAGGCACTGGCCGGGCGCCGGCTGGCGGAGGCCTCCGCAGCGGTGGCCGATCTACCCGAGCAGGCCCCGGTCGAGCTCCGGGACGCGATGATCCGGGCCTCGACGGTTCTGATCGAGACGTTGGTGGAGCATCCCGAGGAGCGGCTGTTGCTCGGCGGCACCGCCAACCTCACCCGGAACGTCACCGACTTCCCGGGTTCCTTACGGCAGGTCCTCGAGGCGTTGGAGGAGCAGGTGGTGGTGCTCAAGCTGCTGGCCGCCGCCCGGGATCCGGCCACCATCACGGTGCGGATCGGCGAGGAGAACGAGGCCGAGGAGATGCGCAGTACCTCGCTGGTCTCGATCGGTTACGCCTCGCACGGCACGGTGCTCGGGGGGATGGGAGTGGTGGGACCAACCAGGATGGACTACCCCGGCACCATCGCCGCGGTACGCGCGGTAGCACGATATGTGGGGGAAATCCTGACCACCCGCTGAGCGGGGTCGGGCGCACCGATTTACACAGCGACACCTACAAGAGGACCGCGGCGTCGGGTCGCGGCAGGAGGACGCCAGCGTGGCCAGGGACTACTACGGGATCCTGGGCGTGCCCCGGGACGCCAGCGTGGATCAGATCAAACGCGCCTACCGCAAGCTGGCGCGCGAGCTGCACCCCGATGTCAACCCCGACGCGGCAGCACAGCAGCGGTTCCAGGACGTCACCGCCGCCTACGAGGTGCTGACCGATCCGCAGAAACGCAAGATCGTCGACCTCGGTGGGGATCCGCTGGACCCCGGTGGAGGACGCGGGGCAGCGGGTGATCCCTTCGGCGGGTTCGGCTTCGGGGACATCATGGACGCCTTCTTCGGCGCAGGCGGGGCGCCGGGTGGTCGGCGGGGGCCCCGCAGCCGGGTGCAGAGCGGCACCGACGCGCTGATCCGGCTTCAGCTCACCCTCGAGGAGTGCGCCAGCGGGGCATCGCGGGAGCTCGCCGTAGACACCGCTGTGCTGTGTAGCGAGTGCAACGGTTCCGGCTGCGCGCGCGGTGCCCGCCCGCAGACCTGCGACACCTGTGGGGGCGCCGGCGAGGTGCAGAATGTGCAGCGGACCTTCCTCGGTCAGGTCATGACCTCGCGCCCGTGCCCGGTGTGCCGCGGTATCGGCGAGGTCATCGTGGAACCCTGCCGCCAATGCGGGGGGGACGGCCGGATCAGGGCTCGTCGCAACGTCACCGCGAAGGTACCCGCCGGAGTGGGTGACGGGATGCGGGTGCGTTTGGCCGGCCAGGGCGAGGTGGGTCCGGGCGGCGGTCCTGCGGGTGATCTCTACGTCGAAGTGCAGGAGGTGCCGCACGAGACGTTCACCCGCGACGATGCCGACCTGCACTGCACCGTGCGGGTCCCGATGACCGCCGCCGCGCTCGGCACCACCGTGCGGCTGGAAACCCTCGATGGTATCGAGGAGGTCCGGGTCGACGCGGGCACCCAGTGCGCGACCGTGCTGACCCTGCGGGGGCGCGGGATGCCGCGGTTGCGCAGCACCGGCCGCGCCGAGGGGCGAGGTGATCTGTTCGTCCACCTCGACGTCGTCACTCCGACGCGGCTGGACCCCCGGCAGATCGAGTTGTTGCGCGAGCTGGCCCTGCTGCGTGGTGAGGAGCAGGCCGAGCTGACGGCCAACGGCCGTGCCGGCGGTCTGTTCTCCCGGCTGCGGGACTCCTTGGGCGGACGCTGAGGAGCGCCGGTGAGCAGCCTGCCGATGTTCCTCGCCGGGCCGCTCCCGCCGGAGGGTGCAGAGATACCGCTGGATGGACCGGAGGGCAGGCACGCCGCGACGGTGCGCAGGATGCGTACCGGCGAGCGTCTGACACTCACCGATGGCGGTGGTGAGCTGGCCCTGTGCGAGGTGCTCGAGACCGGTCGGGACCGGCTGCGGTTGCGGGTGTTGCGGCGGGGCAGCGAACCGGCGCCGGCCTTGCGCGTGACGCTAGCCCAGGCGCTGGTCAAGGGCGAGCGTGCGGAGCTGGCGGTGGAGCTGGCCGTCGAGGCCGGGGTAGATGCGGTCCTGCCCTGGCGGGCGGCCCGATGTGTGGCCCGCTGGGACTGCGGGCCACGGGGGGCCAAGGCACTGGCCCGCTGGCGGGAAACGGCTCGTGAGGCCGCCAAGCAGTCCCGCCGAGGCTGGGTCCCCCAGGTGGCTGAGCCGGTGAGCACCGCAGCGCTCGAGCAGCGCTGCGCCGCGGCGGCGGGATGTCTGGTGCTGCACGAGAGCGCCTGCGAGATCCTGTCCTCGGTGCTGTTGCCCGCTGCGGGAGAGCTGGTGCTGGTCGTCGGACCCGAGGGGGGCATCACCGAGGCCGAACTGACCGCGCTGACCGCGGCCGGCGGCAGGCCAGTGCGGCTCGGTCCGGGGGTATTGCGTTCTTCGAGTGCCGGATCAGTAGCTCTCGGTGCAATTGGAGCTCTCTCACAACGGTGGGCCCTGCGTCATTCAGGTGACATTTGGAGCACATGGTCCCCGAAAGCCTTACATTAAGTGTGCAAGGTCGGAAGAACCACCTGATTGAGTAAATGGTCATTCGGGCCTCGCAAGCGCTCCACAGACTCCGCCGGGCACCTCCCCCCTCGGTCCGGCGGCGCTGCGCCGCGGCGGGACAGCCCCCAGTTTCCGCCGCGGCGCGGCATCCACTTCCGATGTCGGGATTCTCTCGCGGTCGCGCGAATCCGAGCCCCGTGGACTGAGGTCTGCGGCTAGCATCTGTGCTGCAGGTTGATTCGTGATGCGCGAGCGCGCAGGAAGTAGGATCCGCGACCACGTGACCCCTACCCCAGCGGAGGGCGCCGCTCCATCCGGTGCGGAGACGACACAGCCCGAACCCGTCCAGTCGAAGATCGTGATCCCGAACTCCGCGGTGCTGACCCTGCTGGGATCTCGCGACGAGAACCTGAAGGTGATCGAAGACCTGCTCGCCGCTGACGTGCACGTACGCGGCAACGAGGTCACCCTCTCGGGCACGTCGGCGGAGGTGGCGCTCGCCGAGCAGGCATTCGGCCAGCTGATCGTCCTGGCTTGTCGCGGCCAGGAGTTCGGCCCGGACGCGGTCCGGGCGACCCTGGGGATGCTCGCCCAGGGCGGCGCGGAGTCCCCCGCCGAGGTGCTCAGCCTGGACATCTTGTCCCGGCGCGGTCGTACCATCCGGCCCAAGACGCTCAACCAGAAGCGCTACGTCGACGCGATCGATAGCTACACGATCGTGTTCGGTATCGGCCCTGCCGGCACCGGCAAGACCTACCTGGCGATGGCCAAGGCAGTGCAGGCGTTGCAGGCCAAGCAGGTCAACCGGATCATCCTCACCCGGCCGGCGGTCGAAGCGGGGGAGCGGTTGGGTTTCCTGCCCGGCACCCTGTACGAGAAGATCGACCCCTATCTGCGCCCGTTGTACGATGCGCTGCACGACATGCTCGACCCGGAGTCCATTCCCAAATTGATGGCCGCCGGGACCATCGAGGTCGCCCCGCTGGCCTACATGCGCGGTCGCACCCTCAATGACGCCTTCATCATTCTCGACGAGGCACAGAACACCACCCCGGAGCAGATGAAGATGTTCCTGACCCGGCTCGGCTTCGGCTCCAAGGTCGTGGTCACCGGTGACGTCACGCAGATCGACCTGCCCGGTGGCCAGGTCTCGGGGCTGCGCATCGTGCAGCACATCCTCGACGGTGTGGGCGATGTGCACTTCGCGCAGCTCTCCAGCGCCGACGTGGTCCGGCATCGGCTGGTCACCGACATCGTCGACGCCTACGCGCGGTGGGATGCCGTCCAGGACGGCACCGGAGCCCGCCCGGTGCCCAATCGTCGCGACCGCCGCCAGAGGCGGTGAGGCGAGCGATGGGTATCGAGATCGCCAACGAGTCCGGCACCGCGGTCGCCGAGGCCTCGATCGCGGCGGCAGCGCGTTTCGCGATGGACCAGTTGGGCGTCAGCCCGTTGGCTGAGCTGTCCATGCTGCTGGTCGGCAGCCGGGAGATGGCCGACCTGCACCAGCGGTGGATGGACCTGCCTGGGCCCACCGACGTGATGGCCTTCCCGATGGACGAGGCAGCCGAGGGTGGCGCGCTGGCGGGTGGCCGGCCGGACGGTCCACCCGGAGGCCCGGAGCTGCTCGGTGACATCGTGCTGTGCCCAGAGGTCGCCACGGAACAGGCCGCCGCAGCGGGCCACTCGGTGCTCGATGAGCTACAGCTGCTCACCGTGCACGGCGTGCTGCACCTGCTGGGCTACGACCATGCCGAGCCCGCCGAGGAGCGTGAGATGTTCGCCCTGCAGGACCGGATTCTCGAGGAGTTCCGGCGCGCCGGTCGAGCGGCCCGGCGCCGGATCGCCCAGCGGGATGCGGACACCCGGCTGCTCGGGGTGGTCGGGCTGGACGGGCCGGAGGACTCCGGCCCCCAGAGATAGCCCACCGGTCCTTGTAGTGCAGACGTCGCCGGTTGCGCTGCTCATGCTGGCCGCCACCCTCGTGGTGGCCGCCGGGGGGTTCGCGGCCGCCGACGCCGCGCTGGGCACGGTGTCGCGGGCCAGGGTCGACGCGCTGGTCCGCTCCGGCCGGTTCGGTGCCCGCGCGCTCGCGCTCATCGTCGCCGATCGTCCCCGGCACATCAACCTGCTGCTGTTGCTGCGGTTGAGCTGTGAGCTGAGCGCCACGGTGCTGGTCACCGTGGCGGCGCTGCGCTCGTGGTCGCCCACTTGGCTGGCCGTCCTGATCGCCGGGCTGGTGATGGTGGTGGTCACCTACGTCGTCGTCGGGGTGGGGCCGCGGACCATCGGGCGTCAGCACCCCTACGCCGTCGGTCTCTTGGCGGCCGGACCGGTGCGGGTGCTGGGACGGGTGCTGGGTCCGCTGTCGCGGCTGCTCATCGTTGTGGGGAACGCGATCACGCCGGGGCGCGGTTTCCGCGAAGGGCCGTTCACCTCCGAGGTCGAGCTCCGCGAGCTGGTCGACATGGCAGGTCAGCGCGGTGTGGTCGAGGCCGGCGAGGCCGAGATGATCCACTCCGTGTTCGAGCTCGGGGACACCGTCGCCCGCGAGGTGATGGTGCCCCGCACCGAGATCGTCTGGATAGAGCAGGACAAGTCGGTGCGCCAGGCCGTGGCGTTGTGCCTGCGCTCCGGATTCTCCCGGATTCCGGTGATCGCGGAGAGCGTCGATGACATCGTCGGTGTCGTGCACCTCAAGGACCTGGTCGCGCGGACGGTGCCTGAGGTAGCCGATGGTGGCGCCGTCGGTGAGGTGATGCGGCCCGCGACCTTCGTGCCGGACTCCAAGCTGCTCACCGGGCTGCTCAAGGAGATGCAGGTCTCGCGCAATCACATGGCCGTACTCGTCGACGAGTACGGTGGTACCGCTGGCCTGCTCACGATCGAGGATATCCTCGAGGAGATCGTCGGCGAGATCACCGACGAGTCCGATACCGAGGCGCGGCCGCCGATCGAGGACCTCGGGGACGGTAGGGTGCGGGTGATCAGCCGGCTGCCGGTGATCGATCTGGGTGAGCTGTTCGCGGTGGACCTGCAGGACACCGATGTGGAAACTGTCGGTGGCCTGCTGGCGCAGCGACTGGGCCGGGTGCCGGTGCCCGGCGCCGAGGCCGACGTCGCGGGCCTTCGGTTGCGAGCCGAGGGCGGTAACGATCGTCGCGGGCGGCTGCGGATCACCACCGTGATCGCGTCTCGGGTGCCCGCTCGATCCGATCCCGTCGCCCGCCTGGACCCAGCCGCGGCTGACCCGCCGCAGGAAGCGAGCGACACCCGTGCCTGAGCTCGACCCGGAGGACGCCAAGATCGTGACGCTGGCACGCTCAGCGCTGGCCCGCACCGGTGCGCCGGAGGGTGCCGCAGTGCGGGACACCGACGGCCGCACCTACACCGGTGTCACCGTCGCGCTGCCCTCGCTGGCGCTGACCGCGCTGCAGGTGGCGGTGGCCGCGGCGGTGGCCAGCGGGGCGAGCGGCCTGGAAGCGGCTGCCGTGGTGACTGGATCGGTGGATGCGGCGTCGTTGGCCGCGGTCCGCGAGCTCGGGCCCACCGCGCCGGTGCTGCTGGTCGACCAGCGCGGCGCGGTCCATGACGTGCTGCACGCGGGAGGGTAGTGATGGCCATACCTGCCGAGACGCCCTTCCGGGCCGGTTTTGCCTGCCTGGTGGGCAGGCCCAACGTCGGCAAGTCGACGTTGACCAACGCGTTGGTGGGGCAGAAGGTGGCGATCACCTCCAGCCGGCCGCAGACCACCCGGCACACCATCCGCGGCATCGTGCACCAGCCCGACGGGCAGCTCGTGCTGGTCGATACCCCCGGCCTGCACCGGCCCCGCACGCTGCTGGGCGAGCGGCTCAACAACTTGGTCCGGGCGACCTGGTCGGAGGTGGACGCGATCGGGTTGTGCGTGCCCGCCGATGCCGCGATCGGGACCGGAGACCGGTTCATCGCCGGCGAGCTGGCCGCGCTGTCGCAGCGCACCCCGGTGTTCGCCGTGGTGACCAAGACCGACCTGGTGGCCCCGCAGCGGGTGGCCGAGCAGCTCGCCGGGCTGGCCGAGCTGGCCCGCTGCGCCGGCATCGGTGAGTTCGCCGAGCTGGTGCCGGTGTCCGCGGTCGACGGGTTCCAGGTGGGGTTGCTCGCTGATCTGCTGCTGGCCCGGATGCCCGAGTCACCGCCGCTGTATCCCAGCGGCGAGCTCACCGACGAGCCGGAGCAGACGCTGGTCGCCGAGCTGGTGCGGGAAGCGGCCCTGGAAGGCGTGCGCGACGAGCTGCCGCACTCGCTGGCCGTCGTCGTGGAGGAGATGATCCCGCGCGAGGGCCGGGCTGACCTGCTGGAGGTCTACGCGAACCTCTACGTCGAGCGGGACAGCCAGAAGGCGATCGTGATCGGACGCGGCGGCCAGCGGCTCAAAGAGGTCGGCAGCCGCGCGCGGTCGCACATCGAGGCTCTGCTGGGCACCTCGGTCTACCTGGACCTGCACGTGAAAGTTGCCAAAGATTGGCAGCGCGACCCCAAGCAGCTACGCCGCCTCGGTTTCTGAAAACGTCAGCTTTCGATCTCGGTGGTGCCGCGCTGCTTGCGCTGCGCGAGTCCCGACCGATTCCGGTCGGGGAGGTGCGACGATAGGTGGGTGAGCCTGTACCGCGACACCGGAGTGGTGCTGCGGGTGCAGAAGCTGGGTGAAGCCGATCGCATCATCACGCTGCTGACCCGCCGGCACGGGCCGGTGCGCGCTGTAGCCAAGGGGGTGCGGCGTACCTCGTCCAGGTTCGGCGCTCGGCTGGAGCCGTTCGGGCACGTCGACGTGCAGTTCTACCGCGGGCGGACGCTGGACATCGTCACCCAGGTCGAGACCGTGGACGGCTTCGGTGCCCGGCTGGTCGGTGACTACGGCCGCTACACCACCGGCTGCGCGGTGCTGGAGACCGCCGAGCGGCTGGCCGGCGCCGAGGGCGAGCCGACGCTGCGGCTGTACCTGCTGGTGGTGGGCGCGCTGCGAGCGCTGGCTGAGGGGCAGCGGCATACCTCGCTGGTGCTCGATGCGTTCCTGCTCCGTGCGATGGCTGCCGCCGGGTGGGCGCCCGCGCTCACCGAATGCGCCCGATGCGGGCTACCGGGCCCACACCCGGCGTTCAGCGTCCCCGCCGGCGGCGCCGTCTGTCGCGGGTGCCGTCCAGCCGGCGCGGCCACCCCGTCGTCCCAGACCCTGGATCTGCTCGACGCCCTCATGCACGGGAACTGGCCGCTCGCCGAGCACGCCCCGGCTGGGATCTGTCGCGAGGCCAGCGGCCTGGTTGCTGCCCACCTGCAATGGCACCTCGAACGTCAACTCCGCTCCCTGCCCTTGATCGAACGCCCCCGCTTGCCGCATTCAGCGGGCTGAGCGGGGTTAGCTGCCCGTCCATAACCCCGCTCAGCCCGCTGAATGC